>NZ_CP077079.1:2605000-3256250 GCF_019139815.1 Pseudomonas asgharzadehiana
CGACGATTTGCGTCAACTTGCTGAGGGTTTCCTGCATCACCCGATGTTGCTGTGCCTGCGCCTCGCGCATCGCGCTTTCTTCATGGTGGGCATGGATATCGGTAATGGCGCCTACCACCCTCTGCGGCGAACCGTCCGCGGCGCGGCGCGTTTGCCCACGGCCGCGGAACCAGCGGTAACTGCCATTTTTGTGTTTAAGGCGATAGTCCACGTCGAACGGCGTCTTGCCGCTGCGGTCGTCGACGTGCGCGACAAACGCTGCAATCGCCCGTGCGCTATCGTCGGGATGCAGGCGCGAGGTCCAGCTTTCCAGGGTGTTGGGGAACTCCTCGACCGTGTTGCAGCCCAGCAGCCGGCGCATTTGCGAAGACCACCAAATCGTATTTTTCGGGTTCGCCGGGTCGCCGGCCACGACTTCAATGTCCCAGAGCCCGTCGTGGAGCATTTCCCGGGCGATGTCGAAACGAGTGGCCGCCAGTTCGAGCGTCTCGTTGTGCAGGTGTTGCTCGTGGACATCACGCAGGGTCCCACCGATGGCCACAGGCAAGCCTTGCGCATCGCGCCGCGAAACACCGCTGATGCTGCACCAGCGATAGTCACCGCCGCTTGCGGACCTCATCCGCGCCCTCAACGCAAAGGGCGTGCGCCCACTGCGGTCGGCCAGGTGCCGGCCGAGCGTCTCCAGGTGCGCTTGCCGGTCAGCCGGGTGCAGCTGTTCGCTCCAGCACGCCAACTGATCGATACCCTGGGTCTGGATCGACGTAGACCCTGTCCACTCCAGCGCACACTCCGGCGCAGGTGCAGCGCTGTCATCCAGGTCCAGCTCCCAGAACAGTTCATCCGCCCCGCGGGTGATCAATGCCCAGCGCGCTTGCAACTGCCGCAACTGGCTGTCGCTACGGGTCAGGCGTTCGTCCAGTTGCGTCACCTCCAGCGTCAACGCGCGGGTCTGCTCGTTGAGGCTGCGCCGCTCTTGCAGCAACCGCTCGACGCCGGCCAGGATGCGGCGCAACAGCGGGTGGTTCGACGACAGCGGCGTGTTCGCCTGATCAGGCTGGTCCAGCCTGTCGGCGAGCGGTGCCAGTACCCAGCGGGTGGTTCGGCTGAAAAAAAGCATGGAGCACCTCTACCTCGGTCAAGTGGGATCTGCCGGCAAGGACGGCGTCGGCGCCGACAAGGCCCGGCTGTCAAAGGCCGCCGCCCCCGGCAGGGCTTGCCAGGCCGACGGGCCGGCGGCGATTTCCTCGGCGCTCAGCAGGCAGGCGTCGAGTTCGCGTTGCAATGCGTGGGTATCCAGGTCCTGGCCGATGAAGACCAACTCTTGCCGACAGTCGCCGACAACGCTGTCCCATTTGTCCATCAGACTCTGCAACCGATACGCATCACGCGGCCATTGCGACGGCTCGATGAAATTCCACCAGCGCCCGACATAGTCCCATTGGAACTGCCTGCCGCTTTGCGCCAGCAGGCCGGTTTCCAGGTGCCGGCTGGCGAGCCAGAAATAACCTTTGCTGCGCAACAGCCGTCCGTTGTTCCAGGGGCGATTGAGAAAGTCGAGCAAGCGCTGAGGGTGAAAAGGCGCGCGTTCGCGGTAGACCCAGGAGGTCACGCCATAGGTGTGCGTCTCGGAGGCTGCTGCGTCGCTCGCTTCCATCTGCCTCATCCAGCCCGGTGCCGCCGCAAGGCTGGGTAAATCAAACAGGTGGGTACCGAGGATGCCGGATAACTCGGTATTGCCGTGCGCCATGGGCACGATCCGCGCGCTGGGGTTAAGGCCGGCGAGGATCGCATGCACGGCCTGGTAACCTGCTTCGTCGAGCAGGTCGAGCTTGTTGACCAGAATGACGTTGGCGTATTCCACCTGTTCGATCAGCAGATCCGCCAGAGGGCGCATCGGCGTATGCGCCTGTGCGTCGTCGCGGGCACCCGTGTGTGGTGATTCGAGCAACGCCTGAAAGCGGCTGCCATCGACCACCGTCACCAAGGTATCGAGCCGCGCCAGTTCGCTGAGGCTGAAGCCTTCCGCGTCGAGGAAGGCGAACGTTTCCGCGACCGGCATCGGTTCAGAGATACCGGTGGACTCAATGAGCAGGTAATCGAAACGCTGCTGGCGTGACAGGGCACTGATCTGCTCCAGCAGATCGGCGCGCAGTGTGCAGCAGATACAACCGTTGCTCATCTCGATCAACTCATCGCGACCACGGTGCAGCGACACGTCGCGCTGCACCTCGGCGGCGTCGATGTTGACGTCGCTCATGTCATTGACGATGACCGCCACGCGCAGGCCTTCACGGTTGCGCAGGATATGGTTGAGCAGGGTGGTCTTGCCGGCGCCGAGGAAGCCGGAAAGCACCGTCACCGGCAGTCGGCCTGTCAGGGCGCCGTCCATCATGCGCTCACCGGGCGGTCGGCGTGGTCCAGATAGCTTTCGAACAGGTCGACCACCACGAACCCCTCATCGGCCGCATCGCCCCACAGGTCTTTCACGCGAAACTCGACATGGTAGGTCGGCTGATGCGCCGCGCTCGTATCGCCATGGCCAATCGCGTCCGGGAACGGCCACGTCTGTGAGGTGCGGTGCAGTACCACACCGTGCTTGCCGCGCACGTAGGCCGGCATGCGCACATGCCCGGCCACGTACTCGTCTCGCACCACCACCCGGTCGCCCACCTCGAAGGGCGCGCGGCCGGTGATCGCCGGGCGCCCGTTGGCGTGTGCGGGGTTTGCCAGCTTGAAGTGCGAGCCCAAGGCCTGATCAAGCTCGGCCTGGGTGATCACGCCGGTTTCAACCAGCAAGGTGGCGGTGGCGATGACATAGCGTTCGTAGTACTGGGTGCCGACATGCTGGCGAACGTCCAGGCGTTCGACGGCATGACGCACTTCGTCCACGCTGAACTTCTTCAAGTGATCGGCACCGATGAACATCAAGCTGTAGGCCAGGTGTTCCCAGTCCTGCTTGAATACCGGTTGGTAGCTCAGGCTGTTGATGGTGTGGGGGACTTTGCCAAAGCCTTGGAAACCGCCGAGATCGTGAAAGCCATCCATAATGAAAACTCCGGGAATTGAACGGTGATGCGTGGTTTGTTCAGCCAACGCGGGGCAGGGCGACACCAATCAGCACGTCTTTGGTCACCAGGTTCTGCAGCTGCTCTTGCGTCATGTGCTCGGAGCCTTCAGGCCTGACCGGCAGCACCAGGTAACGGGTTTCGGCGCTGGTGTCCCAGACCTTGACCACCACGTCACCCGGCAGCTGCGTCCCCAGTTCGCGCAGCACGGTGCGGCCTTCCCGGACCAGGCGCGCACGGAACTCAAAGCCCTTGTACCACTCAGGCGGCAGGCCCAGGACAGGCCAGTTGGTGCACGAGCACAGGCTGCAGACAATCACGTTCTTGACCCCGGGCGTGTCCTCCAGCGCGACGATGTACTCGCCCTGCGGGCCGGTGTAGCCGAACTGGGCGCACGCGGCGGTGCTGTCCTTGAGCAACAGTGCACGAAACTGCGGGTCGACCCAGGCCTTGGCGACCACGCGGGCGCCATTTTGCGGGCTCCATTCGTGCGCCATCAGTTGCGTCATGTGTTCGATGTAGCCCTCGGGGATCAGGTCCTTTTGCTTGAGCACCTGCAATAGCGCCTGTGCGCGTTCGCCGGGCGTAGAGGGGGTGTGTTGGCTGGTCATCAGTGGATTCCTCATCGTTGAACTTCGAAGCAGCGCCTGGCGGCTTTATTTTTTTTGCGCTGCATGGGACGAACCGGTCAGGCGTTTTTCCAGTCGACAGCCGCTTCGAACGCGGCGGCAGCCTGGTAAATCGTGCCTTCGGCATAGTGCTTGCCCACAAGCATGAGCCCGACCGGTAACCCCTCCACCAGGCCACAGGGAATCGACATGGCCGGATGGCCGGTGATGTCCTGGGCAGAGGCGTTGCCGATCATTTCCAGAGCGCGCGCCACGTAATCGGTGATCGAGCAACCCGGCTCCGGGTGGGGCTGGGCAATGATCGGCACGGTCGGCATCACCAGCAGGTCATAGCGTGCCAAGGCCGCGTCATAACCGGCCCGTGCCAGCCGCCTGAGGTTTTGCGCCTTGGCGTAGTAACGCCCGTTGTAGCGCTCGACCCCGTATTGGCCGACGAACATGCACAGCTTCAGGGACGCGGACAGGTCATCCGCCTGTTCGCGCCATCCGGCTTGTTTGTCCAGTAACGCAAGGTCGTACAGCCCTTTCCAGTTAAAACCGGCGCCATTGCCGTGCATCATCTGCATGGTCAGACCTTCACAGCCGATCGGGTGCCACAGGGCGCCGGCAATCGCATGTTCGGCAACCGACACGTCCTCCACCTGCGCGCCCAACCGCTCAAACTGGGCAATGGCATTGCGCACCGAGGCGGCGACGCGCGGGTCCTGGTTGGCCAGTTCAAAGCCTTCGCGCAAAACGCCGATCCTGAGCCCTTTCACACCACGGTCCAGGTAAGCGCTGTACGTGTCGACCTGCGGCGCGGCCTGGCGCGGGTCGAGGCCGTCGGCGCCGGCCATGACCTCCAGCATCAACGCGTTGTCGCGCACGGTGGCAGTGATGGGGCCGGCATGGTCGATGGTTGCTTCAATGGCCATGATGCCGGTGTAAGGCACCAGGCCGTGGGTCGGTTTCATCCCGTAGGTGCCGCAGAATGCGGAAGGAATCCGGATAGAGCCGCCTTGATCTCCGCCCACCGCCAGGTCGACCTCGCCCGCGGCAACCAGCGCCGCGCTGCCGGAGGACGAGCCACCCGAGGCAAAACCGTGACGGTAGGGGTTATGCACCGGCGCCGGGTCGGAGGTGTGACTGCCGCCGGACAGGCAGTAATGCTCGCAGGTGGCTTTGCCGAGGATGGTTGCGCCCGCATCCAGCAGGCGGGTGACAACGGTGGCATCGAACGCGGGCACAAAGCCCTCCAGCGGCTTGGCGCCGTTCATCATCGGAACGCCGGCCAGCGAGATATTGTCCTTGAGCGCAACCGTCTTGCCCGCCAGCTTGCCTTCGCGGGCACCGTTGACTTCGGTGCGGTAATACCAGGCGTTGAGCGGGTTGTGCGCCGCCGAGGGGCGATAGCCCGCAGTGCGTTCATACCGCGTCGGCGGGACGAAGTCGGGCAGTGCGTCAATCAGGTCATAGGCGTCGAAACTCGCCTGCATAAGGGTCAGGTATTCACTGGCTTGCTCGGGGCTGAGCCGCATATGCAGGCGGCTCGTCATGTCCAGTAGCTGCTCAAGGGTGGGGCGAACGATTGCCATGGAGGGCAGTCCTTATCGTAAGTGGCCTGGCGCTCAAGATAATCCGCGCCTGCGGGCAGAGGCTTGGTTGAAACGGACAGCGACTTGGCTGGGCCGGACACCCCCCGGCGCTGAGCGCGAGGGGCGGTCGGCCGCTGTCTTCGGGAGCGCCTTAAAACACGCGCGCGTAGCGCAGGTTCATCCGGAAGTCCTCCCTGGCCCCGTTGTCCACCGACAGGTCCTTGCCCAATTGCAGCTGGATCTGGTCCTGGGGCGTGACGAACTTGGTGGCCGTCAGGCGCACGTTGGTGGTTCCCAGTTCGTTATCTTGGTTGACGTGCTCGATGTTGGTCTCACCGCCCCAGGTCCGTCCGAAGCCGATCCCGAACGCGGTGGTGGCATCGGGCATATAGCGCCCCATCACCTGTGCTGCGTAGGACACGTCCTGCTTTAGCCGGTCGGCATTGGCGCCGTAGTCGGTGTTATCGCCATACCAGGTCGCGCCGCCCACCATGTCCATCGCCCAGTGTTCCGTGAAGTGCTTGACGTAGGCGCTCTGCAGTTCGAATTTCCAGCGGTTCTCACCGATGTTGAGCGCGTCATCTTTGTCGTAGGTGCCCGTGGGCACATATACATAGGGGGCGATACTGAGGGTGTCGCGAGCAGCGTTGAACCGCCACTTCAGCGGCGCCGTCAGGATCAAGTCGCCAATCCCGCGCGTACTGCCCAGGGCCGAGGCGTCACCGTCGCTGGAGACGTGCCCAAAGGGCAGCAGGAACTGTGGGTCGATAGTGACGGTGTCGCTCAACGCATACACATGCAGCAGACGCAGGATGCCGACGTCAGAATTCAGCCTGAAATCCGAGCTTGCCTTATGGCCGTTGGCGTAGGCCGAGTCGGTGGTGGCGTGCTGGTAATAGATCGCACCGATGGTCGCGCCCACGGGGTATTGCTCATAGTCGCCAGGGGCGACCTCAACGGCCTGAGCCTGGAGCATCGGCAATACCGTGGTAAGTGTCAGCAAGCGGATCTTGTTCATGGTGTGTTCCTCGCAAAGGGATGCCGTGCCACCCGGTAAGGTGGCAAGCCAGCGAAAATGGGCGTTCAGCGTGCGAATGCTCAGGCGGTTGCCGCTTGTGCGTCCCGCAGCATCCCGGTGTGCGGATGGCAGTTGATGTATTCGAAAAGCTGACTCTTGGCGTCCGACACCGACACTTCGTGGTACAGCCGTAGCTTTTTCAAACCGGCGGCCACACGGAAGAACGTCACGAAAATGCGCAAGTGGGTAGGGTGCGACTCGGCCCAGCGTTCGAGTTTCTCCACCGAACGCCAGTGGCCGATGTTGTAGCTGACATCGAGAAAGTTGCCGTCCAGGTCGATATTGCGCACGAACCGGTTGCTGTAGCAGCCCAGGGGTTGGCCGTTGTCACGCAGGAAGTCCATGCCGTCCTGCAGGGTCGGCAGGATTTCGTCGAGGTACAGCGAGCGTTCGTCCGCCTCGGCATCCGCCCAGTCCTGGCCTGAACGAATCAGCGTTAGGTTGTCATGCCCCATGACCACGACACGCCCACCCTTGGCCGGGTCACCCGCGATCACTTGCAGTTCGGTCGTAGGCTTCATCCAGTCTGTCTGGGAGATGGGGAAGCGGTCGCGCATCGAGCCCCAGTAACCGTGTTCCTCGATTTCGCCACTGGTCGTGTCCATGACCGCGCCGACACCGGGCAGGTTGTCCTGGAAGGCGTACAGCGTCTCGAATTGCTCGGCACGCGGCGCGCTGATTTCACGGAAATAACCCAGGCCGTCGCTGAGGCGGTCCTGCGAAGCCCACCAGTCGTTCACCGGCGCCGAGCGCAGCCAGCGACAGTGGGCGCCGGGGTCTTTCCAGTAGCCCACGACAATCAGATTGTCGAAGCCGCTGCTGTCGGTGTGGTGGGTCAGATCATGGGTCTGCGGGCCATCGGCCAGGCTGAAACTGCCGACGATGTGACGCATGGCTTGCAGTGCGGCCTCGCGCTGGGCCTCGCCGCGATATTGCACGCCGAGGTAAGCCATCACCACCTGTTCCAGCTGTTCGTCAGCGCGGGCGACCCACATCGGGAAGGGCGGTTGATACTCGTCGGGCACCCGGCGGGACAGGGTGCGCGGGCATTTGAGATGGGTGTCGATTGCAGATTCCATGGTGAGCTCCTCGTTATTTTCGTTCAGGCCTACGGGTGGGCGTCAGCGCTGCGGCGGTAGCCGCTCGATGCAGCAACTTCATGGCCCCCCATTCGATCAACCAACAAGCCGACTCTTCAGGTACCAGGTCGCGCACCTGTAGAAGCCAGGAGGCATCAGACAGGCGTTGTGCGTAGGGTCGATGCATGGCGTGCCTCATCAGCGGGGGTATGAGCTGCTGTGAGGAGGAAATTAGGCGGGACGGCGAGGGGCCGCTTGGTTCGTCAAGACAACCGTTTGGTTGGAAAAGACACGCTGGAACTGCCGGCCCGCCGATGATCGTCGTTGGTGCACGGCGACCTTTAAGTGAGCAGGGCGAAGGCAACCTTTGCCGCCCCGGCGCGCGGATAACCAGGTTGGGCGCCTGGGGCCGATGAAAATGTGCTTGGCCTATTAATTGCTAACAGTGACAGGTCAGTTACACCTTCTCGCGCTGTTACGACATCGCTGTACCGAGGTCCGTGCCATGAACCCAAGCACCCAGTATTCGACCCTTGCCGTTCCTGCACCACGTCGCTTTGATTACTGGAAAGAAGTGGTCTGTCGCCATTGCCTGGCGGCCGATAGCAAACCCTTGTCCCAGAGCAGTTTCGATGGCGCGCTGGCGGTCACTACCGTCGGCGATCTGGACCTGTGTTCACTGTCCTCGCCACTGCATTATTGGGAGCGCTCCGAGCGGCACCTGCGCAGCGGTCCGGCGGAGGATCTGTGGTTGGGTTTCGCTCGAAATGGCCATGGTCAAATTGAACAAGGCTCAAGAAAAGCCAACCTGGCCGCGGGCAATTTGTTTCTTTATGACGCAACCCAGGCGTTTCGATTCAGCTTCGGTGGTACCGAAAACCACTTGGTGCGGATTCCGCGAGCCTTGCTCACCGAGCGTCTGCCGCGCATTGCGGAGTACACCGCAATGGTCCTCGATGACCGCCGCCCTGGCGTCATTCCCTTGCGTGAAATGCTGCGTCAGGCTGCGAATACGCCGGCGTCGTTGCAGGATGAGCACATCGCCACGCGTTATTCGACGGCCTTGCTTGACCTGCTGGTGCTCAGCCTGGAACTCCAGGACCTGAACACCACCCACCAGGAACTGGACCTGTACGGGCGCATCATGAAGTACATCCAACGGCATCTGACCGAGCCGGACCTGTCGATCGAAATCATCGCCCAGGCGCACAATGTGTCCACCCGTACCGTCACGCGCGCCTTTGCCCGGTACCAGAAAACCCCTGTGGCGGAAATCTGGAAAGAGCGCCTGAACGCCAGCCGTGAAGCGATTGAACGCGGTCAGGTGCGCAGTGTGTCCCAGGCGGCGCTGGACTTCGGGTTTTCTGACTTCTCTCATTTCAGCCATGCGTTTCGCAAAGCCTTTGGGGTGGCGCCGAATACGCTTTTGCGCCGCGATTGAGGTGCTGATCGGCTTTCGCCTTTGACTGCGCAAGCGGCTTGATCAGCGGAAAAACGCATTGGGCGGTTGGCTGGACCGGCCCAATGCACAACTACCTGATTTGCATCGCTCAACCCAGCGTGTTCAAACACACCACCTTGGGTTGCGTCATTTCCTCATAGGCGAAGCGCACCCCCTCACGGCCCAGGCTGCCGTATTTGGAACCGCCAAACGGCATCGCATCGAAGCGATAGTCGGAGGAATCATTGATCATCACGCCGCCGGCTTCGATCCGGCGAGCAGCGGTCATCGCCGTGGCCAGATCGCGGGTGAAGATCCCGGCGTGCAGGCTGTAGTCGGGTTCGTTGGCCAGTGCGATGGCTTCCTCGAACGATTCAAACGGCTGCAACACCACCACCGGCGCGAAGACCTCGTTGCGCCAGAGGCGGCTGGCGTGATCGACGTTTTCCAGCACCGTGGCGGCGTAGCAGGCGCCCTGGCGCCGATGCCCGCAAAGCAACGTGGCGCCCTGGGCCAGTGCGTCGGCCACCACGCGCTCGGCATTCTGTGCCGCTTGTTGGGTGATCATCGGGCCGATATCGGTGGTGGCAAGCAGGGGGTTCCCGACCGTCAATGCCTCGGTCTGGCTGACGAATCGTGCCCGGAACGCCGCATAGATCGACGCATGCACCAATAGCCGCTGGGTGCCGATGCAGTTTTGCCCCGCCGCCCAGAACGCGCCCGATACGCAACTCGCCACGGTGGCCTCAAGGTCGCAGTCCGCCATGACGATCACCGGGGCGTTGCCGCCCAGGTCCATCGCCAGTTTCTTCAAGCCCGCGGTGCGGGAAATCTGCTCGCCGGTGGCAAAGCCGCCGGTAAACGAAATCATGCGAACTTCCCGCGCCGCCACCAGGGCCTTGCCCAGCTCGGCACCGCCGGTGGCAACCGTGACCACCGATTCGGGCAGCCCGGCCTCGACCAGGTACGCCACCAGTTTTATCGCCGACAACGGCGCCAGTTCGGACGGTTTGAGAATCACCGCGTTGCCACCGGCGATGGCCGGCCCGAGTTTATGGGCCACCAGGTTCAATGGGTCGTTGTAGGGCGTGATCGCGACAATCAACCCCAGGGGTTCACGGGTGAACCAGCCCTGACGCGACTCCGAGCCTTCGTACGCATCGAATGGAATCACTTCTCCGGCATTGCGCTTGGCTTCTTCGGCAGACAACTTGAGGGTGTTGATACACCGCTTGACCTCCTTTTCGGCCTGCTTGAGGGTCTTGCCGGCTTCGTCGACGATCAGCCGGGCGAACGCCCGGGCGTCGCGTTCAACGTGCAAGGCGGTCTGTTCGAGGATCTGCGCCCTGCGGTAACGCGGCAACGCAGCGCAAGCGCGAACGCCGTGGCGAGCCTGTTCCAACAGGTGCGCAACCTGCGACGCACACACGTCCGCGACGGCACCGACCGGCGTACCGTCAAAAGGGTTGAAGACCTGGATCTGCGGTGCCACGACAGTGCGGGCCAGATTCGAGACGTTCATGGGCATGTTTTCCGGTGCTGTGTGGCGCATTGATGGAGGCTGATGATGTCCGACAGCAGCGCGAACGCGGTTTCCGTGCGCCCGGCGCCAGGCCCCGAAACCGTCACCGTGCCGATCAGGTCGGTGGTGAACGACACCGCATTGGTGGCGCCGCCGATGCTGGCCAACGGATGATCGTTGCTCAACAGGCGCGGCTCGACGCTGGCGCTGACCGAGCCGTCGGCATTGCGTGTGGCGGCGCCGATCAGTTTCCAGCGGGCATTGTTCTGGCGAGCCTGCTCGATGTCGCCGAGGGTGAGGGCGCTGATACCGTTGCAGCGCACATCGTTGACATTGATTTTTGCATCGAGCAGTTCGTTGGCCAGGATCACCACCTTGAGGCGTACGTCATGGCCTTCGACATCCGCCGTCGGGTCGGCTTCGGCATACCCCAACGTCTGCGCCTGTTTGACCGCCTCGCTGAAACCCAGGCCGCTCTCCATGCGGGTGAGCACGAAGTTGGAGGTGCCGTTGAGAATGCCCTCGAAACCGCTGATGGTACTGCCGGCCAGCAACTGCCTGGCCAGGCGGATGACCGGCGTGCCACTCATCACCGACCCTTCGTATTCAAAGCCCACCTGGTTGCGCTGGGCCAGAGCCTTCAACGCGGCACCGTGCAGGGCAATCGGCCCTTTGTTGGTGGTGACCACATGTTTGCCGTTTTCCAGCGCCCAACGACAGAACGAAGTTGCCGGCTCACCATCCACCGGGTTGGTGAACGTGGCTTCGGCAATCATGTCGGCGCCGCAGTCTTTGATCACGGCTTCATTGCTTGCCGTCGCGTCGCCGCCCGGCAATTGCGCCAACGCGCCTTCGACCACGGGCAGCGCGGCCAATGCGGCGGCATCCAGCCCTTGTCGGTTGATCACCGAGCCTTGGAACAAGTCGGTAACGCCGACGATTGTCAGGCTGAAACCCAACTCGGTTTTCCAGCGCTCATTACGCTCGGCAATCAGTTGCGCCAAGGCCCGGTTGACACCGCCGAAGCCGACCAGCGCCAGTTTGTATTCAGTCATTTTTTTATTGCCCCTGATCTGGGTGAGGAGTGGTTGTGCTCTAGGTTAAGGGCGCTACCAGGGCAGTGAAATATGCCGATTTGCTCTATTTTATGGGCGTTTTGACCAAGGAGCGGCGCATACGCCGGGCATAAAAAAAGCCAACGCAGGTTGGCTTTTTTATCGCAGCGACGGCTCAGACCACAGACGATAAGACGAAGGACGTCACGGTGTTTTCCACGCCCGCCAGCGCCGAGATCTGGGTCCACACCTGGTGCACCCGCTGCGGGCTCGTTGCGCCGACGCGCAGCATCAGGTCGAACTCACCGCTCATCACGTCGCACTGGATGACTTCGGGTATTGCGCGCAGTGCCTGCAATACATCCTCGCCGCGCATACGGTCATAGCGATAGACGAAGATCACCGCATTGATCTGCGCGGCGGCTTGTCGCCCGTCGCCGGTGAGCACCGTATAGCCCAGGATGGCGCCGTCACGTTCCAAACGTTCGATACGCTGGCGCACAGCGTTGCGCGACAGGTTGACCTTGGCCGCCAGCTCCGCGTGGGCGGCCCGGGCGTTGAGCCTAAGCTCGGCGATGATGCGTTCATCGAGAGGGTCCAGAATGCGCTTCATTGAGCCTCCAGTGACGGCGCCCTCACAGCGCGTCGAGCTGTTGAAGGAGCAGGGCGATATTGTCGGGCCTGATCCGCTGATGCGCCGGGCCGTTGTGCTGCGCGCTGCGGCACGCCGGGCGCGGCACACTGATCCCCAGTTCGTCGAGCAGCGCCGCCGATTTGACCGGCGAGATTTCCCCCAGCGTGACCATGGGCGCCACCAGGCTGCGCCGGTACAGGCGGGCGGCAATCACGCCGGTGGCGGTGTGGGGGTCGACAATGTAGCCGGTGTCACGGTGCAGCGCGATTATTTCGTTCAGGGTTTCCTCATCGCTGACCGCATAGGAGTCAATGATCACTCGCGCCCGCAGCCAGCAGTCATTGGCGATGGTCATTTCGCCGCTGGACTCCAGCCCGTCCATCAACGCGCGCACCGCGTCGGCGTCGTGTTCGTATACCTCCCAGAGAAAACGCTCCAGGTTGGAGAAGGTCGAGAGGTCCATGGCCGGTGACAAGGTCTTGTTGGCGCGCAGCCTGGAATAATGGTTCTTCAAAAACAACTGATGCAGGGCGTCGTTGGTATTGGTGGCGACGATCAGTTGGGTGATGGGCAAGCCCATCTTCTGGGCGATATAGCCGGCATAGACTTCAGCGAAACTCGCCGCCGGCACGCTGAAGCCGATCGGCCGCTGGCCGCCGCCCAGTTGCAGGACCGCGTGGAAATACACCACCAGTTGTGCCAGCACGTTGACCCAGTTGCTGGAGTTGAAGCTGATCGCCGCGTACGGCGCGCACGGCCACTGTTTGAACAACCCGCTCACAATGCCCTGGCACTCATCGAAGCTACCGTCGACAGCGAACAGATGCACATTGGGCTGCGCCACCGCCAACAGCGCCTGCAACTGATGCGGGGGCACGCCGCGCTCGGGATAGAGCGCCACCACGTGGGCCTCGGCACTGTGTTTGAACGCTTCGATGGCGGCCAGGCCGGTGTCGCCATTGGTGGCGCCGAGCAGCACTGCGCGTCGACCCCGCTGCTGCAGAAAATGCTGCACCAACTGCGCCTGCAGTTGCGCGGCAAAATCCTTCGAGGAACAGGTAGGGCCGTGGAACAGCTCCAGCACCCATTCATTGCGGTCGACCTGATGCAACGGCGCTACGGCACGGTGCTGGAACCGACTGCTGGCTGCGTTGAGCAGGCGCTTGAGGTCTGTTTCAGCAATCGCCGCCCCCACAAACGGTCGGATGATCCGATACGCCAGTTCGGCGTAGGGCAGGGTTGACCAGTTAGCGATGTCCTGGGGCGCGAACAACGGCAGCGCCAAAGGGACGAATAACCCGCCGTCATCGGCGATGCCGGATAATACAACCTGTTCGAAGTCGGCCTGCACGGCCGTGTTTCGGGTACTCACGTAGCGCATGGTTTGGCTCCGGCCACTTATTTATAACGGTGTGCCTGCTCGACCAGCCAGGTGGAAAACATCACGGCGTCGGGATGCTCGTCGGCGCCGGAACCGCGTACCAGGTAAAACGATTCGCTGGCTTCGATGCGCTGGTCGAAGGGTTCAACCAGGCGCCCGTCGTGGAGCATTTCGTCGACCATTGAAGAGCGGGCCAATGCAATGCCTTGCCCTAATTCCGCCATACGCAATGTCGAGATCAGCGTATCGAACTGCAGGCCGCGCGATGAGTCGACCGCGTCGGCGCCGACCATCTTCAGCCAGTAGCCCCAACCCTCTTCGTACCCCAGCACATGCAATAGCGTGTGCTGGGCCACGTCGCTTGCCGCCTTGAGGGGCGAGCGCGTCATCAGGGCCGGCGAGCAGACCGGAAACAGGGTATCCCAGGTCAGGCGCTGGGACACCAGGCCGGGCCATTGGCCATGGCCCCAGCGAATCTCCATATCGTCTTCGCCATCGAGTTCCTTGACCCAGATATTACTGATGTAGCGGATATCGACGTGCGGGTGCAACTGACGGAAGTCCACCAGCTTGGGCGCCAACCAGTGCACGAAAAACGCCAGGCTGCCGCGCACCTTGATGGGGCGGCGTTTGTGCTGACCAAAAATCTCGCTGGTACCCACCGCCAATCGCGTGATCGCATCCTGCACCACCGGCAGATAAGCCTGGCCTTCTTCGGTCAGGCCCAGCCCGCGAGGCAGGCGTTTGAACAGCGCCACCCCCAGATGGCTTTCCAGTTGGCGGATCTGTTGGCTGACCGCGCCCTGGGTCAAGCACAGTTCGTCGGCGGCGTGGGTGAAGTTCAAGCAGCGGGCGGACACCTCGAAGGCCCGCAGCCAGTTCAAGGGGGGGAGCGGCTTTTGCTTCATGGTCTGGACCTCATTGACGCTGCACTGAGCACGCTGACCCACGGCGTCGAACGAGCCTAGAACGCATCGGACGGTTGCACTGTGGAGGCGAGCGACAAGCGTCGCTCGCGGCTGTTGCGGGTAATGTAATACACGAAGTAGCACCAGGCGATGAAGGGCACGCCAAAGTACAGCGCGACCCGCTGTTCCGGGTCAAAAGCGATCCCCACACAGGCCAGGCTGCAGCAGGCCAGCGCGCCCAGCGGCACCCACGGGTAACCCCGGACGCGGAACTTCAGCGCGCGCACATCGCCGCCGTTGGCCACATAGTGCCGGCGAAAGGCAATTTGGCTGGCGGCGATGCTCATCCACACCACCACCACCGCCAGCCCGGAAATCGATACCAGTGCCAGGTAAACGGTGTCGGCGGCGAACACACTGCTGAGCAGGGACGCGCCGCCGCCGATCATGCTCAGGATAATGGCATTCAACGGCGTACCCATGCGGGTCAGCTGCGAGAACTGCTTGGGCAGGTGACCCTGGTCGCTCAAGGTCCAGAGCATCCGTGAGGCGGCGTAAAGCCCGGAGTTGGCCGCCGACAACAGCGCGGTAATGATCACAAAGTTCATGATGTCGGCCGAGTAGGGGATACCGATGTAGGTGAACACCGTTACGAAGGGGCTTTCCACCAAACCGGCCTGTTCGCGTGGCAGCAGGGTGGCCAGCACAAAGATGGTGCCGACAAAAAAGACCGCCAGGCGCAGCACGGTGGTGCGAATGGCTCGCGGCACATTGCGTTGAGGGTCTTTGGTTTCGCCGGCGGCGATGCCGATCAACTCGGTGCCCGAGAAGGCGAACGAGACCGCCAGCAAGGTCATCGCGATCGACATGAAACCGGTGGGGAACAAGCCTTCGCGAGTAAAGTTAGCCAAGCCGATGCTGTGCGCCTGGTCGATATTCAGCAGCCCGAGAATGGCCCCGCCGCCGATGGCCAGGAACACCACCACCGTCACCACTTTGATGAGCGACAACCAGAATTCGGTCTCGGCAAACAGACGGACCGAGACCACGTTGGTAAGGAACACCGTGCCGGCGAACAGCGCACTCCAGATCCATACGGGCGTGTCCGGAAACCAGCGTGTCATCAAGATACCGGCAGCGGTGAACTCCGAACCAATGGCCACGGTCCATGTCAGCCAGTACAGCCAGGCCACGGTGTAGCCGGTGCCGGGGCCGAGAAAGCGCGTGGCGTAAGTGCTGAACGAGCCGGTTTCAGGCATCTGCACCGCCAGCTCACCCAGGCACATCATGACCATGTAGACCATCAGTGCGCCGATGATGTAGGCGATGACCGCCCCTAAGGGGCCGGCCTGGTTGACGGTATAGCCGGACGTCAGGAACAGCCCGGTGCCGATCACGCCGCCCAGGGCCAGCATGACAATGTGGCGGGTCTGCATTTCCTGTTTGAAACCGGCGCGCGCGTTGAGTTTTTGTTCTTTTATGGACATGGTTGTTCTCATGAAAGTTGTTAGGGCAGGTCGGAACCTCGCCACTTGGTTTTATTATTATTCCTCTTCATGAAACGCCCCACAGACGGCCCTGTCGTGGGGTTTGAGACTTGCGTTCAGGCAGGCTGGTGGCTTGTTTCCTCGCGCAGGCAGCGCACAAACGCGAACGCCTGTTTCAGGTCGTCGAGCAAGTCGTCGGTGTCCTCGATCCCCACCGAAACACGCACCAGCCCTTCGGAAATACCCAGCGCCAGGCGTTCTTCAAGCGTGTTTTCCACGTGGCTGGTGGTGCGGGCCGGGCCGTAGATGGTTTCGACCGCACCGAGGTTGCCGGCGCAGTGAGCAAATCGCAGGCGCGGCAGCAGCACCTTGACCGTGTCCATGCCGCCAATCAGCACAAAACTGACGATGGCGCCAAAACCGCCCATTTGCGCGCAGGCCACTGCGTGGTTCGGGTGGCTGGGCAAGCCGGGGTAATTGACGGACGCGACCAAGGGTTCAGTGCACAGAAACTCCGCCAGGGCATGGGCGCTGCGTTGTTGTTGGCGCATGCGCAGCACCAGGGTTTTCATGCCGCGGATGATCATGTAGGCCGAGAACGGGTCGAGCGTCGCGCCATTGATTTCGCGGTAATGCCGAACCTTGCTCATCAGCGCTTGAGCGCCGCAGACCAGGCCGCCCAATACGTCGCCGTGGCCACTGAGGAATTTGGTCGCGCTGTGGATGACCACATCCACCCCCAGCGCCAGCGGGTTCTGATTCAGCGGTGTGGCGAACGTGTTGTCGGCCACCACCAGGGCGCCGACGCGCTTGGCCGCTGCCACCAGGCGCTGGATATCGAGGATTTTGAGGGTCGGGTTGGTCGGCGTTTCCAGGTACAGCACCTGACAGCCTCGGGCGATTTCGCGTTCGATGGCCTCGTGGTCGAACGTTTCGCACAAGGTGACCTCCACGCCCATGCGCGGCAGGAATTCTTCGAAAATCTTGTTGGTGCCGCCATAACTGTCCTTGGTGGACACCACGCGATCGCCGTGGGCCAGGAAGGTGTAAAGCACGCTGCTGATGGCCGCCATGCCGCTGCTGAACGCGACGGCGGACTCGGCCATTTCCAGCTCGCTGATTTTGGCTTCGAGGGTTTCGACCGTCGGGTTGCTCATTCGGCTATAGATGAAGCCTGGAGCCTTGCCCAGCGCCACGTCATACCAGACGTCGATATCGTCGTAACCGTAAGCCGCGCTGACCACGATGGGGGTTTGGGTGGCGTTGTAGGGGTGCCTGACTTGCTCTCCACCCCAGACCGCTCGGGTCCCGGCGCCCGCATTATCAAGCCCTGCGCTGTCAGGTTTTTTGTTCATTGAGACTACTCGCACTGAAGAGGCGTGAACGTTGGTTCGTTCACTGGATAGTGCGGCTCAATATAGGGACTGGCTGTGCGCCCGAGAAACGATGTTATCGGTGCCAAAGGGCAGCTTTTTTTAATGGGTAATACGGCTTGCCACCGGTTTTGCGTTGCCCGCCGCAACCACTTGTCAGGCCCTGAGCGGTTTTGTTGAACGTATGGGTCGGTCGGGCGGCCTGATAAATCAAGGGGCTGAGCCACTGCTTGGCTCGTTCATAAAACCCGTCAGCAGGTGACCCGTCATGAACAGATTCTGCCTGGTAATGTGCAGCATGTTGATGCTTCAGGGCTGTTTCGACAGCGCCGATAACACCACCAAGAACAACACCGATGGCAGCAAATCGTCGGTGCAAATGCAGGAGGGCAAGGCTCAAGAGAGCAAGTAACCGGGGTGTCCATCACGCGCGTCTACGTTGTCGTACAACCAATGCGCTATGATGCGCCTTCCTTCGTAAACCGAGACTTGTGTTCTTGATGGACAACCCGAACGTCCAGCCCACGGTTCGCCGCCGACACCGAAGCCTGGCCGAAGAGCTGGTCACCGAACTTTCCCGACGCATCTGCGCCGGTGAGCTGGCGCGTGGCACAAAGCTGCCGACCGAATCGCAAGTGATGGCCGAGCACGGCGTGAGCCGCACCGTGGTGCGTGAGGCCATCTCGCGTCTTCAAGCTGCGGGCCTGGTCGAAACCCGGCATGGCGTCGGCACGTTTGTGAAGGATGTGCCCAGCCCCAGTGGGTTCCGGATCGACCCAGAGACCATCGTGACCTTGCAGGATGTGCTGGCGGTGCTTGAGTTGCGCATCAGTCTGGAAGTGGAGGCGGCGGGGCTGGCGTGTGTGGGGCGTACCGATGAGCAGTTGCGGGTGATGCGCGACTCGTTGGATGCGCTTAACTCGCGAGCGGTGAGTGCCGATTATGCGGTATCGGCGGACTTCCAGTTTCACCAGCAGATCGCGCTGGCCACCGGCAATCGCTACTTCACCGATATCATGCTGCATCTGGGGGTCAACATCCTGCCGCGTACGCGCCTGCACTCCAAACGCTTGGCCAACGACAACAAGGAGCCCTACCTGGAGCGCTTGAGTCGTGAGCATGAGGATATCTACAAAGCCATCCTGCGGCGCGATGCCGACGCCGCTCGTGCCGCGATGCGCCTGCACCTGTCCAACAGCCGCGAGCGTATGCGCCGTGCCTACGAAGCGGCTGCCGCGCAGTTGTCGCACGGCCCGGCCGTAGTAACCGCGCGGCCCTGAGCCGGCAGCCCGGCCCAACGGAGGCAGGCTGCTCGTGGCGCTTTACTGCTGGTTGACTGCGTGCCACTTGCCTGGCGAGCGATGCGCACAAGCAAGGCAAGTGGCGCGGGGCATTACATGAAGTTGTACTGCACACCCAGGCGCCAGCGTGCCTGGCGGTCTTCAGAGGTGGCGTTGACCTTCACGTCGCCGATCTCCATGAACGGTGCCCATTCCTTGGTCAGTTTGTATTTGACGATCAGGTTCTGTTCGTAGTCGTTCTTCTTGTTGTCGTAGCGAATGTAGTCCGTCTTGAAATAGATGAACTGGTATTCGTACGCCCATTTGCTCGCCGGCGTATAGCCGAGCCAGCCCTCAAAGCGGTGGGTGGTCTGGTCATCCTTGATGTGGTCGGGCAGGTCTTCGTCGACCTGGTCGCGATCGAGTTTTTTGGTATCCAGCCGGTAGCGCGTCGCCGCGTAGAAAGCATCGTTGATCTTGTAGTTGTACTTGAGGCCGAGCTTGTAGGTGGTCGAGTCCTTCGAGCTGTCCATCTGGAATGCCGGGGTCAACGTCGACTGCGGGCTGAGCTTGTAGTTGTAGCTGACGGTGAACTCGTGACCGTTGTTGACCAGGTTGTCATAGGCGACGTCTTCGCGGTCCCCGGCGGTGCGGTATTTCATTTCCGCTTCAAAACCCAGGCCACTGTCCAGGCGGTAATTGAGCTTGATTCGATCAGCGTGGGCGCTGTCTTCCTCGGTGAACTGGTGGCGGTAGTTGATGCTGGCAGAGTCAGCGCTGACATAGAGCGGCAGGCTGAGGGCCAGGGCAGTGACGAGCGTGCGTAGGGTGGTGTTCATACGGTCTTCTTTTTTGTTTTTGTTAGGGTCGTTTGAGGATGCTGCGGCAGTACGTTGTTGCGTATGGATCTCATCTATGCTGCCGATATACGTTATCGTACGACAAGACGACTCGTCTACGGGTTATCGGTGGTTTTGAAACATCTTGAAATATATGTACCCAGTGAATAGGGCTTTAAAGCCAATCCTGTTATTCCTTGGTTGTCTTTAAAAATCGGGCTTATGTGGGGTTTTGCCGAGAAAACCGCAGAAATGGAGGCGGATTATTGGGTCTTTTCAAGCGTTGTACGATGACCTATGATCGGTCGCAACAGACGACATTCCTGTCTCAAATCCAATAAGAAGGCTTAAGACGTCCATGAGAATCACAGCAGTCAACGTCCAGGTGTTTTCCTACCCGACCCGCCGCGCAGTGGACAGCGCCGGCCATGCTCACCCCGGTGATGTCTCCCAGGCGCAGATGGCGCTGCTGCGTATCCAGACCGAAGATGGCCAGGAGGGTTATGCCTTTGGCGCCCCCGAGTTGATCCGCCCCTATGTGCTGGACGGCTTTGTGCGCAAAGTGCTGGTGGGCCAAAACGCGTTTGACCGCGAGAAGATCTGGCACGACCTGGCGCATTGGCAGCGCGGCAGCGCCAGCCAGTTGACTGACCGCGCGCTGGCCCTGGTTGAGCAGGCGCTGTGGGATTGGGCGGGGCGCACACTGGGCGTGCCGGTGCACAAGTTGATCGGCGGGTTCCGCGATAAGGTGCCGGCTTATGGCTCGACCATGTGCGGCGATGAGTTGCCCGGCGGCCTGGCGACCCCCGACGACTACGGCCGGTTCGCCGAAACCCTGGTGCAGCGCGGTTACAAGGCCATCAAATTGCACACGTGGATGCCGCCGGTGTCTTTTGCGCCAAGCCCGCGCATCGATGTCGCAGCCTGTGCGGCCGTGCGCGAAGCTGTCGGGCCGGACATTGCATTGATGCTCGATGGTTACCACTGGTACAGCCGCACCGAGGCGCTGTACATCGGGCGCGAGTTGGAGAAGCTCGACTTTGCCTGGTTCGAAGAGCCGATGATGGAAGAGTCCGCCGAGTCCTATGCCTGGCTCGCGGGGCAGTTGGATATACCAGTGCTGGGCCCGGAAACCCTGTCCGGCAAGCACCTGAGCCGCGCCAGCTGGGTCAAGCACGATGTCTGCGATATCTTGCGTGCCGGCGTGGCGGGCGTCGGCGGTATTGCACCGTGCCTGAAGGTGGCGCATTTGGCTGAGTCGTTTGGCATGGACTGCGAGATCCATGGCAACGGCGCCGCCAACCTGGCGGTGGTCGGCGCCATCAAGAACTGCACCTGGTACGAACGCGGCCTGCTGCACCCGTACCTGGACTACGACGACGTTCCGGCCTACCTCAAGCGCCTGGTGGACCCGATGGACAATGACGGTTTTGTGCACCTGTCCGACTTGCCGGGCCTGGGTGAAGACATCGACTTCAACTACATCGAGACCAACACGCTTAAGAGCTTCTGACGTATACACGGCCCGTTCGGCATAAGCCGGGCTGGCCGAGAGCCCTATAAATATAAAAAAGGCACTCTTGTTATGACTATTTTCCCTTCGCTGTGGGCGCGGGTATTCGTCGCCGCCCTGGCCGTGACCGCGGTACCCCAGAGCTTTGCCAAAACCCCGGCTGATCAACTGATTGTCGGCATGAGCATGATCAACCTGTTGTCCCTGGACCCGGCGGCCGCCACCGGCCTGGACGTGTCGGAGATCAACGCCAACCTCTATGACATGCTGCTGGTGCAGGACGTCGCCCAGCCTGACCGCCTGGTGCCGGCGCTGGCCGAACGCTGGCAGGTCAGTGATGACCGCAAGACCCTGACCTTCAATTTACGCGACGGGGTGAGGTTCCAGTCCGGCAACACCCTGAGCGCCGAAGACGTGGCCTGGTCGCTGCATCGCGTGCTCAAACTCAACCTGGCCCTGGCGTCGACCTGGAAGGCCTACGGCTTCACCGCCGAAAACGTCGAACGCTATATGCGCGCCACCGATGCCGCGACCTTCGTGATAGAGCTGCCACGGCCGACCGATCCGCTGCTGGTGCTCAACACCCTGGCGACCTCGCCCAGTGCGTTTATCCTCGACCGCGAAAAAGTCCTCGAACACCAGAAAAACAACGACATGGGCGCCGCCTGGCTGGTGACGCATGCGGCCGGCAGTGGCGCGTTCGTGCTCAATGACTGGCGCGCCAACGATGTCATCCTGATGAGCCGTTTCGACGGTTACTGGGGTGGCCCGGCCAAGCTCAAGCGCATCGTCATGCGCAACATGACCGAGTCGCAGTCGTTGCGCCTGATGATCGAGCGCGGCGACCTGGACATCGCCAAAGGCATGTCCGCGCCGGACATCGAAGCCCTGCAAAAAAGCGACAAGGTGCGCACCCAGACCCTGCAACGCGGCACGCTGTATTACGTGGCGCTGAGCGTAAAGCAGCCGATGTTCGCCGATGCGCGCGTGCGCAAGGCCGTGCGTTCGCTGATCGATTACCAGGGCATCAACCAGACGGTCATGCCGCATTACGGCGTGATCAACCAACGGCCGATGCCGCTCGGGTTGGCCGCGCGCCTGCCCGACCCCGGCTATACGCTCAATGTCGAGCAGGCCAAGGCCTGGCTGGCCGAAGCCGGCTACCCGAACGGCTTCAAGACCACCATCCGCGTGCTGGCCGAGCCGCCATTCATCAACATTGCCTCCAACCTGCAGTCGACCCTGGCCCAGGCCGGTATCCAGGCCAGCATCATTACCGGCACCGGCAACCAGATCTATGGCGCGATGCGTGAGCGCAGCTTCGACATCATTGTCGGACGCGGCGGTGGCGGCGCAGAGCGGCATCCGCATTCCAGCCTGCGCACCCTGGTGTACAACCCGGATAACCGCGATGAAGCCAAGCTCACCAACTTTCAGGGCTGGCGTACTTCTTTTTACAGCGCTGAACTCAATCAACTGATCGAGCGCGCGGAAGTCGAGCCCGACGCCGGCAAGCAACTGGCCCAGTACCGGGATATCCAGGCGCAAGTCGATCAGCAGGTGGGGGCTATTTTGCCCGTCTCGCAAATGACCGACACCGTGGTGGTATACACCGACGTAGCCGACTTCCAGGGCCACACCGCTGCGACCACGCGCTACAAAGACGTCTACAAAAAGCGCTGATCGATTAATCAGGAGCTCACTATGTTTGTTATGACTGCCTCTGTCATGGGCGCTCGCGCTTCCAACACCCTGCGGCGCGCCAGCACCGTGCTGGTGACCTTGCTCGGCCTGCTGGCGCTGACTTTCATCATCGGCCGCGTCATGCCGCTGGACCCGGTGCTGGCCGTGGTCGGGCCCGACGCGGACGCGTCCACCTACGACCAGGTGTACCGCTCAATGGGCCTGGACAAACCGATCTGGACCCAGTTCGGGCTTTACCTCAACGACCTGCTCCACGGTGACTTCGGCAATGCGCTGTTGACCGGCCACCCGGTGCTTGACGACATCCTGCGCGTGTTCCCGGCGACCATCGAGTTGGCCACCCTGGCGATCCTGTTCGGCGTACTTATCGGCTTGCCACTGGGCGTGTGCGCGGCCAGTAACCAAGGCCGCCTCGGCGATCACGTCGCACGGGTGATCACGTTGTTCGGCTACTCCACACCGATTTTCTGGCTGGGCATGATGGGCCTGCTGGTGTTCTACGCCTGGCTGGGGTGGGCCGGTGGAGCGGGGCGCATCGACCTGGCTTATGACGGCATGGTGCCCGAGGTCACCGGCCTGCTGCTGATCGACACCAGCCTGGCGCGCGACTGGGACGCCTTCGCGAGCGCCTTGCGTCATATCGTGTTGCCGGCGCTGATCCTGGGCTTGAACTCGGTGGCGTACATCAGCCGCATGACCCGCAGCTTCATGCTGGAGCAACTGTCCCAGGAGTACATCATCACCGCGCGGGTCAAGGGTTTGTCCCGTCGCCAAGTGGTGTGGGGGCATGCGTTTCGCAACATCCTCGTGCAGTTGCTGACGGTGGTGGCGCTGGCCTACGGCTCGTTGCTGGAGGGCGCGGTGTTGATCGAAACGGTGTTTGCCTGGCCGGGGTTCGGCCAGTACCTGACCAGCAGCCTGATGCTGGGTGACATGAATGCGGTGATGGGCTGCGTGCTGGTGATCGGCCTGATTTTCGTCGCACTCAACCTGATCAGCGATGCCTTGTACAAGGTATTCGACCCGCGCACCCGTTAACCCAAAACGCGGCACGGATAAAACCAATAAAAACAAGGAATTTTCCATGACATTTTCGACACTGCACCTTGGCCTGTTCGCGGCCGTTCTCGCCCTCGGGCCGATGACAATGGCCCACGCCAAAACCCCGGCCGATCAACTGATCGTCGGCATGAGCATGGTCAACCTGTTTTCCATCGACCCCGCCAACGCGCCTGGCCTGGATGCGTCCGGCGTCAACGCCAACCTCTACGACACGCTGATCAAGCGTGACCAGGGCAACCCGGAAAAACACCTGCCACAACTGGCCGAGCGCTGGGACATCAGCGAGGACGGCAAGCAGGTGACCTTCCACCTGCGCCAGGACGTTAAGTTCCATTCGGGCAACCCGCTGACCGCCGAGGACGTGGCGTGGTCGCTGTACCGCGTGATGAAACTCAACTTCGGCCTGGCCACCACCTGGAAGGCCTATGGCTACAACCTCGACAACATTCAATCGCTGATTCGCGCCACCGATGCCCATACCCTGGTGGTCGACCTGCCGCAGACCATGGACCCGCTGCTGCTGGTGGATTCCCTGGCGATCTCGCCCAGCGCCGTGGTGGTGGACCGCAAGACCGCCCTGGCCCATGAAAAGAACGGCGATCTGGGCGCCGGTTGGCTGGTGACCAACGAAGCGGGCAGCGGCCCGTTCGTGCTCAGCAAATGGAGCGCCAACGACTCGCTGTTGCTGACCCGTTTCGACGGTTACTGGGGCGGCGCGGCCAAGCTCAAGCGCGTGGTGGTGCGGCACATGACCGAATCGCAGTCGCTGCGCCTGATGCTTGAACGTGGCGATCTCGACCTGGCCTATGGCATGGCCGCGCCGGACATTCGCGCCATCGACGGCTCGGACAAGATCCAGGTGCAGTCATTGCCACGGGGCACCATGTATTACGTGGCGATGAGCATGAAGCAAGCCGAGTTTGCCAAGCCCCAGGTGCGTGAAGCGGTGCGCAACCTGATCGACTACAAGGGCCTGGATGAACAGGTGATGCCGTACTACGGCAAGCTCAATCAGCAACCGATGCAGTTGGGGCTGGAGGCGCGCTTGCCGGACCCGGGTTATCACATGGACGTGACCAAGGCGAAAAAGCTGCTTGCCGAGGCGGGCTATCCCAACGGTTTCACCACCACCATTCGCACCTTGTCGGAGCCGCCGTTCATTGATATCGCGGCGCGCCTGCAAGCGACCCTGGCTGAAGGCGGGATCAAGGCCAGCATCGTCACCGGCACCGGCAACCAGGTGTACGGCGCGATGCGTGCGCGCAATTTCGAAATCATCGTGGCGCGGGGCGCCGAGCGTTATCCGCACCCGTATTTCAGCCTGCGCACCTTCGCCTACAACCCCAACAACAGCGACGATGCCGGCTTGCCGAACTTCCAGGGCTGGCGCGCCTCGTTCTTCAACCCGCAGCTCAACAGCCTGATCGACCAGGCCGGGGTCACCCGCGACTCGGCGCAGCGCATCAGCCTGTACCACCAGGCGCAGCACCTCTACGACCAGCAGGTGGGGCCGATCCTGATGATCTCGCAGATGACCGACACCGTGGTCAGCGCGGCCGACGTCAAGGGTTTCAGCGGTGACGATGCCGAGGCCACCCGTTACCTGGGTGTCTACAAGCAGCGTTGAGTGCTTCCAGAATTCACACAGAGAAGATGCTTATGAATGCCAATCTGTCTTCCATGGAAACGGCGGCGAAGCGCCCGGTGGATCGCTCCCCGGGCTCGAGCTTCGACGCCTTGTGCAAAAGCGGCGTGCGGGTGTTGCGACACCTGTTGCGTAACCCCATGACCCTGGCGGGCCTGCTGGTGGCGCTGCTGTTGGTGGTGGTGGCGGCTTTCGCACCGTGGATCGCGACCCACGATCCGGTGGCGCAGAACCTCGCCAATGCCTTGCAGGCGCCAGGCTCGGCGCATTGGTTCGGCACCGATGAATATGGCCGGGACATCTTCAGCCGCCTGGTCTACGGCTCGCGCATTACCCTGTACATCATTGGCCTGGTCACGGTGATCGTGGGGCCGATCGGCCTGTTTATCGGCACGGTGTCGGGCTATTTCGGCGGGGCGGTCGACACCGTGTTCATGCGCTTGACCGATATCTTTATTTCCTTTCCCAGCCTGGTCCTGGCGCTGGCGTTTATCGCAGCCCTCGGCCCTGGCCTGGAGCATGCGGTGGTGGCGATTGCCTTGACGTCCTGGCCGCCGATTGCGCGGCTGGCGCGGGCCGAGACCCTGTCGCTGCGCAATGCCGATTTTGTGGTCGCGGTGGAGCTGCAAGGGGCGTCGCCGGCGCGGATCATCCTGCGCCATATCGTGCCGATGTGCCTGTCGTCGGTGATCATCCGCCTGACCATGAATATGGCCGGGATCATCCTCACGGCCGCCGCCCTGGGCTTTCTCGGCCTGGGTGCCCAGGCGCCGTTGCCCGAATGGGGCGCAATGATCTCCACCGGCCGGCGCTACATGCTCGAATGCTGGTGGCTGGTGGTGGTTCCCGGCGCGGCAATCATGCTGGTCAGCCTGGCCTTCAACCTGTTGGGCGATGGCCTGCGGGACATCCTTGATCCGCGTAGCGAATAACCGGAGGACCACCTGATGTCCGCGATTAAATTGAATGTCCAAGGGCTTGACGTGCGCTTTGTCAGTGGCCAGAAAGAAACCCACGCCGTGCGCGATGTGTCCTTCACCTTGGGGCGCGAGAAACTGGCGATTGTCGGTGAGTCCGGCTCGGGCAAATCCACCGTCGGGCGCAGCCTGCTCAAGCTGCATCCGCCCAGTGCGAAGATCACCGCCAAGGCCATGACGTTTGGCGAAGTGGACTTGCTGTCGGCCAGTGAAAAGGCCATGCAGAAGATCCGGGGCCAGCGCATCTCGATGATCATGCAAGACCCCAAGTACTCGCTGAACCCGGTGGTCAAGGTGGGCGAGCAGATCGCCGAAGCCTACCTGGCCCACCACAAGGCCAGCCGCAGCGATGCCCGCGAGCGTGTGCTGCGGATGCTCGAACAGGTGCACATTCGCGACCCCCAGCGCGTGTACAACCTGTACCCGCACGAGGTGTCCGGCGGCATGGGGCAGCGCATCATGATCGCGATGATGGTGATTACCCGCCCCGAAGTGATCATCGCCGACGAGCCCACCTCGGCGCTGGATGTCTCGGTGCGCCAGCAAGTGCTCAACGTGCTGGAAGAGTTGGTGGACCAACAGCAGATGGGGCTGATCTTTGTCAGCCACGACCTCAACCTGGTACGTAACTACTGCGACCGCGTGCTGGTGATGTACGCCGGGCGCGTCGTCGAGTCTCTCGCGGCCTGCGACCTGCACTACGCCGAACACCCCTACACCCGGGGCCTGCTAGCCGCGCTGCCAAGCATGGACAACCGCCGCGCGCACCTGCCGGTGCTCAAGCGCGACCCCCTCTGGCTGACCCAATAAGGACCCTGAGCATGCCCATGATCCAAGCACACGCCTTGAACCTTAGCTTCGGCACCGGTGCCGCCATCAACCAGGTGCTGCACGACGTGAACCTGAGTGTGGCCGACGGCGAATCGTTCGGCCTGGTGGGGGAGTCCGGCTCTGGCAAGACCACCGTGCTGCGCTGCCTGGCCGGGCAGTACCGGCACTGGAGCGGCGCGCTGAGCATTGCCGGCGCACCGTTGCAGCACAAAATCCCCAAGGAACATTTTCGCAAGGTGCAGATGGTCTTCCAGGACCCCTACGGCTCCCTGCACCCCCGGCACACCATCGACACCGCCCTGCGTGAGCCGCTGATTATCCATGGGGTAGGGGACAAGGATGACCGCATCAACGAGATCCTGCTCAAGGTCGGCCTGAACGACAGTTTTCGCTTTCGCTACCCGCACCAATTGTCCGGTGGGCAGCGCCAGCGCGTGGCCATTGCCCGCGCGCTGATCCTGGAACCGCGCGTGCTGTTGCTGGATGAGCCGACCTCGGCCCTGGACGTGTCGGTGCAGGCCGAGATCCTCAACCTGCTGGCAGACCTGCGCCAGCGCGAGAAACTCACTTACCTGCTGGTCACCCATGACCTGGGCGTCGTCACGCACCTGTGCGACCGGGTGGCGGTGATGCAACACGGCAAGCTCGTTGAACTGCTCGACTGCCAGGCGCTCAGCCAGGACCAGGCGGTGCACGATTACACGCGCATGCTGGTGCAGGCCAGTCGTGACTTCAGCCAGGCGTCGGAACGCCGCCAGGTCGGCTGAAGCACGCCAGCCACACAACACGGATAACCGGCAACAACAAGGAGAACAACATGCCGTACCAACCCCCTCGAGACACCTTCGCACGCGCTGCCCTGGCCCTCGTCGCCCTCGGTTGCAGCCCGCTGTCCTGGGCGCTGCAGGCGCCGTCCGGGCTGCAAGTGCCGACGCTGGCTTACGATGACCGGCAGATTATTCTGGTGTGGGAAAAACCCACCGATCATGCCGATATCCAGGACTACCGGGTCTACGCCAACGGCACGCTGTTGGGCAGCGCCCATGCCAATAATGATCAGGTGTCGCCGGCCAAGCCCTATATCGACCAGTTCTACCGCCAAGACACCGCGCACTTTCACCACCGCATCGGCATCCACAGCTACACCGCACAGGGCCTCAAGCCCGATACCGCGTACCGCTTCACCGTACGTTCGGTGGATGGCAACGGCGCGGAGTCTGCCGACAGCCCCGCCGTCGTGCAGCGCACCACCCCTGTGGCGGCGCTGTTCGACGTGAAAAAATACGGCGCCAAGGGCGATGGCAGCCACCTCGACACGCTGGCGATCCAGCGCGCGATCGATGCGTGCACGCCGGGCTGCAAGGTCTTGCTACCCAAAGGTATCTACAAAAGTGGCGCGCTCTACCTCAAGAGCCACATGACCCTGGAGATCGCCGAAGGCGCAACCTTGCTCGGCTCTGAGCGCGCCGAGGATTACCCGTTGGCGGGCTACATCCAATATCCCTATTCCACCACCGTGCGCCCGGCGTCGTTGATCAATGCCCTGCCGCGCGATCCGCGCGCGCATCAGGCGTTCGAAAATATCCGCATCGTCGGCAAAGGCACCCTCGACGGCAATGGCTGGAAACGTAACCCGGATGTGATCGATGAGCGAGGCCGGGCCTTGCCGTTTTACCTGCCCAGCGACAACACCCGATATGCCCAGGACGGCATCCTCGCCAAAGCCCAGGTGGAGCAAGCCGTGGCGCGGGGCATGAATGTCAAGGATGCCTACGGGCAAATGCGCTCGTCGCTGATCACCCTGCGCAACGTCAAGAACGTGTTCTACGGCGGTTTCACCGTGGTGAACCCGGCGTTCCACGGCATCATGAACCTGGAGAGCGAAAACGTGGTGCTGGCCAATACCACCCATACGACCTACGACGCCAACAACGGCGATGGCATCGAGTTCGCCAACAGCAAAGGCGCAATGGTGTTTAACAACGTCTTCGATACCGGCGACGACTGCGTCAATTTCGCCGCCGGCACCGGTGCGAATGCGGTGCATCAACCGCCCCAGCAGGACGCCTGGATTTTCAATAACTACTTCCGCAAAGGTCACGGCATGGTGGTGGCCGGCAGTCATACCGGTGCGTGGATCCAGGACATCCTGGCCGAAGACAACGTCTCCGACGGCACCGACGCCGGGCTGCGCATGAAGAGCACCAACTTCATGGGCGGCGGGGCGCGCAATGTCATCTTCCGTGATTCGGCGCTGCGCAATACGGTCAAGCAGGCGTTCATCTTTACCCTGGATTACAACGACCCCAACGCCAAACTCGATTACCAGCGCTCCACGGTGGCCGGGCAGTTCAAGGACATCCACGTGAGCGATGTGAGCGTCGAGGACGCCCAGGGCCGGGCCATCGAGGTCAAGGGCGACAGCCAGCACAATGCCTACCACGAGGGGTTGGTGTTCCAGCGCGTGCGTTTTCGTGGCGCCGCCGGGGCACGGATCGACGGGTTGAAAAATTCGCGCTTCGAAAACGTGGTGTTCAGCCACTACGGCGTCGCCAACCCCTGGCAGGTGACGGGCAGTTCAGGATTGAGTTTCGAAGCAGTGCAGCCGGCACCCCAGTAGGGCACTGCGGTGTGAGGGGGCGGTCATTTCAGGCTGATGACCACCTTGCCTTTTGACCGCCCCTGTTCCACATAGCCCAGGGCATCGGCGGTCGCGTCGAACGGGAACACGCGGTCAACCACCGGTTTGATCGCGCCGGCCTCCACCAGCTGTTTGATCTGCTTCAGTTGGGCGCCGCTCTGGCGCATAAAAACGAAGTCATAGTTGAGGGTTTTCCTGCGTGCTTTGCGGCGGATACCGCTGCTCAACACACGCATGGCCAACCCCAGCACCCAGGGCAGCATGTGCGCCTGGGCGAACTGCGGTGTCGGCGGCCCGGAGATGGAAATGAGGCGGCCACCCGGCTTGAGAATGCCGAGGGATTTCTCCAGTTCGTCCGCGCCCAGGCTATGCAACACCACGTCGTAATCGTGCAGGGCGCTGTAGACGTCCTGCTGTTTGTAGTCGATGACAACATCCGCGCCCAACGCCTTGACCCATTGCACATTGGCGCTGCTGGTAGTCGTCGCGACGAAGGCACCCAGATGCTTGGCGAGTTGGATAGCGATGCTGCCGACGCCACCGGAACCGGCCTGGATAAACACCTTTTGGCCTTTTTTCAACTGGGCGGTTTCCACCAGTACCTGCCATGCCGTCAGCGCCACCAGGGGCAGGGCGGCGGCATGTTCCATGTCGATGTTGTCGGGTTTCAACGCCAGCGCGTCTTCATGCACCGCGATCAACTCGGCGAAGCTGCCGATGCGCGCGTCGGGCGCACGTGCATAAACCTCATCGCCGGGTTTGAAACCGCTCACGGCGGCACCCACCTGGATCACCACGCCGGCCAGGTCATTGCCCAATATCAGCGGGAATGCATACGGCAGGATCAGCTTGAACTCGCCCGTTCTGATCTTCGAATCCAGCACGTTGACGCTGGCGGCGCGCACTTGGACCAATACGTCATGGTCGCCCACCTCAGGCGTGGGAACCTCGCCGATGCGTCCGTTGTGTTTGCCGTAACGGTCGATCAAAAATGCCTTCATGGTGATTCAACTCTCAGTGCGCCGAAGTGAGTGTAGTGCGGTTTATGCCTTGGCCGTGTAGCGCTCGGCCACCTGGGATTGCTTGATCTGCGCGAGCAAGCCCTGGCGGGCGCCCTGCAAGTCATCCCAACGCGCAGCGTCCTGCAAGGGCGGAATGGTCACTGGCTCGCGACGGTCGAAACCGACCAGCGCGGCATCGACCAGGTCGCCCACTTCCATGATCTCGCTGAGGGTGTTGATGTCGATGCCGGCACGATCCCAGATTTCGGTGCGCGTGGCGGCCGGCAGTACGGCTTGTACGTAGACGCCTTTGGGCGTCAGTTCCAGGCTCATGCCCTGGGACAGGAACAACACGAAGGCTTTAGTCGCGCCGTATACCGTCATGCCGAATTCCGGCGCCAGGCCCACCACCGAGCCGATGTTGATAATCGCGCCGTCGCCGGCCTGGGCCAGGCGTGGGGCGATGGCGCTGGCCAGCCGCACCAAGGCGGTGGTGTTGAGCGTGACCAACTGCGCCACGCTGTCGGTGGACTGTTCGATAAAGCTACCGGACTGCGCGGCGCCGGCGTTATTGACCAGGATGCCGATCGCCGCGTCATCGCGCAGACGGGTTTCTACGCGGTTCAGGTCGCTGGTTTGGGTCAGGTCGGCCTGGATCACGTCAACATTAACGTTGTGCGCCTCGCGCAACTTGGCTGCCAAGGCGTCCAGTCGCCCCTTGTCGCGAGCGACCAATACCAGGTCGTGCCCACGTTGGGCAAAGCGCGCGGCGTAGGTGGCGCCGATGCCGGTGGAAGCGCCAGTGATAAGAACGGTCTTGGAGCTGCTCATGAATGGATCCTCGAATACAGGGGAGGGCGACGTGCGCCATGCCGGCAACAATTTGCGTTGGCGGTTTTATGATGTCGACCATAATCAAAGCTGTCAACAGTTTTGATTATGGTCGTAATCATAGTATGCTCAGGCCATTGTTTTAGGCCGTAGAGGGACAGGTCCATGAAAATCACCAAGACGCAATCGGCTGCCAACCGCGCGCATATCGTGCAGACGGCTTCAGAGCTGTTTCGCGAGCGTGGCTACGATGGGGTGGGGGTGGCAGAGCTGATGGCCACCGCCGGTTTCACCCAGGGCGGCTTCTATAAGCACTTCGGTTCCAAGGCGGACCTGATGGCCGAGGCGGCGCAAAACAGTCTTGCGCAATCGCTGGCCAGCACCGAAGGCCTCGATGTAGAGCAATTTATCCAGTTGTACGTGTCGCGCGAGCACCGCGACGGACGGGGCGACGGTTGCACCTTGGCTGCGTTGTGTGCGGACGCCGCGCGTCAATCCGGTGCGCTGAAGACGACCTTTGCCGACGGCGTTGAAAACACAGTGCGGGCGCTGCAGCAAAGCGTCTCGGCGGATACCCAGGCAACGGGGCAGGACAGCCGTGCAAAAATGCTCGACACGTTGGCCCATGCAGTCGGTGCCGTCATCCTCTCGCGCGCCTGCCCGGATGATTCGCCCCTCGCCGACGAAATTCTCCAGGTGTGCCGCGCAGAGATTCTCGCTTCCCTGCGCGGCTAGGCATCAGCGCATATGCAAAATGATCGGGCTGCTGCTGGCCGGGTCGGTGTGCCCGCGCAGCGTGCCCACTGCCTCGGGGGCCACCGCACCCGCCTGATTGCCCCAGGTGCCGCGCACAAAGGTCAGCACCTCGGCGATTTGCTGGTCGGACAACTGCTCACGGAACGCCGGCATGCGATACGCGTCCGGCACCCCGGCAGCCACGACGCGTTGCGAGCCGTTGAGGGTGATATTGATCGCCGACGCGGTTTCCTTGGCCAATGCCGAAGTGGCACCGGCCAGCGGTGGCATCCAGTCGGGCTGGCCCTTGCCGTCGGCACCATGGCAAGAAGCGCAGCGGGTGGCGTAGGTGTGGGCGCCGGGGGTATCCGGGCGCACCTCGGTGGCCACGTACTGCCAGGGCGTGCCGTCACGCTGCGGGTCGCCGGGCAGTGACTTGAGGTAGCGGGCAATGGCGGCCAGGTCATCGTCGGCCATGAACTGCGTGGAGTTGTTGAACGCCTCGGTCATCGACCCGTAGACCACGGCGTGGCGGTTACGCCCGGTCTTGAGGAACTGCACGATCTGCGGCTCGCCCCAACGGCCCAGCCCGGTGTTGGGGTCCTGGCGCAGGCTCGGTGCATACCAGCCATCAAGCAAGGCACCGGCGAGGAACGGCTTGCCGGATTCATCCAGCGCTTTCTCGTTAAAGGCCAGCCCACGCGGCGTGTGGCAACTGCCGCAGTGGCCGGGGCCCTGGACGACATAGGCGCCGCGATTCCACAACGCGTCCTGATCAGCCTTGGCGGCATAGGGGGCGGTTGGCGCGAACAGGCCGTTCCACAGCGCGATGGGCCAACGCAGGTTCAGCGGCCAGGGGATATCGCTGGGGATGTTCGCTTGGCTGGCCGGTTGCACACCTTTCATGAAAAACGCATACATCGCCCGAATGTCGTCGTCGCTGAGCTTGGCGTAAGACGGGTACGGCATGGCCGGGTAGAGCCGGCGGCCGCCCGGCGCGACGCCGTGGCGCACCGCCCGGTCGAAGTCGGCGAGGCTGTAGGTGCCGATGCCGTTATCGCGGTCCGGCGTGATATTGGTGGCATGAATCGCCCCCAGCGGCGTGGCCATTTCCAGGCCCCCGGCAAACGGCGCCTTGCCCGGCAGGCTGTGGCAGGCCACGCAGTCACTGAGGCGCGCGACGTACTCGCCACGGCTGACCTGGGCCGGGTCGAAACTGACGGCTTGTTGCTGTTCAAACGGTGTCGCGGGTTGACGGGTGACGTACCAGGCCAGCAGGCCGGCGGCGACCACGCAGGGCAGCGCGAGCCAGCCTGCGGTTCTTGCGAATCGACGGGTGTTCATGGGCGGTCTCGCTCGGTTAGCTGAAGGTGTATCGGCTCAGGGGCAGGCTGCGAATACGCTGGCCGGTCAACTGCGCCACGGCATTGGCCACGGCCGGTGCCACGGCGGGCAGCGGTGGTTCGCCGATGCCACCCATCTTTTCGCCACTCTCCACGATCTTCACGTGTACCTGCGCCATGCGTGAGGGCGGCAGGATCGGGTAAAGGTCGTAGTTGCGCGCCCGTGGCTTGCCGTTCACATACACCGCTTCTTCCAGCAAGGTTTGCGATAACCCCAGCGCGACCGCGCCGTTGACCTGCGCCTCGACAATCGCCGGATTGACGATGCTGCCTGGGTCGATGGCTTCCCAGATGTGGTGGACCTTGACCTGGCCGCTTTCAATCGACACCTCGGCGATCACCGCCGCGTGTGAACCGAACGGTGAGGCCATGGCCACGCCACGTGCACGGCGTGTGCCGTCTTCGGCGGTGTAGGGGCCGCGCTTCCAGCCGCCGGACAACTCGGCCACCGCCTTGAGCAGGGTGGTCAGCCGCGGATTGTCGCGCAGCAAATGCAGGCGTAGCTCGTACGGGTCGCGTTTGCCGGTGTCGGCCAGTTCGTCAAGGAAGGCTTCGTAGAAAAAGTCGTTGAGCGAGTTGCCCACCGAGCGCCAGTAGCCGAGCATCGCCGGGCCTTTGACGTAGATCTGCGCGATGCGTTTGTTGGGGATGGCGTAGCTCTTGCCCGACAACCCCTCAAGGGCCGTGGGGTCGATTTTATCGCCCTGTTTGCCGGCAATGGCTTCGGTGGGGCCTTCGGTGGCGCTGACTGCTTCGATGGCCACCGGCAAGCCGTCGGCATCCAGCGCGGCGCGGAACTTGACCACCGCGACCGGGCGCAGTACATCGCGCAGGAACTCTTCTTCCCGGCTCCAGATCAGCTTGACCGGGCGGCCCACGGCCTTGGCCAACGCGATGGCCTGTGGGTAAGGGCTGGCCGAGTCATACAGAAAGTGGCGGCCGAAAAAGCCGCCGAGCAGCGGCGAATGCAGGTTGATCTGCTCAAGGGCCAGGCCGGTGCGCTTGGCGATGTCGGCGCGGAACATGTCCGGTGCCTGGTTGGGCAACCAGATGTCCAACGAGCCGTCGGGGTTGAAACGCGCCAGGGCGGAAGGCGGCTCCAACTGGGCGTGGTTGACGTATTGGTTGTGGTAAGTGGCTTCGACCTGGGTCTTGGCGTTTTTCAGCGCGGCGGCCACGTCGCCTTCGTTTTCATCGTCGCGGGCCGGGCCTTGCTGGGTCGCAAGGAAGTCGCGGTAGCCATCGCTGGAAAACTCAGCGGGCATGGTGCGCACTGTGGAGTCGGCAGTCGGTTCTTGCCAGTCAACCTGGATTGCCTCCACCGCGCGCTTGGCATGCCACCAGCGTTCGGCCACCACGGCCACCGCGCCAGGCAACGTGTGCACGGAATGCACGCCCTTCATACCTTCGACCTGTGCCTGGTTACGCAGGCCGCCCACGGTCATGCCCAGGCGCGGCGCGTGCTGCACGGCGGCGTGGAGCATGCCGTCGACCTTCAAATCGATGCTGTACAGCGCCTTGCCGGTGGATTTGTCGTAGGCGTCCACGCGTTTGACCGGTTTGCCGATCCAGCGGAACTGGCTCGGATCGCGCAAGGTAATAGTGGCCGGGTCAGGCACCGGCATATCCAGCGCGCGTGCGGCCAACTCGCCGTAGCCCACGGAGCGGCCGGACGCGGCGTGTACCACGCGGCCGGGTTGGGTGCTCAGTTCGCTCAGCGGCACGCGCAGTTGCTCGGCGCCGGCCTGCAGCAGCATGGCGCGGGCGAGGGCGCCGAGGCGGCGCATGGTCGGGTAGCTCATGCGCACCGACATGCTGCCGCCGGTGATGCGCATGCCGTTGTCCATCACCACGTAGGCATCGCCGGGCGGCGCGGCTTCGACGATGAACGTGGCCGGGTCGGCATCCAGTTCTTCACCGACGATTTGCGCCATGGCGGTGTGGGTGCCTTGGCCGCCTTCCATGAACGGGCTGAGCAGGCGCACCGTACCGTCCGGGCGAATCTCCAGAAATGCCGGCACTTGGGTGCCGCGCTCCACGCCGGTGGCGGCCTGCACCCGGCCAGACCCGAGTGGCAGGCCAAAGCCGATGACCAGCGCACCCACGGCGGTACTGGCCAGGAAGCGTCGACGCGACAGGTTGATCGGCTCGCCCAGGGGCACACCGGGAATCAGTTCAGGCGTGTTCATCAGGCGGTCTCCTTCCCGGCGGCCAGGTCATCCATGGCGGCATGGATGGCATTGTAGGTGCCGCAGCGGCACAGGTTGACCATCGCCGCGTCGATCTGGCCCTTGGTGGGGGCAGGGGTGTGCTTGAGCAGGGCTGTGGCCGCCATTACCTGGCCGGACTGGCAATAACCGCATTGCGCGACCTGATGCTCGACCCAGGCACTGACCACGCGTTTGCCCACCTCATCGGCTTCGATGGCTTCGATGGTGGTGATCTCGCGACCGACCACCCCGGCCACTGGCGTCACGCACGAGCGCACCACATTGCCGTCCACCAGCACCGAGCAGGCGCCGCACTGGGCCAGGCCGCAGCCGTATTTGGTACCGGTCAGGCCCAGATCGTCGCGGATCACCCACAGCAGTGGCGTGTCGGCGTCGGCATCGACCTGATAGGCCTTTTGGTTGATACGTAATTCCATGGCGGGCTCACCTGCTGATCATCGGTTGGTGGTGCGGGTTTCTTATAGGAGGGTGCGACCGCAGGTCGCCCATCGTCGAACTCTAGACTACGGCGCAAGGGCTATCTATCTGATGGGGCTCAAGTTCAGAGGATCAGGCAAGTATTCAACAGGATTGGGTGACTGCGTCGGGCTTTGGTGGTTGGCTGCCTGTGTGGGAGGGGGCTTGCCCCAATGCCAGTCAGTCAAGCGCAGATCCCCTGTGGGAGGGGGCTTGCTCCCGATAGCAGCCTGACAGCCGGCCAGGATGTTGGATCAGATCGAGTACATATCCGTTGCTGCGGTAACGGCCACTTAGGGTTACGCCCTTACGGCGTGTCACTTTTGTAAAGTCCGGAAGCCGGCCCAGACAAAAGTAACCAAAAAGCCTTCGCCCCAACACTCGGCACCTCGCTCAGGCTCGGTGTGCCCGTAATCCGACATTGATTTGGGGGCCGCCGCCACGCGCCATCCATGGCGCGGGGCGGCTAAACCGGCATCCCTGCCGGTTTGCCCCCCCAATCAATATCGAATTTCGGCCAGCATGTTTGACGGGGCGATCCAAGATCAAGATCAAAAGCGCGGCGGCCTTAGAGCCGACCGGTATGCAACGCCGAACGTGCTGCAAATGTGGGTGGGGCGGTGCGATGATTCGACTTGCTCCCGATAGCGGTGAATCAGTCACGTGACTTTCTTCTGACCCACCGCTATCGGGAGCAAGCCCCCTCCCACAATGGCCTGTCGGTCATCGACACTCACGCCCAGCCCTCGCGCACCGCGCTGCGAATCCCTTCCAGCAACATGGCAAACGCCGGGTTGTCATTGTCTTCGCGCCAGATCAGGTGCAGTTCGCTCTGTGCGCCTTCGCCCAGGTCGATGTCGCGGAACATGACGTTCTTGAACACCACGCTGCTGGCGCAACGCGGCACCAGGGCCAGGCCCATGCCGGCGTTGACCAGCGCGAGGATGGTCAGTGACGAGCCCAGCCACTGTACGTATTGCGGCGCGACGCGGGCCGAGCGCAGCAGGCCGGTGAGCAGTTCGTTGAACGGCGGGTAGGCGGCGTGGGCGTACATCAAAAAGGGCTGCGCATCCAGGTCCTGCACGCTCACCGTATCGGCGTGTGCCAGCCGATGGCTGCTCGGCACCGCCAGTACAAACGGTTCGCGCACCAGGCATTCGGTGGCGTAGCCCGGTTCCAGCAGCGGTGCGCGGACGATGCCGAGGTCGATACGCCGGGCGCGCAGGGCTTCGTATTGCTGGTAGGTGTTCATCTCCGACAGGTCGATCTTCACCTGCGGCTGCTTGAGCCGCGCTTCGGCGATCACCTTGGGCAGGAACTCATACACCGCGCTGCCGACGAAGCTGATATTGACCGTGCCGATATCGCCTTCGGCAAAGCGCCGCGCGGTGATGGCCGCTTGCTGGGCGCGTTCGAGCAGGTTCTGCGCCTCGATGAAAAAGGCCCGGCCGGCGGCGGTGAGCGCGACGCTGCGGGTGGTGCGGGTAAACAGTTCCACCCCCAGGTGATGCTCCAGCAACTGGATCTGCCGGCTCAGTGGCGGCTGGGTCATGTTCAGCCGTTCGGCGGCGCGGCGAAAATTCAGCTCGGTGGCCACGGTGGTGAAGCAGCGCAATTGCGTCATCTCAAACATTGATCTAATTCCGGTATCAATCGCATGTCAGGTTAGATTAGACGGGAACAATCCTCGGCGTCCATCATCGACTCGTCCCTTAAAAAAACAATCAATGGGAGTTGCCCGTGGATATCCTCCAGAGTCCGCCAGACCCGACCGTGCTTGCCCGCGCGGCGGCCAAGGTCAAGCGCCATGTGCTGCCGCTGTTCGTGGTGATGTTCATCGTCAATTACATCGATCGGGTCAATATCGGTTTCGTACGCAGCCATATGGAAACCGACCTGGGCATCGGCGCGGCGGCCTACGGCTTGGGGGCCGGGTTGTTTTTTATCGGCTACGCGATCTTCGAAGTGCCCTCCAACCTGCTGCTGCAGCGCTACGGCGCGCGGGCTTGGCTGACGCGCATCATGTTCACCTGGGGCGCGGCGGCGATGGCGATGGCGTTTGTGCGCGGGGAAACCAGCTTCTATATCTTGCGGTTCATCCTGGGCGCCGCCGAGGCCGGTTTCTTCCCCGGCATCATCTATTACTTCACACAATGGTTGCCGGCCAGCGAGCGCGGCAAGGCCATGGCGATTTTTCTCAGTGGTTCGGCCATCGCCTCGGTGATCTCCGGGCCGGTGTCGGGGGCGTTGCTTAATGTCAGCGGTCTTAACCTGCACGGCTGGCAGTGGATGTTCCTGATCGAAGGTTTTGCTTCCATCGCGCTCTGTGGGTGTGTGTGGTTCTGGTTGCAGTCCCACCCGCAGCAGGCCAAGTGGCTCAGCGACGACGAAAAACACGCGCTGGTCAGCGCCATTGCGCTTGAGCAGCAGGCACGCGAGGCGAGCCAGAGCGTGCGGCCATCGATGTTCAAGCTGCTGGCCGACAAACAGATCGCGCTGTTCTGCTTTATTTACTTTTCCATCGCCCTGACCATCTACGGCGCCACGTTCTGGTTGCCGAGCATGATCAAGAAAATGGGCAATCTGGGCGACTTCCAGGTGGGCTTGTTCAACTCGATTCCGTGGTTGATTTCGATCGTCGCCATGTACGGGTTCGCATCCCTGGCCAGCAAGTGGAAACACCAGCAGGCGTGGGTGTCGCTGATGCTGGTGATCGCCGCGTTCGGCATGTTCATGTCCACCACCGGCGGGCCGGTGTTTGCCTTCGTCGCCATCTGTTTTGCCGCGATCGGCTTCAAGGCGGCTTCGGCGCTGTTCTGGCCGATCCCTCAGGGCTACCTGGATGCGCGCATTGCGGCGGCGGTAATTGCCTTGATCAATTCGGTGGGCAACCTGGGCGGTTTCGTGGCGCCCACCACTTTCGGGTTGCTGGAGCAGACCACCGGGTCCATCGAGGGTGGTTTGTATGGCCTCGCCGCGACCTCGCTGGTGGCTGCGGTGATGGTGTTCTTTGCCCGCGCCACGCCTCGAGGGCCAACTCCTTCTTCTCATCATCACGCCATGCGTCCAGGTCCACAGGGAGCCGCCTCTTGAAAATTGTCCGCGTTACCGTCACCCCGATTGCTTTCCGTGACCCGCCATTGCTCAACGCCAGCGGTATTCACGAACCCTTCGCGCTGCGTTCGATCATCGAGATCGAGAGCGACACCGGCTACATCGGCCTCGGCGAGAGCTATGGCGATGCCCCGGCGCTGGCGATCCAGCAACAGGTGCAGTCGCAGCTGATCGGGCTCGATCCGTTCAACCTCAACCAACTGCGCGCCATTGTGCAAGCCACGGTGGCGGCGCATAAACCGGCAAGCCTGGCCGGTGCCGAGCTGGCGCCGGGCTCCCACGCGAGCAAGGCGGTGAGCAATGCCTATTCGGCGTTCGAGGTGGCGTTTCTCGACTTGCAGGCGCATTCGCTGAATGTACCGCTGGTGGACCTGCTCGGTGGCGCGGTTCGCGATCGGATCCCGTTCAGTGCCTACCTGTTCTTTAAATACGCCCAGCACATCGACTCGCCCTACAAGCCCGACAGTTGGGGCGAAGCGCTCAACGAAGAACAGATCGTCGCCCAGGCCCGGCGCATGCTCGAAACCTACGGCTTCAAAAGCATCAAGCTCAAGGCCGGGGCCCTGGAGCCCGAACATGAAGTGGCGTGCATCAAGGCCTTGAAGAAAGCTTTCCCCGGCGTGCCATTGCGCATCGACCCGAACGCCAACTGGTCGCTGGAAACCTCGATTCGCATGGCTGAACTTCTTGGTGACGACCTGCAATATTACGAAGACCCGACCCCCGGCCTGGACGGCATGGCCGAGCTGCACAAACGCACCGGCTTGCCCCTGGCGACCAATATGGTCGTGACCGACTTTGACGAATTTCGGCGCAGCGTGGCCTTGGACAGCGTGCAGATCGTACTCGCCGACCACCACTATTGGGGCGGCCTGCGTGACACACAGGTGCTGGCGAAGATGTGCCAGACCTTTGGCCTGGGCGTGTCGATGCATTCCAATTCACACCTGGGCATTAGCCTGATGGCCATGGCCCACGTAGCCGCGTCGGTGCCCAACCTCGACTACGCCTGCGACACCCATTACCCGTGGCAGGAACCGGACGAGGAAGTGATCAAGGGCGGCAAATTGCCGATCATCGATGGCTGCGTGCAGGTCACCCGCGCACCGGGGCTGGGCCTGGAACTGGACCATGACCAGTTGGGCATGCTGCACGATCAATACCTGAGCTGCGGCATTCGCCAGCGCGACGATGTGAAACAGATGCGGCGTTATCAACCGGACTGGAAAACCGTCAAACCACGTTTTTGAAGCAGGTCGCTTGGTGTTGCCCGTGAGTGCATGTGGGTGCGCTTGCGGGCTTTTTTTGTGTGGCCTTGACTGTCGGTCTCGATCAGAAATCAACCGTAGCCGACAACGACAACGTGCGTGGCGAGCCTTGGGAAAACGCGCCGTATGAGGCAACGCCTGACCAATACTGGCGATCGAACAGGTTCTGTACCGTGGCGCGAAATGTGGTTGGCTGTTCGGCGATGCGGGTGCTGAAGCGCGCGCCGATATCGAAGCGTGTCCAGGCATCGAGCTGTTGCGTGTTGGCCTGGTTGGCGTACTGGCGGGCGGTATAGAGCGCGCCGCTGGTGAGCGTCAGGCCCTCGACCCATGGCGTGTCCCATTCGGCCCACAGGTTGGCTTGCACCTTGGGCACACCCACCGGTGCGTTGCCTTGGTTGGCGGCATTCGCGGTCTTGGTCAGTCGCGCGTCCAGCAGGGTCACGCCGCCGAGCAGGCGCGTGCCTTGGGTGACTTCGCCAGACACGCTCAGTTCGAGGCCGCGGTTGCGCTGTTGGCCCTGTACCGAAAAGCGCCCGGCGGCCAATTCGCCGCTGGGCTTGTGGATCTGGAACAGTGCGAGGGTCGACATGAACGTGCCGTAGTCGATCTTGACCCCGACTTCGTGTTGTTTGGACACGTAAGGCGCAAAGACCTCCCCCGCGTTCGCGGCATTGGAGGGCGCCACGTCACCTTTGCTCAGGCCTTCGAGAGCGTTGTAGTAGAACGCCACATGCTCCCAGGGCTTGAGCACCACGCCAAACAGCGGTGTGATCTGGCTGTCGTCATAGGCGCTGGTGACGGCGCCTGCGTTGTTGTAGTTGCTCGATTGGATACGCTGCTGGCGCAGGCCGAGGGTGATCTGCGCCCGCTGGTCGAGTATCGACAAGGTGTCGGCGATGGCGACGCCGGAGAGTTCGGAGGCCGAGACTTTGGGCATATCCGGCTTGGCAATCGACGGTTCTGGCCGGTTCACCGGGTGATAGATATTCGACAGTACCGGCGCACCAGAAATGATCCCCCGCGACAGTTCATCGCGATAACGGCTGGCCTGTAGCGTGCTGCGGTGGCTGATCGGCCCCGTGTCAAAGCGCAGCCATGCTCCGACGTCGACCGTGTAGCGCTGCACGTTGAAGCGGTAGTAGCCGGGGATCGACGAGGTGTCGCCGGCGGCGTTGACGATGCTCGGGGTCTGGTCGGACAGGCGCGCCACGGCCGATTTGCCGCCGCCGGCGTGGGCGAACACGGTGAGGGCCTCGGTGAGGTCGTATTCGCCGCTGAGCAAAGCCGATTTGTCCCGGGTGCGCGACCAGCCCCAGTCCTGACTGACGTTGGTGCGGCCGTTGGCGGCGGTTGGGATGGCCACGTCGCTATCGATCAGGAACGGGCGGGAGGCCGCATCGAAGGTCTCTTGCTGGGAGATCAGGTCGAGGCTGGTACGCAGGCGTTCACCCTGGTAGTCCAGAGACAGGGCGCCGATGTCGATATTGCGCGACTGTTGGTCGATCACCGTGTCGCCATTCTGCACGCTGGCATTGATGCGTACGCCCAAGCGCCGCGCCTCGCCAAGCCGTCGGCTGATATCGAGGTGGTTGCCCCAGTGCGCATCCTGGGCGTAGCTGGCGGTATAACGGGTCAGGTCTTCATCGAGAGAGCGCTTGGGCACGATGTTGATCACCCCGCCTACCGCGCTGTTGGGCGCCATACCGTACAGCAGCGCGCCGGGGCCCTTGACCACTTCGATGCGCTCGGCGTAATCGGTAAACACGCGGTAATTGGATGCCACGCCGTACACACCGTCGAATGCCAACTCGCCGAGGTTGCCTTCACCTACCGGAAAACCACGGATGAAAAACGAGTCGACAATGCCGCCCGTCTGCCCGGTGGAGCGTACCGAGGAATCGCGTTCCAGCACATCGCCCACGGTGGTCGCCTGCTGGTCCTTGATCAGCGCCGCGCTGTAGGTGCTGACGCTGAAAGGCGCGTCCATGATGTCGGTATTGCCGAGCATGCCCAGGCGTCCACCGGTGGCCACTTGGTTGCCGGAGTACAGCGGTGGCAGGCTGTTGGTGCGTGGCTCGACGCCGCTGACCGTGGTGTCCGACAGCGTGACTTGGCGCAATACGAGGGTGTAGCTGCCGTCGTTGCGCAGTACCGCCTCCAGGCCGCTGCCGGCCAGCAACCGGCTCATGGCTTGCCGGGGCGAGTAGTTACCGGACAAACCCGGGCTGGTCAGGCCTTCGGTGAGGGCAGGGAGGAACGACAGGGCAATCCCGGCCTCCATGGCAAAACTCGACAGCGTGGCTCCGAGCGGGCCGGGGGCAATCTGATAAGCACGCACCCGCGCCGTCTCCAATGGCGCCGGCACGTCCGCCAGGGCGGTACCGGCCAGGGCCAGGCTGAGCAGCGCGCTGCGAATGACAAGCATGGAAGGCAGCCCTATGGATAAGAGGGAAGGGGGCTTGTGTTTGCCAGTCGAGATCAAAAAAAGTATCACCCGGCGCGGATTTATTGTTGCGGCTGTCAGGCCGGGGACAGGGTGACCCAATAGCCGTTCAGATGGCCGCTGGCGAGAACCGGGTAGGTTTGCACCAGCATGTTCAAGGTGCGCTGGGTGTCGGCGATGGGGAACGCGCCGGAAATGCGCAGGTCGGCAATCGCCGGGTCATAGCGCACGAAGCCACGGCGATAGCGCGTCAGTTCGGCGACAAAGTCGGCCAGGCGCATGTTGTCCGCCATCAGCATGCCTTGGGTCCAGGCACCGACATTGCGATCCGTGGGGCTGAGCGCGCCCCAATGTTGAGTGGAAAAGTCTATGCGTTGCCCGGCGTTGACGATCAACGGCGGCCGCTGGTCGTTTTCGGCCAGCACTACTTTAACGGCACCTTCGAGCACAGCCAGGTGGGTACGTTCGTTCAGTTCGCGCACGGTAAAACGCGTGCCCAGGGCCTGCAGGCGGCCCTCGCGCGTGCTGACCAGAAACGGGCGTGCGGTGTCTGCGGCAGTCTGCACCAGGATTTCGCCTTCGCGCAGGTGCAGCAGGCGTTGCTGGCTGTCGAACAGCACGTCGATGGCGGTGTCGGTGTTGAGGGTCACGCGCGAGCCGTCCGCCAGGGTCAGTTCGCGGCGTTCGCCGACGCGGGTGCGGTGGTCGGCTGTCCATTGCTGGGACTGTGTCAGCTTCCAACTGCCCCAGCCTACCGGCATCACCGCCAACAGCAGCGCCAGTTTGCCCAGGGCGGCGCGGCGTTGCGGGTTGCTTGGGCGGTCCAGGGTCGACATCGCCAGGGACGGCGGCAGGCCACCGAGCGTGCTTTGCAGCAATTGGGCCCGAGCCCAGGCGCGAGCGCGTTCGGGGCTGCTGACCTTCCAGCGTTCCCATTCGGCGCGCTCGCTGGCGCTCAGGTCGGTTTCGCTCAGGCGCATCAGCCACTCGGCGGCTTCTTCCAGAACATCGGCGGGCAGCGGCGGTTCCTTGCCCAGGCTGAGCACTTATTCGACCCGCATCAGGCATTGCATGAACGCCTGTTTCATGTAGCGCTTGATGGTGATCAGCGACACGCCCAGTTGCTCGGCGATGGCCTGGTATTGGAGACCGTGGAGCTGCGACAGCAGGAACGCACGCTTGACCAGCGGCGGCAGCGCGTCGAGCATCGCGTCGATTTCGTGCAGGGTCTCCAGCACGATGAAGTGCGCTTGCGGTGACGGCACCTCGTGGGCCGGGACACTGGCGAGCGCTTCCAGGTACGCACGCTCCAACGCCTTGCGCTGGTACCAGTTGACCAGGATGCCCTTGGCCACGCAGGTCAGATAAGCGCGGGGCTGGTCGATCACCGTGACCTGGGAGGCGAGGATGCGGGTGAAGGTGTCCTGGGCCAGGTCCGCCGCATCCATGGCGTTGCCGAGTTTGCGTTTGAGCGTGGCGTACAGCCAGCCGTGATGGCCGCTGTACAGCGCCTCGATTGCACGCAGGTGAGAGGTGTTGGGGGCGGGGAGGCTGTCGCTCATGGTGCGGATTCGTGCAACTGAGAAGTATTCCCAATACTAAATGACAACCGCCGCGCATTGCAATCGCGCACGCGGCGACCGCCTGGTTCGAAAGAAAACGCAGGGCAGGTGATACTTTTTCGCGCGTCGGCTGGCATCAGCAGTAATTCCCCTCTGCTCTCGATGAAAGGACCCTGACGCCATGCCTGTTGCCAGCCGGTTAACACTCGCCATTCGTACCGCCCTGTTGCTGGCGGCTGCCAGCAGCAACGCCTGGGCCGCTATCGCCGAGCCGACCGACGACAGCCCGCCGCCCCTGACCCTTGACGCGACGAACGTCAACGCTCGCTACACCGGCCCCACCGACCTGCCCGATGTGCTCGCCGGTGGCCAGGTGGCCCGTGGCGCGCGCCTGGGCATGCTGGGCAACAAGGATGTGATGGACACGCCGTTCAGCGTTACCAGCTACACCGCCAAGACCCTCGCCGACCTGCAAACCGTGACCGTGGCCGATGCCCTGGAGCGCGACCCCTCGGTGCGTTCCACCGGGCAGACCGGGGGTATCGTCGACTCGTTTTTCGTGCGTGGCTTTGCGATCGGCGAGGGCAACCTGGGCGAGTTGGCGTATGACGGCGTGTACGGCGTGGCGCCCAACTACCGTGCATTTACCGAGTACGCCGAACGCGTCGAAGTACTCAAGGGGCCGGGAGCGTTGATGTACGGCATTTCACCCAACAGCGGCGTCGGCGGGGTGATCAATATCGTGCCCAAGCGCCCGCTGGATCAGGACTTGACCCGCTTCACCGGCAGTTACGCCTCCGATACCCAAGTGGGTGGCCACCTGGACATCAGCCGGCGCTTTGGCGACGAAAACCAGTTTGGCGTGCGCTTCAACGGTAGCCTCCAGGGCGGCGACACTGCCGTGGACAGCCAGAACCGCGATGTCGGTATCGGCGCCATCGCCCTGGATTATCGCGGCGAGCGGCTGCGCCTGAACCTCGATTACCTCAGTCAGAAAGAGAGCTTTGAAGGCGCTTCGCGGCCTTTCACCATTGCGCCGGGCGCGGACGTGCCGTCTGCCGCGAACGGCCGCACCAGCCTGCCGCAGAAGTGGGGCTGGTCGGACACCAAGGAGCAGTCGGCGTTGCTCGGCGGCGAATATGACCTGAGCGACTCGCTCACCGTGTTCGCCCACGCCGGTGGCGGCAGGTCGGATGTGAAGCGCATGTCCGACCAGGTGCCACAAATTCTCAACGCCGCCGGTGATACCAGCAACACGCCCGGTTACTACAAGTTCAACGTTGACCGCTCCACCGCCGATGTGGGCCTGCGCGGGTTGTTCGCGACGGGCCCGGTGACCCATACCGCTACGCTGATGGCAACCCGTTACCAGGACGAACTGTCCCGTGGCATCAACAGTGGCACGCTGGTTCGCTCCAATCTGTATCACCCGGTGGACGCGCCCAAGCAATCAATCAACGCGCCCCGGGTGTTGCGCGTTTCCGAATCGGATTTGTCCGGCGTGGCGCTGACGGACACCCTGGGCTTTCTGGATGAGCGCATCCAACTGACCCTGGGCGTGCGTCGCCAGGCGATTGAGTCACGTAACTACAACGCCGCGGGCGCGGTCAGCTCACGCTACAAAGACAACGCGACCACGCCGCTGGTGGGCGTGGTGGTCAAGCCGTGGGATGACGTGTCGCTCTACTACAACTATGTCGAGGGCCTGAGCAAAGGCGACACCGCCCCAGGCACGGCGAGCAACGCCGGCGACACCTTTGCGCCGTACAAGTCCAAGCAGCATGAGCTGGGCGTGAAGTATGAGCACGGTACTTTCATGACCAGCGTGGCGTTGTTCCAGATCGAAAAGCCCAGCGGCGAACTGGGCGCCAATGGTGTGTATTCGGTACAGGCCGAGCAGCGCAACCGTGGCGTCGAACTGAGCGCGTACGGCGAAGTGGCACCCCGCACGCGGTTGATGGGCGGCGTGACCTTTCTTGAGGGTGAGCTGACAAAGTCCGCCACCGCAGCCAACCGTGGCAACAAACCCGTGGGCGTGCCGGACATCCAGGCCAACCTGTGGGCCGAGTACGACACCCTGTGGCTGGAAGGCTTTACCCTCACCGGCGGCGCGATCTACACCGATAGCCAATACGTCAATCAGGCCAATACCCAGGCGCTGGATTCCTGGACGCGCATCGACGCGGGCGCGCGGTATGTGACGAAGATAGAAGGGCGGCCCACCACTTTGCGCGCGACCGTACAGAACGTGTTTGATCGCGAGTATTGGTCGGGTGTGGCGTCGTATGGGGCGTTTTCGCCGGGTTATCCACGTACGTTGCAGCTGTCGGCCACGGTCGATTTCTGACTGCGTTGCGGCCGGATCACGCTGACGCAGGGCCGATGTAATCAATCGGATACACGAATGCGCATTCATGACGAATGATATTGTTTATCAATTACATTCACTTCCTGTTGGGTATCCCTTAAACTCCGCCCTGCTGGCGTTTGGCTGCTTTTTGGCACGCCGCAAAAACAATAATGATCGGTCACAGGGGCGCGGGCGTGAATTTCAAAAAGAATACAATTGCACTGGCGGTAGGGTCGGTGGTGTGCGTGACAGGTGGCGCCTGGGCGGCTGAAACGGCCCCCCTGGAAATTGCCCCGATCACGGTGAGCGGGGAAAAAATCAACCGCAGCCTTGAGCAAACCCAATCCAGCGTAGTGGTGGTGACTGAACAGCAACTGCGCGACAAGGCCGACCACAGCCTGGTCGATGTCTTCGCTCGTACGCCGGGCGTGTACAGCCAGGCCGGTAACGAAAACTGGGGTATTCGCGGTGTGCCGGTGTCCGGTTTCGACGACCAGGGCCCGGCCACCCTCAACGGCGCTGTGTCGGTGTATGTGGACGGCGCCGTGCAACCCAACCGTACCCTGACCCTGAGCCCCACGACATTGTGGGATGTCGAGCAAGTCGAGGTCTTCCTCGGCCCGCAATCCACCACCCAGGGGCGCAACTCCCTGGCCGGTGCGGTGGTGGTGCAGACCCGCAACCCGACGTTCCAACCCAGCTTTTCGGCGCAAACCAATGTGGGCAACTACGGTGAAAAAGGCGCGGCGGTTGCCGGCGGCGGGAGCATTGTCGATGACAAGATCGCCGGGCGCATCGCCCTGGATTACCAGGATGGCGATGGCTATATCGATAACATCGCGCTCGGCAAGGACGCCAACCCCCATCGCACCAGCAATGCACGCGGCAAGCTGCTGATCACGCCCAGCGACGACCTCGACGTCTTGCTCACCTATGCCCACAACGAACACCGCCAGGGTGACAACTCGGTCATCCGCAACCCGGACAAGGTGCGTTACTACAAGGTGTCTTCCAACACCCAGGCGTTCGACAACCTTCTCCAGGACACCGTCAGCGCCAAACTCGACTACCGCCTCGACGATCAGTGGTCGCTGACCAGCCTCACCACCAACACGAATTCGGACTACAGCAACCGCCTGGATTTCGACCAGAACGCCGTGGACAACGACGTTATTCTGCGCAAGCAGGATGGCAAACTGTTCGGCCAGGAACTGCGCCTCAACTACAGCTCGGACACGGTGAAGAGTTTCATCGGGGCCTACTACGGCCACAACACCAACAATTTCCACGACCGGTTGTTGTCTGCTGGTGAGTTGGCAGCGACGGTCAAAGGCGACACGACTATCGAAAACAAAGCGCTGTTCGGTGAAGTCAACTGGACCTTTGCCCCGCGCTGGACGCTGGTCACCGGCCTGCGCTACGACCACGAGACCAACGACACTGACATCAAGCAGGACGATCTGTCCGACGCCGCCAAGGTCAACAAGTCGTTCGCCGCCGTGCTGCCCAAACTCGGTATCAACTACGAACTCGCCGCCGGCCAGTACCTGGGCTTTATGGTGCAAAAGGGCTATCGCGGCGGCGGCGTGAATGTGCGCTCCGGCAGCGGCCACCAGTCGTACGACCCTGAGTACACCACCAACTACGAGTTGTCATACCGCGGTTCATTCTTCGAAGACACCCTGCGCGCCCGCGCCAACCTGTATTACACCGACTGGAAAGACCAACAGGTCAGCGTGCGCCAGGCCAACACCAATATCATTGACGTCTACAACGCCGGTCGCAGTGATATCAAGGGCCTGGAAGTGTTCGTCGAAAAAGACCTCAGCGAGCAGTTGACCTTGACCGTCGGGGGGGCGATCACCGACGGCAAATACAAGGACTTCATCGCGGGCAATGGCCAGGACCGCAGTGGCCAGGCGTTCCTGTACGCGCCCAAGTACAAGATGTCGGTGGGCGGCATCTATCGCATCAACGACCGCCTGACCTTCAACACCGACGTTACGTATCAGAGCACGACCCCGTCCGCGTACGAGTTCGATGCGGCGGGCAAGGTCAATGGCGAGCGCAGGAGTGACAACTACGTGCTGGCCAATTTCAGCAGCGAATTCAAAGTCACCCAGCACGTGGCGGTGTCGGGCTTCGTGAAAAACGCCTTCGACAAGCGCTACGTCACCAACAACCGCGATGACGAAATCATCGATGCGGGAGCGCCACGCACCTTTGGCATGGCGTTGCGTTACGACCTGTAAGCGGCACCCCTTCACCACTCGCGCGGGGCCGGTTTCGCACGGTCACACCGCAGCTTGGCGGCACTGCCCTGAATGGGGGCAGTTGTCCGTCGAGGTTCAAGTGCGGCTTTTGCGTAGGCGCTTTTTCCCTGAAATGTAGGCAACTTCCCAAATGTAATTCAGACCCCCTGGGCTTGTGTCCGGGGTCTATTCCCTTGCTTATATTCCGACGCCATCTTCATTGCCTCCTGGGATGTAGGACATGGCGCAGGGCTATATCAACGACCGCACGGCGGACTACCAGAGCTTGAAATCCCGCTTGATGGCCAGCGGTTTGAGTCGGGAACGCTCGGACCATTTCGATGTGTTGAACCATCATCTGCGCCGTGGGCTGGTGATGCCCGGGCAGTTGGTCATTATTCCCGATGCCTACAGCGCCAGCTGTTCCATGGAGGAGGCCTGGCTGGTGCGTCAGGCGCAGGCGATTCGCCGGGAGCTGGACAATGCGGGCGGAACCCAGGTGGTCAATGACTATGACTTGCTGCAAAGCCTGTTGGGGTACAGCTCGTTGGGCATCGGCAGCGCAACATCGGCATGGTCACGGCATCTGGATGAGGTGGCGCATACGCTGGAGGAGATCGAGCGATTGCATCAGCGCCTGAGGGAGGGCGGTTTGGATCGAGAAGCGTTTTTTCACCAGCGCAAGGTCCTGTTCGGGCTGCTGGAAACCCAGCTGCAAGGCGCGGCGCGATTTGGCACGGGGTTGCGGGGCAATCAGGCGTTAAAGAAGGTATTGGGATCTCCACCAAAAGCTATCTGCACAAGGGCGAGATTGCCGGGTATGCGCAGCGGATGCGGGCGATTGCGCAGACGTCGAAATGGTTGGGGAAGGGGACGTACGTGGGATTGGCGATGGATGTGGGAGTGGCAGGGTTGGAGATCAAGCAAGCGTGTGTCGAAGGGCGAGAGGCGCAGTGTCGGCGGGCCAAGTATGTGGAGACTGGGAGGTTGGTGGCTGGCGTGGCGGGAGCTTATGGAGGAGGGAAGTTCGGTGCAAAATTCGCCTCTCAAGTCTGTACGATTCTTTTGGGCGTTGCGGCTAAAGGAAACGGTGCGTTGGCCTGTGCAGTTATTGGCGGCGCTGCGGGAGGGTATGCGGGAGGCAATATATTTGGCGACGGGGGCGCATTTCTGGGCGGCAACATCCTGGAGATCGATGGTGACTTTATCTATCAACCAGAAGGCGCCTAACCATGGATTTTTTTCTCATCTTTACAGTTCTTGTATTTGCAGCGTGCCTGGTTTTCTCGGGGCTCACTTTCTACGCCGAATACACAAAGCTCGAAGAGTTGGAAAGCTACTTCAGCGAGAACAAGGTGGTCTGCGATAACAAACGTTTTTGGGGCAGAAATACCCATATCGACAGGTTTCACCGCATGTGCCTGATCAATCAGTTGTTGGCGATGCCCAAAACGCATATCAAGCGAGGGGATGTGACCGAAGCCGAGCTGGCCGCCATCCCCCTATCCCTTAAGCGTTGGGCGTTGTGGCCCTATAATTTTGGAGCTATATGGTTCGGTGCCTCAATTATCTGGAGCATCTGGTACCACTGGTAGCCTGCCGCAACACCAGGTTTTGCCCTCAAGAAAAATCCTCCTCGAAATGCTCGTGCTCGCCCCGCGTCTGCCCCTGGCGCCGCACCACCTCCATCTGCCGCAGTTCCACCCGGCGGATCTTCCCGGAAATGGTCTTGGGCAGTTCACTCACAAACTCGATACGGCGCACCCGCTTATAGGGCGCCAGATGCTCGCGGGCAAACGCGAGGATGTGCGCGGCCAGCTCCGCACTGCCCGGCGCATCGTGGGCCAGGATCAGGAACGCTTTGGGCACCGCCAGGCGCAGCGGGTCGGGGCTGGGCACCACGGCCACTTCCATGACCGCCGGGTGTTCGATCAGCGCGCTTTCCAGTTCGAACGGGCTGATGCGGTAGTCGGAGGCCTTGAACACGTCATCGGCGCGGCCCACAAAGGTGATGTAGCCGTCGCTGTCGATCTGCGCGGTATCGCCGGTGCGGTAGTAACCGTCGCGCATCACTTCGGCGGTTTTTTCCGGGCTGTCCTCGTAGCACAGCATTAAGCCGAGCGGGCGCACATCCAGGGGCAGCGCCACTTCGCCTTCGCCGGCGGGCACGCCATCGGGGTCGAGCAGCGCCACGCGGTAGCCCGGTAATGAGCGGCCCATGGAGCCCGGCTTGAGCACTTGGCCGGGGGTGTTGCCGACCAGGGCGGTGGTTTCCGATTGGCCGAAACCGTCGCGCAGCGGCAAGCCCCAGGCGTGCTGGATCTGCTCAATGATTTCCGGGTTCAGCGGCTCACCGGCACCCACCAGTTCGCGCAGGCTCAGGCGCGGCTTGTAACTGGCCAGGTCTTCCTGGATCAACATGCGCCACACCGTGGGCGGGGCGCACAGGCTGGTCACGCCATAGTGTTGCAGCGCGCCGAGCAAAGCCTGTGCGCTGAACCGCGCCACGTTATGGATAAAGATGCACGCACCGGCATTCCAGGGGGCGAACAGGCAACTCCAGGCGTGCTTGGCCCAGCCCGGAGACGAAATGTTCAGGTGCAGGTCGCCCGGTTGCAGGCCGATCCAGTACATCGTCGACAGATGCCCCACCGGGTAGCTCTGGTGGCTGTGCAGCACCATCTTCGGTTTGGACGTGGTGCCGGAGGTGAAATACAGCAGCATCGGGTCGGTGGCCAGGGTGCGGCCCTCGGCCTGGAACTGCTCGGGGTAATTGAAGGCGGCGCTGTGCGCGACCCAACCCGCGGGCGCCGCGCCCACGCAAACGCGGCTGCAGCCGTCGCCCAGGCCGACGAACTTATCGACATGCGCCGCACCCACCACCAGGTGGCGCACCTGGCCGCGCTCGATACGGTCACGCAAATCATCCGGGTTGAGCAGGGCGGTGGCGGGGATCACCACGGCACCGAGCTTGAAGGCGGCGAGCATGGTTTCCCACAGCGCCACGTCGTTGCCGAGCATCAACAACACCCGTTCACCACGACGCACCCCGAGGGCACGCAGATGGTTGGCCACCTGGTTCGAGCGCGCAGCCAATTGCGCGAAGCTGTAGCGCTGCTCGCTGCCGTCCTCTTCGACGATCCACAGTGCGTTGGCCGAATTGCCCTCGGCCATCACATCGAAGTAGTCCAGGGCCCAGTTGAACGCATCCAACTGCGGCCAGCGGAAGTCACGGACGGCAGTGGCATAGTCGGTGCGGTGCGCGAGCAGGAAATCCCGGGCGGCCAGGAAGGGATGCGTCATGGTCGGTGTCCTTGATTATTGTTGTAGGGACCTTTTTATTGTGCGGCTGCCTGCGGCTCAACAGCAGGCCGGACCGAGTATAGGCATGCATAAATCTGAAGATGAACGCCTAAAAATACCGATGCGTTGTGCAAAAACGTCATGGCTGGTCACGTCTTCAAACGGTGCACGGTCAGCTTTACCCACCGTAGCGAAAACCAAGCGACAACTTTTCCTTCAAATAACCCACCAGTGCGCTCACCGACTTCGGTACGTGGGGCGAGTACGGCCGGATCAAGTAGATCTCATCGGCAAAGGCGCCCTTGAGCGTCCAGTCTTTGAGCACTTGTACCAGCGTGCCGTTGGCCAGCGCGGCGTGGGCGCTGAAGTCCGGGAGCAGGGCGATGCCCAGGTGGTTGAGGGCCGAATCGCGCAGGGCTTCACTGTTGTTGGTGGCGAAACTGCCGGCGATGGGCACGGTGAGACGCTCGACGTTCTGGCTGCCGCGCTCGAAAGTCCACGCCGGTTGGTCGGTGCCCCGAGGGTAAAACAGGCAGTTGTGGGCGGATAAGTCCCCGGGGGCGCGCGGTTCGCCGTGACGCTGCAGGTAATCACGGCTGGCGACCAGCACCGAGCCGGTGTCGCAGAGCTTCCACGCCACGTGGGTTTCCGGCACCTGGAAGCCGTGGCGCACGGCCAGGTCGTAACCTTCGGCGGCCAGCGAACTCAAGGCATCGGACACATCCAGTTGGATACGCACCTGCGGGTACTGCTGTAAAAATTCCGACAGATGCGGCACCAATTGCTGCCTGGCGAACGCCACCGGCGCGGTCAGCCGCACCAGCCCGCGAATCTCCCCGACCGAGTCGCGCACGGACGAAAAACCGCGGGCGATTTGCGCGTAGGCGCTGCGCACTTCACGGGTCAACGACAGCCCCGCATCGGTCAAGCGCACACTGCGCGTGGTGCGCGTGACCAGCCGTGTGCCGGTGGCTTTTTCCAGATCGGAAATGCGCTGGCTCACCGCCGATTTACTCACCCCCAGGCGCGCGGCGGCGGCGGTATAGGTGCCTTGCTCTTCCAGCACCGACAGCCAGTGGATATGGGTCCAAAGCCCCTCGATCTCAGTTTTTTCCATGGGTGTATTGTTCGCGTTTATGGACAATAAGTTCAGGATTCTGCTCTGGTTTGGAACAAAGCGAAAGCCTAAGGTGTGTTCCACCGCTACCCACCTGGATCGACTGCCATGACCACCACCATCGAGCACTACATCAACGACCAGCGCGTGAGCCGCGATGATCGCTATCAGGACGTCTTCAACCCGGCCACCGGCGAAAAAACCGCACGCGTCGCGCTGGCCAGCCGCCAGACCGTGGCCGAAGCCGTCGCCGCCGCCCAGGCCGCCTTCGACGGCTGGGCCGACACCCCGCCGATCCGCCGCGCCCGTGTGCTGTTCCAATACCTGCACCTGCTGCGTGAGCGCAAGGACGACCTGGCGCGCATCATCGTCGCCGAGCACGGCAAGGTCTTCACCGACGCCCAGGGTGAAGTCGACCGTGGCATCGACATCCTCGAATTCGCCTGCGGCATTCCCAACCTGCTCAAGGGTGAATATTCCGACCAGGTGTCCCGTGGCATGGACAACTGGACGATGCGCCAACCCCTGGGTGTGGTGGCGGGTGTCACCCCGTTCAATTTCCCGGTGATGGTGCCGATGTGGATGTACCCGATCGCCATCGCGGCGGGCAACACCTTCATCCTCAAGCCAAGCCCTACCGATCCGAGTGCATCGCTGTTCATGGCCGAACTGCTGCGCGAAGCCGGCCTGCCCAAAGGCGTGTTCAACGTGGTGCAAGGCGACAAGGAATCGGTGGACGCGCTGATCGAACACCCGGACGTCAAGGCCGTGAGCTTTGTCGGCTCCACGCCGATTGCCCAATACATCTACGAGACCGGTGCGCGTCACGGCAAGCGTGTGCAAGGCCTGGGCGGTGCGAAAAACCACATGGTGGTGATGCCTGACGCCGATATCGAAAAAACCGTCGACGCACTGATGGGCGCCGCCTACGGCAGTGCCGGCGAACGCTGCATGGCCATCTCCGTGGCCGTGCTGGTCGGCGATGTGGGCGACAAGGTCATCGCCGCCCTGAGCGAGCGTGCCAAGCAACTGCGCATCACCGACGGCCGCGACCTGAAAGCCGAAATGGGCCCGATCGTGTCTCGCGCTGCCCTGGAACGCATCAGCGGCTACATCGAACAAGGCGTGCAGGCCGGCGCGCAATTGCTGCTCGATGGGCGCGACTATGTGCCCACCGAACCCGGCCTGGAAAACGGCTTCTGGCTCGGCGCGACGCTGTTCGACCACGTCACCCAAGAGATGAGCATCTACCGCGAAGAAATCTTCGGCCCAGTGCTGGCCTGCGTGCGCGTGAACGACTTCGCCGAAGCCGTGCAACTGGTCAACGACCACGAATTCGGCAACGGCGTCAGTTGCTTCACCCGCGACGGCAACATCGCCCGCGAATTCGCCCGGCGCATTCAGGTGGGCATGGTCGGCATCAACGTGCCGATCCCGGTGCCGATGGCGTGGCACGGGTTTGGCGGCTGGAAGAAGAGCCTGTTTGGCGACATGCATGCCTATGGCACTGAAGGCGTGCGCTTCTATACCAAGCAGAAGTCGATCATGCAGCGCTGGTCGGAGAGCATCGAACAGGGCGCGGAGTTTGCGATGCCGGTTTCCAAATAGGATTCAACAGGCACTCCAGCACCCCTGTGGGAGGGGGCTTGCTCCGATAGCGGTGGTTCAGTCGACCTCTCCATGACTGACGGACCGCAATCGGGAGCAAGCCCCCTTCCACATTTTTTTTGCGTAAGGGTTGACGGCGTGGCGAACGCTGAATACTGTATATAAACACAGTGTTTAAGTGCTGATCACCCAGGAAGGGTCATGTCAGCCACCCAAGGCACTGTGTGCAGTCATGGACTAACTCACCGGTATTAAAAGGACTTAATGATGAAACACACAACGATCATCCCCACTCGCTGGACGCGCGCCGATGCGCTCAAAGTCAACGAAAACGACCCGACCACTACCCAGCCGTTGGTGCCTGGCGACTTTCCAGTGATGAGCGACAAAGTCTTTATCTGGGACACCATGCCATTGCGCACGCTGGATGGCACGGTGGTGTCGGTCGACGGCTGGTCCGTTATTTTCACCCTGACGGCCGACCGTCGTCCCCACGATCCACAGTTCATCAATGCCGACGGCCGCTACGACATCAAACGCGATTGGGAAGATCGCCATGGCCATGCGCGCATCTGCTACTGGTACTCGCGCACCGGCAAGGACTGGATCTTCGGCGGCCGGGTCATGGCCGAAGGGGTATCGCCGACCACGCGTGAATGGGCCGGCACGCCGATCCTGCTCAACAACGGCGGCGACATCGACCTGTATTACACCTGTGTGACTCCAGGTGCGACCATCGCCAAGGTCAGGGGCCAAGTCGTCACGTCCGATAACGGTGTGGAGCTACGCGGTTTCACCCAGGTCAAGGCGCTATTCGAAGCGGACGGCACCTATTACCAGACCGAAGCGCAGAACTCGACCTGGAACTTTCGCGACCCCAGCCCGTTTATCGACCCGGTGGATGGCAAGTTGTACATGGTGTTTGAAGGCAACGTCGCCGGCGAACGCGGCACCCACGACGTGGGCCCGGATGAGCTGGGCCTGGTGCCGCCCGGGCATGAGGGCGTGGGTGGCGCGCGCTATCAGGTCGGCTGCATCGGCCTCGCGGTCGCCAAGGACCTTGCCGGTGACGAATGGGAAATCCTGCCGCCGCTGGTTACTGCCGTGGGGGTGAACGATCAAACCGAGCGGCCGCATTATGTGTTCCAGGACGGCAAATACTACCTGTTCACCATCAGCCATAAATTCACCTACGCGGATGGGGTGACCGGCCCTGATGGCGTCTACGGCTTTGTTGGCGATCATCTGTTTGGTCCTTACACGCCGATGAACGCGTCCGGGCTGGTACTCGGCAACCCACCTTCGCAGCCGTTCCAGACCTATTCTCATTGCGTGATGCCCAACGGCCTGGTGACGTCCTTTATCGACAGCGTGCCCACCACCGGTGACGACTTCCGCATCGGCGGCACCGAAGCGCCCACGGTGAGGATTGTCTTGAAGGGCGATCGCTCGTTTGTGCAGGAGGCTTACGACTACGGTTACATCCCGGCGATGCGCGATGTGGTGTTGAGCCAGTAACCGCGGTGTAAAAATCAGCCTGACCCATCAGGTGTAAACCGATCCAAATGTGGGGGCTTGCTCCCGATAGCAGTAGGTCAGTCAAGGTAGATATCGACTGACCCACCGCCATCGGGAGCAAGCCCCTCTCACTTTTTTTTGACCGCGTTTCAACCTGCCTTCAGCACTCAAGTCCCCGCCCGCCAGGCCGATATAGCCACTAGGTGCATACCTGGTCGTCGTTCAGGTCAACCAATAAAAATCAAAAAGGGGTAGCCATGACCATATTGCAGCGCGTGATCGGCGGATTTGCGGTGTTGGTGCTGTTGCTGCTGATCATGGCCGGGATCAGCTATCAGAACACGCAGTCCATCGGCAGCCGCTTGACCATTATCACCGGCCAGTCGGCGCCTTTGAGCCGGGCCGCGAGTGAGTTGTACGTGCATATCCTGCGCGCCAACCAGGCGTTGCTGGCCATTCAGATCAGTGCCGACCCCAAGCAGATCGAGGACGGCAAGCGCCCGTTTACCGAGAGCGTCGCCCAGTTCAACCAGTTGCTCGACAGCACCCTTGCCTATACCGGCGAGCATGAGGCTCTGCGGGCGAACCTGGCGCAGCAGCGTCAACAGGTCGCGGCCTACGCCGAGCAGGCGCAAGCGTTGATGACCTCCCACTTGCAGCATGTGCAGCAGCTGGTACTGACGCGCAAACTGCAAGGCTACAGCAGTGCGCAGGCGATACAGTTGACCAGTTACTTGCGCGACTACATCGCGCAGGCACGCAGTGCCGGCGAGCCGCAACAGGTGGCCGCCGCGGAAAAACTGCTGTTGGAAGTCAACAAATCCTACGATGGCTTCGCCGCTCATACCGTCACGCCCGCCATTGATAAATTACAGCGCGTGCTCAATCTGCAGGACGAAGTGATCAGTTCTCGCGCCCAGGCCCTCACCTCGATTGACCCGCGAGCCGGGCGTATCGCCGGCGTGATGGTCAATCGCCTGCTGACGGACCTGACCGCCCCTGACGGGCTGCTCCAGGCCTATCAAGTGGAGGCGAAACTCGCCACGCAGGTGCAGCAACAACGCGATGCGGTGGATGCGGCGCTCAAAGCCACCCTGGAGCGGATTGGCGAGTTCGGCAGCCAGTCCCTGGAGGTCGCCAACCAGGCCAGTCACTCGGCCAATGCCACCATCGGCACCAGCCGCAGCTTGCTGTTGATTGCGTGTGTGCTGGCGGTGCTGGCGGCGGTGGCGATTGGTACGTGGGTCGCCTTCAGCTTGCGGCGGCCGTTGGCGGCGTTCCGTGAAGTGCTCAAGAAACTCACCGCCGGCGACATGCGAGTCAGTTTCGATGTCAGCCGCAAAGATGAGTTCGGTGAGTTGGGCGGCTACCTGAACGAACTGACCAAGGCCCTGCAGAAAACCTTCCGTGAATTGATCAGCTCTGCCGATGCACTGGCCGTGACCGCTGGAAGCAACGCCTTGAACAGCGAGCAGACCACCCGCGTGGTGGATGAACAGAAAGACCGTTTGCAGTCGGCGGCCTCGGCCATGACGCAGATGGAAAGCACGGTCGAAGAAGTGGCGCGGCGCGCCCAGGACACCCGCCAGGCGGTGGACGATACCAGTGACCTCACGCACAAAGTGCAGGAGCGCGTGGCCGAGACCATCGTCAATATCCGCCAGCAGGCCGACCAGGTGAACAAAGCCACGCAGGTGACCGATGAGCTGCAGAAGTACGGGCAGAACATCGAGGGCATTGTGGTGGCCATTCGCACCATTGCCGAACAGACCAACCTGCTGGCCCTGAACGCGGCGATCGAAGCGGCCCGGGCCGGCGAGCAGGGACGCGGCTTTGCGGTGGTGGCCGATGAAGTGCGCTCCCTGGCCAGCCGTACGCAGGCCTCGACCAGCGAAATCCAGGACATGATCGGGCTCATGCAGGAAAAAATTCACTCGGTGGTGCACGTGATGAACGAAAGCCAGGCGCAGTCCAGCCAATGCGTGTCCCTGGCCTCGGGCGCCGGTGATTTGTTGCTGTCCATGAGCGGCGCGGTCGACAGTATCCGCGACATGAATATTCAGATCGCCGCCGCCACCGAGCAGCAAAGCGCCACGGTGCAGGAAACCAGTCGGATGGTCATCCAGATCAACGATTCGGCCCAACTGACCGCAAACGGCGCCGAACAGTCCGCCGTCAGCAGCCAGGAACTGTCGGACATGGCCAAAGTGCAGCGCGAGCTGCTCCATCATTTCAGCGTTTGAGCCGCAGGAGTCAGAACATGAAAGCATGGTTAATGCTCGCGCTGGGGGCGACGCTGTTCGTTCCGGGCCCCACCCAGGCCGCCACGCCCTTGCTGGGTGTGGGGATGGCAAAATACGACGATAACTTCCAGACCCTGCTGCGCAATGGGGTGCAGCAGCAGGCCGGCGTCATGAACGCCGACATCTTTATGGAAAACGGCAAGGACAGCGTCGATTTGCAGATGCGCCAATTCCGCAATCTGGTCAATTCCAAAGTGGATGCGATCATCATCGCGATGGTGGACGGCAAGAGCGCGGCGCAAATGATGCAATTGGCCTCGCAGGCCAAGATCCCGCTGGTGTTCGTCAACCGTAACCCGAACCCGGAAAAGTGGCCGGCGCAGACCGCGTTTGTCGGCTCCAACGAGTTGGAGTCGGGCACTTTGCAGATGGAAGAACTGGCGCGCCGTGCCGGTTACAAAGGCAACGTGGTGATTCTGGTGGGCGACCCGGCCAACGCATCTTCGTTGATGCGCACGGAGGATGTGGAAAAAGTCGTCGCCAAATACCCGGACATGAAAGTGATACAGAAAAAAGTCGGCAACTGGGAGCGCAGTCAGGCCGCCACGATTGTCATTGACTGGGTCAAGCAGGGCGTCGATTTTTCGATCGTCGCCGCCAATAACGATGAAATGGCAATCGGCGCGATCATGGGTCTGGAAAAGGCTGGCAAGCAGGCCAAGGACTATTGGGTCGGCGGTATCGACGGCACACCGGACGGCTTGAAACTGATGGCCGAGGGCAAGATGGCGGTCAGCGTGTTCCAGGACGCCGCCGGCCAGGCCAGCGGTGCCGTGGACACCGCGCTCCGCCTGGTCCGCGGCGAAGTGTTGGAGTCGACGGTGGTATGGGTGCCGTTCAAGTTGATCACGCCGGAGAATCGCCAGGCGTTTGAATAAGACTGGCCACCTCGATCCAACCTTGAAATGCAGTCAACTGTGGGAGGGGGCTTGCTGCCGATGGCAGTGGGTCAGCTACCGATAAGCTGGCTGATGCACCGCCATCGGTAGCAAGCCCCCTCCCACAAGGGTTATGTGGTGTCGGTGAGAATGGGTTCAGCGCCGGCCCGCGCGCGTGCTCACGTCCACCCATACCGCCAGCACCAGAATGCTGCCCTTCACGATCATCTGCCAGTAGCTGTCCACGTCCAGCATCGACATGCCGTTGTCCAGGCTGGTGATGACCAATGCCCCCAGCAGCGCGCCGTACACCGTGCCCGAGCCGCCGCGCATTGAGGTGCCGCCGATAAAGCACGCGGCGATGGCGTCCAGTTCGCCCATGTTGCCCGCCGACGGTGAGCCGGCCGCGAGGCGGGCGGTGTTGACCAGGCCGGCGAGGGCGCACATCACGCCCATGATGCCGAAGATCCACAGTTTTACCGCCTGTACGTTGATGCCCGACAGGCGCGTGGCCTCCATGTTGCTGCCCACCGCATACACGCGGCGGCCGAACACGGTCTGGCTGGTGACGTAGCTGAACACGCCGAGCAGCACCAGCAGCAACAGCACCGGCACCGGGATGCCGTCGTAGCTGTTGAGCGTAGTGACGAACCCGGCCAGCACCGCGCCGATCACCCCTACGCGCACTACGTCACGCACCCGTGAATGCGCCGCCAAACCATGCAAGGCGCGGTTGCGCCGTTGTTTCCAGGTAAGGAACAAGGTCAGCGCAAACAGCAGCACGCCCAGGCCCACACCCACGGTATGCGGCAAATAGCCCTGGCCCACATACACCAGCGATGGCGACACCGGCGCGATGGTGGTGCCGCCGGTGATCCCCAGCAAAATCCCGCGAAACGCCAGCATCCCACCCAAGCCGACGATGAACGACGGGATGCGCAGATACGCGGTCATGTAGCCGTTGGCCAGGCCGATCATCAGTCCGCACAGCGCCACCAGGCTCAGGTTGGCCAGCAGCGGGATGTGATAGACCACGTCCAGGATGGCCGCCAACCCACCCAGCAGCCCCAGCAACGAGCCCACCGACAAATCGATCTCGCCACTGATAATCACCAGCACCATGCCGCACGCCAGAATCCCGGTGATCGACATCTGCCGCAGCAGGTTCGACAGGTTACGCGGCGTCAGGAAGCCACCCTCGGTCTGCCAACTGAAAAACAGCCAGATCACGGCCACCGCGATCACCAGGGCGAGCATTTTGTAGCGGGTAAACAGCTGTTTGAGCTGATTCATCTACGCGGTCTTCCGATTGTTATTGTGTTGGCTGAGCGCGGCGGCGAGCACCTGTTCCTGGGTGAGCCCCTCGTTGATGAAATCGCCGCGCAGTTGGCCGTCACCGATCACCAGCACACGGTTGGACACGCCGAGCACTTCGGCCAGTTCCGAGGAGACCATGATGATCGCCACCCCTTCGGCCGCCAGCGCGCCCATCAGTTTGTAGATCTCATATTTGGCGCCCACATCCACCCCGCGCGTGGGCTCGTCAAGGATCAGCACCTTGGGCTTGGCCATCAGCATTTTCGCCAGCACGGCTTTCTGCTGGTTGCCGCCGGACAGGCTGGTGATCGGCAAAAACGGGCTGGAGGTCTTGAGATGCATGCGCGCGATCTGCTGGTCGATGCTGCCCAGTTCCGCTTCGGCGTCGATGCGGGTCAGGTGCGCGTAGGTGTCGAGCACCGCCAGGGTGATGTTCTGGCCCACGCCCAGGTCGGGAATGATGCCCTGGCGCTTGCGGTCCTCGGGCACCATGCACAGCCCGGCCTGGATTGATTTGAGCGGCGTGCGCGTGTCGATCACCGCGCCGTCCAGCCACACCTCGGCGCTGTAGCGGCCAGGGTAGGCGCCGAACAGCGCCGACACCAGCTCGGTACGCCCGGCGCCCACAAGACCTGCGATGCCGAGGATTTCACCGCGCTTGAGCACGAACGAAATATCATCGACACGCTTGCGCTTGGGGTTGTCCACGTCGTAGCAGGTGACATGGCGCGCCTCGAAAATCACCTCGCCCACCGCATGGGGCTCGGTGGGGTAGAGGTTGCTCATCTCGCGGCCGACCATCTGCGTAATGATGCGCGGGATGTCCATGTCGGCCATGGCCGTGGTCGCAATGTGCTTGCCATCGCGGATCACCGCGATGGTGTCGCACACGGCGGCCACTTCATCGAGTTTGTGGGAGATGTATACGCAGGCCACGCCCTTGGCCTTGAGGTCACGGATGATGTCCAGCAGCACTTCGATTTCCGAGCGGGTCAGCGCCGAGGAGGGTTCGTCGAGGATCAACAGGCGCGCCTGTTTGTTGAGGGCCTTGGCGATTTCCACCAACTGCTGGTAACCGCCGCCGTACTGCGACACTGGCAGCGCCACATTCATGTCCGGCACCTTGAGTTCACGCATCAACGCTTCGGCGCGGTGGAACATCGCCGGGTAGTTCATGCGCCCGCCGGGCAGGGTCAGCTCGTGGCCCATGAAGATGTTCTCGGCCACCGACAGGTCGGGCACCAGGGTCAGTTCCTGGTGGATGATGACGATGCCGGCCGCCTCGGTTTCGCTGATGGACTGCGCCCTGAGCGGCTGCCCGTCCCAGAGGATTTCGCCGTCCCAGCTGCCGTACGGATACACCGCCGACAGCACCTTCATCAGGGTGGATTTACCGGCACCGTTCTCGCCGCACAGGCCCACGCATTCCCCCGGCCGCACCTTGATATCGATGCCGTTCAGCGCGTTGACACCGCCAAAGCTTTTGACGATGCCGTTCATTTGCAACAGGTAGTCGGCGGCCATGGCGTTCACTGCCCGCCGATCTGCTCTTTGGTGTAGAACCCGTCCTTCTCCAACAGATCGATATTGGCCTTGGTCAGCGGGGTCGGAGTGAGCAGGATGGTGTCGACTTTTTTGCTGCCGTTGTCGTATTGCGAGCTGTAGGTGGGCTTCTCGTTACGCGCCAACTGCACCGACAGCTTGGCGGCTTCGGTCGCGATCAGTTTGAGCGGCTTGTACACGGTCATGGTCTGGGTGCCGTCGATCACGCGCTTGACGGCGGCGAGGTCGGCATCCTGGCCGGAGATCGGCACCTTGCCCGCCAGTTTCTGCGCGGCCAGGGCCTGGATCGCACCGCCGGCGGTGGCGTCATTGGAGGCGACGATGGCGTCGATCTTGTTGTCGTTTCGAGTCAGGGCGTTTTCGACGATGCTCAGCGCTTCGGTGGGGTTCCATTCCTTGACCCATTGCTGGCCGACAATCTTGATATCGCCCTTGTCGATGGCCGGCTGCAGCACTTTCATCTGGCCTTCGCGCAGCACCTTGGCGTTGTTGTCGGTGGGCGCGCCGCCGAGCAGGAAGTAATTGCCCTTGGGCGCCGCTTGCAGCACGCCGCCGGCCTGCATTTCGCCGACTTTTTCGTTATCGAAGGAGATGTAGGCATCGATGTCTGCGTTGAGGATCAGGCGGTCATAGGACACCACTTTGATCCCGGCCTTCTTGGCTTCGGCCACCGCGTTGGTCAACACCGTGGCGTTGAACGGCACGATCACGATCACATCGACGCCACGGGAAATCAGGTTTTCGATCTGGGAGATCTGCTTTTGTTCGTTGGCATCGGCGGACTGCACGAAGACCTTGGCATCGAGTTTCTCCGCGGCCGCCACGAAGTAATCGCGGTCACGGGACCAGCGCTCCAGGCGCAGGTCATCGATAGAGAAGCCGATTTTCGGATGGGCCGGGTCGGCCATGACCGGCAGGGTCAGCAGGGCCAGGGTGGTGGCGAGCAGGGTACGTTTGAATGACTTCATGGTGGTGCGTCCTTTTATTGTTGTTGGAAAGACACTGGGTGAAGACTTTAGGCGAACACTGTGGGTGTGGCTAGCGGGCCGCCCCTGTGGCAAGCCCGCTCACGACAACCCCTTAACTGTAGATAAAACGGTTGACCATTCCTTCAAGCATTTCCTGGCGCCCACTCACGGCCTGCGGGTTGAGCTCATGGGCAAACGCATGCTCGGCCAGCGACTCCAGGCTGAACTCGCCCGCCAGCACGGCCTTGCCCAGCGGCTGCTGCCAGCCGGCATAACGCTGGTCCTTGAATTGCTGCAACTGGTCGTTTTGCACCATGGCCGCCGCGCGTTCCAGGGCCAGGGCCAGGGTGTCCATGGCGGCGACGTGGCCGTAAAACAGGTCGACCTCGTCCAGGCTCTGGCGGCGCACCTTGGAGTCAAAGTTGTAGCCGCCGTTCTTGAAGCCGCCGGCCTTGAGGATTTCATAGGTGGCCAGGGTCATTTCTTCGACGCTGTTGGGGAACTGGTCGGTGTCCCAGCCGTTTTGCGGGTCGCCGCGGTTGGCGTCGATGCTGCCGAAGATCCCCAGGGACACGGCGGTGGCGATCTCATGATGAAAACTGTGCCCGGCCAGGGTGGCGTGGTTGGCTTCGATATTCACCTTGATCTCGTGTTCCAGGCCGTACTCATGCAAGAAGCCGAACACCGTCGCGCTGTCGTAATCGTATTGGTGTTTGGTCGGCTCCTGGGGCTTGGGTTCGATCAGCAGGTCGCCCTTAAAGCCGATCTTGTGCTTGTGCTCCACGACCATGCGCATAAAACGTCCGAGCTGTTCGCGCTCGCGCTTGAGGTCGGTATTGAGCAGGGTTTCATAGCCTTCGCGGCCGCCCCACAACACGTAGTTGGAGCCCTTGAGCCGCAAGGTGGCGTTCATGGCGCTGAATACCTGGGCGGCGGCATAGGCGAATACCTGCGGGTCCGGGTTGCTCGCGGCGCCGGCGGCAAAGCGTGGGTTGCTGAAGCAATTGGCGGTGCCCCACAACAGTTTGATGCCGGTTTGTTCCTGATGGCGCTCCAGGTGGTCGACCATCTGCGCAAAGTGGTTGCGGTATTCCTTGAGCGAGCTGCCTTCGGGGGCCACATCGGTGTCGTGAAAGCTGTAGTAGTCGATGCCCAGCTTGGAGAAAAACTCAAAGGCCGCGTCTGCCTTGCCGATGGCCAGTTCCATGGGGTCGCCGCTGCGCTGCCACGGCCGCTTGAACGTCCCCACGCCAAACATATCCGCACCCGGCCACACGAACGTGTGCCAATAACAGGCCGCCATGCGCAGGTGCTCACGCATGGGTTTGCCGAGGATCAGCTTGTTGGCATCGTAATGGCGAAAGGCGAGGGGGGCGTCGCTGGTGGGGCCTTCGAAGCGAACCTTCTCGACACCTGGGAAGTACGGCATGGCGTTTTCCTTATTGTTCTTGGCGGTGTCTGGATACTAGCAATGGCCTGGGGGCTGCTGATTATGAAAATCACCAAAGGGGCGTGCGATTTTGAGTGGCGGGGGCTAGTCTCTGGCGACCGGCCACAGGACAACAACAATGAAAACCCTACCGCCCGTTCACCGCATCGCCTTGCTGTTCAACGGCAGCAAAATCTATGACCGTGGCATCATCGCTGGCATCGGCAATTACCTGAGCAGCACACGTGCGTCGTGGGACCTGTTTCTGGAAGAGGACTTTCTATGCCGCCTCAAAGGCATAGAGCGTTGGCAGGGCGACGGCATCATTGCCGACTTCGACGACCCGTTGATCGGCGAAGCATTGGCGGGGATCAAGTTGCCGGTGGTGGCGGTGGGCGGTTCTTATGAGGATGCGCGTGCCTACCCCAAGGGCATTCCCTACGTGGCGACCGATAATGACGCGTTGATGAAGCTGGCCTATGAGCATCTGATCGAGGCCGGGCTGACGCGGTTTGCCTGTTTCAGCTTGCCCGAAGCCCAGGCCAACCGTTGGGCCCAGGAGCGCGAAAAAGCCTTCCGCCGGCTGATGCAGCGCGACGGTTTGCACGTGGAGATCTATCGCGGCCTGGGCACCAGCGCGCCACTCTGGGACAGCGCCGTGGAACTGCAGATCGCCTGGCTGCATAGCCTGCCCAAACCCATCGGCATCATCGCCGTCACCGACGCCCGCGCTCGGCAATTGCTGCAGGCCTGCCTTACCGCCGGTATCGCGGTACCGGAGCAGGTGGCGCTGATCGGCATCGACAACGACCCGCTGACCCGCACCCTTACGCGCGTGCCCTTGAGCTCGGTGATCCAGGGCACTGAAACCATGGGCCGCACCGCCGCCGCGCTATTGCATCAGATGCTGCACGGCAAGCCTTGCGCCGGTACGCAAATCCTGGTGCCGCCGGAGGCCATCAATGTGCAGGCCTCCAGCTTGCATCAACCCTTGGGCAACCCTTACGTGATGCAGGCGCTGCTGTTTATCCGGCAATACGCCTGCCAGGGCATCAAGACCGCCCAGGTCGCGGCCTATGTCGGCGTGTCGCGCTCATCCCTGGAGTCGCACTTTCGCAAGGTGCGCGGTTGCAGCGTGCATGACGAGATTCTGCGTTTCAAACTGGCGGCGGCGGCCAAGGGGCTGGAACACGGCGATTTGGCGATTACCGACATTGCCCAACAGTGCGGCTTCAAGTCGGCGCAGTACCTGCACACCGTGTTCCGGCGTGAGTACGGGTGTACGCCACGGGAGTATCAGCACGGCGTGGCGTGTGATTGAGGGCTGTATTGCCACTCGCGCAGAAGAAACATTTTTTAATACTTATCCAACCCTTATGGTTGTACGACGTCATATCAACTGTGTTCGACTAGCCGCGCTCTCACAAAAAAAACAAAGGAGACTCTCCGATGACCGGTTTCCCTTCCATCGAAGGCAAGGCTGCGGCACCTGCGTCCGGCCGTGTTGTACGACTTCTAAAGCTGCTTGGCCCTGGCGTGATTGCCGTGCTGTCCTGGTTGGGAGCCGGTGATCTGATCACCTCCTCGGTGGCGGGCGCCAACTATGGCTACGCCATGATGTGGGTGCTGGCGGTGTCTCTGCTGCTCAGGTACCTGATCGTCAACATCATTGCGCGCTTCCAGTTATGCAATAACCAAGGCATGACGATCCTGCAGGGCTACGCCCAGTTGAACCCGTTTTTTGCCTGGTTCCTGCTGGTGTACGCATTGCTCATGGGGCACCTGATGAATGCCTACATGATCAAGGGTGCGGGTGAGGCCCTGGCCATGCTCTTCAAGACCGACTACGCACTGCTGTGTTCGGTGGCGGTGGTGCTGGCGGTGTGGATGCTGGTCGGGCGCAACATCTACTCGATGATCGAAGGCGTAATGAAAGGCCTGTTGGCAATCATGACCCTGGCATTCATTGCCTTGGCGGTCATGTCCGGGCCGGACATGGCAGGGATCGTCAAAGGCACGATCGGTTTCAGCATCCCGCCGGACGAGGGCGTGCATGGCGCGCTGCTGGTCGCGGTATCGGTGATCGGCGCGGTGGCGGGTTCGATCGCCAACTTCGTGCACCCGTATGTCATGCGCCAGAAGGGGTGGACGGGCCCGCAACACAAGCGCATCCAGCGTAACGACCTGCTGTTTGCGGTGTTCGTCGGCATTGTGATCAACCTGGCGATCTGGATCGTGGGTGCCGAAATCCTTCGGCCCAACGGTATCGAAGTGAAGACACTGGGCGATCTGGGCAAGGCGCTGGAAATCTTCTTTGGCCCGATTGGCTGGTACATCTTCTTCATCGGCGTGTTCGCCACGCTGTTTGCCAGCATCTCCGGCAAGACCACTGCGTTTCCGATGCTGATCACCGACGCGTTCCAGCACGTACGGCCAGGGCGGCGCGAGCGTTACGGCAAGCAATTCCACCATGACCCGATGCATAAGTGGTTCATGCTGTTCATCCTGGTGACCCCGTTGGTCTGGTCGCTGCCTGGCATGCCGGACTTCGTCACGCTGACCATCGGCGTCAGCGCGTTGAACATCATCGGGTTGCCGGTGATTTCCCTGGGCCTGCTGATCATGTCCAACCAGAAGTCGCTGCTCGGCAAGGAATACCGCAATAACCTGTTCGAGAACATCGCGCTGCTCTTCGCCACGGGGCTGGCACTGTGGGTAGCGTTCCAGCTCGGGGTAGACCTGTTCAGCTGATCTGCGTGGCTGTACGCGTCGCGCCTGTGCCGCGCGACGCGTACGGTACGTTCAACGAAACGCCGTCACTACCTCCTCGATACACCACGCCTGCGCCTTCCTTGTCCTGTGCATCATCGGCCCGCCTACACGCGGGCGTTGCTGCTTGTGTTCCATCACGTCCTTTCACACAAAGCCTGGCCGCCGGACGACGCGGGCATGCCGCCGGCCCTGCGCGAGGCGACAACGGCCAGGGCTACCGATGTTAAAAAATGTTAGATTGAAAAAATACTTCACATAATCCGTTCATTGGTGGATGATCGATCGCCATTCCAACGCGGCTCGCCGGTGTGGTGTCAGCCGCCGTTTTCCCCTGGAGTACCCCATGAATAATAAGAATGTCGGTGTGATCGGTTTGGGCGCGATGGGGCTGGGCATTGCCCGCTCGCTGTTGCGCGCAGGTTTCAATGTGCATGCGTGTGACGTACGTGAAACGGTCACCCAGCAGTTCGCCGTCGAAGGCGGGGTGGCGTGTGCGTCGCCCGCGCAGATGGCGCAGGCCTGCGATGTGATCATCACGGTGGTGGTCAACGCCGAACAGACCGAGACCGTGCTGTTCGGTGAGGGCGGGGCGGTGGCGTCGCTACGTGCGGCCAGCCTGGTGATCGGCTGCGCCACCGTGGCGCCGACGTACGCCGTGGAGTTGGGGCAGCGCCTGGGCGAACACGGCCTGCTGTATCTGGATGCGCCGATTTCCGGTGGCGCGGCCAAGGCCGCCGCCGGTGAAATGACCATGATGACATCCGGCCCGCAGGCCGCCTACGCCAAGGCCGAAGCGGTGCTGGCGGGCATGGCGGGCAAGGTTTATCGCCTGGGCGACGTGCATGGCCTGGGCTCGAAGGTCAAGATCATCAATCAATTGCTGGCCGGGGTGCACATTGCCGCATCCGCCGAGGCCATGGCCCTGGGCCTGCGCGAAGGGGTCGATGCCGACGCCTTGTACGAAGTCATCACCCACAGTGCCGGTAACTCCTGGATGTTCGAGAACCGCGTGCCGCACATTCTCAAGGCCGACTACACGCCGCTGTCGGCGGTGGATATTTTCGTCAAGGACCTGGGCCTGGTGCTCGATACCGCCCGCGCCAGCAAGTTTCCGCTGCCGCTGTCGGCCACGGCGCACCAAATGTTCATGCAGGCGTCCAGCGCCGGTTTCGGCCGCGAGGACGACTCGGCGGTGATCAAGATTTTCCCGGGTATCGACCTGCCCACCGCCAAGCCCGAGCCTGTTTGAGGAACGCCGCATGACTGACTCCAACGCACGTCCCTTGCTGGGCTGCATCGCCGACGATTTCACCGGCGCCACCGACCTTGCCAACATGCTGGTGCGCGGCGGTATGCGCACGGTGCAGAGTATTGGTATCCCCAGCCGCGAAGTCGCCCAGGGGCTGGAGGCCGACGCCATCGTCATCGCGCTCAAGTCGCGCACCACGCCCGCAGCCGAGGCGGTCGAGCAATCGCTGGCCGCGCTGGACTGGCTGCGCGGGCAGGGCTGCGAGCAGATCTTCTTCAAGTACTGCTCAACCTTTGACTCCACCGCCGCCGGTAATATCGGCCAGGTCAGCGAGGCGTTGCTCAAGGCGCTGGGCAGCGATTTCACGCTGGCGTGCCCGGCGTTTCCAGAAAACGGCCGCACGATTTTCCGCGGTCACTTGTTTGTGCAAGACCAGTTGCTCAGCGAGTCCGGCATGCAGCACCACCCGCTGACGCCCATGGGCGATGCGAACCTGGTGCGCGTGCTGCAACAGCAGACGCAATTGCCGGTCGGTTTGTTGCGCTACGACACGCTCGCTGCGGGGGTTGATGCCGCCCGCGCCAAGATCGTCGAACTGCGCGGGCAAGGCGTGGGCATCGCCATCGCCGACGCGCTGTCGGACCAGGACCTTTACACCCTGGGCAGTGCGTGCGCCGACTTGCCGTTGCTCACCGGCGGCTCGGGCCTGGCTTTGGGCCTGCCGGGCAATTTCCGCCGCGCCGGTAAACTGGGCGACTTCGATGTCACGGCATGCCCCACGGTCAGCGGTGGCGAGGTGGTGCTCGCCGGCAGCGCCTCGGTGGCGACCCTCGGCCAGGTGGCGGCCTGGTGCGAAGCGGGGCGCCCGGCGTTGCGTCTTGACCCCATCGCCCTGGCTAACGGCGAACCGGTGGTGGCGCAAGCGCTGGCCTTTGCCCGCGACAGTGCCGACACCGTATTGATCTATGCCACCAGCACCCCGGACGAGGTCAAGGCGGTGCAGCAACAACTGGGTGTCGAACGCGCCGGAGCCCTGGTGGAAGATGCACTGGGCGAGATCGCTGCCGGTTTGCGTCAAGAGGGCGTTCGACGCTTTGTGGTGGCGGGCGGCGAAACGTCCGGCGCGGTGGTCAAGGCGCTTGGCGTCACCCTGTTGCAGATCGGCGCGCAGATTGATCCCGGCGTGCCGGCCACGGTGAGCAGTTGCGCCGAACCGCTGGCGCTGGCGCTGAAATCGGGCAACTTCGGGGGGCGCGACTTCTTTGCCAAAGCCCTGGCGCAACTGGCGGGAGGCGCCCAATGAGCGCCATCAACGAGCAGGCCCTGCGCGAAGAAATCTGCGACGTGGGCCGCAGCCTTTACCAACGCGGTTACACCGTCGGCAGCGCCGGCAATATCAGTGCGCGCCTGGACGATGGTTGGCTGATCACCCCCACCGATGTCTGCCTGGGTCGCCTGGTGCCCGGGTGCATTGCCAAGGTCAATCTTGACGGCGAATGGGTGTCGGGTGACAAGCCGTCAAAAACCCTGGCCCTGCACCGCCAGGTGTATGACCGCAACCCGGCGGTGGGCGGCGTGGTGCATACCCATTCGACGCATCTGGTGGCGCTGACCCTGGCCGGAGTGTGGCGGGCGGACGATATCCTGCCGCCGCTCACGCCTTATCAGGTGATGAAAGTCGGGCACATTCCGCTGATTGCGTACCAGCGCCCCGGCTCGCCCAACGTCGCCGAGCAAGTGGCGCAACTGGCCAACAGCGTGCGTGGCGTGATGCTCGAACGCCTCGGGCCGGTGGTGTGGGAAAGCTCGGTGGCCAAGGCCAGCTATGCCCTGGAAGAGTTGGAAGAAACCGCACGCCTGTGGTTGATGAGCAACCCCCGGCCCGAGCCGCTTGGCCAGGCCGCATTGGATGAACTGCGCGAGACGTTCGGCGCGCACTGGTAACCCGTAGACCGACATTGCAAGCACCACTCGAGAACCGCCCGCGGCGCTCGATGGGGCCCGCTTGCGCCCAAAAACAATAACAACAGGACATTTACCAATGAGCCCATTGATTTTGATGTTGACCGCCGGCGCGGGCATCGCGCTGCTACTGTTTCTGGTCCTCAAGTACAAATTCCAGCCGTTTGTCGCGCTGATGCTGGTGAGTATCGTGGTAGCGCTGGTCGCCGGGGTGAAACCGGCTGATCTGGTGGCGACCATCGAAGGCGGCATGGGCAAGACCCTCGGCCATATCGCGATCATCATCGCCCTGGGCGCCATGATCGGACGCATCATTGAGCTGTCCGGCGGGGCCGAGGCCTTGGCCAAGTCGTTGATCGAGCGGTTTGGCAACAGCCGTACGCCGCTGGCGCTGACCATTGCCGGGTTCATCATCGGCGTGCCGGTGTTCTTTGAAGTGGGGGTAATTATCCTGATGCCGCTGGCCTATGGTGTCGCACGCCGGGCACGCAAGCCGTTGCTGGTGTTTGCGTTGCCGATGTGCGCGGCGCTGCTGACGGTGCATGCGTTTTTGCCGCCCCATCCGGGCGCGGTGGCGGCGGCCAGCCAATTGGGTGCGGACCTGGGCCGGGTGTTGATGTTCGGTCTGCCGATCACCGCCTTGCTGTGCTACGTCGGTTACCGCGTGGCGGGGCGCATGACGCGGCGCTTCTACCCGATGACCGACGACATCCGCGCCGAAGTCTACGGCCCTCATGTCACCAATGAAGACCTGCGCGCCTGGACCCACGGTAACGACAACGCGGTGCAACAGGCCGGCGTTGCCGAAGCCCCGATGGGCCTGGAAGAATCCACCAGCGCCATCGTCGCCAAGCTGCCGCCGGCCCCGGCGCCGGGCTTTGGCCTGATCGTCAACCTGATTCTGCTGCCTATCGTATTGATCCTGTTGGGCACCCTGGCCACCTCGTTGCTGCCGGTTGAATCGGCACTGCGCGGGGTGATGACGGTGCTCGGTGCGCCCCTGGTGGCGCTGTTGATCGACACCTTGTTGTGCGCCTGGCTGCTGGGCTCGCGCCGGGGCTGGAGCCGCAGCCAGGTGTCGGACGTGATCGGCTCGGCTTTGCCGGGCGTGGCCATGGTGATCCTCATCGCCGGCGCCGGTGGGGTGTTCGGTAAAGTGCTGGTGGACACCGGGATCGGCGCGGTGGTCTCCGACCTGTTGCGTACTACCGGGCTGCCGGTGCTGGCCCTGGGTTTCCTGCTGACCATGCTGTTGCGCGCGGTACAGGGCTCCACCACCGTCGCCCTGGTGACCACGGCCGGTATCATCAGCCCGCTGATCGCCACCCTCAACCTGACGCCCAATCACCTGGCGCTGCTGTGCCTGGCCATGGGCGGTGGCGGGCTGGCCATGTCGCACATCAACGACGCCGGCTACTGGATCTTCACCAAACTCGCCGGGCTCAATGTGGCCGATGGGCTGCGAACGTGGACCGTCATCACCACCTTGCTGGGTACCCTGGGTTTCGTGATTACACTGCTGATCTGGCCTTTTGTCTGATTTTCGGGAGTTTCTATGCCTCGTTTCGCTGCCAACCTGAGCATGCTGTACCCGCAACATGAGTTTCTCGACCGCTTCGATGCCGCCAGGGCCGATGGTTTTGACGCGGTGGAGTACCTGTTTCCCTATGACTACCCCGCCGAGGTGCTTGGCCAGCGCCTGAGGGACAACGGCCTGGTGCAGGCCCTGTTCAACGCGCCGCCCGGTGACTGGGCGGCGGGGGAGCGGGGTATCGCGACCCTGCCGGGGCGCGAGGCCGAGTTCCGCCGTGGCTTTGATCGCGCCCTGGAATACGCCGCCGTGCTGGGCAACAACCGCGTGCATGTCATGGCCGGCTTGCTGCCCTCGGAAGACCTGCGCCAGCGCCATCACGCGGTGTACCTGCAAAACCTGGCCTACGCCAGCGCGGCGGCGGCCAAGGTCGGCGTCACGGTATTGCTGGAGCCGATCAATACGCGCGACATGCCGGGGTTTTTCCTCAATCGCCAGGACCAGGCCCAGGCCATCTGCAGGGAAGTCGGCGCAAGCAACCTCAAGGTTCAGTTCGACTGCTACCACTGCCAGATCGTCGAAGGCGACGTAGCCACCAAACTGCGCCGCGATTTCGACGGTATTGGCCATATCCAGATTGCCGGCGTACCGGACCGCCACGAGCCCGACCAGGGCGAGTTGAACTACCCGTTCCTGTTCGAACTGCTCGACCGGTTGGGCTACGACGGCTGGGTGGGCTGCGAGTACCGGCCAAAGGGCGATACCTCGGCGGGCCTGAGATGGTTGCGGGACTGGAAAGCCGCCCACTAGTCGCGTGGGAGGGGGCAGTGTGCCAACCACCCCATCAGCCAGCCCTGCCACCGCCATCCAAGCCTCGCCATTGCTCGGGGCTCATGCCGGCGACGGATCGCCCGGCAGCATCAATTCAATGCCACGCTTGCGGATGCCATCGGCCGCTGCGGGGGCGAGGGCGTCGTCGCTGATGATTACGTCGAACGGCTCCAGCCCGGCGATGCGGTACATGCTGAAGGTGCCGTACTTGGAGCTGCTGGCCACCAGCACCACTTGAGCCGCCGATTGCATGGCCACTTGCTTGACCTCGACTTTCAGCGCCGAAGGGGTGGTGATGCCCCGGTGCAGATCCCAGGAACTGGTCGATACAAACGCAATGTCCGTGACCACCTGGCGCAGCGTCGCCACGGCCAGCCCGCCGACCGAGGAGTGATTGTCGTGGTCCAGCTGGCCGCCGGTGTGGATCACCATGACCTGCGGCGCATCCATCAAGGCCTGTACGATCCCGAAGTCATTGGTCACCACCGTCATGCCGGACAGCGCCTTGATATACGGGACGATCTCCAATGTGCTGGTGCCGGCGTCCAGGTATACCGTCATGTCCGCGTGCAATAGCCGCGCGGCCAGCCGTGCCATGGCCTGCTTTTGCGGCAGTTCCACGACGGCTTTGGATTGATGGCTGGGTTCGCTGTGTAACTGGCTGGCGATACGCACTCCGCCGGTGACGGAGTACGCGCGGCCTTCCTGCTCCAGCAAGGCGATGTCGCGGCGCACGGTCATGTGCGAGCAATCGAACATCTCCATCAACTGGTGCACGCTCATCACCTGATGCTTGCGCAACTGCCGCAGGATTTGCTCACGGCGCTGCTCGGGAATCATCGGGGTGCTGCTGTCGGCGGCCGTGTCCTTGGGGTTGGGCATTAAGGCTCCGGGGTGGTTGGGCAAAGGGCGGGAAACGCGTGGCTATAGTAGCCAATACACGCCCCCGCAGGCGACCCCGGTGTGACAGCGGCTAGAACTTGAAGCGACCCACCAGGCCCTTGAGCTGACCGGAAATATCGGTCAAGCGGCCTGAGCCGGTTTGCGCCGAATGCGCAAAGCCTTCCACCAACTGCGCATCGGCATGGATCTGTGCGATGTGGCGGTTGATCTCTTCGGCAACCTGGTGCTGTTCCTCGGCCGCGGTGGCGATCTGGGTGTTCTGGTCGCGGATCGAGTCCACCGAGCCGCGGATCTTGTCGAAGCTGTCGCGGGCCTGCTGGATGCGCTCCACGCTGGTGTGAGACACCAGCAGGCTGCCTTGCATCTGCTGCGTGACTTCCTGGGTGCGGCGAGCGAGGTTGCCCAGCAGGCTGTCGATTTCGCCGGTGGAATCGGCGGTGCGGCGTGCCAGCGCGCGGACTTCATCGGCGACCACGGCAAAACCCCGGCCCTGGTCACCGGCGCGCGCGGCTTCGATGGCGGCGTTGAGCGCCAGCAGGTTGGTCTGCTCGGCAATCGAACGGATGGTGTCGAGGATGGTGTTGATGTTCTGGCTGTCCTGCTCCAGCAACTGCATGGTCTGGGTCGATTTCTGCAGGTCTTCGCTGAGCTTGAGCACGCTGCCGGTGGCTTCGCCGATGTGCTGTTGGCCGTCGTGCACGTCGCGGTAGCCTTCATCGGCGCTGGTTGCCGCGGCGCTGCACGAACGCGCCACTTCATTGGCGGTAGCGACCATTTCGTTGAACGCAGTGCTCACCAGTTCCACCGCTTCGCGCTGGCGGCCGGCAGCCTGGTTCATGTTGTTGGCCACTTCGCTGGTGTCGGCGGCGGCACTTTGCAGGTCCGACGATGCGTTGCCGATGCGCTGCACCAGTTGCGCGATCATGCTCAGGAACTGGTTGAACCAGCCCGCCAGGCTGGCGGTCTCGTCCTTGCCCTGCACCTTGAGCTGGCGCGTGAGGTCGCCTTCGCCTTCGGCGATCTCTTGCAGGCCGTCGGCCACGCCGCGAATCGGCCGCACGATCACTCGGGCGAAGCTGGCGCCGACGATGGCGAAGACCACCGCGAGTACCGCCGCGATGGCACCGATCAGCCAGGTCAGGCGGGTCGCTTCGGCCATCACTTCATCGCGCTTGATCAGGCCGATAAAGCGCCAGCCCAGGTCTTTGGAGCTGACCACGTTGGCCATGTAGGCCACGCCGTCGATGTCGATCTGGGTCACGCCGTCGCTGCGCTTGGCCAGTTCGGCGTAGTTGGGGCCCAGCTCGGCCAGGGGTTTGAAGTTGTGCTTGGCATCGCTGGGGTCCACCAGCACGTTGCCGTTGCCTTCCACCAGCATGAGGTAGCCGCTGTCGCCCAGCTTGATGTTGCGCACCAGTTCGGTGAGCTGCTTGAGCGACACATCCAGGCCGACCACACCGAGGATGTTGCCGCTGGCATCGGCGACGGTGTGTACGGTGCCAATCAACACCACGTCGTCCGGCGCCCAGTAATAGGCGCCGGTACGCACGGTGGCGCCGGGGGCGGCGATGGCCGCTTTGTACCAGGGGCGCACACGTGGGTCGTAGTTGTTCAGTTTGGTGTCGTCCGGCCAACTGGCGTAGCCGCCGTCGCTCAGGCCCAGGGACAGGTAGGCGGTGGTGGGATGGCTTTTGGCGAACTGGTCGAAAATCGCCAGCAGCTCTTTGTTGGTCTGGGTCAGCGGGATTTGCGCCGCATCGGCGCCGGCGTAGCTCTTGAGGTCCTTGGCCGCGACAACGCGCGGGTCCTTGGCCACGAAATCGACGTTCTGGCTGATGCCGTCGAAGAACTGCTTCATGCCGTTGTCGATCTGGCGTATTTCGCGACCGCTGCTGTCGAGGAAATTGGCCAGGGCCCCCTCGCGCAGATTCAGCACTACCAACACGGCCACGAGTATGACCGGAAGGCACGCGATTGCCGCGAACGCCCAGGTCAACTTCTGCTTGATATTCATGACTTCACCTGCGGGTATTTGTAGTTTTGGCAAGGAGAAACGCTAGTGCTGAACGCCGCATGTGTTGTTATGAGGGGATATGGCCATGCGTACCCTTGGTTTATCGACCGGTAGGGCACGCACTTTAGGGCGCGAGGTGTGATCAGCCGATTTGGTCGTCGGCCAGGGCGTCGCGGCGCATCGATTGCAGGTTCTTTTCGATGGTTTCGCAGATGGCTTCCATCTGGATCTGGTGTTCGCTGGAGCGAAACGGGCTTTGCAGATCGGTGCCGATGCGTTCGATGGCCAACAGCATGAAGCCCACCACCGTCGACGCCAACGGCGTGAACCAGCCCAGGGACTCCACCAGGCCCACCGGTACGATCAGGCAGAACAACGAAATAAACAGCCGTGGAAAATACACGTAAGGGTAGGGCAGGGGCGTGTTGGCGATACGCTCCATGCCGCCTTGGGCGTTGGACAGGTCCACCAGCGTCGACTCCAACCGCGCCAGGCGAATGCTGTCCAGGTGCCCGGCCTTGTATTCGCGAGCCAACAACGCCGCCGAACCGGTGAGGATATCGTTGGCAAAATTATTGGTAGCGCCGTTGCGCGCGAATTCGTCGGTGGGGATGAACGCGCGTACTTCATCCGGGCACGGCTCGCCCTTGAGGTGTGCGGCCAGGCAGTTCACATAGGCCACATGGCGGCGCAGCAGGGTGGATTTGGTCGGGTTCACGTCGCTGCCGGGGTCGTCCAGCAGGGTCAGTACCTGGCGCGCAAAGCTACGTGAGTTGTTGACCATCGCGCCCCACAAGGTCCGCGCCTCCCACCAGCGGTTGTAGGCACTGCTGTTGCGAAAACTGATCAACACAATGAGCGCCGAACCCAGCAAGGTGAGCGGCATCAGCGGCAAGTTGACCTTGGCGTTGAGAAACAGCATGAAATCCACCGTGACGGCGATATCCCACAGCAGCAGCCAGAACAGCGACCAGCCTACGTAACCCATGGTCTTGATGATCAAACGGTATTTTTTGATGATGGCGGCTTTCAAACGACAACCTCGCGGTGAACGGTAAGCAAACAGTGCCTTAGCTCGGACGCCGGGCTGGGGGGAAGGTTCGAAGGCTCACTGAAAGGGTTAAGCCACTCGGGCATTTTCGGAACAATTTTGGTAGCGACGCTGTCCGTTGGCGTAATTACGATAGATTGCGCTCAAGGCAAAAAGCCATTACCGGTACTGCAATTGAGATCAGTGAATCCAAGTTGTTTGATCAGGGCTCTTTCTCATGTGTGGCAGTTCGTTGAAGTTGGCAATGGAGCATTCGGCGCAAGCGTTTGAGCGTCATGAAAAGTTTGAAGCGTGCGTGCGCAATCATTACATAATGTTGCTGGAGCCCTATTCAAAGAGACCGTTTTTTTACAAGACCGCGTTAAAGTTCAGCCGTTTGATGGTGTCCTTTACGCTGTTGAGCACTTATTTCTCCAAGCCCGTGCCGTTACTCTCCGAGGTCAAAGAATTTTGCATGACGCGCGGGTTCTGTTCGGGAAACAGTTTGGAGTCGATCTTCCTGTTGTTCCGGGCGCTGGGGTTCATGAAGGTCACGGGCCATTCCGATGACAGCCGCTTGCGGGTATTCAGGCCTTCGTCCCAGGCCTGCCGGGAGATCAGGCTGATGCTCGCGTCCGTGGTGGAGCCACTGGGCGTGATGTGCCCCGAAAAGTCCGTTGTCGCGCAAATGGCGGGGTTGGATGACCGCACTTACCTGGCACGTTATTTCAAAGGTTTTTCGGTTCTGCTGACGCACAACGCGACCATCGATCTGTTACTGCCTGACTGTTATTGGCTGGTAAAGCGCGATGCCGGGCACATGTTGATGTTGGCGATTTATAACGATGCCTGTGCGCCGGATAACCAGGGTGCAAGTTTCAGGTCGTCTTCCTATCTTGCAATCGCAGAGCAGTTATCGGTGTCCAAAACCCATGTTATTCGTTTGGTACAAGAGGGCGCGGACCGGGGATATTTCAAGATTCATTCAAAGACCCAACTTGAAGTGCTGCCGCCGTTTATTTATTTGGTCAGACGCTTTATGGCGTATTCGTTTGCGACGTGCTTACACAGCCTTCAGTTGAGCCAGGCCGATAGTACATAGGCAACTAATACAGGGAAGGAAATCATGCCGGCTATTTTGAAGCTCAGGCCGCGAATGCAGCGCTTGTTATCGCCTGCAGTCACCCAGGCCGAATTGCTCGGAATCATCGCTTGGTTGGGGGTGTTGCTGGCGAGCCCGGTGATATGGGGGCTGGACCTGATGGCGATCACGCTGGGCTTGCTGATCGTGTTTGGCTGCCATCGCGTGGCGGTCAATTATCGGGTGTGGCGCCTATTGGGCGTGGTCTACGCGGTGCTGCTCTGCGCCGGCTTCGCCTACGTGATCAGCGCCAACGTTGAACTGCAGGTGTTTGCCTTACCGCTCGCGGTGACAGTGGTCATCAGCAGCGCCATCCTCTTTATCGCCGTCGCGGATTTTCTGCTTTGCGCGGCATTGGTGTGGGCCGTGCTGTGGCCCACCATCACGGCGGGTTTTTATCCGGGTGCGCAGACCTATCTGTTCATTTTCTGCTTATCGTCGGTGTCGATTGGTTTCATCCTGAGCTTCTCCTACTTGAAAAACCTGCGCTCAGTGTTGTTGGTGGAAAGTGAGTTTCGTGAATTGGCCCAGACTGATTACTTGACCTCCATCCTCAACCGGCGCGCTTTCATGGAGAGCTTCGCCAAGTTGATCGCCGCCAATGAAGGCGGCTGGTTCATGATGTTGGATATCGACAGTTTCAAATTGAAAAACGATCAGTTCGGCCACGATGTTGGCGACAGGATTCTCTGCGCCATGGCCGCCAGCCTCAAAAACACCCCAGGCAGCCACAGTTTCGGCAGGATCGGCGGCGAAGAGTTCGGTGTGTTGGTGCTGGGGGATGACCCTTGGGCTGCCGGCGATTTCGCACTGCGCCTGTTGCAGGCGATTCGCAGCAGCGTCGCGCCGCCCCATCATTACACTTGCAGTGCAGGCATGACGCGTTTCTCGGCGGGTGCCGACATGTCGGCGGTCCTCAAGTGTGCCGACCGCAACCTGTACACCGCCAAGGGTAATGGCAAGGATTGTGTGTACCTGGATGGCGCGCGGGTGCGGGAGAACGTCACAAAGCGGATACCCAAAAAATAACGAATGAGAATAGATATCAAACAAGAATGCGTTGATATACCATGCGCCGCGAATTCTTGGCAGGTTTGCCGCCCCATCTGGCTCATTCACTAGGTGCAACATCCATGCGTCGTACCCTGATTTCCATCTGCGTGCTTCAGGCGTTTTCGCCTTTTACCTGGGCAGAGGTTTCGCCCACCGAAAAAGCCAGCCTCGAACTGCAAGCGACCAACGTGACCGGCGCCGCGGACTACGAGACGGCGCAGGGGCCGGTCAAGGGCTACCACGCCACGCGTTCAGCGAGTGCGACGCGCACCGATACCTCGATTCATGAAACCCCGCAGTCGATCAGCGTGGTGTCCAAGGACGTGGTCGAGGACATCGGTGCGACCCGTCTGCAAGACGCCCTGGATTACGCTGGCGGTGTGGGCCGGGCCAACAACTTTGGCGGGCAGGGGCTTACCAGTTTCACCGTGCGTGGCTTTACCACAGCCGAGTTTTATCGCAATGGGTTCCCCGTAAACCGCGGCTATCCGGCCACGCCCGACGCCAATACCATCGAACGCCTTGAAGTGCTGCGCGGCCCGGCGACCATGCTGTACGGCCGTGGCGATCCCGGCGGCACCTTCAATGTGGTGTCCAAGCAGCCGCTGGCCGAACGCACTGTGACCCTTGGCAGCCAATTGAATGACCAGGGCATGAAGCGCGGCACCCTGGATGCCTCCGGCCCGCTGGACGAAGAAGGCCGCCTGGCCTATCGCCTCAACGTGGTGGGCGAGGGCGGCGACACCTTCCGTGATCACGTCGAGACCGAACGCTACGGCGTAGCCCCGGTGATCACCTGGCAGGCCACCGATGCGACCAAGGTGATCTTCGAGGGTGATTTCATACGCAACAATCACCCGCTGGACCGTGGTTTGACGCGTTTCCCCAACCAGCGTGGTACGCCGTCGCGCGACACGTTCTGGGGCGACAAGGACGCAGGCAAGTTGCACAACGACAACAACATGGCGCAGTTGCGCTTCGAGCATATGCTCAATGACAACTGGACCTTGGGTGGTGGTTTTCAGTGGTTGGATGGGACATTACAGGGCAATGCTATCGAAGCTAACACCTTAGCCGCCGACGGTCGGACCCTCCGCCGTAACTTCAACTACCGCAAGCTAGAGTGGACGGACAAGGATTATCAGCTCAATTTGACCGGTCATTTCTCCACCGGCAGTTTTGATCACACGTTACTGACGGGTATCGAGTATGAAGATTACGATTACAAGTCGATCATTCAGCGCTCCAACCCGGCGCTTAACCCTTACACAACCGATATTTTCAATCCTGTCTACGGCAAGCCTCGTCCGGCATTGACGCTTACCCCTACCCACGATAAAGAAAACCTCAAGACTTACTCAGCGTTCATTCAGGATCAGGTGGCGCTGACCGAGCGTTTGAAAGTATTGGCGGGCGCTCGTTTTGAGCGTTTTGAACACGAATATGAAACCTATGTGGCGGATGCTAAAAGTTGGGAGGCTAGTGACAACGCAGTCACCCCACGCGTGGGTGTGATCTACGACCTTACCGATACGCTTGCGGTCTATGCTGATGCAGCGCGCTCCTTCAAGCCTAATACCGGCGCCAGCCGTGAGGGCAGTGGGTTCGAACCGGAGAAAGGCAAGTCCTATGAGATGGGTATCAAATGGGAAGGGCTGGACCGTCAGTTGAGTGTCGACGCAGCGATCTACCAGATCGATAAGAAAAATGTACTCACCACGGACCCTCTGGATCAAAACTCCAAGGTCGCAGCAGGTCAGGTCCGCAGCCGTGGCTTTGACCTTAACGTCGCCGGCAACATCACGCCTGAATGGCGTGTAATAGGCGGTTACGCTTATGTAGATGCTGAGGTCACCAAGGACAACTCAATCCGTGTTGGCTCTCGTCTCGCAAACATTCCGCGCAACAGCTTCAGCTTGCTCAACGTTTACGAGTTCCAGGATGGCGCTCTTAAAGGTCTTGGCCTGGGCGCCGGCGGCAAGTATGTCGCTGAACGAGTCGGGCAAACTTCCAATACTCCGTTTTCCATGGACGCCTACACCGTCGTCGACCTCCTCAGCTACTACAAAGTCAACGAGCAAGTACGCCTGAACCTGGACGTGAAGAACCTGTTCAATCGTGAATACGAAGAAGGCGCCTTCGGCAATATCTACGCCTATCCCGGCGCGCCGCGCACGGTGCAGGTGGGTATCTCCTACTCCCTGTAATTCTGCCTGGTGGCGTGCATCATCCGCGGGTGTTTGCACGCCACCTCACAGTCTCGGCAGAAAACCCCGCGTTCCCTCAAATAAGCGTTTACCGCTTGCCCGATAGATGAGAAAACCGTGCCCATTTTCCCGGAGATGGACATCCCATGCCTCGTTCAATCCTTATCCCCCGCCTGGTCGTCGCGCTGCTGGTCGGCGCTGCGCTGTGGTACATGTGGATTATCACCGGCCCCAAGCTGGAAATCGGCGGCGCCAGCCCGGATCAGCAGGCGGTGGGGGGCTTGCAGGGCCTGACGCCACGTGATTTTGGCGAGTGGGGAACCGGCGTGGTGGTGACGGCTCAAGGCACATGGTTGGTGGGGCTGGTAGACGACGAATATCACACCTTCGAACCGTCCGCCGGGCCGGTAAACCTGACCGAGCAGCTCTACGGCAAGGCGCCGAAGGCGCCGCAAGAGCAAAACACCTATTTCGGCTATTTCTCGCGCAGCAAGCCCCAGACCACCATCGTGTCGCGGCTGGAGGCTGACGGCCAGTTCAAGCAAGTGGCCCAGCTCAGCGGCGCCGCATCCCTGGTGGCCAGTGCCGATGGCGCGCGCGTGTTGCTGCTCACCGACCTCAAGCGGCCCAACGGGGCCGATGGCCAGGTGGTGTTCACCAGTGATGACCAAGGCAAGACCTGGACCTTGTTGGCCGGCGAACTATTCCCCGCGATAGGGGGCGCGCTGATGCTGCTCGATCCGTACTTTTACAGCAAGGACGAGGTCTGGGCCTGGAGCTTCCCCGATGAGATGGAGGATGAATCCAACCGTGTATCGACCGGGGTGTATTACTCCGCCGATGGCGGCCTGCACAGTACGTTGATCGCGACGCCACATCCGCTGGTGGTAGGGCGTGAATACGTGAGCCGCAAACGCCCGGATATCAAGCAGTGGCACGACTCGAACGATCAGGTGACCCACGTGCTGCAACTGGATGCCCGACGCGCCTACATCTGGGTGTCCCAGCGCTTCTGGGGCGTCGCCCCCGATGACAAGGGTGGCAATGTGAGCGTCAGCGTCACCACGCGCGTGGAACTGACGCGCGTGGACGGGCAATGGCAGACGGGCACTGCCCAGCGTGAAGACGACCTGTACATCACCGACCTTGCCAACAATGGCGCGGGGCGTGTGCTTGGCCTGATCGACCATGGCCCGGATGGGCAGGCCGTGGTCGCTGAAATGAACACCACCACCCTGGCCTGGCAACCTTTGGGCGAGGTGCCCAATGTGTTCTCGCCATTGGCCGCCAGCACCGTGGCCCAAAAACTGTGGGTGGGGCGCAACAGCCTGATGATCAGCACCTACAGCCAACATCAACCCCCGCGCTGGCTGTACTGGTGGGGCAAGGCGAGCATCTCGTCGGGGGCGGTGTTCTATTCCACGAACTGGGGCCAGTCGTGGAGACGTCTGGCGCTGGACGGTGCTGAACACGGCATCCGCGGCTTCGACGGCGCCAGCGACCGCGTGTTCTGGGCCAGGCAAAGTCACCTTTACGACGTCGGCATTCACGCCTACGGCTTGCGTTAAAGCGCTTGCGGGACGTGTGGGCAGGCCCACGCTCTCAAGATAGGTGAAACTCCAAATGTGGGAGGGAGCAAGCCTCCTCCCACATTTGGCTCTCCAGTGGCTTTAAAGCGGCGTCAACACATTCATCACCGTATCCAGCGCCACTCGCGTGTCATCCAACTGCACCAGCGAGGCATGCCGCGCGCCCAGTGCGTCGCGGTTTTGGATCGCGGTGAGGATCGCCTTGTGCCGGGGCAGGCTCAAGCCCTGAATGTCCGGGCGCCGGTTGGTGATGTTGATCGATTCGCGCAGCGGCAACGACAGCATGTTGCACATGTACGCGAGCAGATCGTTGCGCGTGGCGTCGGCGATAGCGCGGTGGAAGTCCAGGTCGGCCTGTAGCAGGTCTTCGTGGGTCTTCGCGGTTTCCATGCCGCAGTAGGCCTTCTCGATAATGGCGATGTCTTCATCGGTGGCCGTGGTCGCGGCCATGGCGGCGATTTCCGGTTCGAGGATGCGCCGCACACCCGCCAGGGTATTGAAGAACTCGCTATGGGGCGTGGACTGCATCAGCCAGGACAGCACGTCCGGGTCGAGCAGGTGCCACTTCAAGCGCGGCCGCACCACCGCGCCCACCCTGGGCTTGGAATACACCAGGCCCTTGGCGCTGAGCACTCGCGTGGCTTCGCGCAGCACCGAGCGGCTGACCTTGTACTCCTCGCAGAGCGTGGCCTCCATGGGCAGCCTTTCTTCGGGCTTGAAGCGACCGGAAACGATGTGCATGCCCAAGTCCTGAACGATCTGGGCATGCATGCTCTTGCGCGGCTTGGGCGGCTGGTGATCCATAACGGGCGGGATGCTCTGGCTTAAATTCGCGGCATCATAGCATCCCAATTAGTGGGAATGACGCGGGACTTCAGCCCCACGGCACCCTACCAGGAAGTCAAAGTCGCAGCCCTGGTCGGCCTGCAGCACATGGTCGATGTACAGCTGGCGGTAGCCGCCGACGATCAGGTTCTGCGGTGGCGCCAGGTCAGCCATGCGCGCCGCCAGCTCTGCGTCGGGGATGTCCAGGTGCAAGCGGCCATTGGCGCAGTCCAGCTCGATCCAGTCGCCTTCCTTGACCGTGGCCAACGGCCCGCCCGCGGCGGCTTCCGGTGCCACGTGCAACACCACGGTGCCGTATGCCGTGCCGCTCATGCGTGCATCGGAGATGCGCACCATATCGGTCACGCCCTGGGCCAGCAGCTTGGCCGGCAGGCCCATGTTGCCGACTTCAGCCATGCCCGGGTAACCCTTGGGCCCGCAGTTTTTCATGACCAGGATCGAGTTGGCGTCCACGTCCAGCTCCGGGTCGTTGATGCGTGCCTTGTACATGTCGAAGTTCTCGAACACCACCGCGCGGCCACGATGCTGCATCAGCTCAGGGCTGGCCGCCGACGGCTTGAGCACTGCACCCAGTGGGGCCAGGTTGCCGCGCAGCACACAAATGCCGCCGTCGGCGCGAATCGGGTTGTCGAGGGTGCGGATCACTTCGTCCTGGCCGTAGATCGGCGAGTCCTTGGTGTTCTCGCCCAGGGTCTTGCCGTTGACGGTCAAGGCGTTCGGGTGCGGGATCAGGTTGGCTTCGCCGAGGCGGCGCAGCACGGCGGGCAGGCCGCCGGCGTAGTAGAACTCTTCCATCAGGAAACGCCCCGACGGCTGCAGGTCGACGATGGTGGGCATGCCGCGGCCGATGCGGGTCCAATCGTCCAGGTCCAATTCCACGCCGATGCGCCCGGCGATGGCTTTCAAATGGATCACCGCGTTGGTCGAACCGCCGATGGCGGCGTTCACGCGAATCGCGTTTTCAAACGCTTCTTTAGTCAGGATCTTCGACAGCTTCAAGTCTTCGCGCACCATCTCCACCGCGCGCATGCCGGACATGTGCGCCAACACATAACGCCGCGCATCCACCGCCGGGATCGCCGCGTTGTGCGGCAACGAGGTGCCGAGCGCCTCGGCCATGCAGGCCATGGTCGACGCGGTGCCCATGGTGTTGCAGGTGCCCGCCGAGCGCGACATGCCGCCCTCTGCCGCAAGGAAATCATCCAGGGTAATGGTGCCGGCCTTCACTTGTTCGCTGAGCTGCCACACCACGGTGCCCGAGCCGATGTCCTGGCCCTTGTGCTTGCCATTGAGCATCGGCCCGCCGGTGACCACAATCGCCGGCACGTCGCAACTGGCGGCGCCCATCAGCAGGGCCGGGGTGGTTTTGTCGCAGCCGGTCAGCAGTACCACGCCATCGATCGGGTTGCCGCGAATGGCCTCTTCCACATCCATGCTCGCCAGGTTACGCGTCAGCATGGCGGTGGGGCGCAGGTTGGATTCGCCGTTGGAGAACACCGGGAATTCCACCGGAAAACCGCCGGCCTCGATCACGCCGCGTTTGACGTGCTCGGCAATCTGGCGGAAATGCGCGTTGCACGGGGTCAGCTCCGACCACGTGTTGCAGATGCCGATGATCGGCTTGCCATGGAACTGGTGATCGGCAATGCCCTGGTTCTTCATCCAGCTGCGGTACATGAAGCCGTTCTTGTCGGCGGTACCAAACCACTGGGCGGAGCGTAGGCCGGGCTTTTTATCAGACATGATCGATTCTCTTATTGTATGACTATATGTTCTCTCTGCGGCTAAACATAAGCGCAAATTCTTCCATTTGGAAGAGTTGTTTCGCAAATAGTACTACTATATAGTCGATCTCAACTGAGGCACGACCCTGGCGGATTTCCGCGAGAGGCGTTCCCGATTCCTATAAGAACAACAATCGGAGATCGACCCCCATGAGCGAGGAATTGCGGCTTATCCGGCGCATCACGCTGAAACTGATTCCCTTCCTGATCCTGCTGTACTTGATTGCCTACGTGGACCGTTCCGCCGTGGGCTTCGCCAAGTTGCACATGGGTGCCGACGTCGGCATCGGGGACGCGGCCTACGGCCTGGGCGCGGGGTTGTTCTTCATTGGTTATTTCCTGTTCGAGATCCCCAGCAACCTGATGCTCGACCGCTTCGGCGCGCGGCGCTGGTTCGCGCGCATCATGATCACCTGGGGCGCCATTACCATCGGCATGGCCTTTGTGCAGGGGCCGCACAGCTTCTATGTGATGCGCTTTTTGCTCGGCGCGGCTGAAGCCGGGTTCTTTCCGGGCGTGCTGTACTACATCACCCAATGGTTCCCGGTGCGCCATCGCGGCAAAATCCTGGGGCTGTTTATTCTCTCCCAGCCGATCGCGATGATGATCACCGGCCCCGTCTCGGGCGGCCTGCTGGGCATGGACGGCATCTTCGGCCTGCACGGCTGGCAGTGGCTGTTCATCGTGATCGGTACGCCGGCGATCCTGCTGACCTGGCCGGTGCTGCGTTACCTGCCGGACGGCCCGAAACAAGTCAAGTGGATGAACGACGCCGAAAAGGCCTGGTTGACTGGTGAGCTGAACAAAGACCTGCAAGCCTACGGCCAGACCCGCCACGGCAACCCGTTGCATGCGCTCAAAGACAAGCGCGTGCTGTTGCTGGCGCTGTTTTACCTGCCGGTGACCCTGAGCATCTACGGCCTGGGCCTGTGGTTGCCGACCCTGATCAAGCAGTTCGGCGGCAGCGACCTCACCACCGGTTTCATCTCCGCCGTGCCGTACATCTTCGGCATCATTGGCCTGCTGATCATCCCGCGCAGTTCCGACCGTTTGAACGACCGCTACGGCCACCTCGCCGTGCTCTATGTGCTGGGCGCCATCGGGCTGTTCTGCAGCGCCTGGCTGAGCGCGCCGGTGCTGCAAATGGCGGCGCTGTGCCTGGCGGCGTTCGCGCTGTTTTCCTGCACGGCGGTGTTCTGGACCTTGCCGGGGCGTTTCTTCGCCGGCGCCAGTGCGGCGGCGGGCATTGCGTTGATCAACTCGGTGGGCAACCTCGGCGGTTATATCGGTCCGTTCGTGATCGGCGCGCTCAAGGAATACACCGGCAATCTGGCCTCGGGCCTGTACTTTCTGTCGACGGTGATGGTGTTCGGGCTGGTGCTGACCGGCGTGGTCTATCGCGTGCTTGAGCGCAAGCATGTACTGCCGGCCGACCAATTCGCCGCCAGCGCCCGTGGCGCCACACGTACTTAATTTTTGGAGAACCTTCATGCGTTTAGTGCAGTTCGAACTCAATAATGGCCAGCGTCGTGTCGGCGTCGTAGACGGCAGCCAATTGCGCGAAGTGCTGGGTGCGCAAAGCGTGCGTGAACTGGCGCTGGCCGCCATCGAAGCGGGCATCAAGCTGCAACAGCAGGTCGAAAGCCTCGGGTTGGGCGCCAGCCATGACTACGCAGCCTTGCTGGCCGAGCAGAAAATTCTGCCGCCGCTGGACCATCCGGACCCCGCTCATATGCTGATCAGCGGCACCGGCCTCACCCATCTGGGCAGTGCCTCGGCGCGGGACAAGATGCACCAGCAGGCCGGCGACGACAGCGCCATGACCGACACCATGCGCATCTTCAAATGGGGCGTGGAGGGTGGCAAACCCGCCGCCGGCCAGGCCGGTGTGCAACCGGAGTGGTTCTACAAGGGCGACGGCAGCATCGTCGTGCGTCCCGGCCAGGCGTTCCCGGTGCCGCCATTTGCCGAAGACGCCGGTGAAGAGCCGGAGATCGGCGGCCTCTATGTGATCGGTCACGACGCCAAGCCCTATCGCCTGGGCTTTGCGGTGGGCAACGAGTTTTCCGACCACGTGATGGAGCGCAAGAACTACTTGTACCTGGCTCATTCCAAACTGCGCAGTTGCAGCTATGGTCCGGAACTGCGCGTGGGCGAACTGCCGTCGCACCTGGCCGGCACCAGCCGTATCCTGCGCAACGGCGAGGAAATCTGGCGGAACGAATTCCTCAGCGGCGAGGCCAATATGTGCCACAGCCTGGAAAATCTCGAATACCACCACTTCAAATACAGCCAGTTCCTCAAGCCGGGCGATGTGCACATCCACTTTTTCGGCACCGCCACGCTGTCATTTGCCGACGGTATACGTACCCAGCCGGGCGACGTGTTCGAGATCAGCCAGGCCGAGTTCGGCGCGCCGCTGGTCAACAGTGTCGGCAGCGTTGATGCGGCATTCGAACCCGGCAACGTCATCACCCTTTAAAGGAGACCACCATGACCCAGTTCCTCGGCCACAATTTCATCGGCGGCCAGCGCAGCGCCAACGGTAGCGTCAAGCTGCAAAGCGTCGATGCCACCACGGGCCAAGCCTTGCCCCAGGATTTCTACCAGGCCACCGCGCAGGAAGTCGACGCCGCCGCCCAGGCCGCCGCGCAGGCTTACCCGGCCTATCGCGCCCTGAGTGCCGCGCGCCGCGCGCAGTTCCTGGACGCCATCGCCGATGAGCTGGATGCGCTGAGCGACAATTTTGTCGAGCTGGTGTGCCGCGAGACCGCACTGCCGGCTGCGCGTATCAAAGGCGAGCGCGGGCGCACCAGCGGCCAGATGCGTTTGTTTGCCACGGTGCTGCGTCGCGGTGATTTCTACGGTGCGCGTATCGACAGGGCGCTGCCGGATCGTCAGCCACTGCCGCGCCCGGACCTGCGCCAATACCGCATCGGCCTCGGCCCGGTCGCCGTGTTCGGGGCCAGCAACTTCCCCCTGGCGTTTTCCACCGCCGGCGGCGACACCGCCGCTGCGCTGGCGGCCGGTTGCCCGGTGGTGTTCAAGGCCCACAGCGGTCACATGGCCACGGCTGAGCAGGTCGCCAACGCGATCATTCGCGCAGCAGAAGCCACTGAGATGCCGGCCGGTGTGTTCAATATGATCTTCGGCGGCGGCGTCGGTGAGGCGCTGGTCAAGCACCCGGCGATCCAGGCAGTGGGCTTTACCGGTTCGCTCAAAGGCGGTCGTGCCCTGTGCGATATGGCGGCGGCACGCCCGCAGCCGATCCCGGTGTTTGCCGAGATGTCGAGCATCAACCCGGTGATCGTGTTGCCCCAGGCCCTGCACGCCCGCGCCGAAACCGTCGCCCGCGACCTGACCGCTTCGGTGGTGCAAGGCTGCGGTCAGTTCTGCACTAACCCAGGCCTGGTGATCGGCATCGCCTCGCCGGCATTCACCGCGTTCACCCAACAGGTGGCGCAACTGATTGGCGCGCAACCGGCGCAGACCATGCTCAACGCCGGCACCTTGAGCAGCTACGGCAAGGGCCTGGCAAAACTGCTGGCGCACCCTGGCATCCAGCACCTGGCGGGCAATGCCCAGTCCGGCAACCAGGCGCAGCCACAACTGTTCAAAGCCGATGTCAGCTTGCTGATCAACGGCGATGAGGCTCTGCAGGAAGAAGTGTTCGGCCCCACCACGGTGTTTGTCGAAGTGGCCGACCAGGCTCAACTGAGCGCCGCCTTGCACGGCCTGCACGGTCAGCTCACCGCGACGGTCATCGGCGAGCCGGCGGATTTTCAGCAGTTCGCCGAACTCACGCCGCTGCTGGAGCAGAAAGTCGGGCGCATCCTGCTCAACGGCTACCCGACCGGCGTCGAAGTGTGCGATTCGATGGTGCATGGCGGCCCGTACCCGGCGACGTCCGATGCCCGTGGCACCTCGGTCGGCACCTTGGCCATCGACCGGTTCCTGCGTCCGGTGTGCTTCCAGAATTACCCTGATAGCCTGCTGCCCGACGCGTTGAAAAACGCCAACCCGCTGCGTATCCAGCGCCTGGTGGACGGCACGCCATCGCGCGAGTCGCTGTAAGGAACCCGGAGGTTTCATGTTGTGGAATGCGGTCACTGCACACCGTGCACAGTTGGGCGAAGGGCCGTTCTGGGACGTGCCGACCCAGGCGCTGTATTGGGTCAATATCGCCGGTAAACAAGCGCTGCGCCTGATGGGCGGGCAATTGCGCATCTGGCAGTTGCCCGAGCATGTCTCGGCGTTTATCCCGTGTGAACGCGGCGATGCACTGGTGACCCTGAGCAGCGGCGTCTATCGGCTGGACCTGGCGACCGAAGCCTTGACCCTGCTCTGCGTGGCCGACCCGCAACCGGGCAACCGTGGCAATGAAGCACGCTGCGATGCCCAGGGGCGCCTGTGGCTGGGCACCATGCAGAACAACATTGGCGAGGAGGGTGAAGACCTGCCGATTACCCGGCGCTCCGGCGGCCTGTTCCGTATCGATGCCGATGCGCGGGTCACGCCGTTGCTGCAAGGCCTGGGCATTCCCAACACCTTGCTGTGGAACGAGGAGGGCAGCCAGGTGCATTTCGGTGACAGCCTGGACGGCACGCTCTATCAGTATTCGATCCACGCCGATGGCCAGCTCGCACCGCCACGGGTGTGGTTTGGGCCGCACACGCGCGGCGGCCCGGATGGCTCGGCCATGGACGCCGAGGGCTTTATCTGGAACGCCCGCTGGGATGGCAGTTGCCTGCTGCGCCTGACGCCTGCGGGCGAGGTGGATCGCATCATCGAACTGCCGGTCAGCCGCCCCACCAGTTGCGTGTTCGGTGGGCCCAACCTCACCACCCTGTTTATCACCAGCGCGGCCAGCCCCTTGGCTCACCCCTTGGACGGTGCCGTGCTGGCCATTGATGTTGATGTACCCGGCAAGCCTTGCCATCGCTTTGCCGGTTAACTCCAAAAACTCGAAAAACAACAACAAGAGGTGTCGTTCATGAAAAAGGCTCTACGCGTCCTTGCTGCCGCCGTTGCTTTAAGCAGCCTCAGCAGCCTCGCATCCGCTGAAGAAGTGAAGATCGGTTTCCTGGTCAAGCAGGCCGAGGAGCCGTGGTTCCAGACCGAATGGGCCTTTGCCGAAAAAGCCGCTCAGGACAAGGGTTTCAAACTCATCAAAATCGCCGTGCCCGATGGCGAAAAAACCCTTTCGGCCATCGACAGCCTGGCCGCCAACGGCGCCAAGGGCTTCGTGATTTGCCCGCCGGACGTGTCCCTGGGCCCGGCCATCGTGGCCAAGGCCAAGCTCAACGACATGAAAGTGATCGCCGTGGATGACCGCTTCGTCGATGCCAAGGGCAATTTCATGGAAGACGTGCCGTACCTGGGCATGGCCGCCTTCGAAGTGGGCCAGAAGCAGGGCGCCGCGATGGCCGCCGAAGCGAAAAAACGCGGGTGGGACTGGAAGGAGACCTATGCCGTGGTCAACACCTTCAATGAACTCGACACTGGCAAGAAGCGCACCGACGGCTCGATCAAATCCCTGGAAGAGGCCGGCATTCCCAAGGACCACATCCTCACCGCCCCGCTGAAAACCCTCGACGTTCCCGGCAGCATGGACGCCACCAACTCGGCCCTGGTCAAACTGCCCCGTGGCGCGAAAAACCTGATCATCGGCGGCATGAACGACAACACCGTGCTCGGTGGCGTGCGCGCCACTGAAAGCGCCGGTTTTGCCGCCGCCAACGTGATCGGCATCGGTATCAACGGCACCGACGCCATCGGCGAACTGAAGAAAGCCAACAGCGGCTTCTTCGGCTCGATGCTGCCCAGCCCGCACATCGAAGGCTACAAAACCGCCGAGATGATGTACGAGTGGGTGACCAAAGGCACCGAGCCGCCTAAGTACACCGCCATGGACGAAGTGACCCTGATCACCCGCGAGAACTTCAAGGAAGAACTGACCAAAATCGGGCTGTGGAAATGACTGCTGCGGCCCTGCGGTTTGACGGTATCGGCAAAACCTTTCCCGGCGTCAAGGCGCTGGACGGCATCTGTTTCACCGCCCACCCAGGGCAGGTGCACGCCTTGATGGGCGAGAACGGCGCCGGCAAATCGACGCTGCTGAAGATACTCGGCGGTGCCTACATTCCCAGCAGCGGCACGGTGCAGATCGGCGAGCAGACCATGGCCTTCAAATGCGCCGCCGACAGCATCGCCAGCGGCGTGGCGGTGATCCACCAGGAGTTGCACCTGGTGCCGGAAATGAGCGTGGCCGAGAACCTGTTCCTGGGGCATTTGCCGACGCGTTTGGGCGTGGTCAACCGCGGCCAGCTGCGTAAGCAGGCGCTGGCCTGCCTCAAGGGCCTGGCCGATGAAATCGACCCGGACGAGAAGCTCGGGCGTTTGTCCCTCGGCCAGCGCCAGTTGGTGGAAATCGCCAAGGCGCTGTCCCGTGGCGCCCATGTGATTGCCTTCGATGAACCCACCAGCAGCCTCTCGGCGCGCGAGATCGACCGTTTGATGGCGATCATCACGCGCCTGCGCGACGAGGGCAAAGTGGTGCTGTATGTGTCGCACCGCATGGAAGAAGTCTTCCGCATCTGCAACGCGGTGACGGTGTTCAAGGACGGCCGTTACGTGCGCACCTTCGATGACATGAGCACGCTGACCCACGACCAGTTGGTGACCTGCATGGTCGGTCGCGACATTCAGGACATCTACGATTACCGCCCGCGCGAGCATGGCGAGGTAGCGCTCAAGGTCGACGGCTTGCTCGGTCCTGGCCTGCGTGAGCCGGTGAGTTTCGCGGTGCGCAAAGGCGAGATCCTTGGCCTGTTCGGGCTGGTGGGGGCAGGGCGCACCGAGCTGTTCCGCCTGCTCAGCGGCCTGGAACGCGCGAGTGCCGGCAGCCTGCAACTGTGCGGCGAAAAACTGCAGTTGCGCTCGCCCCGCGACGCCATTGCCGCCGGCGTATTGCTGTGCCCGGAAGACCGTAAAAAGGAAGGCATCATTCCGCTGTCGAGCGTGGCCGAGAACATCAACATCAGCGCGCGGGGCGCCCATTCCACCTTCGGCTGGCTGCTGCGCGACGGTTGGGAGAAGGGCAACGCCGAGCATCAAATCAAGGCCATGAAGGTCAAGACCCCGAACGCCGCGCAGAAAATCATGTACCTCTCCGGCGGCAACCAGCAGAAGGCCATTCTCGGCCGCTGGCTGTCGATGCCGATGAAAGTGCTGCTGCTCGACGAACCGACGCGGGGCATCGATATCGGCGCTAAGGCCGAGATCTACCAGATCATTCACAACCTCGCAGCCCAAGGCATCGCGGTGATCGTGGTGTCCAGCGACCTGATGGAAGTCATGGGCATTTCCGACCGCATCCTGGTGCTGTGCGAAGGCGCCATGCGCGGCGAACAACTGCGCGCGCACGCCACTGAATCCAACCTGCTGCAGCTGGCCTTGCCGCGCCGCGTGACGAACTGAGAGAAGACCATGACCACTCAAAACAACGCGTTGCCAACCGCACGCAAACCCCTGGATATGCGCGCGCTGCTCGACAACTGGGCGATGCTGCTGGCGGCGGTGGGCATTTTTGTGCTGTGCGCCTTGCTGATCGATAACTTCCTTTCGCCGCTGAACATGCGCGGGCTGGGCCTGGCGGTGTCCACCGTGGGCATCGCGGCGTGCACCATGCTGTTTTGCCTGGCATCGGGGCATTTCGACTTGTCGGTGGGCTCGGTGATCGCCTGCGCCGGCGTGGTCGCGGCCATTGTCATGCGCGATACCGACAGCGTCATGCTCGGCATCGGCGCGGCGCTGGGGATGGGCCTGATCGTCGGGTTGATCAACGGCATCGTCATTGCCAAGCTGCGGGTCAATGCGCTGATCACCACCCTGGCGACCATGCAGATCGTGCGCGGCCTGGCTTACATTTTTGCCGACGGCAAGGCAGTGGGCGTGTCCCAGGACCAGTTCTTCATCTTCGGCAACGGCCAGTTGTTCGGCGTGCCGGTGCCGATCCTGATCACCATCCTGTGCTTCCTGTTCTTCGGTTGGCTGCTCAACTACACGACCTACGGGCGCAACACCATGGCCATCGGCGGCAACCCGGAAGCAGCATTGCTGGCGGGGGTCAACGTTGATCGCACCAAGATCCTGATCTTTGCCGTGCACGGTCTGATCGGCGCGCTGGCCGGGGTGATCCTCGCGTCGCGCATGACCTCGGGCCAGCCGATGATCGGCCAGGGCTTCGAGCTGACGGTGATCTCGGCGTGCGTGCTGGGCGGTGTGTCGTTGAGCGGCGGGGTCGGTATGATCCGCCATGTGATTGCCGGGGTACTGATCCTGGCGATCATCGAGAACGCGATGAACCTGAAGAACATCGACACGTTCTATCAGTACGTGATCCGTGGTTCGATCCTGTTGCTGGCGGTGGTCATCGACCGTATGAAACAACGCTGATCAAAAGCCCTGTGAGGGGCAAAGGTGGGAGGGAGCAAGCCCCCTCCCACAGTTTTACTCGGCGCTGAACTTGAAGACGGTGTTCTGGGTGTAGGTCTGCCCTGGGTTCAAGCGAGTTGATGCAAAGCTGGGCTGGTTAGGCGCATCCGGATAGTGCTGGGTCTCCAGCGTAAACCCACTCCAGTGCAGGTAAGTCTTGCCTGCTTTGCCCTTCACCGAACCATCGAGGAAGTTGCTGGTATAAAACTGCACCCCCGGTTCGCTGGTGTAGAGCTGCAAGCGCCGGCCGGACTCCGGGTCATGCACTTCGGCGGCCAGCTTTTTCACGTCGCCCTTGGTGTCCAGCGCCCAGTTGAAGTCAAACCCGCCTTGCTTCGGTTCGGCGAATTTGAGCTGCGGATGATCGTCCTTGATGTGCTGGCCGATCGGCGTGGGCTTGAGGAAATCCATCGGCGTGCCCTTGACGGGGGCGAGTTCGCCGGTAGGAATCAGCGTCGCATTGACCGGCGTGTAGTGGCTGGCATGCAAGGTGGCAACCTGTTTGAGGATGTCGCCATTGCCCGCGCCGGCCAGGTTGAAGTAGCTGTGGTTGGTCAGGTTGAGCACCGTGGGTTTGTCGGTGGTGGCCTTGTAGTCGATGTGCAGTTCGTTCTTGTCGTTGAGGCTGTAGGTGACCTCGGTTTTCAGGTTGCCGGGGAAGCCCATCTCACCGTCCTTGGACAAGTAGGTGAGGGTGACCCCAACCGAGTCCTTGCCCTTGACCGGCTCGGCTTTCCATACATGCTTGTCGAAGCCCTGCGCGCCGCCATGCAATGCGTTGGGGCCGTCGTTGAGCGGCACCTGGAAGCGTTTGCCGTCGAGCTCAAAGGCGCCGCCAGCCAGGCGATTGCCGAAGCGCCCGATGGTCGCGCCGAAAAACGCCGTACCGGCCTGGTAGCCCTGTACGTCGTCGAAGCCGAGTACCACATCGTCGACCTTGCCGTGTTTGTCCGGCACCTTCAGCGACTGCAGTACGCCGCCGTAGGTGATGACGGTGGCTTGCATGCCATGGCTGTTGCGCAAGATGTACTGTTCGACGGGCGTGCCGTCGTTGGTTTTACCGAAAGGCTTGTGCTCGCTGCTGAGCCCTGCCGCCTGGGCGCCGCCGCTGGCGATCAGCATGGACATGGCAAGGCCCGAGAGCAGGTATCGAGGGTGCTTCATGGTCGAACTTCCTTTTGTTGTTTTGAGTGGAATAGTTCTACTAATAGCGATATTTTGTCGGTGTGACAGCGAATTTATAGCCTTAAACGCCGATTTCGTAAAATAAAATAAGACTAATTGATCGAGGCACCGTTATATGAGTACTGCACAGGCTGTTTATCCCGACCTTGAAGGCAAGACCGTACTGATCTCCGGGGGCGCCTCGGGTATCGGTGAATTCATGGTGCGCGCCTTTGCCGCACAAGGCGCCAAGGTGGCCTTTGTGGACCGCGCACAGAGCCAGGGCGAACGCCTGGCGGCGCTGTTGAGTTCACAGGGGCGTACGGTGGAATTCGTATGCTGCGACATCACCGACGAAATTGGCTTTCGGGCGGCAATCACGCGGTTTGAGCAGTCGCTGGGGCCGATCACGGTGTTGGTCAACAACGCGGCGAACGACGTGCGCCACACCTTGGAAGACGTTGACTCGCAGATGTTCGACCAGCTGATTGCGGTCAACCTCAAGCACGCATTTTTTGCCGCCAAGGCGGTGGTGCCCATGATGAAAGGCGCCGGCGGCGGCTCGATCATCAACCTGGGTTCGGTCGGCTGGATGATGGCCTCCGCCGGTTACCCGGTGTACGCCGCCAGCAAGGCCGCCGCGCACGGCATGACCCGCGGCCTGGCACGGGAGCTGGGGCCTCACCATATCCGCGTCAATACGCTGGTGCCCGGTTGGGTGATGACCGAAAAACAACTGGCCATGTGGGTAGATGATGCGGCCAAGGAGCTGATCGCCCGCAGCCAGTGCATGCCCGGCAGTGTCATGCCGGAACATATCGCCAATATGGCGTTGTTTCTGGCCTCGGATGCCTCGGCGATGTGTTCGGCGCAGAATTTTATCGTCGACGGCGGCTGGGTGTAGCGCGCGACTTTCCAGACCCTGCAATCGAGTGTGGGAGCGGTGCTGATTCAGCGGGCTCCCGCACAGCGAGTCTTTGGTTTAGTCTGGAGCGCTTCGTTGATCGCCTCAGGAGCAGTGAGCATGACCGAGTACGTACCTCCCGCCGTCTGGACGTGGGACACCGAAAGCGGCGGCACCTTCGCCAGCATCAACCGGCCCATCGCCGGCGCCACCCACGACAAGGCGCTGCCGGTGGGCAAGCACCCGTTGCAACTTTATTCCCTGGCCACGCCCAATGGGCAGAAGGTCACCATCCTCCTCGAAGAACTGCTCGCCCTGGGCCACGCGGGCGCTGAATACGACGCCTGGCTGATCAAGATCGGCGACGGCGACCAGTTCGGCAGTGGCTTCGTGGCGGTCAACCCCAACTCGAAGATCCCCGCCTTGATGGATCACAGCGGCGCCACGCCGATTCGCGTGTTTGAGTCCGGCGCGATCCTGCAATATCTGGCCGAGAAATTCGGCGCGTTCTTTCCCAAGGAACCGGCCGCACGTGCGGAGTGTTTGTCGTGGCTGTTCTGGCAGATGGGTAGCGCGCCGTACCTGGGCGGTGGTTTCGGGCATTTCTACGCCTATGCGCCGAGCAAGATGGAGTACCCGATCAACCGTTTTGCCATGGAGACCAAGCGCCAGTTGGATGTGCTGGACAAGCGTCTGGCAGTCAGCGAATACATCGCCGGTGACGAATACACCATCGCCGACATCGCCATCTGGCCTTGGTACGGTGGCTTGGTCAAAGGCCGCTTGTATGGCGCGGCGGAATTTTTATCGGTGCATGAGTACACACATGTGCAGCGCTGGGCGGATGCGATTGACGCGCGACCGGCGGTGCAGCGGGGGCGCCGGGTTAACCGGGTGTCGGGCGAGCTTTCAGAGCAGTTGGCCGAGCGGCATGACGCGAGTGATCTGGACTGACTGAGATTCAAGTGTGGGAGGGGGCTTGCCCCCCCTCCCACATTTGGAGCGGTGTATACCCGTTTATTTGTAGCGTTGCTCGAACACCGCCACCTGTTCGGGCTTGATCAGCTCGAACGGTACCCAAACTTCGGCTTCGATCGGTTCACCCTTGATCATCCTAATCGCCGACGCCACCGCTTGGGTGGCCTGGGCCTTGGGATCCTGGAATACCGACGCCGCCAGCATCCCGCGTTTGACCGCCGCCAGACCATCGGGCAGGCCATCGATACCGACAATCGCCACTTCGCCCTTGGCCCTGCCGGATTGCTGCAAGGCCATGGCCGCGCCAATGGCCATTTCGTCGTTGTTGGCAATGATTGCATCGAACTGCGCCCCCGCCAGCAGCCAGTTGCTGGTCAGGTCCATGCCTTTGCTGCGTTGCCATTCGGCGCTTTGCTGCTCCACTACTTTGATCCCCGGAAAGTCCTTGAGCACCTGTTTGGCGCCTTCGGTGCGGTCGTGGGTGGCGTTCTGCGCAAGGTCGCCCATGATGATCGCCACATTGCCCTTGCCGCCAAGCTTTTCGGCGAGGTAGCGCATCTGCAACTGCCCGGCCTCGATGTCATTGGAGGCCACGGTGACCACGCCCTTGGGCAGCGTGCGTTCATCCGGATGGCGGTTGACGTACACCAGCGGCGTCTTGGCGGCGACTGCGGCGCGAGTCATGTTGGCGGTGGCGGAGGTGTCCACCGGCAGCACGATCACCGCGTCGACCTTCTGGTTGAGAAAACCCTCGACCTGGTTGAGTTGGCGCACCACGTCGCCCTGGGCATCTTCGAACTGGATCTGTACATCCTGCTGCTTGGCGGCGGCTTCCAGGCCGGTGCGCACGTAAGTCATGAAGTTATCGTCGACCTTGGCGATGCTGACGCCGATGTGATAACCGGCGAAGGTCCATTGGCTGAACAGCAGTAACAGAGTGGCAACGAGCAATGAATAGCGAGGCATGGGGGTGTTCCTTTTGTTGTTATAGGGTGAACGCTTGGCGGAAACGCGCCAGGGCCAGTTCGCTGTCGCCACTGGCCCAGCCTTCCAGGCCGACCACGCCGTTGTAGCCGATGCGATGCAAGGCCCTGGCGATGGTCGGGTAATGGATTTCGCCGGTACCGGGTTCTTTGCGCCCCGGTACATCGGCCACCTGGATTTCACCAATGGCAGGGCCCGCGCGCTGGATCAGTTCGATGAGGTTTCCCTCGCCGATCTGCGCGTGGTACAGGTCCAGGTTCATTTTCAGGTGCGGGCTGCCCACGGCTTCGATCAACGCCAGGGTGTCGTCGGCGCGGGCGAACGGGGTGCCGGGGTGGTCGACCGCGGTGTTGAGGTTTTCCAGCAGGAATACGCGGCCGGCGTCTTCCCCCAGTCGCGCGATTTTCTCCAGGGTCTTGCAGGCGCTCAACCACATGCGTCCGGTGGTCTGGCTGACGGGCTGCACCGGCAGGCCGTCGTCACCCAGGCCGGTGCCGTGCAGGTTGAGGCTGGGGCAGTTGAGCCGCTCGGCAACACTTAAGGATTCGCGGGCGCTGTCGAGCAAGCGGCGGATGCCGTCGGGGTCGGTGAGGGTGCCGCTGATATAGCCGGTCATCGAGGTGAAATCGGCGCCAGTGGCGGCGAGGGCGTTGATGTCCTTGTCGGTCCAGCTCCAGATTTCGGCGCAAAAACCCAGTGCATGAATGCGTTTGACGCGTTCGACGAAGGGCAGGTCGAGAAATACCATCTCGGCACTGATCGCCAGCTTGAACGGGATCACAGGGTCACCGCCTGACCTTGCTCATAGGACTCGATGCAGGCGCGCGCAATCGCCAGCGCCGCTCGCGCATCTTCGCCGCTGGCCAAGGGCTTGGCGCCGCTGCGCAGGCAATCGACAAAGTGGTTGAGCTCGGCGACGTAGGCGTCGCGCAGCAGGTCGGTGTCCAGGCGCTGAGTGTCGGCCTGGATGCCCGGTGCCAGGTAGCGCACCAGGTCGGACTCCTGCACGCCGCCCATGGTGAGCATGCCGGCGCTGCCGAACACTTCACCACGCACATCGTAGCCATACACGGCCTGGAAATTCGCCTCGGCGGTGGCAATCGCACCGTTGTCGAAGCGGATCGTGACCACGGCGGTGTCGAGCAAGCCTTTGCTTTTGTAGTCCGGGGCGATCAGCGCGTCGGCCATCACGTGGACCTGCACCGCCTCGGCGCCGGGGTTGAGGTAGCGCAGGGTGTCAAAGTCGTGGATCAGGGTTTCCAGGAAGATCACCCATTGTGGCGACGCGGCCGGGTTGTTCAGCGCCGGGTCGCGGGTGAGCGAACGCAGCAATTGCGGTGTACCGATACGCCCGGCCAGCACATCTTGGTGGGCCGTGCGGAAGCTCTTGGCGAAGCGCCGGTTGAAGCCGACCTGCAACGGAACGCGGGCATCGGCGGCGGCGGCGATGGCGCGGTCGGCTTCATCGAGGGTGATGGCCATGGGTTTTTCGCAGAAGATCCCCTTGCCGGCGCGGGCGGCGCTGATCACCAGCTCGGCATGGCTGCGGGCAGGGGCGGCGATGATGACGCCGTCGATGTCCGGGTCGTCGATCAACTGTTGTGGGTCGGTGTAGACCTTGTCCACGCCCAGCTCAGCGGCCAAGCGCGCGGCCTGACCGGGGGTGGGGTCGGCGATCGCTGTCAGGCGGGCACCGGCAATATGCCGCGCCGCAGTCAGGCCGTGGAAGCTGCCCATGCGACCGGCACCGATCAGGCCCAGGCGGATGTTCTGTGTACTCATGTGGTAACCCCTTCTTATTGTTGACCTCAGGACGATCCTGATGGGCAAAGAGGAGGGAGCAAAGGCTGTGCCAATTGATAACGCATTGATTTTATTGTGTTTTTAAAATCGATTAAACAAAATATGTTCATTTTGATGACATGCCTATACTGACATGTCAAAAACATGAACATGGACGCATCGGATGAGCCTGGCCTTCAGCGTACAAGACCTCGATTACCTCACGACCCTGGGGCCGGCCGCGTTGAACGACGGCCCGGTTGCCGCGCTGGAGCAGGCGTGGCGTGATTGCCAGCAGGGCCGCAGCGAACGCCCGGCCGACGTGCGCCAAGTGATCTGGGAATCCTGGCGACGCAGTGTCGAGGCCGCTATCGACCCCGCCGACAGCCAGTACCGCTTTGTTGCGCCGCAAACCTTGGCTGCCACCCTGGCCCGCCACCGCGTACTGATCGCCGCCGCCGCACAGGTCATGCATGGCTTGCTGGCCTACAACCCGCGCGGGCACATCAACCTCACCGATGCAGACGGCACCACCTTGTATTTCTGTGGGCTGGATATCACGCCGGTGGGCAGCCGCTTGCTGGAGTCGGTACAAGGCACCAACTGCACCGGGCTGGCCCTGGCCGAAGACCGTCTGGTGTATGTGCTGGCCGAAGAAAACTTCGCCGTCGGCCTGCGCCAGCGCCGCATGCACTGCGCCGCCGCGCCGATCAAAAATGCCCAGGGCCAGACCCTGGCCATGCTTACCCTCACCGCCGAACCCGGCTGGTTCCACTTCCACACCCTGGGCACCGTGCAGGCGGCGGCCGATGCTGTCTCTCGGCAGATGGCCCTGCAAGCCTTGCTCGAAGAACAGCAAGCCATGCTCGAAGTGCTCAATGAAGGCCTCGTGGTGCTGGATGAGCGCGGCTGCATCAAGGCGCTCAACCGCTATGCCCGTCAGTTGTTCGGGGTGGGGCTGGAGCTGATTGGCAGTCCCTTCCAGCGACTGGGGCGCAGTGAGTTGAGCGATCCGCTGAGTGAGCCCGTGCGCGACCTGGATTGCACCTTCCAACTGCATGACCGCAGCCAACTCGCGTGCCTGGTCTCGGTGTGCCCGCTGGAGCAGGGCGGGGTGATTGTGTCGCTGCGCGAAAACCGGCGCATCCGTGAAATCACCCGGCGTATCGTCGGCACCCAGGCGCGCTATACGTTCGACACCATCCAGGGCACCTCGCGAGCGATCCAGGATGCGTTGCACCTGGCGCGCATCGCCAGCCGCAGTGATTCCACTACGCTGATCCTGGGAGAAAGCGGCACCGGCAAGGAGCTCTTCGCCCAGGCCATCCATAACGCCAGCGAGCGTTGCAACGGCCCGTTCGTGGCGGTCAACTGCGGCGCGATTCCCCGGGACCTGGTGCAGAGCGAACTGTTCGGCCATGTCGAGGGCGCCTTCACCGGCTCGGCCCGTGGCGGCTCGGCGGGCAAGTTCGAACTGGCCGATGGCGGCACCATTTTTCTCGACGAAATTGGCGACATGTCCTTCGACGCCCAGGTCAGCCTGCTGCGCGTGTTGCAAGAAGGCGAAATTGCGCGCGTCGGGGCCAAAAGCGCACGCCAAGTGGACGTGCGTATCATCGCCGCCACCCACCGCAACCTGAGCCAGGCCGTGGCGGAGGGTGCCTTTCGCGAGGACCTCTACTATCGCCTCAACGTACTGAACCTGACCGTACCGCCCCTGCGCATGCGCCGCGATGACATCCCACTGCTGGCGCGGCACTTTCTCACGCGCTGTGCACGCTCGCTGCGTAAATCGGTGCAGGGTTTTTCGCCGCAGGCATTGGCCTTGCTCTCGGCGCATGCCTGGCCGGGCAACGTGCGCGAGCTGGAAAACGCCATCGAACGGGCAACCAACCTGGCCATGAGCGAGTTGATCCAGCCCGGCGATCTGCCGTTGGACACCAAGCCTCGCCCACTGGTCCGTGCCTATGAGTCGCAACCCACGCGGGACCTGAGCAGCCACGAAATGCACGCTATCGTCGCCGCGCTGAAAAACACCAGCGGCAATATCCGCCTGGCCGCTCAACAGCTGAACGTGTCGCGGGGTGGGCTGTATAACAAGATGAGTCGGTTTGGGTTGAGTGCCGGGGATTTTCGGGGCGGATGAGAGGGTATGGCGCAACTCTGCGCTGGCGGGTGCCGGTCGGCGCACTATAGGATGGGATGGTTGGTTGATCTGGTTCGATGTCGGCAAGCGCCGTGCGACGTTGCGCCCGGTTCTGCCGGCTGGGTAGCAAGAAACCTATTGAGTAGTCAGATCTAAGGAGAGATCCCGATGCCCCGCGAAGTTGAACCCATTATGTGCGTACCCGTCCCCTCGAGGTCCGGCATTACCCACCTTTACACGTCAACGAACCTGACAGACGCTTTTGCGATCCGGCTCCCGGTGGGCACATCGAGCAACCCGGATTTGCTGGCTCGATTCATCCTTTTCCACCAGCCGTCCTGGATCGGATGGCTCCTGAAAGTGCGAGACACTCTCGTTGTGTGTCTGGGGCTCAAGACAGCCAAGCATCTGGCATCACTGGCTGATCGGGTTGGCCCCTTCAAGGTCTACAGCACGAACCAGACTGAAATCGTGTTGGGAGAGGACGACATGCACCTCGACTTCCGGATATCGGTCCTGTGTTCTGAAGAGGCAGAGGCGGAAGGCAGTCGCCAACTGGTTTTTTCAACCGTGGTCCAGTGCCACAACCGTCTGGGCCGGGCCTACCTCTTCGTGATCGCCCCCTTTCACCGTTTGGTCGTCAAGGCCAGCCTGCGCCGTGCCGCACGCATCGGTTGGCCTCTGGCTGGCTGAGTCGGTGTGGCTTGGCTGCCGCAGACAATGTGGGAGGGGGCTTGCTCCCGATAGCGGTGGGTCAGTTGAAATTTACTGAGCTGACCCACCGCAATCGGGAGCAAGTCGAATCGTCGCACCGCCCCTCCCACATTTGAACTGAGTTTAGGCCGAGGGCTTCATGCACTCGATAGAGCGATCCACTGTGGTCCTGGCAATCTCCAGCAAATGCCACACCGCCAGAATCTTCGCGCGCTGAGGATTGTCGAGTGCCTCGCCGCAATCCAGCGCAGTTGCCGAAGCACTGTCGAGCAAACTGGCGGTGTAGAGCAGAGCATCTTCGAAGCTCAGGTCTTCGTTGATGGCGTGAAAGCCTTGGGTGGGCAAATAGTGGTCGATGGCGCGGTTAAAGGCGGCACGGTCTTTGGCGGGGTCGCGGGGTGGGTCGGGTAGGACTTTATTCATTGTGTAACTCCTATTGAGCAAGGGAGCTACCGCCAACGCTGCTAAACGAGGGTGGCAGCTGTACGCGGGTTAGCAGACCGGTCAATAGGAAAACCAGCGCACCCGAGGGTGCCCCGCGCACAGCCACCATAAAACGCAGAGGTGAACCGTGTGCCTATTGACGTCAGGCTGCTAAACCCGATCACTGAAATCCAGCGACGCAGCGAAGACTAGCCACCGATTGCAACAGGCACAAGGCGGCGGAGATTGTCTAGGAAACGTCCTGCAATTAAAAGGGAGGCGCCTTGCTGGCCCTTTACAAGCCATGACCAAATGCAATTAGCCCCACATGGAAAATACGGTGCGTGAGCGAGCGCCTGCGCCGCGATTACCACCTGCGCTACGGCTTCAACTGCTTCCAGTCAATCGAAAACCGCGCCAGGTATTTGCGCAGCCGATCCGCATCGTTCGGTTGCGCCTTGGCCTGGCGTGAGACGCCAAACAAGCGTCGGCCTGCATCGGACAGGCTGTCGGCTTGCAGGCATACGTCGATGACGGCTTTGAGTTGTAGCTGGTCAAACAGATCCAGGTCGGCCGGCAGGCACGCGTGGGGTGCGCTGATGCCCCAGGCATAACGCAGGCGCTGTATTTCTTCCTCGACCTGGGCTTGATCGATACGCCCGCTGTCGGCCAGGGTCGCCATGCGTGTGATGGAGGCGGACAGTTCGCGAAAATTGCCCAGCCACGCCGCTTCGCTGGAGCAGGCAAACGCCAGGTAGCGGCGCCGCGCTTCCAGGTTGAAACGTACGCGACGGCCTTGTTCGCGGGCGTGGCGCTCCAGCTCGAAGTCGAGGTTCGGCTCGATGTCTTCGCGGCGGCCCGCCAGGCCGGGCAGGTCGAAGGTCCATAGGTTGATGCGCGCGTAGAGGTCTTCGCGAAACAACCCGTCGGCGACCCGCTCGCGCAGGTCGCGGTGGGTGCCGGCGATGATCAGGAAGTCGCTGGCCACTTCGGTGTCGGCGCCCATCGGGTAGAAGCGTTTTTCTTCAATGGCCTTGAGCAGCATGGCCTGTTCGTCGAGGCCCAGTTCGCCGATTTCATCGAGGAACAGCATGCCACCGTGGGCGGCGCGCAACAGGCCGTCGCGGGCGTTTTGCGCGCCGGTGAAGGCGCCCTTGATATGCCCGAACAGCGCGGACATGGCGCCATCGCCGCGCAGGGTGGCGCAGTTCACCTCAACGAAGCGGCCCTGCAGTTGATGGCGGCTGCGCTTGAGTTCGTAGATGCGCCGGGCGAGGAAGGATTTACCGGCCCCGGTTGGGCCGATCAACAGCATCGGCGCGGTGGAGCGCACGGCCACGCGTTCGATCTGTTCGATGGAAGCGTTGAACGCAGGGTTGCGTGTGGCGATCCCGGATTTGAGAAACGCCAGGCCTTCCAGGCGCTGGTGGGCGAAACGCGAAGCGATGCGGTCGTAGCGCGACAGGTCGAGGTCGATCAGGGTGTGGGTGCCGGTGGCGGGTGCGTCGGCATCCAGGCGTCGGCTGGGGGAGGTTTGTATCAGGCGGGCCGGCAAGGTGCGCGCTTCGGTGAGCAGGAACCAGCAAATCTGCGCCACGTGGGTGCCGGTGGTGATATGCACCAGGTAATCCTCGCGCTCGGTGTCGAAGCGGTAGGCACTGGTGAAGTCGTGCAACGCGCCGTACACCTCTTCGAAATCCCAGGGATTGGCCAGCGGCATCGGGTGCAGGCGCACCTCGGTGTGGGGCGAGATCTGCTGGATGTCGGCGCGCACTCGCTCGGCAAGGCTGACATCGCGGGCGTCGACGTCGTGGATCAGTTCCAGGCGGTCGATCTGCAGATCATCCTGCTGGCACAGCCCGACGCTGGGGCGCCAGTGGTTCCAGCGATTGGCGCCCTTGCCGACGCGATCCAGCTTGGAACCGATAAATCCGATGGCGACCGTGCGCTTGTGTTTCATGGCTGGACCAAAATATAAGTAACGATATGTAAGGATAGAAATAGGGGGATGGGTTTGTCATCGTTTTTCAGCGATAAAAAGATTGCGGATAAAAATAGTTATATAAAACAATCTATTACGTGTTTTTTAACGCCGAGCGTAAAACCTGGCACGTCTGCTGCTGTCACCAGCACGACGCCGTAACGACGGCTTTTCAAAAAAGAACCGAGATCATGCAAAACAACACCTACCAACTGCTGGAAGTCGCCAACGGCAAACCGATCAAGCTCTGGACCGAAGGCGTTCCGGTGGAGCCCGAAGCTCGTCAGCAACTGATGAACACGGCCAGGATGCCGTTTATTTTCAAGCACCTCGCGGTGATGCCGGATGTGCACCTGGGCAAGGGCTCGACCATCGGCAGCGTGATTCCCACCGTGGGCGCGATCATCCCGGCGGCGGTCGGGGTGGATATCGGCTGCGGCATGATCGCCGCGCGCACCACGCTGATGGCCGGCGACCTGCCGGATAACCTGCATGGCCTGCGTTGTGCCATCGAGGCCGCCGTGCCCCATGGCCGTACCCGCAGCCGTAAAGGCCGTGACAAAGGCGCGTGGGAAGACGTGCCGGCCCAGGCCGATCAGGTATGGGCCACGTTGCATCCGCGCTTCAAGGCGATCACCGACAAGTACCCGCAACTGGAGCGCAGCAACCACCGCCAACACCTGGGGACGTTGGGCACCGGCAACCACTTTGTCGAGGTGTGCCTGGATGAGGCCAACCGTGTCTGGTTCATGTTGCACAGCGGCTCGCGGGGCGTGGGCAATGCCATCGGCAACCTGTTTATCCAGTTGGCCCAGGCAGACATGCGTCAGCACCTGGCCAACCTGCCGGACCGCGACCTGGCGTATTTCGATGAGGGCAGCCAGCACTTCGATGACTACGTGCAAGCCGTGGGATGGGCTCAGGATTTTGCCCGGCAGAACCGCGAGTTAATGATGCGCGCGGTGGTCCAGGCCACGCGGCAAGTGATCAGCAAACCGTTTGAAGTGGCGCTGGAAGCGGTGAACTGCCATCACAACTATGTGCAAAAAGAGCGGCATTTTGGCGAAGACATCCTGGTGACCCGCAAGGGCGCGGTCTCCGCGAAAAAAGGCGAGTTGGGGATTATTCCGGGCTCCATGGGCGCAAAAAGCTTCATCGTGCGCGGGCTGGGCAACGAACAATCGTTCTGCTCGTGCAGCCATGGTGCGGGCCGCACCATGAGCCGCACCAAGGCGAAGAACACCTTTACCGTCGCCGACCAGATCCGCGCGACCGCCCATGTGGAGTGCCGCAAGGACGCCGATGTGATCGACGAAATACCGATGGCCTACAAGGACATCGACCGCGTCATGCACGCCCAGCGCGAGTTGGTGCAGGTGCTGCACACCTTGCATCAGGTGGTGTGCGTCAAGGGATAAACGGAGGAATCGAAATGCAAAGGGAAGAACGGCACCCGTTGAGCGACGCCATGCGCGCCCGGGTTGCGCAGGAACTGGACCGAATAGAGCGCGAGCGCAATGTGAAAGTGCTGTATGCCTGCGAATCCGGCAGTCGCGCCTGGGGTTTTGCTTCCACCGACAGCGACTACGATGTGCGCTTTGTCTATGTGGAAAAACCTGATTGGTTCATGCAGGTGGATGCGCCGCGCGACGTGATCGAACGTCCGCTGGATGACGAGTTGGACGTGAGTGGCTGGGAACTGCGCAAGACTTTGGGTCTGCTGCGCAAATCCAATCCCACGTTACTGGAGTGGCTGGATTCGCCGTTGGTGTATCGCCAGCAAACCGAGGCCACCGCGCAGTTGCGGGCGTTGGCCGAAGCCTTCTACAGCCCGCCGGCTGCGCGTAATCACTACCTGTCGATGGCCAGGAAGAACTTTCGCGGTTACCTGCAAGGCGAAACGGTACGCTTCAAGAAGTACTTCTACGTGCTGCGGCCGTTGCTGGCGGTGCGCTGGATCGATCTGGGCCTGGGGCGCCCGCCGATGACCTTCGCCGACTTGCTGAGCACGGTGAGCGACGCGCCTCTGTTGGACGAAGTGGCGACATTGCTGGCGCTCAAACGCAATGCCGGTGAGGCGGCTTATGGTCCGCGGCGGCCGGCGTTGCATGCCTTCATCGTGGCTGAGCTGGAACGCGAGGTACCGGTATTGCCACGCACTCGGGAAGACTCGCAACGACTGGACCGCTACCTGCGGGACACGGTCAAACGGTTTGCATAAGGACGACTATGAAACAGGACGTGATTGAACTGGATGGTGCCATCGGCGGTGGCCAGGTATTGCGCAGTGGCGTGAGCCTGTCGATGGTAACCGGGCGGACGTTGCTCATCAGGAACATCCGCGCCAGGCGCAGCCGCCCGGGGTTGATGCGCCAACACTTGACGGCCGTGCTGGCCGCAGCCCAGGTGTGTGGCGCGCGGGTGGAAGGCGCTGAGCTGGGATCGCAAACCCTGCGCTTTGCGCCGGGGCCGATTCAGGGCGGCGACTACCGCTTTGCGATTGGCACGGCGGGCAGTTGCACCCTGGTGTTGCAAACGCTGTTGCCGGCGTTGTTGCGGGCACCGGGCGCCAGCCGCGTGACCCTGTGCGGCGGCACTCATAACCCGCTGGCGCCGCCAGTGGACTTTTTGCAACGTGCCTGGTTGCCGTTGTTGCGGCGCATGGGCGCGCGTGTCGAGTTGACGCTGCTCCGGCATGGTTTCGTCCCGGCCGGTGGCGGCGAGTTGCAGGCGTTTATCCAGCCCGGCGAACTGGCGCCGTTGCACCTGATGCAGCGTGGCACATTGCTGCAAGCGCGGGCGACCACGCTGAGCGCCGGCCTGCCCCCCCAGGTGAGCGAGCGTGAGTTCAAGCGCGTACGCCAGCGACTGGACTTCAGCCTGGAGCAGTTGTCTGCGGTCGAGATAGACCCCGATCAAGGCCCGGGCAATGTGCTGATGCTGGAGTACACACACGAGCACGTCACCGAAGTGTTCAGCGCCTTTGGCATGGCCAGGGTTCGCGCCGAAACCGTGGCCGATGAGGCGATCAACCAGGCCCTGCAATGGCTGGCCAGCGACACGGCGGTCGGCGAACACCTGGCCGATCAACTGCTGTTACCGATGGCATTGGCGGGCGGTGGCAGTTTTACCACGCCGCAGATGAGCGACCATCTGCACAGCAATATGGCGGTGATCTGCCGCTTCCTGCCGGTAGTGATTGAAACCCACGAGCAGGAGGAGGGCGGGTTGAAGGTCGAGTGCCGGGCGCGCTAAAGATTCTCGGAGGTAACAATCTGCGGCGCTATATGCACCCGATGCCGCAGCGCATCGAACCCCTCGGCACTCTGCAACTCCACCAGCAACTGCACCAGTACCAGCGCCGTCTGGCGCGGTTGCGAGTCCATCACCACATCGATCAGGCCCTGGCTCAACGCCTGGCGTGACAATTCGGTGGACTCCTGCAAAATGCAGCACAGCGCGGGCCGCTTGGGCAGTTGCGCCAGGGCGCTGATAATGCCGTCGCCACCGCCGCCCACCACGCACAGGCCGCGCAGGTCGGTGTGGCGGCTGATCAGGTCGAGGGTGGCTTCTTCGGTAATGTCGCAGTTGTCCAGGTTGATCAGCGGTTCCAGCGGCTTGAGCCCCGGCGCGTGTTCGGCCAGGTAGCTGTGCAGGCCTTCGACCCGTGCCTGGTGGCCGAGGAAGCGATGGCCGCCGAGCAGGATCCCCACGCTGCCTTTGCGCGCGCCGCACGTGCGTGCGAGCAACCAGCCCATGGTGCGCCCGACCACGTGGTTGTCCTGGCCCACGTAGGGTTCCAGGGCCTGCTCATGAATATCCGAAAGCAGCGCCACCACCGGCACGCCGGCCGCGCGGATCTGGGCCAGGCACGCATTGATCAGCGGGTGGGCAAAGCTGACCACCGCGAGGGCGTCGCACTGCACGGCCAATTGTTCGATCTGCGCGACGATGGCGCTTGGGGTGCGGTCGTTGATGTATTCGAATTGGCAACTGAGGTTGGCCGTGGCGTGATGCTCTGCGGCGTCGCTGATCGACTGCGCCAGGTTCGCATAGAACGCCTGCGCCGTGCCCAGCAGCAGGATGCCGAAGCGGTAGGTGGGGCGGCGTTCGCGAATGCGTTGGCCGATCAGCCGCGCGGCAAAGTAGCCCACGGCTTCGGCGGCCTGGAACACCTGTTCGGCGGTGTCCGGGTTCACCGGCGCTCGCGCGTTCAATACGCGGTCGACGGTGGCCACACTGAGGCCCGCCTGGGCGGCCACGGTGGCGATGGTTGGGCGTTTGGTGGTGTGCATGGCTGGCCCCTTGTGCGTCTTGATAGAAAACTATCAAGTCCCGCTGGGCCTGGATGATAGCTTGATAGGGAATGGATTCAAGGCCTTGAGGGGGATTTGGCCGCACTCTATGGTGGGTCTCGCAACGCATCTGAAACTTTTCGCTTGCGGAGAACAATAACAATGCCTGAACACACCGCCCAAACCGCCCGGCGCGACTACAGCCTGACCGGCCCCGAAGCTGCCCGCGCGGCCGAAAAAGGCCTGGTCTCGGCCAGTTGGTACCAGTCGCCGATTTCCCGTAAACGCATGAAAGAACTCATGCAACGCCGAGACGGCCCGGCGCTGCTCGACACCGCCATCTGGGTGATCGCGCTGTTTGCCACCGGCTTTGGCGGCTATTGGTTCTGGGGCTCGTGGGCCTGCGTGCCGTTCTTCCTCGCCTATGGCGTGTTATACGGCACCGCCTCCAACCCGCGCTGGCACGAAACCGGCCACGGCACCGCGTTCAAGACCCGCTGGATGAATGACGTGCTGTACCAGGTCGCCTGCTTCATGTGCATTTTCGAACCGCATGTATGGCGCTGGAGCCATGCCCGTCACCACACCGACACCATCGTGGTCGGCCGCGACCCGGAGATCGTCGAGCCGCGCCCGCCGAGTCTGTGGATGATGTTTCTCAGCCTGTTCAATCTGCCCCTCGCCTGGAAAACCTTCAGCGGTGTGGCGCGCCATGCCGTCGGCCAAATGAGCGCCCAGGAGCAGGACTTTATCCCTGAATCGGAGTGGCCCAAGGTGTACCGCGCCGCGCGGATCTGGGTGGGTATATATGCGCTGCTCATCGGCACGGCGTTGTACCTGCACAGCTGGCTGCCGCTGATGCTGGTGGGCCTGCCGAGTATTTATGGCGCCTGGCTCGGCTACGTGTTCGGCCTGACCCAGCACGTGGGCCTGGCCGAAGACGTGCTCGACCACCGCAGCAACTGCCGCACCATCTACATGAACCGCGTGCTGCGTTTTATCTACATGAACATGAATTACCACCTTGAGCACCACATGTACCCAATGGTGCCGTACCACGCCCTGGCGCAGTTGCACGAAGAGATCCGCAACGACTGCCCGCCGCCCTACGCCAATCTGTTCGAGGCTTACAAAGAGATCATCCCGACGATCCTGAAGCAGCGCCGCGACCCGACGTATTTCGTGCAGCGGCCGATTCGCCCCCAGGCAGAACCGGCTGCCAGTGCCCCGACACATGCAGAAGCTGCTGTTAGCTAATCCTCCTTAAAACAAGAGATAACGCCATGAACGATCAATGGATCGACGTCTGCGCCGTGGGCGAAATAGACGAAGAAGACGTGCTGCGCTTCGATCACGGTGCCCACACCTACGCGGTGTTCCGCTCCGCCGACAATGAATTTTTTGCCACAGCCGGCCTGTGCACCCACGAGAAAATCCACCTCGCCGATGGCCTGGTGATGGACCATGTGGTCGAGTGCCCCAAGCACAACGGGCGCTTCGACTACCGCTCGGGCAAGGCCCTCGGCGCGCCGGTGTGCGTCAACCTCAAGACCTACCCGGTGCGCGTTGAAGCGGGGCGGGTATTGCTCGCGGTCACGGCGTGATGATCAGCGCACCCATGATCATCGTCGGCGCCGGCCATGCCGGCGGCCGTGCGGCGCTGACCCTGCGCGAAGAAGGGTATACCGGGCGCCTGATCCTGATCGGCGACGAACCGCACTTGCCCTATGAACGACCGCCGCTGTCCAAGGGGTTGCTGCAGGGCACCGCGGACCTGGCCGGTTGCAGCCTGTGCGACAGCGCACGGATGGCTGAGTTGAATATCGAACATATCGCCGGGAACCCGGTGACCCAGTTGCAGCCACGGCAACAGCGGCTGCAACTCGCCGACGGCCAATGGCTGGCCTATGCCGGGTTGCTGCTGGCCACCGGCGGCAGGGCGCGGCGTTTGCCTCAAGCGCAGGCCAACGTGCTTTACCTGCGCACCCATGATGAAGCCCTGACCCTGCGCAGTGCCTTGCGTCCGGGCACGCGGCTGGTGATTGTCGGCGGCGGGTTTATCGGCCTAGAGGTCGCCGCGAGCGCTAGAAGCCTGGGCTGTGAGGTCAGCGTGCTCGAAGCCGGGCCGCGCCTGGCGGGCCGGGTGTTGCCGCCGGTGATCAGCCAGGCATTGTTGGACCTGCATCGCGGCCAAGGGGTCGATGTTCGTTTGAATGTGGCACTGGAAACCATCCATGACGATGCCGTGCAATTGGTCGACGGGCAGATGTTGCCCTGTGACCTGGTGGTGGTGGGCATCGGTATGCAACCCAATCTCGAACTGGCTGCCAACGCAGGGTTGGAGGTCGGGCAGGGCATTCGCGTGGATGCCTACCTGCGGACCAGCGCGCCGAACATCTATGCGGCCGGCGATGTCTGTGAGTTTCGCCAGGGGGGCGAGTATCAACGCCAGGAAACCTGGCGTAACGCCGAGGCGCAGGGGCGGCATGCGGCGCTGAATCTGTTGGGCCGTGAAGTGGCTTTTGACGCGATCCCCGGTTTCTGGTCCGACCAATACGACTGGGGCCTGCAGACGGTGGGCGTGATGACCGCGACGACGGCCGGTCGCGTACTGCCGGCCGGCGGTCTGCTGCTGTTTTACCTCGATACCGAGGGCCATTTGCAAGGTGCCTGCGGCTGGGGCATCGGCAACAGCGTGGCCAAGGACATCAAGCTGTGCGAACGCCTGATCAGTGCTCGGATCCCGCTCACCGCGGCCCATCTGGCTGACCCTGAGTTGCCCCTTAAACAGTTACTGCGAGGCTGACGATGCGCCAATTGCTGGTATTTCAATCGCTGTGGGCCATGCAAACCGAACCCGGTCCGCTCGAAGCGCAGCTGGACCGAATCGCCGCCGCCGGCTTCGACGGCATCACCGATCACTATTGGCGGCCCGCCGAGGTGGCGCGCTTGCACGCCGCCGCCACATCGCGGGGCTTACAGGTCGAAGGCCAGTTGTTCCCGCAAACGGTGGACGACCTGGCCGCCGCGCTGGATGTGATCAGCGGTTATGGCTGCCACCACCTCACGCTGCAAGCCGACGTGCGCCCGCGCACCCAGGCCGAAGCCGCCCGGCTGGTCGAAGGCTGGCAACGCCTGGCCGAACAGGTGGACTTTCCGGTGCTGCTGGAAACTCACCGCTATCGGCTGACCAACGACCTGCTGTTCACCCTCGACCTGCTGGCGCAAATGCCCGACCTGAAGCTGCTCGCCGACCTGTCGCACTATGTTGTCGGGCGTGAGTTGCCGGAGCCGGGCACCGTTGAGGACGATGAACAGATCCGCACCATCCTGCGTCACAGCTGGGGCTTCCATGGGCGCGTGGCCAGCAGCGAGCAGGTGCAGGTATCGCTTGAGTTTCCCCAGCACCACGCCTGGGTCGAGCGCTTTACCGGTTGGTGGCGCTACGGCATCGACGACTGGCTGGCCCGGGCTGATACCCCGCGGAGTTTGTCGTTCACCTGCGAACTGGGCCCGCCGCCTTATGCGATTACCGGCGCGGATGGGCGTGAGATCAGCGATCGCTGGGCCGAGGCGTTGAGGCTCAAAGCACTGATACGTCAGGTGTGGAGCGAGTGCCAAACGAGGGGCTGAAGAGCACATGACTCAAAAGAGCCACTACCCTGGCAGCAGTCCGGTGCTGACCGCGACAATCAGGAACACCCCCAGCAGCGCGCGGTAGATCACGAACGGCCAGGTCGAGAAGCGCTCCAGAAATTTCATCAGCCCCCAGATCGCAAAGAACGCCGAGACGCTCGCCACCACCAGCCCGAACAGCAGATGCGGCCAGGCGTGGACCGGCAGGTCGGCGTGCAACAACACCCAGAGTTCTTTCAAACCGGCGAGGGCGATGGCCGGCAGGCCCAGCAGGAACGAAAAGCGCGCGGCTTCTTCACGCTTGAAGTTCAGGAACAGCGCGGCGGTCAGTGTGGAGCCGGAACGCGACACCCCGGGAATCAACGCACCAATCTGCGCGATACCCACGATCAATGCATCCCGCAGGCGCATCTGGCCCACCTCGCGGGTGTGCCGTGCCCGCAGCTCGGCCGCTGCCAGCAACACCGCCATCACCAGGCAGGAAATGCCGATCACCATCAACCCGCGCAAGGGCGAGTTGCAGGCATTCAAGGTCGAAGACAGTGCCAGCCCGGCGATGCAGATGGGGATAGTCGCCAAAACGATCGCCACCGCCAGCTTGAACCAGCGGTCGTTATAGTCACCTCGGCGCACCGCGCCGATGCTGCCGGTGGTCACCTGGCGTACGTCGCGCCAGAAGTAACTCACCACCGCCGCCAGCGCCGCCAACTGCATGGCCGCCGAAAACGCCGAGCCGGGGTCTTGCCAGCCAAGCAGGGCGGGCACCACGCGCATATGGGCGGTAGAGGACACCGGCAACAATTCGGTGATGCCCTGGATCACCCCCAGGATAAAGATCTGCAAATAATCCAGGGACGCAAAGCCCACATCCAGGCCGGCGGAACAGACGTTCGTCAAAATACATGTCCTTGAGAAAGGGGGATTTCGGCGAAGTCTATTCGAAATGTTTCAGCGCTTCGGCAGCAGGGCACGGCTATTTGCAATCGGTTCAGCAAGTAGAAAGGTTCGCCGCTGTATTGGACTGTTCCGCCGATTTGTGAACAATGTCGCCGTGCATTTTTCACCGAGAGCCCCATGCCTGAAACCACTGTCGAACTGATCCAGACCGGCCCTGAAGAGGCCCAACTGATCCGCAATCTTTACCAGTACTACGCTTATGAATCCTCGGACTGGGAGCAGGAGGATGTCGAGGCCGACGGCCGTTTCTACATCCACGACGAACACCTGGCCCGCTACTGGCAGGACCCGCGTTGGAGCGCCAACCTGCTGCTGGTCGATGGTTTCATCGCCGGTTTCCTGTTGATCGAAGACAGTGAAGTCCCTGGCGTCGACGCCCTGGAGCTGGCCGACCTGTTCATCCTCAAGCGCTACCGCCGCAAAGGCATCGGCCGCGCCATCGCCAGCCAGGTGCTGTGCAGCGGCGAGGCCGATTGGCTGGTGCGTTTTTATGACCAGGACGAAGTGTCCCAAGCGTTCTGGCGCACGGTGCTGGATAACCTGCCGCGCCCGGTGCACGCCATCGAGCTTGAGGATGAGCCGCAGTTGGTGAGTTACCTGATCACCCGTGCGGCGTTGCATTAAACGCCTGCTGCATCGCCTGCGGCGGTTGGCCGAACGCGCGTAGAAACGCCTGGCGCATGCGTTCGCGGTCGCCAAAGCCGGTTTCACGCGCCACCACTTCAACCGGATGACGGCTGGTTTCCATCATCGCCCGCGCGGCCTCCACGCGCAGGGCTTCGATGGCCTTGGCCGGGGTTTGCCCGGTTTCTTCGCGAAACACCCGGCTGAACTGGCGCGGGCTCAGTCGCGCGACATCGGCCAGGGCTTCCACCGACAGGTCATGCGTGAGGTTTTCGCGGGCATAGGCCAGGGCCAGTTGGACGCGGTCGGACTTGGGGTCCAGTTCCAGCAGCGCCGACAATTGCGACTGCTCGCTGCCGCGGCGCTGGGCGATCACCAGTTTGCGCGCAATGCGCCGGGCCAAATCACTGCCCAGGTCGTTCTCCACCATGGCCAGCGCCAGGTCCACACCGGCGCTCATGCCGGCGCCGGTCCACACCTGGCCATCCACGACGAACAGTTTGTCTTCTTCCAGGCGAATGGCCGGGTAGCGCTTGCGAAATGCCGGCGCGTGAATCCAATGGGTGGTGGTGCGCTTGCCTTCCAGCAAGCCGGCGTCGGCCAGGACAAAGATGCCCATGCACAGTGAGGCGACCCGGCGCGACTGGGCCGAAGCGGCCTTGACCAGCTCCAGCAGGTTGGCCTCTGGCAGGCGAAATTCCAGGTAGCCGCTGACGATCAGCGTGTCATAGCCCTCGGGCCGAACCGCTGAGGTATTCACCGAAAACCCCAGGGACGACATCACCGCGCCGCCGCATTCCGACACCAGGTGGAACTCATAAGCCGGCTCGCCACGCAGCAGGTTGGCGCACTCGAACACCGAGCCCAGGCTGAGGCTCAGCGACTGGAAGTTCGGGTAAACCATCAGCGCAACGCTGTGCATCATCATTCTCCAAGCGGTCGGGAGAGGCGATTGTCGGCGCGTGCCTGGCAAACGGCAACCGACTTCGCGGCATGTCCGTAATCCTTGCGCATCTGACATTGTGAGCGTCCGGCGCGGCTTCTAACATGGCCCCAACGAACTAGACGACTGGTCTAATCGGACGGGATCAAGCATGAACAGCGAAACCAAAAGTGCACGGCAGACCATTCTCGACACGGCGCAAGTGCTTGTCGGCCGCAAAGGGTTTACTGCGGTGGGCCTGAACGAAATCCTCCAGGCCGCCGCAGTGCCCAAAGGCTCGTTTTATCACTACTTCAGCTCCAAGGATGCGTTCGGCGTGGTGTTGCTCGATAGCTACTTCGACAACTACGTGCGCGGCATGCGGCAACTGTTCGATCAGCCCGGTTTGACCCACTGCGCCAAGTTGATGCGCTACTGGCAAGCCTGGACCGACAACCAGACCGGCTGCACCGACGCGGGTAAATGCCTTGCCGTCAAACTGGGTGCCGAGGTGTCCGATCTTTCAGAGCCGATGCGTTTGGCGTTGCAGCGCGGTACGTCACGCACCATCGAACTGCTGGCGATAGCCCTGCAACGTGGCGTCGACGAAGGCTCGCTGAACCTTGGGCACAGCGCACAACAACTGGCCCCTCAGCTTTACGCGTTATGGCTGGGCGCCAGCGTGATGAGCAAGATCACCCGTACACCCGCGCCTTTCGACGAGGCGCTGCTGCTGACCCGACAGCTCTTGGGTCACCCTGAACACACTGACATTCACTGATCGAGGCACTGGAACATGAAAGTATTAATGGTACTGACCTCTCACGACCAGCTTGGCGATACCGGGCGCAAGACCGGTTTCTGGCTCGAAGAGTTTGCCGCTCCCTATTACGTGTTCAAGGGCGCCGGTGCCGAGGTGGTGCTGGCATCCCCTGCCGGTGGCCAGCCTCCGTTGGACCCTAAGAGCGATGAGCCGGATGCGCAAACCGAGCAGACTGAGCGCTTTGGCAAGGACCCGGCCGCGCAGCAGGCCCTGGCCACCACGGTGAAGCTGGACACAGTCAACGCCGACGACTTCGACACCGTGTTCTACCCAGGCGGCCACGGCCCGCTGTGGGACCTGGCGGAGTCGCCGGTGTCCATCGCGCTGATCGAAGCGTTTGAGCGTGCCGGCAAGCCGGTTGGTTTTGTCTGCCACGCGCCGGGCGCCTTGCGTCACGTCAAGGCGGTCAACGGCGAGCCGTTGATCAAGGGCCGTCGCGTTACCGGCTTCTCCAACTCGGAAGAGGAAGCGGTCGGCCTGACTAAGGTGGTGCCGTTCCTGATTGAAGATGAATTCAAGCAGTTGGGCGGCCAGTACGAGAAGGGTGCCGATTGGCAGTCCTTCGTGATCGTCGATGGCCTGCTGGTCACCGGGCAGAACCCCGGCAGTTCCAGCGAGGTGGCCAAGGCCCTGCTGAAACTCACCGCTTGACCTGACTGACCGCTCCATTCATTGGCGACCCAAACGGGCCGCCAATGCGTTTACTCGTCCTGAATTTGGTAGATCCGCTATGAATGACCGTATTTTGAACACCCCGGTAAAGCTGGGGCACCGCACCTTGAACAACCGCGTGGTGCTGCCACCGTTGACCCGTCAGCGCAGCGCGCAACCCGGTGATATCGCCACCGACCTGATGGCCGAGTATTACCGCCAGCGCGCCGGCGCCGGTTTCATGATCAGCGAGGGCACGCAGATCGAACCGCGTGGCCAGGGTTATGCGTGGACACCGGGCATCTACACCCCGGCGCAGATCAATGGCTGGCGCAAGGTCACCGACGCGGTGCATGCCGAAGGCGGGGTGATCTTCGCTCAGTTGTGGCATGTGGGGCGGGTGTCCCATAACGCCTTGCAGCCGGGCGGCGCCGCACCGGTGGCGCCTTCCGCGCTGCCGGCGTTGCAGGCCAAGGCCTTTATTGAAACCGGTGCTGGGGTTGGAGAATTGATGCCGCCACCCGTGCCGCGTGCCTTGGCCGTGCTGGAGATCGAGGAACTGGTCGGGTACTACGCACAAGCGGCACGCAATGCGCTGGACGCAGGGTTCGACGGGGTGGAAATCCACGCGGCCAATGGTTACCTGGTCAACCAGTTCATCTCCGCCCATTCCAACACCCGTGATGATGAATACGGCGGCTCCCTGGAAAACCGCCTGCGCTTTCTGCGCGAGATCGTCGAAGCCGTGTGCAAGGTGGTCGGGCCGGAACGCCTGGGCGTGCGTTTTTCACCGTTGTTCAGCGGCACCGACGAGGACCGCGTCTACATCGGCCTGGTGGAAGAAGACCCGCACCACACCTATATCGAAGCGATCAAGGTGCTGCAAGCTTCGGGCATTGCCTATGTCTCCATCGCCGAGGCCGATTGGGACAACGCGCCCGTGCTGCCCGACAGCTTCCGTGAAGCCGTACGCAGCACCTTCAGCGGGCGCATTATCTACGCCGGGCGCTACACCGCTGAACGCGCTGCCAAACTGGTGGACGCGGGGCTGGCGGATTTGATCGCGTTCGGGCGACCGTTCATTGCCAACCCAGACCTGCCGCAACGCTTGTTCAACGGCTGGCCGCTGAACCCACTGCGGGAAGAGGGCATGTATGGCGGCGGGGCAGTGGGCTATACCGACTACCCCACGTACCCCGGATAAACACGCGGCCCCCACAGGGAAACTCCATTTGGTTTGAGATTTTCACAAGGCCGGGCTTGAGGCCAAGCACCTCAACCCCTTGAGCCGTCGGGGGCTGTCAGGTCAGCTGACTTGCAACACAATCTTGCCAATATGATCCCCACCCTCCATCCGCGCATGGGCCTGGGCCGCGTCGGTGTAGGCATAGACCTTGTCGATGATCGGCAGGCAGCGCCCGGCCTCCAGTACCGGCCAGATGTACTCGCGCAGTTGTTCGGCGATCGCGGCTTTTTCTTCACGGGTGCGCGCGCGCAGCAGCGAGCCGGTGATCACCGCGCGCTTGCCGAGGATGGTCAGCAGGTCAACGTCATTGGCCCTGGCGCCGCCGAGGAAACCCAGCATCACCAGATGCCCGTCCATGGCCAGGGCCTTGAGGTTGTTGTTGAGGTACGAGCCGCCCATGATGTCGAGGATCACGTCCACGCCCTTGCCGTCGGTCTGTTGGCTGATGACCTCGGCGAAGTCCTGCTCGCGGTAATTGATCGGCTCCCCACCCAACTTGGCAATGGCCGCGCATTTGTCGGCGCTGCCGGCGGTGGCGAAGGCCTGTATACCGAACTCGCGGCACAGCATCAGCGCGGTGGTGCCGATGCCACTGGTGCCGCCATGGATCAGCACGCGCTGGCCGGTGTGCGCATCACCGAGGCCGAACAGGTTGGCCCACACGGTGAAGAAAGTTTCCGGCACCGCAGCGGCCTGAATCCAGTCCATGCCCTTGGGGACCGGCAGCGCCTGGCCGGCAGGCACCGCGCAATACTGCGCGTAGCCGCCGCCGTTGGTCAGCGCGCACACCTTGTCACCCAGTTTGAACGCCGACACACCGTCGCCCAATGCCGCCACTTCACCGGCCACTTCCAGGCCGGGGTACGGGCTCATGCCGGGTTTCATCGGGTACTTGCCGGCACGTTGTAGGGCGTCGGGGCGGTTGACCCCGGCGGCGTGCACGCGAATCAGGATCTCGCCGGGGCCGGCCACCGGCACGTCGACCTGGCGCGGTTGCAGCACATCCGGGTCGCCAGGGGTGGTGATTTCAATCAGGGTCATGTCGTTGGGAAGCGTCATTTGAGAGTACCTGCAGCGATGAGCGTATGGGTTGGGACCGTATCGAGCGGTCGGCGGTTCAGCAGGATCATGCCCAGTTCCAGCGCCAGCGCAACCACGATTGCCACGGCGGCGATTACGAACAACAGAGCATGCTGGCCGCCGCTGAGATTGAACAGCGCCGAATAGGCAAAGCCTGCAATCGCCTGGAACGTGGCAAAGGAGACGGTCGCGCGGCTCCAGGCCACTTGTTGCTGGTGATGGTTGGGGATCAGCTCGTGCACCCGCGCCAGCGCCAGCGGCACGATGCCTGGCGGGAACGAACCGAGGATCACCGCCAGGGTGGCGAGGGCCATGAAGTCACTCGCCATTGCCAATGCACCCACCGCGATGGCCTGCACCACCAGCACCAGGCGGATACTCAAGCGCGCGCCCAGCGTATCCGCCAGAAAACCGTAGGTCACCGGCCCCGCAATCGAACCCAGGCCGTACATCACCCAGATCATCGCCCCCACATGCGCCCCGGCACCCAAGCCCCGGGCCACGTAGTCGACCAGGAACACCATCGCCGGCACCAGGCCCGCAGCCATAAAGGCGTATTGCGCAAACAGCAGATAGACGCCCGGCGGTGTGGGCGCAGAGACGCCCGATGGCGTCGGCGCTTGCTGCGGCGTGCCACTGGGCCAGGCACACCAGCTGGCGGCCGTCAGCGCCACGGCCAGCAGGCCGAGGCCGAACCAGGTTTGCGCAAGGCCAAGGCTCAACAGCGGCGGCACCAGCGTGCCGGAACCGGCAATGCCCAGGCCGATCCCGAGAAAAATCGCACCACTGGCCAGGCCCCGGCGCGCGACGGGAACATGCGGCAGCACGGTCGCGGCCACCAGTACCATGATCGCGCCGCCGGCGATGCCCGACAGCAGGCGCCAGCCGAAGAACCAGGTCAGCGACAGCGGAAAACCACAGGCAAAAAACGCCAGGGTCACCGCCACCATCATCAGGCGCAGGGCGGTTTTGTTGGAGGTGCGCTGAGCGATGGGCCGACCGATCAACGCGCCGATCAAGTAGCCGACCAGGTTGGCGGCGCCGAGGTACACCACATCGCTGGCGCTGAACCAATGGGCCTGGATCAACGAAGGAATCAACGGGGTGTAGGCAAAGCGCGCCAGGCCGATGCTGACCAGGCTGGCGCACAAACCGGCGAAGATCGGCAGCCAGACAGCGCTGCGGGGTGGGGTGTCGTGCATGATGGCGATCCTGAGGATTTTTTTCCGGTGCCCAGCATATCCAGGATTGAAGGTGCAATAATGCAGCGATTACACGGCACGATGATGCATATATGCAGCGGGAGCGGAGATGAATTGGGATGATGCGAGGGTTTTCCTGGCGGTATGCCGCGAGTCCACATTGCGCGGTGCCGCACGGGTGTTGGGGGTGGATCAGGCCACGGTCGGGCGGCGGATCAATGCCCTGGAAAAATCCTTGAGCGCGACCTTGTTCCTGCGCACCTCCGAAGGCTATGCGCTGACCGCCGTGGGCGAGGCCGCGCTGCACTCGGTGGAAAAAATGGAGCGCTCGGCCCTGGACCTGGAGCGCCAGATCCAAGGCCTGGACGACCGCCTGACCGGTATCGTGCGGGTCAGCACCACTGACTCCCTGGCCATCGATTTCCTGATCCCGGCCATCGCCAGCCTGCACGGCAAGCACCCGGATGTGCGCGTGCAATTGGACGCCTCCACCCAGATCCTCAGCCTGGCCAAGCGCGAAGCCGATATCGCCGTGCGCAATACCCGTCCCGACAATCCCGATCTGATCGCCCGGCGCATCGCCCGTTGGCCGGTGGGGCTGTTTGCGTCGCAGGCCTATATCGAGCGCCACGGCAGCCCTGAGCCGGGCGGCCTGTTCGACGGCCACGACCTGGTGGTCTACCAACCCTACCTGCAAACCCACAAGGACCTGACGCTGGTCAGCGAACCTTTGGGCCGGGGGCGCATCGTCGCGGCGTTGAGTTCCAGCCTGTTGGTGCGCCGCGCCATCGCGGCCGGGCTGGGCATCGGTGAGATCCCGGTGTGCACCGGCGAACGCGACGGCCTGGTGCGCCTGTGGCCGCAGCGTGTACGGCCGTTGCCGTATGACGTGTGGCTGGTGACCCACGCCGACCTGCGTCACACCGCACGGGTGCGCGCGGTGATCGAGGAAATCGTCACGGCGTTCGCCGGCACGGGGGAGTAAAGGTCAGCACAGGCTTGCAAGCGTGCATGCGCCTCGGTGGACACAATCGACGTCGATAACCACCTACAGGGAGCGCATATGAACGAATCAAAACACCAGGATCTGGGGCTGTTGTTTCTGCGGGCGAGCGGGGCGCTGTTCCTGCTGTGGGTGCATGGCTTGCCCAAGGTGCTCGACTACAGCGAACAGTTGAAGCAGATCGAAGACCCGTTTCATTTGGGCGCGCACATGACCTTGCTACTGGCGATTTTTGCCGAGGTGCTGTGCCCCGTGTTGATCGTCGCCGGGGTGCTGGTGCGCCTGGCCTGCTTGCCGATCCTGGCGGTGCTGTTGATCGCCATGCTGGTGGTGCATCCGCAGTGGACGTTGTTGGAAGGGCAGTTCGGCTGGTTGCTGCTGATCATCTTTACCAGCGTACTGCTCGCCGGGCCGGGTCGCTTCACATTGGGCGGGCGGTTTGCCTGAATAAAAAGGGCCGGGCAAGCCCGGCCAAATAAGGAGAGCGGTGTTTCAGCTGTTTCAGCGGTTCAGGAACGCCAGCAAGTCTTCGTTCAACGCCTGGGCGTGGGTCACGGCGAACCCGTGGGGCGCGTCCTTGTAGACCTTCAACTCGGCGCCCTTGATCATCTCGGCCGCCACCTTGCCAGTGGTTTCGAACGGTACGATCTGGTCGCCGTCGCCGTGGATCACCAGGGTCGGCACGTCGATTTTGGCCATGTCCGGGCGGAAGTCGGTTTCGGAGAACGCGGTGACGCAGTCCACGGTCGACTTGAGCGAGGCCAGCATGGCGATCTGCAGGGTCTGGCTCAGGGTGCCTTCAGACACCACCTGGCCTTTGTTGAGGCCAAAGAACGGGGTGTTGAAGTCTGAGATGAACTGCGCACGGTCCTTGAGCAAACCGTCCTTGATACCCGCGAACACTTCCAGCGGCACGCCTTGGGCGTAATCCGGTTGCTGCCCGAAGATCGGCGTCACCGCGCCCAACAGCACCAGGCCGGCAACACGGGCGCTGCCGTGGCGGGCGATGTAGCGCGCGACGTCGCCACCGCCCATGGAGAAGCCCACCAGGGTCACGTCCTTGAGGTCCAGGTGTTCGATCAACTGCGCGATATCGTCGGCGAAGGTGTTGTAGTCGTTGCCGGTCCACGGCTGGTCCGAACGGCCAAAACCACGGCGGTCGAACGCGATGGTGCGGTAGCCGCGGCTGCTCAGGTATTCCATCTGGTATTCCCACATGTCGGCATCCAGCGGCCAGCCGTGGCTGAACAGCACGGGCTTGCCGCTGCCCCAGTCCTTGAAGTAGATCTGGGTACCGTCTTTGGCAACGAATGTGCTCATGCAAAACTCCTTGATAGGGGTGGGTAAAACGCGGGATCACTATGGCCGTTAAACCGGCTTCACGGCTTGTACCGGTGTGCTTGTTTGGGGCTACCAACTGAACTTGAGTTCGACCCCCAGGTAATTACTGTCCGCGCCGCCGGCATCGCGCAGGGTCTGGCCCACCGCGTAGTGCACCGCTTCGACCGCGCCGGTGAGGTTGGGGGTGAAGCCATAGTCGGTACGCAGTTGCGCGTAGGCCCCGGTCCAGCGATCACCCTGGCCGGCGGTTCCCGCCACCGGCAGGTTGGGCTGGGTGTACACCGCATCATCGGTGGTTTGCCGCCACAACAGGCCGACGGCGGTTTGCACGCTGAGCTTGTCGAGGGGCTTGACGGTGATCGATGGCTTGACGTGGATCAGGTTGCTGTAGCCGGTGTAGCCCGCCAGGGAAAAGTAATAGCCGTTGGGAAACAGCGGGTTGAAGGTGCCGAGGGTGCCGTCACCCGCCTTGCGATCGCCCGAGGCGATGTCCAGTTGCAGGCCGATGCGCGGTTTCCAGGCCAGGCTGTCAAAGGTGTAGCCGGTGCGGCTGCCGCCGGCCCAGGCATGAATGTCCTTGCTGCCCACCGAGCCACTTTGCAGCATCGCTTCGATGTCCCAGTCGAACCCCATGGCCGCGCCGCCCAGGCGCGCATCGAACAGGTGGCGGGTCTCGTCACCGTCGGCATCCAGGTAATGCGCGGCGCTGCGTTCATACACGCCGTAGTAGGCCGACAGCTCGTTCTTGCCACCCACCAGCCGCTCGACGCGCACCATGTGAAAGCGCGCGTCGCTGTTGGACTTGTCGTCGAAATGTCGACCGTCCTGGTACTGCACCGGCTGGCTGGCGATGCCGATAAAGCGCCAGTGGGTGGTCTCCCAGTCGGCCCACAGCGCATCGAACGACTGCCGCACATTCGGGCCGTCCCGCGAGGAGATAAAGCGCTGCAAGTCGAAGGCAAAGTCCTGGCGCCCGGCTCGCGCCTTGAACGTGCCGCTGTCGAAGGTGTTGACGTACTCGGCAAAGGCCAGGCGCAAATCGACGCGGTTCTGGTCGGCGCCACCGACGGTGGTCTTGTCGTACGCCCGCACATCTTCCAGCTGGGTAAATACCCGCCAGTGTTCGTTCAGATGCAGGTCGGCGTGTACCTGCAAGCGCTGGATCAGGTAGCGATCACGCTGCACATTCTTCACGCCGAAGCCACTGGCGTCGTTCATCTCGAAGCGCTCGCGCAAGGTCGCCCCGAGCGACAGGTAGCTGTACGGGTTGGCGCCTGACAACGGGATGTACTTGAGGTTGTCCAGCGCTTGCGTGCGCAGCGCCGGGTTCTGCAGTACGGACCAGTCTTCCTGCCAGCGATTGGCCTTGATGGCCGGCCGCGTCGGTTGCTCGTCGGCGTGGACGCTGCCGGCGAGCAGCGGCCACAGCACGGCCAGGCTCCAGCCTGTACGACGCTTCATTTTGCGGCGTTGAGTTGGTGAATTTCCGCGACGTAGCCGCCGGGGAATTCGACCAGCGCGCTGCGACGACCTTTGCTGTCGAACGCCGGCACCACCACTTTGGCACCGGAGCCGGTGGCTTTGCCCAGCGTGGCGCTCAGGTCGGCCACCTGGTAGCCGGTGGTTTCGTGGCCGAAGGGGTAGGGCAGTTGGCCGTTGGTTACCAGCACCGCCATGCGCCCGAACGGCGACTCGATATCGACACGCCGGTAGGTGCCGCTGGCTTGGCCTACATCGATGCCCGGCGCGTGCTGGTCATCGGCCAGTATTTTGCCGTGGGAGAAGCCCACGAACCCTTTGATAAAGGCGTCGGCCCGCTCGGCGCTGAGGTACACGCGGTTTTCCGGTACGGTCTGGAAGGCGGCATAGTCCGGGGTCTTGGTGTGCCAGTAGAGCTGCATGTTGACGCCGCCCGGCCATTGCACCACCGCGTCGCGCCCGATGGGGTCCGGGAAATCGCTGACGATCACCGCCGCGCCGTTGTCGCGGGCGGCCTTGAGCGCGACGTCCATGTCCTTGACCAGATAGCCGTTGCGCTCCTGGCCAAACGGGTGCGGGATCGGTGTGGTAAAGCCGAACAGCGATACCGTGCCCGCCGGCGTCTGCAGCAGTTGCGAGGTGGTGCTGCTCGGCACCGGCAGCACATTCACCACCACCTGGGCGGTGCTCTTGCCGCCGAAGGTGGCCAGGAAGCTTTGGGCGAAACGGTCCACATCCGCCGGGGCGACATACACATGGCTGGTGTCATATTGCGGCGCCACGGCCACGCTCGGGGTTGCCGCGAAGGCATTGCCCATCATTGCGCTCGCCAGCAGCGTCAATGCCACGGTTACTTTGATTGCTTTGTTACGCATGCCCATTCTCCAGCGCTTCTACGGGATAGAAAGCCGTGAGGTTAGGGGCAGGGGCGCGGGGGGAATTGTATGGACGTGCTTGGTTGAACGTTTCAGCGTCTACGCGCGTCGATTGGCCTTACGGCCGTTGTGGTTTGACGGATGTTCCAAACGTATTACCCATGCGCACTCCCGTCGCCGCCGGGGTCGACAAGCCCAGCGCATTCGGCGTTCGTTTCTGGACCGAAAGCTGCTGCGCCTCGCGGTTCTTTTGCGCGGCCTTGGCCGCGTTCGTGTCATTGCCCATCTGCTGGCCCAGGCAGCCATAGTCGGGCGCCTTGTACCCATCCACCGTGACCTCGGTGCAACCGCCCGCAGCGTTGTCGGCCTGGGCAAGCACGGGCACGGCGGTATACAGCAACACACTGGCAAGCAACGGGAGCAGCTTCATCATGGCCTCCTGGCGGGCCGCGGGAGTGGGCCGGTAAGGCTGCAAAGTGTAGTGCAGCGGGCTGCTCGTCACCGTGATGTTTTTTTTGCTATCACCGTAACATCAGGTTCATAAACGGGCCTCAGGATGACGGTTTTCTAGGGTGCGTCGGCCGTGCAGCGATGCGGAGCAGGGGGTGAACAGGGAGCCTGTCGGCGCGCCGTATGCGCCCTGGGCTTGCTGTTGCTGCTGATCGGCGGTCGCCTGGCGCAGGCAGAAGCACCGCTGTTGCTGCTGAACCTGCCGGCGCAAGACCTGGAGCCTGCACTGCAAGCGTATAGCCGCGCCACCGGCATGGCCGTGCTGGTAGACCGCGAGCTGACGCGGGGCCGGCGCGCCATCGGGGTGCGCGGGCGCTTTACGGCGCAGGAGGCTCTGGCGATGTTGCTGACAGGAAGCGGCCTGATGGCACGTTATGCACGCGGCGATGCGTTTACCTTGCAGTTGCCCGAGGTCAGCCAGCCGCCGCCGGCCCATGGCGTGGCGGCGCGCAATGCCGCGCGGATCAATAACAGCTATGCCACGGCCTTGCAGCAGGCCATCGAAACCAGCCTGTGCCGGTCGCCCCTCACGCGCCCCGGCAGTTTTCGCGCGCTGGTGCAGGTGTGGGTCAACCGTGAGGGGCTGATCGAACACAGCCGGCTGGTCAGCTCCACCGGCGACGAACAACGCGATGAAGCACTGGTACGCAGCCTGGGCACTGCACGGGTGGAGCGCCCGGCGCCCAGTTCATTGCGCCAACCGGTGACTTTACTTTTGATGCCCGACACAACAGGAACGCGCATGGAATGCACAGCAGCAAAAGGAGCCTGGGGCGGATGAAAAATACCGGGCACAGTACGATGGTCAGCTTGTTCCTGGCCTCCTACGAAGACTTCAAGGTCCGTTTGCGCAAGCGCCTGGGCTCGGAGGACCTGGCCAACGACGTGCTGCACGAAACGTACCTGCGCGTCGACCGCATGGACATGCCGCCGAACCTCGCGCAACCCAACGCTTACCTGTACCGCATGGCCCTGAACATCGCCGCCGACCGCCGCCAGGCCGACGCGCGTTTGCTTACCGGCAGCGAGGTGGAAGAGCTGCTGCAAAGTGCCGATGAAGCCCAGGACCCGTCGCGGGTGGTGGGCGGCCAGAAAGAAATCCAGTCCCTGGTCAAGGCCCTTTACGAACTGCCGGCGCGCCGACGCAAGATCCTCATCGCCGCGCGCCTGGAGGAGGCGCCGCACCTGGAAATCTCCCAGCGTTTCGGCATTTCCACGCGCATGGTCGAAAAGGAAATCAAGGCCGCCCTGGGCCACTGCGCCAAGCGCCTGGAAAGAAAAGTCATCCAGCGGTTCGGTCCCGGGGCCGGAAAACCGTCTTAGTGTTGAGTCCCTGATAAAACCGTGAGTACGTGCGCGCTTGAACATTTTTAGCTTCTCCATCGCCCGGCAAAACGCCGCCAGCCCCTTGCACGACGAAGCCCGCGACTGGCTGGTTCTGCTGACCTCGGGCCGCGCCACCGTGGCCGATGCCAAGGCGCTCAAAGCCTGGTGCGCCCAGAGCCCGGAGCATGCCCAGGCGTTCGAGCGCGCCAAAATGTTGTGGCGGCACGTGGGCGCGGCGGCCGAAACGGCGCAGCGCCCGCGTCAGTTTGGCCGGCGCGCGTTCCTGGGCGGCGCCATTGCGGCGTCGGCGGCGGTAGTGATGGTGCGGGTCGGCGTGCCGGGTGGTTTTGCCGGGCTCACGGCGGACTATCGCACCGAGGTCGGTGAGCAGCGGCATGTGCTGTTGAGCGAGGGTGTGAGCCTGGAGCTCAATACGCAGACGCGCATCAGCCGGGTGGGCCAGGGTATCGAATTGCTTGAGGGTGAAGTCGAAGTGCTCGCCCAGGCTGTACAGCCGCTCAAGGTCCAGGCCGCCGAGGGCTGGATGAGCGCGGCGCAGGCGCGGTTCAACGTGCGGCACACCGATCGCACGGTCTGCGTCACCTGTATCGACGGGGCGCTGTCGGTGGACATTGGCGGCCATCGTGTGAACCTGGGCAGTGGCCGGCAATTGAGCTACGGCGCGGCCGGCATCAGCGAAGTGACGAGCGTGGACACCCAGGCGGTGGTGGCCTGGCGTGAGCAGGTGCTGGTATTCAACAACGCCACGCTGGCGACGGTGGTGGATGAAATCAACCGCTACCGGCCGGGAATGCTGGTGCTGCTCAACCAGGAACTGGGCCGGCGCCGGGTGCAGGCGCGGTTCAGTTTGCAGCAATTGGCGGGGGTGGCGCTGTTGATTCGGGATGCGTATGGGGCCAAATGTACCGAGTTGCCCGGTGGCGTCGTGCTGTTGAGCTAGCTCAGCGGCAGCTCAGGCATCAGGCCTTATCGCAACGGCCCGATTACCTGCCGATACCGCTCCACCCCTTGCGGCGTCTGGCGCACCAGGTTGATCTCCAGTCCCAGCGGGTCTTCGCGCCGGTTGCCGCTCAACTGCCGCCACCCCTTGTCCGTTTCCCATACCCGTACCTGCACGTCACTGACCCCGCTCAACACCACCACGCCGTCTTTGGCCGGCGGCAGCGGGAAGCGATCCCGTGCAGGCGCCGCCGCGCGGTACAGGCTGTCGCCCTTGAGCCACCAGCGCACGCGTTGCAGGCCATCGCCGGCCACCGGGGCGCTGCGAATCACGTCCAGGCGAAAGCCTTGGCTGTCGGAACTGCGCACCGTTATGGCCGCGAGCCCGGCGGCCTCGTCCTTGGGCCCGGTCAGCTCCACGCCGGCGCGCAGGCTGATGTCCCGTTGCATCTGGTTCAACACCCGCAGCAGCGCTTCGGTCTGCTCGGTGCTTGCCTGCACGTGATGGTCGGCACGGGTCACGCTGTCGAGACCGCGCCAGGCGATCAGGCTGACCACGGCCATCAGCATGATCGCCACCATCACTTCGATCAGGGTGAAGCCTTGCTGGGGTTTGTTCATGGCTGGCTGACCACGCGCATCAAGCCTGCCGCGTCCCGTTGCAGGCTGAGGCTGTGTTGGCCGTCGGACAGCACTAGGCGCAGCGGCGGGTTGATCCATTCTGCGTCGAGCACCAGGGTTTGCCGGGGTTCGAGGTTGATTTGCATCGGCGTGCTCTCCCATGCGCGCGGGCGCAGTTGAGCGTCGCCCTGGAACCCTTCCATCGCTGTCCCGTCATCGCTGCGGCGGTTGAAGCGAAAGCCCTTGGCGTCGGCGCGCCAGGTGATCGGGCGGCCGTCGGCGCGGGCTTCGGCCTGGGCCACTTGCAGCAGTTGGCTGAGGCGCTCGGCGTCCTTGCGCAGCAGGTGCAGTGGGTCGGGCTTGATGCTCAGGCTGATGGCGGCACTGGCGATGCCGATGATCACCAGCACTACCATCAGCTCGATCAAGGTAAAGCCAGTTTGTTTCATCGCGGGGCACCTGCTGAACTGGTGAGGTTGTGAAATAAAAACGTGCGAATTGAGCTGTAGGCTGATGCCACGGACAAACAGGAGGTCCTGCTCATGGCGTTTTCCCTGCGATTTTCAGCGGCACAGGGCGTGCAGGTCGGCGCGCTGCTCGCGGCCTTGGCCGGCGTGGCGGTATGGGCGCCGCTGCTACTCACCAATGCCCAATCCCATACGCCCCAGGCCACCCCGCAGGCATTGGCGGCACGCAGCGATAACCCGGCGCTGCAATGGTTTGCCAATGCGCCGACGGCGTTGCAGGTCAAGGTCACCGGCGTGCTGGCCGGGGCGCGCGGCGCGGTGGCGATCCTCAGCCTCAACGACGGCCCGCCGCGCAGTTTTCTGTTGGGTGAGCGCCTCAGCCCCGGCGTGCGCTTGACCGCCATCGAAGGTGACGCGGTCGAGATTGAGCGTGGCGGCGAGAAGCTGCGCGTCAACCTCGATAAGCTGCCGGACGCGCCCGCCTTGCCACGGCTCACTCGGCCATGACCTGAGTGGCCAGGCGCGCCAGGGGCGGTGCTTCGCGGCTGGCATCCAGCACCAGCACCGAAACCTGAAACAGCGGGCCATCGGCGCTGACAGTTTGCTCGCACCGCAGTTTCAAGCGCCCTTGGTCGCATTCGAAGGTGTGCTTGCCGCTGCGTAGATGGCCCTCCAGACGCACCTGCGCCAGGCGACTCTGCGCCGCCAGCAACGCTATCGATTTGTCGCGCAACACGCCGTTGCTCTGGGTCATCAACCCGGCCACGCGCACGGCGGCGGCCATGGCCACGGCGATGATCGCCAGCGCCACCAGCACCTCGATCAGGGTAAATCCTCGCTCGTTGCGGTGGCCGTGCATGGCACTCTCAAAACCTGGAAACAGGCCCGCAGACTAGCGCCCTGAGTTGACCGATTGGCGACCGAAACTCCCGAGGATTTTCAATACGACTGACATGTGTTCTTGCAACACTGCGCCACGAAATGCACTCAACCCAAGGAATGTCGAGATGGATATCGCGCGCCTAACCCGCCCATTGCCAGGCCCTCGCGGCCAGCGTGGCTTCACCCTGATCGAGATCATGGTGGTGGTGGTCATCCTTGGGATCCTGGCGGCGATGGTGGTGCCCAAGGTACTCGACCGCCCGGACCAGGCGCGGGCTACGGCGGCCAGGCAGGATATCGGCGGCTTGATGCAGGCGCTGAAACTCTACCGCCTCGACCACGGCACTTACCCGAGCATGAACCAAGGCCTGAAAGTGCTGGTGGAACGCCCGGCGGACGCCAAGAACAACACCTGGCGGGCCTACCTCGACCGCTTGCCCAACGACCCCTGGGGCCACCCGTATCATTACCTCAACCCGGGCGCCAACGGTGAAGTCGATGTGTTCTCTTTGGGCGCCGACGGCCAGCCGGACGGCGATGGCGTGAATGCCGATATCGGCTCCTGGCAGCTATAAGGCGCGCCATGAAACGGTATTCGCCCGCAGCGGCGAAGCAGCGCGGCATGGCGATTATCAGCGCGTTGCTGATCGCGGCGGTGGTGGCGGTGCTTGCCGGCGCCATGTTGACGCGCCAGAGCGTGTTCACCCGCAGCCTGGAAGCCGAGCAATCGCGCATCCAGGGTCAATGGTTGTTGCAAGGCAGCCTCGAGCGCACTCGACACATGCTGTGGGAAGCACGCCAGAAGGACGTGCTGACCCGTCTCGACCAGCCCTGGGCCCGCGCCCAGGGCGGTGCGTTCACCGGCCGGGTGGAAGACGAACAGGGCAAGTTCAACCTGCGTAACCTGGTCAACCGGCGACAGGTGGATGCCGAGCAGTTGCAAAGCTTCGAGCGCCTGTGTCGGCTGATCGGGGTCGACCCGGCGGTAAGCCGGCGCGTCAGCCAGCGGGTGATCGCATCGTATGACCAGCTCGATCAGCCCGCCGGCTACCCGATGCTGCGCAGCCTGCATGACCTGAGCGGTATCGACGGCCTCGACCCGGCGCTGTTGCAGCGCATGCAGGCGTATATCAGCGTGCTGCCCGATATCACCTGGGTCAACGGCAACACCGCCCGCGCCGAAGTGCTCAGCGCCGTGGTGCCGTCGTTGAATCTGTCCCAGGCCCAGGCGTTGGTGGCCGAGCGGGATGCCGGGCATTGGTTTATCAACCGGGGGGACTTCGTCAACCGCCTGCACTTGCCCCAAGTGGCGGTGGATGCGGTACAGGTGGGCATCACCAGCGAGTGGTTTCGCCTGCAAGGCCAGGCGCGCCAGGACCAACGCAGGGTGACCCTCGACGCGTTGCTGCATCGCCCGGAAAACCAGCGGCCCCAGGTGATCTGGGCGCGGGTGGGCGTATGAAACGCTTGCGCATTGGCTTGCCGCCGTTGGCTGATTTGACCGTGGACAGCCGCGTGACATTTGCCTGGCTGGAGCGCGACAGGGTGGTGTGCGAAGGTCATGAAAGCCTGGCGCGGCTGGGCAAAAACCACCCGGCAGTGGACTGCTTTCTGCATCCCCGCGACAGCCTGCTGACAAGCCTGGAGCTGCCACCATTGGCCGCCGCCAAAACCGCCGCCGCCGTGGCCTGCGCGGCGCAGGCGTTGATCCTGGGGCCGCTTGAGGCGATGCACGTGGCCCATGGCCCGCGCGAAAGCGATGGGCGCGTGCAGGTGGGTTGGGTGCCCAAGGCCGGGCTGGCGCAACTGAGCCAGGTATTGGCGCAGGCGCAGCTCAGGTTGCGTGGCCTGTACCCGGCGCCCTATGCCTTGCCGGCAGGAGCTGCGACGCTGGACGAAGGGTATTTGTTGACGCGCGACAGCCTGCAACAAGCGGCGGTGCATCCATTGGGTGTGCAGGTGCTGGATGTGCCGCTGGTGGACGCGTCGCAGCGTTGGGCCGGTGCCGTTCCCGCGTGGGGCTTGCACGCTCGTCTTCGCCAACCGTCCAGCGGCGGCTGGGGCAGGGCGCTGGGGTGCGTCGCGCTGGCCACGGCCATCTGGAGCCTGGGCCTCAACCTCTATGCGGCCCGCCAAGTCGAAGAGGGCCAGCGGCTCAAGGCCTTGATGAGCCGCCAAGTGCGCCAGGCGTTTCCCGAATTGCCGGTGGTGCTCAACCCGTTGCAACAGGCGCGTCAACAATTGGCCGCCCGCCAGGCCGGCGCCGCCGCCGACCCCGGCCAGCGCTTTCCCGGCCTGCTGCAACTGGCGGGCAGCCACCTGCCGTTTATGGTGGGCAGCGTCGATACGTTGACCTTTGAACAGGGGCGCCTGCACCTGCAAATGCTCGCCGACAGCCGCAGCCCCGCCGCCGAGGGCGAGTGGCAAGCCGCGTTGGGCCAGGCAGGGTTTGCCGCCACGCGCGATGACCACGGCTGGAGCATCGCGCCGACGCCCGCCGCTGAACAAGCGGAGGTTGGCGATGAATAAATGGCAGCGCATGCGCGGCCAGGCCAACGTGTTCTGGAACGGCCTGGCCGTGCGTGAAAAACGCATGCTGGCCGGTGCCGGCCTGGTGCTGGCGAGCCTGTTGAGCTGGTTAGTACTGGTGCAGCCCGCGCTGAAAAAAATCGACTACTGGCAAGCCGAAACGCCCAAGTTACGCGCCCAGGCCGCCGCCTTGCAGGTGCTGTTGCAGGACGTCGCCGCGCCTCGGCTCGCCGATGAAACCGCGCTGCGCCAGACCCTGGACAGTGCCGGCCTGCAAGGCCATTACCAGGTGCAGGCGCTGGGCTCCGGTTGGCGGCTGACCTTCGATAACGCCCCGGCAGACGCCGTGGTGGGCTGGTTGCTGGGCAATCCCCGTTCGTTTTCTCTGGAGGTGTCCGAGGCGCGCTTGCAACGTGCCGTGGATGCCGTCGACACCTCGGCCGGCACTGTGTCCGGGACCGTTCGCATGGATCAGGCGCTTGGCGCTAAGGAAGCTTCATGAAGTGGTCAGTCCCGCCGTTTCGCACCGTTGCGCCATTGCTGTTGCTGGCCCTCAGTGCGTGCAGTACCCAGGAGGCCGCCAAGCCGTTGCTGGTGGACAGCGAACTCGGCCAGCCGCTGGCCGACACTCGTCGCCATGGCGATACCGTGCTCGATCGCCAGCGCGACGCCGTGCCCAAAGCCGCCGCACCCCACCGGCTGACCAACAGCGCCCGAGGCCAGGCGCCGACGACCGTCAAGGCGCGCAACCCGCTGGGCGACCAGTCGGTGCAACTCAACTTTGTCGAGGCCGATATCCAGGCGGTGGTGCGCGCACTGTCCCGCGCCACCGGCCAGCAGTTCCTGGTGGACCCGCGCGTAAAAGGCAACCTCACCCTGGTCAGCGAAGGCCAGGTTCCCGCACACCAGGCTTACGACATGCTGCTGGCCGCGCTGCGCATGCAGGGCTTCAGCGTGGTGGACGTGGGCGGCGTGGCCCAAGTGGTGCCAGAGGCCGATGCCAAGCTGCTTGGCGGGCCGATGTACAGTGCCGGCAGCAGCGGCATGCAGACCCGCACCTTTCGCCTGCAATACGAAAACGCGGTGAACCTGATCCCGGTGCTGCGCCCCATCGTGTCGCCCAACAACCCGATCAATGCCTACCCCGGCAACAACAGCATCGTCATCACGGACTACGCGGAGAACCTCGCGCGGGTCGCGCAGATCATCAGTGGCATCGACACCCCGAGCGCCATCGATACCGATGTGGTGCAGATCCAGAACGGCATCGCCGTGGACATCGCCGCCATGGTTGCCGAGCTTCTGGAAACCCAGGGCGCCGACCAGACCCAGAAAATCAACGTGATCGGCGACCCGCGTTCCAACTCGATCATCATCCGCTCTGGCAGCCCCGAGCGTACCGAGCTGGCGCGCAACCTGATCTACAAACTCGACAACGCCCAAAGCAACCCGAGCAATATGCACGTGGTGTACCTGCGCAATGCTCAGGCGGGCAAGTTGGCGCAGTCGCTGCGCGGGTTGCTCACCGGGGAAAGCGAGTCCGGCGTCAGCGACGACGCCCGCGGCAAGCTCAGCAGCATGGGCGGCAGCGGCCAGAACAGCGCGCAAGGCGGCGCGGCCCAGAACAGCAGTGGCACGCCCACCGGCAGCGGTGTGTCGCCGGGGTATGGGCAAACCAACTCGACCACCGGCAGCAACAGCACCTCCAAGGATCAGGACACCGCCTTCAGCGCCGGCGGCGTGACCATCCAGGCGGACGCCACCACCAACACCTTGCTGATTTCCGCGCCGGACCCGCTGTACCGCAACCTGCGCGAAGTGATCGACATGCTCGACCAACGCCGCGCCCAAGTGGTGATCGAGAGCCTGATCGTCGAAGTGGGCGAGGACGACGCCACCGAGTTCGGTGTGCAATGGCAGGCCGGCAACCTGGCGGGCAAGGGCGGCTTTGGTGGCGTCAACCTCGGCGGCAGCGGCCTTGCGACCACCGCCAAGACCAGCCTCGACGTGCTGCCCAAGGGCCTGAACGTCGGCGTGGTCAACGGCACCGTGGATATTCCGGGGATCGGCAAGGTGCTCGACCTCAAAGTGCTGGCCCGTGCGTTGAAGAGCAAAGGCGGCACCAACGTGCTGTCCACACCCAACCTGCTGACCCTGGACAATGAAGCGGCGAGTATTTTCGTGGGGCAGACCATCCCGTTCGTCACCGGCAGTTACGTCACCGGTGGCGGCGGCACCAGCAACAACCCGTTCCAGACCGTGCAGCGTGAAGAGGTGGGGCTCAAGTTGAACGTGCGCCCGCAGATTTCCGAGGGCGGCACGGTCAAGCTGGATATCTACCAAGAGGTCAGCAGCGTGGACACGCGCACCTCGGTGGACGCGGGCACGGTGACCAACAAACGCGCGATCGACACCAGCATTTTGCTGGATGACGGGCAGATCATGGTGCTTGGCGGGTTGCTGCAGGACGGTTACAGCCAGAGCAACGACGCGGTGCCGTGGCTCGCTGATATTCCGGGGTTGGGCGCGTTGTTTCGCAATGAAAAGCGCAGTCTCAGCAAGACCAACCTGATGGTGTTCCTGCGGCCCTACATCATTCGCGACAGTGGGGCGGGGCGCAGTATCACGTTGAACCGCTACGAGTTCATGCGCCGGGCCCAGGGTGGGTTGCAGCCTGAGCACAGCTGGGCGATGCCGGACGTGCAGGCGCCGCAGCTGCCGTCGGTGGAGAAGGCGATTCCCGGCCAGCAGGGGCCCAGGGCGGTAATCCGGGCGGTGCCGGTAGGTACGCAACCATGAGCCTGCTCCCCTACGCCTGGGCCAAGTCCCAACGCATCCTCCTGCGCCCAGGCGAAGAGGGCATGCTGCTGACCGTCTGCCCTTCAACCCCTGGCTGGTCGATCAGCGAAGTTCAGCGCCAATTCGGCCAGGCGCGCGTCGAGCAGGTGCGCGACGACGAACTCGACGGCCTGCTCACCGGTGCTTATGCCGACACCGGCAGCGCCGCGGCTGTCGTGGGCGCCGCGGAAAACGAGGTGGACCTGGACCGCCTGATGCAAGACATGCCCGAGATCACCGACCTGCTCGACACCCAGGACGGCGCGCCGGTGATCCGCATGATCAACGCCTTGCTCACCCAGGCGGCACGGGATGAAGCCAGTGACATCCACATCGAACCCTATGAAACCCATTCCGTGGTGCGCTACCGCGTCGACGGCACGCTGCGCGATGTGGTGTCGCCGCGCAAGGCGCTGCACGGCGCGTTGGTGTCGCGGATCAAGATCATGGCCCAGCTCGATATTGCCGAAAAACGCCTGCCCCAGGACGGGCGCATCGCGCTGCGCGTGGCCGGGCGGCCGATTGATATTCGCGTGTCGACGGTGCCCACCGGGCATGGCGAGCGCGTGGTCATGCGTTTGCTGGACAAGCAGGCCGGGCGTTTGCAACTGGAAACCCTGGGCATGGCCCCGGCATTGCTGGCGCGTCTGGACACGTTGATTCGCCAGCCCCACGGCATCGTGCTGGTCACCGGCCCTACCGGCAGCGGCAAAACCACCAGCCTGTACGCCGCCCTGGCGCGGCTGGATGCGAGCACCAGCAATATCCTGACCGTGGAAGACCCGGTGGAATACGACCTGCCCGGCATCAGCCAGATCCAGGTCAACGCCAAGATCGACATGACCTTCGGCCTGGCGCTGCGAGCGATTCTGCGCCAGGACCCGGACATCATCATGATCGGCGAAATACGCGACCTGGAGACCGCGCAGATCGCCGTGCAAGCCTCGCTCACCGGCCACTTGGTGCTCGCCACCCTGCACACCAACGACGCCGTGTCGGCGGTCAATCGCTTGGTCGACATGGGCGTCGAACCGTTCCTGCTGGCCTCGTCGTTGTTGGGCGTATTGGCGCAACGGCTGGTACGGCGGCTGTGCCCGCACTGCAAGCAGCAAGACCCGGCCGCGCCCGGCATGTGGCGCCCGGTGGGGTGTGCCCATTGCAATCAGATCGGCTACAGCGGGCGTACCGGTATCCATGAATTGTTTTGCGTCGACGATGACGTGCGCAGCCTGATCCACCAGGGCGCCAATGAGCAGGACCTGCGCCTGGCCGCGCGCCGCGCCGGAATGTTGAGCCTGCGTGAAGACGGCGAGCGCTGGGTGCGCAGCGGCGCCACCGCGCCCGAAGAAATCCTGCGCGTGACACGGGACGCCTGATGAATCGCTATCGCTATGAAGCCGCCGATGCCAACGGCAAGGTCGAGGCCGGGCATCTGGAAGCCGACAGCCAGAGCGGGGCGTTTGCGCTGCTGCGCAGCCGTGGCCTGACGGCGTTGCGGGTGCAGGTCGAAGGTACTCGGCAAGCGGCTGCCGGCGGCGGTCTGTTTACGGCGAAACTGTCGGACAACGACCTGGCCTGGGCCACGCGGCAACTGGCGAGCCTGCTCGGCGCGAGTTTGCCGTTGGAAGCGGCGCTGAGTGCCACGGTGGAGCAGGCAGAGAAAAAGCACATTGCCCAGACCCTGGCCGCCGTGCGCGCCGATGTGCGCGGCGGCATGCGCCTGGCCGATGCGTTGGCGGCGCGGCCACGGGATTTCCCGTCGATTTACCGCGCCTTGATCGCGGCGGGGGAGGAGTCCGGCGACCTGGCCCAGGTCATGGAGCGCCTGGCGGACTACATCGAGGAGCGCAACAACCTGCGCGGCAAGATTCTCACCGCGTTCATCTACCCCGGCGTGGTGGGGTTGGTGTCCATCGGTATCGTGATTTTTTTGCTCAGCTACGTGGTGCCCCAGGTCGTCAGCGCGTTTTCCCAGGCGCGCCAGGATCTGCCGGGGCTGACCCTGGCGATGCTCAACGCCAGTGACTTTATTCGCGCCTGGGGCTGGCTGTGTTTTGCCGGCATTGTCGGCGGTTTTTGGGGCTGGCGCCTGTACCTGCGCAACCCGGTGGCGCGGCTGAACTGGCATAGCCGCGTGCTGCGCCTGCCCCTGATCGGGCGCTTTGTGCTGGGCCTTAACACCGCCAGGTTTGCCTCGACCCTGGCGATCCTCGGCGGTGCCGGGGTGCCGCTGCTGCGCGCCCTGGAAGCGGCGCGGCAAACCTTGTCCAACGAGCGCTTGAGCCAGTGCGTCAACGACGCCACCGCCAAGGTGCGCGAAGGGGTCAACCTGGCCCCGGCGCTGGCGGTGGAAAAGGTCTTCCCGCCGGTGCTGATCCACCTGATCGCCAGCGGCGAAAAGACCGGCTCGCTGCCACCGATGCTTGAGCGCGCGGCGCAAACCCTGTCGCGGGATATCGAACGCCGGGCCATGGGCATGACCGCGTTGCTGGAGCCGCTGATGATCGTGGTGATGGGCGCGGTGGTGCTGGTGATCGTGATGGCGGTGCTGTTGCCGATCATCGAGATCAATCAGTTGGTCACCTAGGTCAGCGGAGCGAACTCGGGTTCCTCATCCTGTCATGTTTCAACCGCTCGACACGCTCCGTGCGGTCTCCAGCCCAGGGTTGCGAAGCCGTACTGAAACGCCGCTGTCACGTGGGCCAAAACCGCTCGAAAGCATGACCAAAACACCCGAGAATCTTTTTAAAATCAAGCGCTTCCTCCCGAGGTTTTTTCCTATATCTGTCATCGGAAACTGCGAGTTTCGTTCCCATGGTTTTCACCCAGGCCACCCCCCGCGTACCGGCCTGGGACCGAAGCCATGGCGTCATGCAAGAGCCATCTACCCCAAACGTACAAACACGACGAAAGGAGATTCTTCATGTTTAAGCGCAACGTTCTCGCGGTATCCATGACCCTCGCCGCACTGTGCTCGGCCCAGGCTGCACTGGCTGACATCAACGGTGGTGGTGCAACCCTGCCACAAGCGCTGTACCAGACTTCCGGCGTGCTGACTGCCGGTTTTGCCCCGTACATCGGCGTGGGCAGCGGTAACGGCAAGGCCGCCTTCCTGAACAACGACTACACCAAGTTCCAGGCCGGCGTGACGAACAAGAACGTGCACTGGGCGGGCAGCGACTCCAAGCTGAGCGCCACTGAGCTGTCGACCTACGCGTCTGCCAAGCAACCGACCTGGGGCAAGTTGATCCAGGTGCCGTCGGTGGGGACTGCGGTCGCTATTCCCTTCAACAAAAGCGGCACCGCAGCGGTTGACCTGAGCGTCAGCGAGCTGTGCGGTGTGTTCTCGGGGCGTATCACTGACTGGAGCGGTATTTCCGGTTCCGGCCGTACCGGCGCGATCACCGTGGTCTACCGTAGCGAAAGCAGTGGCACCACCGAGTTGTTCACCCGTTTCCTCAACGCCAAGTGCGCTGAAACCGGCACCTTCAATATCTCCACCACGTTCGGCACCAGCTACACCGGTGGTTTGCCTGCCGGCGCCGTTTCTGCCGCCGGCAGCCAAGGTGTGATGACCGCATTGGCCGGCGCCGACGGTGGTATCACCTATATGAGCCCTGATTTCGCGGCCCCAACCCTGGCCGGTCTGGACGACGCGACCAAAGTGGCACGTGTCGGCAAGGACGTCGCGACCAACACTGCGGGCGTTTCGCCTGCCGCCGCTAACGTCTCCGCTGCCATCAACGCCGTACCCGTGCCGGCCTCCACCGAGCGTGGCAACCCGGACGCCTGGGTTCCAGTGTTCGGTAAAGCCAACACCGCCGGCGTGCAGCCTTACCCTACCTCGGGCTACCCGATCCTGGGCTTCACCAACCTGATCTTCAGCCAGTGCTACGCCGATGCCACCCAGACCAGCCAAGTGCGTGATTTCTTCGCCAAGCACTACGGCGCCTCCAACAACAACGATGCAGCCATCACCGCCAACGCTTTCGTGCCGCTGCCAACCGCTTGGAAAGCCACCGTTCGCGCCAGCTTCCTGACCGCGAGCAACGCCCTGAGCATCGGCAACACCAACGTCTGCAACGGTATCGGTCGTCCGCTGTAACCCTCGCTTTCAACGACCTGCACCACCTGATCAGCAACGGCCTGCGCCGTTGCTGATTTTTTGCGTGGGTGCCCGCCGTTACCAGCCCTATGTGAACTTTGCATGACATAAGTTCAGTCCCGTCTCCCGCCAACCGCCTAACCCTCATACGTGAGCCTGTCTTGCTCCCTGCGTGATAACAAAGAAGGAAGATTCCCGATGGTCCGCTGCAAATCACCGGTCAACCTGAAAGCCCAAGAAACCGTGCTGCGCCTCAAGCCATTGGCCCAGGCCATTGCCTTGTTGATGGTGGCGGGCAATGCCCATGCGGCCACGGCGTTCAGTTCCAGTTGGTTTGCCGACAAAGGTGCGACGCAAGCGGCGACGGCGGCGCGCATCAGTGCCGGGCAGGTGCCGGGAATTCCTTCGCTGAACCAGCAGGCGCGGGTCAACCAGCAGTTGGCGCGTTCCATCAGCACCTTGAACACCAGCGTCGCGGCGATTGCGGCGCAGCAGGCCGCGCAAGCGGCGGGGCGTCAGGCGGCGTTCGGCCAGGTCTCGACGATTCCCGATGGCCTCGGCAAAGGTGGCCTGCAGGTGGATAACAGCCTCACCCAGGGCTGGACCAACGCCAAGGCCCCGACCCAAAGCCAGTCCGGCGGCAAGACCACGGTGAGTATCGAGCAAACCGCCGACAAGGCCATCCTCAATTGGGAGACCTTTAACGTCGGGCGCAACACCTCCGTGGATTTCCAGCAGCAGTCCAGTTGGGCCGTGCTTAACCGCGTCAACGACCCCGATGCGCGGCCCAGTGAGATCCAGGGCCAGATCAATGGCGCCGGCACGGTGATGATCATGAACCGCAACGGCGTGGTTTTCGGCGGCACCAGCCAGGTCAACGTGCGCAACCTGGTGGCCGCCGCAGCGAACATGACCGATGAGCAGTTCACCCTGCGCGGTCTCTATGTGGATGGCACCGGCACCCAGCCGACCTTCACCGATGCGGCGGGCAAGGTCCAGGTGCAGCGCGGCGCGCTGATCCAGACTCACAACCCGGCCACGTCCACCGATGCAGGTGGCTACGCCTTGTTGCTCGGTTCGGAAGTGGACAACGCCGGTACGATCATCACCGCCAAGGGCCAGACCACCCTGGCGGCCGGTGACAGTTTTTACATCCGCAAGGGCGTGAGCACGTCCGGCAATGACCGCTCCACCACGCGTGGCAACGAAGTGGCGACCAGCCTCAAACCCGGCAGCAGCGCCGGCAAGGTCAGCAACAATGGCCTGATCATGGCCGCCACTGGGGACATCACCCTGACCGGGCACCAGGTGCAGCAAAATGGCGTGGCCCTGGCCAGCACCTCGGTGGACACCCGTGGCACGATTCACCTGCTCAACTCCGCCACCGACACCACCGGCAGTGTGACCCTGGGCGAGGGCAGCACCACCGCGATCCTGTTGGACAGCAGTGGCAGCACCGCGCTGAACAGCCAGCAAAGCAATGGCCTGGTCAACCTCGACGGTATGCCGGCCAATCAGGCGACCGGGCGTTTCAATAACCTCAGCACGGTGGCCGACCGTACCGATCAGTCGCGCATCGAGATCGTCAGCGGCGGCACCGTGGATTTCCAGAAAGGCTCGATCACCCTGGCCACCGGCGGGCAGGTCGCGGTCAGTGCCGCCGGGCGCAGCCTGTTACGCGATGGGGCGCTGATCGACGTGTCCGGCGCGGTGGGCGTCAAGGTGTCGATGGAATCCAACAACATCAAGATCAACGTGCAGGGCAACGAGCAGCGCGACGCGCCGGTCAACCGTGAAGACGGGAAGCTGATCAACAACGATGTGTGGGTCGACCTGCGCGATCTGGTGTTTGTACCCGCAGGCACCAACGGCTATGCAACGGATCGCTGGTACACCGCCGGCGGTTTGCTGGAAGTCGGCGGTTACCTTGGCACGCAAGGCCACTCGGTGGGCGAGTGGATGGCCCAGGGCGGCACCGTGACCTTTACCGGCAAGGAGGTGGTGACCCAGAAGGGCGCGCAGATCAACCTGTCGGGCGGCACCGTGGACGTGCAGGATGGTTATATCCAGCAGACCTGGCTCAAGGGTCCGGATGGGCGTTTGTATGAGCTGTCCAACGCGCCGGGGGACATTCTCTATTCCGGGTTCTACAAGGGCTATGAAGACACCAGCAAGCGCTGGGGCCAGACCGATTACTACTACAACCCGATGATTGCCAGGCAACGCCGTTTCGAGAGCGGGTACACCGTGGGCCGCGATGCCGGCAAGCTGGTGGTCGGCACCACCAGCGCGGTGCTCGAAGGGCAGGTGGTCAGTGATGTGTTCCAGGGCGATCGCCAGACCCAGGCACCGAATATCAACCTCGACGGTTATCAGCAGTCGCAGAAGGCCATGGCCCAGCGCGCGCAGTTGATCATTGGTGGCTACACGCCGGTCTACAACAAGAGCACCGGCACCCTGCGTTATGCGTTGACCGGCATTGCCGATGAGGTGCTGATTGACCGCAACACGCAGAAAATCGCCGACGGACTCGACCTCACCACCGCTCTGCCAGCGGATCGCCAGGGCAAGATGGTGCTCGACAGTGATCAGCTCAATGGCTATCAACTGGGCGCGATCAAAGTCGGCGTCACCAATCAGATCAAAGCCGGTGTCACGCAGCAGATCACCGTCAAGGGCGCGCTCAATGTGGCGGATGGCGGCGAGATCACCCTGTTCGGGCCAGTGGTCAACCTCAACGCCAACCTCACCGCCCATGGCGGCAGCATCAATGCGGGCAACATCCTCAATCAGGTCAATCTCAATGCCGGTAATGCGCTCGACGATGTGATCCTCGCGGGCAGCGGGCGGGTCGATGTGGCGGCGGGCGTCAAGCTCGATGCCAGCGGGCGTTGGAACAACCTGGCGCTGGATCCGAACATTCGTGAAGGTCTGGCGTATGTGAACGGTGGCAAGGTCTCGCTGCGCAGTACCGGTACGCTTGATCTGGCGACCGGCAGCCTGGTGGATACGTCTTCCGCAGGCACGCTCGGCGTTGACGGCAAGCTCAGCGGCGGCAAGGGCGGCGACGTGACGCTGGGGGCGCTTGGGGCCTTGGCGCTGGGCGGCGACATTCGCGGTTATGGCGTCAACGGCGGCGGCACGCTGGCGTTGCAGGGGCGCAAGGTGCAGATCGGCGACAGCGCCAATGCACCCGATACCGACACGCTGCAATTGACTGGCGGCTTCTTTAACAAGGGGTTCTCGGCCTATGACATCACCGGCAACGAGGGGCTGCTCGTCACCGACGGTACCCAGGTCGATGTGAATGTGCCGGTTTACCGTTTGGGCGAGCAGACAGCGATGACGCCAAGTGGCAGCGACCCGGCCACGGCTCTGGAGCGTTGGACGCCGACGCTCTACCAGGAAAACTCGACCCAGGGCGTTCTGACCCAGCGCCGGGGTGCCAGCCTGACGCTGACGGCCGGCTCCAAGGATTCCACCGCCGCAGAACTGGCGACCACCGCCCTGACGGTAGGCCGGGGGGCAGTGATTAATGTCGACCCCGGCCAGGGCATCAATTTGCGTAGCATCGGCCAGTTGACCCTCAATGGCAGCCTGAATGCCTGGGGCGGCAGTGTCAGCCTGGGCGGTTTGAGTGTCTCGCCAAAGACCTGGGAACCGTCGATTGCCGCGGGTCACGACCGCTCGATCCGGGTGGGCGAAGAGGCGTTGATCGACGTTGCAGCGCGAGCGGTCACGGCGGTGAGCAGCCGGGGCAACGTGTACGGCCAGGTCCTCAATGGCGGCAAGATCAGCATCGGCGGCGATATCAACCTGACCACCGGGATTGCCAGTGCCGGCGATGTGTTTGTGGTGGTCCGTGAGGGCGCGCGGCTGGACGCCTCCGGTGCCCAGGCGGTGCTCGACGTGCCCGGTCAGGGTCGCGTGCCGGTGGCCAGCAATGGCGGCAGTATCAGCTTTGCGTCGAACAACGGCCTGTACCTGGACGGCAGCTTCGTTGCCCGTGCGGGCGGGGCGGGTGCGGCGGGCGGCAGTTTGGCGCTTGCGCTGGAAAGCCCGTATTACCTCAAGGCCGGCGTCAATGACCGGGTGCTCAACGTGCGTGAACTGGTGCTCAGCCAGACCCATCAAACAAGCCCGAACGCCAGCCTGGAATACGGCCATGGCCGCCTCGGGGTGGACCAGGTCACCGCCGGCGGTTTCGACAACCTGGCGCTGCTCAGCAACGGCTTGCTGAGTTTCGACGGCGATGTGTCGTTGAGCATGGGCCAGAGCCTGCGCCTCTACGGTGGCAGCTATAACCTCAGTGAACCCGCCGCGGCCAGTTCACGGGTCAACCTGTCGGCCCCGTACCTGCTGCTGGCCGGCCTGCTCGCGCCCGCAGAAACCGGCAAGGAGGCCTACACCCGCGCGGTGCCGGTGTTGCCCAATCCCTCGGTGCTGGCCACCACGGCGCAGTTCAACGCCAACGCCAACCTGATCGAGGTGCGTGGCAATGTGGTGTTCGGCAACAAAAGCTATCTGTTGCGGCCCGACAACAGCCGGGCCAGCCTTGAGCGGCGTGGGTTTGATGATGTGCAACTGACCAGCCAGGGCGACTTGCGCTTCCTGGCGGGGGCGGGGGCAGATGTGATTGCCCAGGGCATCAGCACGCAGTTAGTGACCGGTGGTGACATGACCCTGCGCGCGGCGCAGTTGTATCCGGCGACGGAAGTCGGCGCCCGGGTACTGGCGGGCTATGTGAATAATGCTGCCAGCAATGGCACAGGCTTCAATTACGATCCGACACGCACCCTGACCATCGCACGCACCGCCAACAGCAATGCCGCCATGCCTTACTCGGTCTTTGGTCGTCTGCAATTGGGCGGGCCTACCATCAAGCAGGACGGGGTGGTGCGTGCGCCCCTGGGGCTGATCGAGATCGGCAACCTGGGTTCTACAAACGTGCAACTGCTGCCGGGCAGCCTCACGTCGGTGAGTGGCAAGGGCCTGGTATTGCCTTACGGCGGTACCGTGGATGGCCAGATCTACAAGTACAACGGCAAGACCGTAACGTTCATAGGCCAAGGTGGCGGCAACGGTGCAGGCAGTCTGAACGTCGGGGTGATTCTGGGGGGCCAGACGGTGGCGGTGCTGCCGCAGGCGACGTTGGATCTGTCCGGCGGTGGCGAACTGCTCGGCGCCGGCTTTATTTCCGGGCGCGGGGGGTCTACGGATGCACGTTACAACCCACTGGTACAGTTCGGTGCGAACGGCGGGTTTGTACTGCCGGGTCTGAGTACCAACCCGATCTATGCAATTGTGCCGGGCGTGCAACCGGGTTATGCCCCGGTGGCGCCGGAAGGTGGCGCGGTCGATCCGTTGATCGGCCAGCAGATCACAATCGGCGCCGGCGTGCCGGGCCTGGCGGCCGGCACCTATACGCTGATGCCGTCCACCTATGCATTGATGCCGGGGGCTTTCCGGCTGGAGATCAACGGCCTGGCCGGTATGGGCGCCGACGGTGCGACCCAGGCGTTGCGCAATGGCTCATGGGCCACGGCAGGGCGCTTGTCCATCGCCAATACCGGTATCAGCAACAGTGCGCCCAGCCAGGTGATTCTCACGTCGGCCGATAGGTTGCGTCGTTACTCTCAATACAACGAGACCGGCTATTCACCCTTCGCCGTGGCCGATGCCACCCGGCTTGGTGTCCCTCGGGCACTGCTGCCGGTGGATGCCAAGACCCTGCAACTGGCCCTGCGGCCAGGCGCAGGTGCGGATGCCTTTTCGTTCCAGGGCATCGGCCGCTTCGAGGCCGATGCTGGCGGTTACGGCGGGACCGTATCGCTGATAAACGGAGAAAAAACCGACATCGAAATTGTCGCGGCAGGCAACGCGGCCACCGCCAATTTCAAAGGCATTACGGTGGATGCGGACAGCCTGAACGCAATGGGCGCGGCTCGCCTGCTGATCGGTGGAATGACCTATGTCACGTACGGCCAGGGCGGCAACTACATCAACCTCCCCAGCAACGTCACCAGCTCCATCATCCTGCGCGACGGCGCGAACCTGACGGCGCCGGAGGTATTACTGGCGACCGTCACCGGGAAAATTACGCTCGAACAAGGCGCCTCGATCAACACGATAGGCCAGGGCAAGGCCAGCTACGACGCACGTGACGGCTTTATCTACAACCTGAGCAATGTGCTGGCGGTGTCCAACGGTTTGCTCAATGTCATCGCCGCTCCGTCGCCGGGTGGAGTCCCCAGCAAGGGCATTCAGTTAGGCGTATGCGCGAACGCATCCTGCAGTGGGCAGACGGCCCTGTATTCCGAGGGCAGCATCGTTACCGTCACCGACAGCACCCTGCAGATGGGCGACGAGGTACGTTATGGCACCCGTCACCTGAACCTGGGCGTGTCCAGCATCAACGTCGGCAGCCCCGAAGCCCTGGCCGCTGCAGCCGCCAACAATCGCCTGCCGGTGGGCATGACCCTCAACCAGCAAGTGCTGGAACGCCTGCTGCGCGGCGACAGCCAATTCGGCGCCCCGGCGCTGGAAACCCTGCAACTGTCGGCGCGTGACAGCTTCAACTTCTACGGCACCAGCACCCTGGACACTTATGACGCGGTGACCGGCAAGTCATTGCTGAGCAACCTGATGCTGTCCACGCCGGCGATCTACGGCTCTGGCGGCTTGAACGACGTGGCGACTATCCACACCGCCAACCTGATCTGGCAAGGTGCCGAGGCAGCTCCTGTGGCGGCGGTGACCGGTGGTGCCGGCAGCGGCAGCGGGCGCCTGGATATCAATGCCGAACGTATCGAATTCGGCTACGGCGACTTTGCCCAGCCGAGCACCACCAAGACCTTCGACCGCCTGGCCCTGGGCTTTGCCAACCTCAACCTTAATGCCAGTGAGCGCATCACCGCCAACCACAAGGGCAGCCTGTCGGTGTACCAGAGCCAGGGTGCATTTGATGCGACCAAGGGCTTTGCCTACAGCGGCGGCAACCTGAATATCCTCACGCCGCTGATGACCGGTGAGGCCGGTTCGGTCAACCGTATTACCGCCGGTGGCGCGATTGATGTCAGCGCCTCGGCTGGCGCAGCAGGCAAGGTGGACGGCATCGGCGGCGAATTGTCATTGCAAGGCGATAGCCTGCGCCTGGCCACTGCCGTGGTGCTGCCCAGCGGCAAGGTGACCTTGGGCGCGCGGGGCGACGTGGTGTTGACCGATGCCGCGTCGATCGATGTGTCCGGCCGGGCCATTGCCTTCAATGACGTGACCAAATACAGCGCCGGCGGCGAGGTGTTGCTGGAAAGCCGTGCGGGCAATGTGCAGCAGGCCGCCGGATCGACCATCGACCTGTCGGCGCAGCACAACCAGGCGGGCACGTTGCGCGCAGTGGCGGTGGCCAGCGCAGCGGGGATCGTCGACCTGGCAGGCAAGATCATTGCCGGCAGCAGCGGTGACTACGATGCCGGTGGCACGCGGGTGCCCTACCTCGCGGGTGCCGTGCAGATCCAGGCCCAACGCCTGGGCGGCAATGGCACCCTCAGCGACCAGTTCGCCGCGCTCAACCAGCGCCTCAACCAGGGCCAGGTCTACGGTGCGCGCAGCTTCCAGCTCAAGCAGGGCGACCTGACCATCGGCAGCGACGTCAAGGCCAGCAGCGTCAACGTCTCGATCGACAATGGCAGCCTGCGCGTGACCGGCCTGGTGGATGCCGGCGGCGAGCGCGTGGGCAGCATCAACCTGGCCGCAAAAAATGGCCTGACCCTCGACGGCAGCGCCGTGCTGGACGCCCATGGCACACAATTACGCGTGGACAGTTACGGCAAGATCATCGATTCGCCTAACCGCGCCATCGTGGTCCTTAGTTCTGGCCAGGGCCAGTTGACCCTGGCCACTGGCGCGCGCATCGACCTGCGCCATGGCACCGAGGCCGCGACCGGCAACGACGGGCGCAACCGTGGCACGCTGGAACTCAACGCGCCGCGCGTGGGTGGCAATGACATCGCCATCGACGCCCGTGGGCCGTTGACTATCCAGGGCGCGCGTTCGATTGCCCTCAACGGCATGAGAACCTACGACGATGCCCCGACCAAAACCGATGAAACGCCGGATGGGCGCCCGTACCAAGTGATTGATCAGGACTACCTCAATGGCGTCAATGACGCGAATACGACATTCATCGATGCCGCGCGCGTTAACAGCAACTTGCTGCAGAAGCTCGCCGGCTTGAACAACGCGACCTACGGCGACGTGTTCCACCTGCGCCCCGGTGTAGAAATCATCAGTAAAACCCCGGACGGTGATCTGGTCGTGCAGGGCGATCTGGACCTCTCCAGCTATCGATACGCCAGCCTTAAATCAACGGCCAAGACCGAGTCCGGCAGCCTGACCCTGCGCGCCGGCGGCGACCTGAACATCTACGGCAGCATCAACGATGGCTTTGCCGCGCCACCGCCCACCGACGATGACAGTGGCTGGGTGCTGCGCGCCGGTATCGACCACACCGGCGGCACTGTGGTGGTACCGGGCAGCGGCGTGACCCTGGATGTGGGCACCGTGTTCCCTGCGGGCGCTGCGCTTAATTTCGATGTACTGACCAACCCCCTGTTTCTGCCGGCGGGCACCCGCTTGCCCGTGGCGGCCAAGCTGACTCAACCGTTGGTACTCCCGGCGGGTACGGTGTTGGCGGCGGCTGTTCGGGATGCCTCGGGCACTGTGCTGTTCGCTGCGGGCACGTTGCTGACTCAGAGCCAGACCCTCGCCAGTGGCAGTGTCCTGGAGGCCGGCAGCCTGTTGGGCACTTCAGCCAGTGTCGACAGCCTGATCTGGCCCAAGGGCGTGCCACTGGCCACCAAGGTGACCCTGACCGCCAGCAAAGTGCTGCCCCGTGGCGCCCTGTTGCCGTCTGGGACAGACGTGAAGCTGCCGGGCGGCGTGGCGTCGGTGACGTTGCGTGACACCGGCCATCCGGGCAAAAACTGGGCCATTGCTCCCATGTTGGAGGAGGGCTCGCAGTCGTGGTCGATTCGCCTGGTTGCGGGGGCCGACACCGAGGCAGCCGACAGTCGCCTGCTGCAGCCGCACCCGGTAAGCGGCAATCTGCGATTGGCGGACAGTCACTACGGGACGTTTGGGAAGGGCGCCCAGGTCTGGACCCTGGCGGGCTCAGAGGGGTGGTTCGGCGATGACAGCATGGTAGGCCAACCGGTTGATTTCGACGCAATACAATACCCGGGGATATGTGAAGACCTCCCGGATTACTGCGTTATCAGTGGTACTGACTACACGCTGCTGGTGGGCGGCAGCACTCGCTTCAGCGTAATCCGCACCGGCGCTGCCGACCTTGACCTGCTGGCCGCCGGCAACCTGAGCATGGAGTCGCTGTTCGGCGTATACACGGCGGGCAGTTCGTCCACCGGCACCTCGGCCAACGATCCGTATAACCTCAAGCGAGCCCTGGGCAGCAATGGCAAGGTATTGGCTAACGCCGGGGGCAACGAAAAGCTGGTCAACGCAGACACTGCCAGCCCGTACCGTGCCTGGTACCCGGATACGGGTGGCAACTTGCTGCTTAAAGTGGGCGGCAACCTGACTGGCAATATCACCAGCCCGGCGCTGAATGGCGTCGGCCGTCCGGTGCCCAGCGACCTGGGCCAGGACTCAGCCAATGTCGGCAATTGGCTGTGGCGTCAGGGCAATGGCCTCAGTGGCAGCCAGGCGCAGGCCACCGCGTGGTGGGTCAACTTTGGTACCTACGTGCCCGGCATGGCCTACCCGAGCGCGGACCAGATGGTTGGGTTCACGGGCTTCGGCACCCTGGGAGGAGGCAACCTTAACGTTGATGTGGGCGGCGATGCGGGGATTCTCAACGCGTCGTCGCAGCCGCAGAACGTCAGCCCCCGCAGCCAAGGCCTGGTATTGGCCATCGGCGGCACCGGTCGCGTCGCCACCGATGGCAGCGTCCAACTGACCGGTGGCGGCGATCTGAACCTGCGGGTCGGCGGAGCGCTCAACCCAGCCGGCCAGATCAACCTGAACCACCTCAATGGCGTACTGGTGAATACGCGAGGGCATGTACAGCTCACTGGCGGCGCTCTGGGTAGCCTGACGCTGCTGTATGGTAACCAGGCCAGCTACCAGAGCCCGAGTGAGGTGCGCGCCTACGACCCGCTGCGCTCCACGTCCGCCAGGGCGGCGGGTGGTTTGAGCCTGTTGCCGGGTGACGCTACCTTCAGTCTCGCCACCCGCGGTGACCTGGTGCTGCAGGATGTCGCCGATCCGGGCCGCGCGCCGCAAGTCAACGCATTGGCCTACGCCAACGGTGGCGTCAACGGGATTGGCCACAGCTGGTTCAGCCTGTGGACCGACCGCACGGCGGTTGACCTGTTTTCCGCCGGGGGCAACCTCACGCCCCTGACCGAAACGCTGGACACCGACATGGCGGCCGTCTATCCCGCCACCTTGCGCGCCGTCGCCGCCAGCGGCAGCCTGTACTACGGTCGCGCATCGTACGGTGACCCAAGTACCGTGCCGCCGCTCAGGGCCATGGTGCTGGCGCCTTCGGCCAACGGGCAACTGGAACTGCTCGCCGGCGACTCGATCTACGGCGGCGACCTGCCCATCAGCCGCTCCAGCGCAGCCCCGCAAAGCCTGGCGACGATTTTGCGCCCGGCGTTTCTTGGTTTTCTGACTGATCAAAACCCGGTCAGCGGCAGCGGTAATCTGTCCAGCGATGGCAGCATTGCCACCTTCACGGTTTCGCCGCTGTTTGCCTTTGGCCCCAACACCGCCAGCACGGCCTGGGGCGACGCCCTGGAACCGGCACGTTTCTACGCGCTGAGCGGGGACCTGCTGGGTGTCAACAGCGGGCGTGCAATCACCATTACTACTGACGCCTCCAAGGACCCGCGTTTTGGGCAGACCTACTACGAGGGTGCCGGTCCGGTCTGGATGCAGGCCGGTCGCGACATCGTCAGCAGCGGTACGCCACTGAGCGGTGCCAATGGCGGTAATAAGACCACGGGTGAATACACCTACGCCGGCAACCTGTTCGTGCACAACAGCCCCACCGATATCTCCATCGCCAGCGCTGGCCGCGACATCCTCTACAGCAGTTTCAACGTTGCCGGCCCCGGTACCCTGGAACTGACGGCGGGGCGCAACATCCAGATGGAAGACAGGGTCGCGGTGAACAGCCTGGGCGCTGTGGCGGCCGGCGACAGCCGCCCTGGCGCAAGCATCGTCATGCAAGCCGGCATGGGCGCCAACGGCCCGGATTACCGCCGCTTCGTCGAGGCTTACCTGAACCCCGCCAACCTGGCGCAACCGGGTGAATCCCTGCAAGGCGCCAAGGTGGCCAAGACTTACGAAAACGAGCTGGTTACCTGGCTCACCGAACGCTTCGGCTTTGCCGGCGACAGCGAACAGGCCCGTACCTACTACGCCGCACTGCCCGCCGAACAACAACGGATCTTCGCCCGCGACGTGTACTTCGCCGAACTCAAGGCCGCCGGCCGTGAGTACAACCAGGACGGCAGTGTGCGCCAGGGCAGCTACGTGCGCGGCCGTACCGCGATTGCCAGGTTGTTCCCCGAGACGGATGTGGCCGGCAACCCGATCACCTACAAGGGCGATATCACGATGTTCGGCGGCGCAGGCGTGCACACCAACTTCGGTGGTTCGATCCAGATGCTCACCCCCGGCGGCCGCCAGACCTTCGGCATCGAAGGCGCGGCACCACCGTCGACGGCGGGTGTGATCACGCAGGGCGCGGGGGATATCCAGCTGTACTCCCTGGGCAGCATCCTGCTTGGCCAAAGCCGCATCATGACCACCTTCGGCGGCTCGATCATGGGCTGGACCAGCGCCGGCGATATCAACGCCGGGCGCGGCTCCAAGACCACCGTGGTGTACACACCGCCCAAGCGCGTCTATGACAACTGGGGCAACGTGAGCCTATCGCCGTCGGTGCCGAGCACCGGTGCCGGGATCGCCACGCTCAACCCGATCCCGGAAGTACCGGCGGGGGATATCGACCTGATCGCGCCATTGGGCACGATCGATGCGGGCGAGGCGGGGATTCGAGTGAGCGGGAACGTCAACATCGCGGCCTTGCGCGTGGTGAACGCGGCGAATATCCAGACCCAGGGCAAGTCGTCGGGCGTGCCGGCGACAGCGACGGTGAACGCCGGCGCCATGAGTTCGGCCAGCGCGGCGGGGGCGGCGGCGTCCCAGGCGGCCGAAGACGCGGCGCGCAGCCAGCAGGCGGCGGCCAAGCAGGGCCGGGCTTCGATCGTGACCGTGGAGGTGCTGGGGTTTGGCACCGAACCGGTGCCCCGTGAGCCGCAGGAACAGCAGAAAACCTCGGCGTACAACCCCAACAGCCCGGTGCAGGTGCTGGGCGCGGGGCCATTGAGCGAACAGGCGCGGGCGCGTTTGACGGATGAGGAGCGCAAGCAGATTACCTTGTAGGGCGGTGCCCAGACCTCTCGTTGTACCTTGGGGGCGATCACTGATCGCCCCGTTTTTTTGCACGGCGTTGTACCCAATCCAGCCCAAAAAATGCCCCCCTCCCAATTCCGAATGAACCTTTCATGACAAAAGTTCGGTAGCCCATGGCCACTCCCGTCTCTCCTGTGTAACGCGCTCAAGAACACCAGCACGGTGTTGTTCAAGGCGCCGGCTGTACGCCAGGAGTGGGGCAATGGGAACTATGGAACGTTATTCGAAAGTGGGCATGCAGGAGCTCGACCAGCGCCTGTCGAAGATCGTCGAAGCGGCGCGCAAGAAGCCGGTGTCGGTCTATCGCTATGGCGCGCCCTGGGTGTGGATCGTGTCCCAGGACGATTGGCAAGGTGCCTTGAAGGAAGTCTCCAGCTACATCCCCGCCGGCCATTCCCTGGTGTTGCTGCGCCCGCGGATCGACGAGGTGCTCGAACAGCACCGTGAGTGGCTGGTGGCCGAGCCCTCGATGTTGATCGCGCCGCAGACCGTGTTGCAGATATTGCTGCTGCAACTGCTGTACTCGGTGCCCAGCGAGCAGCAACTGCATGAGCAGCTCAATTACAACCTGTTGTTCCGCTGGTTCGTCGGCCTGGACCTGAACCACAAGGTCTGGAGCATTCACGTGCTGACCCGCGACATCGCCACGCTGCTGAGCAACCCGCGTGCGGTGCAACTCATCCAGAAAATCATCGGTGACGTGTTCTGTGGCGCCTTGCTGCACATGCCGGAGTTCTCGTTGAACTTCGCCTTGCTGCACACCTGGCTGGCACGTCACGGCAACACCTCGATCGCCAGCAATTGAGCCGGCCGAACGCCGTAGCAATGACGGCGCAAAAAATCAGCAAGTCAGGGGGCGGTGTGGAGCATCTGTTCAAATCAGCGCTGGCGCTGTGCTGCTTGACGCTTGGGGCCATGGCCCTGCCGGCGCAGGCGCAGGAGCCGGCACGCAGGGTCGACGTCAACGAGTACTTCGTGCGCGGCAATACCGTGCTCGATGCGGCAACCATCGAAGAGGCGGTGTACCCGTTCCTGGGGCCGCAAAAGACCCTCGACGATATCGAAGGCGCCCGCGATGCGCTGCAGAAGATCTACCAGGCGCGCGGCTACCAGTCGGTGTTTGTCGAGCTGCCGGAGCAGAAGGTCGATGACGGTATCGTCTACCTGCAGGTCAGTGAAACCAAGGTCGGCCGGGTGCGCGTGGTGGGCGCCAAACATTACTCGCCGGTGGAGATCCGCGAGCAAGTGCCGGGCCTGGAGGAGGGCGCCGTGCCGGACTTCGCCAGCGTGCAAACCCAGTTGGCCGGGCTCAACCGCAGTGCCGGGCGCCAGGTCACGCCGCTGGTGCGCGAAGGCCAGCGCCCCGGCACCATGGACGTGGATTTGCAGGTCGAAGACCAGAACCCCTGGCACGCCAGCCTTGGCCTGAACAACGACTACAGCGCCGACACCAAGGAACTGCGCTCGGTCGCAACCCTGGGCTACGACAACCTGTGGCAACTGGGCCACAGCATTTCCCTGACCTATTTCACCGCGCCCGAGGACACCTCGAACGCCAAGGTCTGGTCCGGCTCCTACAGCGCGCCGCTGGACGAGCGCTGGACCTTGCAGTTCTCCGGTTACCAGTCCGACAGCAACATCGCCACCATCGGCGGCAGCAACGTGTTGGGCAAGGGCCATTCCTATGGGGTGTCGGCGATCTACAGCCTGCCGGCCGCCGGTAACTGGGCCAATTCCTTCTCGTTCGGTATCGACTTCAAAGACTTCGACGAGCAGATGAAATTCGGGTCCAGCAGCGATCAGGTGCCGCTCAAATACGCGCCGTTCACCCTGGGCTACAACGGCTATCGCTACACCGAACAATCCCAATTGGGCCTGGGCCTGAACCTGATCGTCGGCACCCGCGCCTTCTTTGGCTATGGCAGCGACGCCGAAGAGTTCGACTACAAGCGCTACAAGGCCAGCGCCAGTTTCGCCGTGCTCAAGGGCGACCTCACCTACAGCTACACCTTCGCCAACGATTGGCAGTCGGCGTCCAAGGCCGGCTTCCAACTGGCCTCGGGGCCGCTGGTATCCAACGAACAGTACTCGGCCGGTGGCGCCACCTCGGTGCGCGGCTACCTGGCGGCGGAACGCACCGGCGATGAGGGCGTGCTGCTGTCCCAGGAGCTGCGCACGCCGTCCCTGGCCAAGCTTCTCGGCAGCTATGTGCAGGAGTGGCGTTTCTATGCGTTCGCCGAAGGCGCGCGCCTGCGCCTGCACGACCCGCTGCCCGAGCAAGAAGATGAATACAGCCTGGCCAGTGTCGGCCTGGGCACCCGCGCCAGTTTGAGCAAATGGTTATCCGGCAGCCTGGATTGGGGCTACCCGCTGCTCGATGGACCGAACACCCAGAAACAGGACTCGCGGCTGCACTTCAGTGTGCAGGCGACTTTCTGACTTTTTCTTCCGGAGACTTCACCCATGCAACGCCTATTTCTGAGCCTGTTGATCTGCCTGGGCTTCGCGCTCCCGGCCACCGCCCATGCCTGGTGGCAGGATGACTGGCACTACCGCAAGCAGATTTCGGTAGACACCACCGCCCAAGGCGCCGCGATCAGCCAGGCCCTGGGCCGCACTGCGCTGCTGGTGCGCCTGCACACCGGCAATTTCAGCTTTGACGGGATCAAGGACGACGGCGCCGACCTGCGTTTTGTCAGCGCCGATGACAAGACCGTGTTCAATCACCAGATCGAGAGCTTCGACCCGCTGATGGGCATGGCGCTGATCTGGGTGGATGTGCCCAAGGTCGAAGGCGGACAGCGCCAGGACCTGTGGATGTATTACGGCAACCAGAAGGCACCGGCCACCGCCAACGGCCAGCTGACCTTCGACCCCAATTACACCGCGCTGTACCACTTTGACGGTGCCAATGCGACGCCGCCACGCGATACCACGGCTTACGCCAACACCGCGCTGAACGCCACCGGCACAAGCATCGACGGCGTAATCGGCCGCGCCTTGCAGTTCGCCGGTGAGCCGCTGCTGTTGCCGGCCAGCCCGTCGCTGCAACACGCCGCCGGCGGCGCGTTCACCTTCAGTGCCTGGCTGCGCCTGGACCAGGCCAGTGGCGAGCAGATCGTTCTGGCGCGTCGCGATGGCGCCCATAGCCTGTTGCTGGGGCTGAACCAAGGCATGCCGTTTATCGAGATCGACGGCCAGCGCGCCGTATCGACCCAACCGCTGAACCCCGGCCAATGGCAGCACCTGGCGTTTACCGCTGAAGGTGAAAAAGTCGCGTTGTATGTCAACGGCCGCGAAACCGCCAACCTTGGCGTGGCAATGCCGGCGTTCAATTCGCAACTGGCCGTGGGCGCCGACCTGCCCCAAGCGAGCAGCACACACCAGCCATTCGCCGGGGCCATGGATGAGTTGCGCTTGTCCAAAGTGGCCCGCCCGCCCGCGTTGTTGCTGGCCGACGCAAATGCTCAGGGCGCCGAGTCGAAACTGGTGGCTTATGGGGTGGATGAGGAACAGTCGGGCATGGGCTTCGGCAGCCTGGGCTTTCTGCTCAACGCCGTGCCGGTGGATGCTTGGGTGATCATCCTGGTGCTGGTGGCAATGATGGTGCAGTCGTGGTTCATCATGCTGCGCAAGAACCGCCAGGTCAGCCGCGTGAGCGCTGCCAACGAGGTGTTCCGCGAGCATTTCGCCCAGATCGGCACGCGCCTGGAGATGTACGCCGATGACGCCCAGTTGGGTGAGCGCCTGACGCATTCCTCGCTGTGGCGCCTGTACCTGGTGGCCGTCAAGGAGATTCGCACCCGCCGCGCCCAGGGCGCCGATACCTCGTCGGTGTCGGCGGCCACCATCGAAGCCATCCGTTGCTCCATGGACGGCGTGCGCACCCGCGAAAACCAGGCGCTCAGCGCCAAACTCTCGACCCTGTCCAACGCCATCGCCGGTGGCCCGTACATCGGCCTGCTCGGCACTGTGCTGGGGATTATGGTGGTGTTCCTCGGCACGGCCATGGCCGGTGACGTGAACATCAACGCCATTGCCCCCGGTATGGCCGCCGCGTTGCTGGCCACGGCCATGGGCCTGTTCGTCGCGATCCCCGCGCTGTTTGGCTACAACCGCCTGATCACGCGCAACAAGGAAGTGAGCGCCGACATGCGCGTGTTTGTCGATGAGTTCATCACTCGCCTGGCGGAGATGCACGGCGAGAGCCAGCACAGTGAAGCGGCGCACCGCCGCGAGCATCACGCGTCGGTTCCGGCCTGAGGAGAATTGCCATGGCTAGCGTAAATGCCTCCCACGACGATGACGATGATGCCGCCGTCGACAGCATCAACATCACGCCCCTGGTGGACGTGCTGATGGTGGTGCTGGTGATGTTTATCCTCACCGCCACCGCCCAGGTCTCGGGTATCCAGATCCACTTGCCCAAGGCCAGCGCCTCGGTGTCGTTGTCAGAGGCCAAGACCAAGGCCATCTCCGTCAATGACGGCGGCCAGGTGTTCCTCGACGCTTACCCGGTGACCCTCGGCGAGCTGGAAGAGCGCCTGCGTATCGAGAAAGCGCTGAACCCGGACTTCCCGGTGATCGTGCGCGGCGATGCCATGGTGCAGTACCAGAAGGTCATTGAAGTGCTCGACTTGTTGCGCCGGCTGGAGCTGTCCCAGGTCGGGCTGGTTACCGGCAAACCGAGCCAGGGCTGAGTCATGACCGCACAGATCCCGATCAGGCCGTTACCGGTCAAGAACACGCCGCCGTTGCGCCCGCTGAAGTGGGGCGCCGGCCTGTTGCTGGGGGCCGTGGCGGCCTGGCTGTTGTGGCAGTGGGCCAATGACATGAGTGGCGTACGCCGCGAAGCGCCGAAGGTGCCGACGATTATCCCGTTGCCGCCACCGCCACCGCCGCCGCCGGAAAAACCCAAGGAGCCCGAGCCCCAGGTGGAAGAAAAAATCCCGGAGCCGGTGCCTACCCCAGCGCCGGAAGAGGTCAAGCCGGCCGAGGAAGCGCCGCCGTCACCGGCCGATGACCTGGCCAACCCGATGCAGATCGATGGCGATGCGCAGTCGGGCAACGATGGTTTCAACATTGGCGCGGGCAAGGGCGGCGGCATGGCCGGTTCCGGCGGCGGTGGCCTTGGCGCCGGCACGTACAAGCAATACCTGGCCGGGGTGTTTCAACGCCTGCTGCGTGAAGACCCGGAATTGCGCAAGAAGGCTTACACGGTGCAGGCGGACTTGTGGCTCAACGCTGAAGGCCAGGTGATCCGCGCCGAGTTGGCCAAGTCCAGCGGCGATGCCCAAACCGATGCCCAGGTGTTGGCGGCCTTGCGCGCGCCCCATGCCACGCAACGGGTGCCGGCTTCGGTAACGCTGCCGGTACGCCTGTCCCTCAAGGGCCGGCGCCCGGATTGATCGAGCACTCTTCAACTGCATTTCTCAACGGTTTTTTACAGGAGTTGCGTACACATGATTTCCCCCGTGAATCGACTGACCCTGGCGGTTGGCATGGTCATCGCGACCCTGGTCGGACAGGCGGCGGCAGCCCCGGTCGCCCCCTCGGAAAACGTCACCATCAACCTGATCCGCCTGCTGGTGCAGCAGGGTGTATTGACCCAGGACACCGCCAACGGGCTGATCGCCCAGGCCGAAAATGAGGCCCGGCAGGCACGCCAGGCCAATGCGGCGCCGACGGTTGCCAGCGGCCCCGCCGCAGCCCCTGGCGACGTGCGCGTGCAGTACGTGCCGCAAGCGGTACGCGATCAGATCCGTGACCAGGTGAAGGCTGAAGTCATGGCGACCGCCAAGCAGGAAAACTGGGCCCAGCCCAATACGTTTCCGGACTGGATCTCGCGCATCAGTTTTGATGGCGATATCCGTTTGCGTGACGAGTCGCGCTATTTCTCGGGCCGCAACGACAACACCATCACCGACTACGCCAAGCTCAACGACACCGGCCCGTACGACGTCAACAAAAACTCCAACACCCGGTTCCCGCCCTTGCTCAACACCCGCGAGGACCGCGAAAACCTGTTCCGCCTGCGCGCACGCCTGGGCATGAAAGCGGTGATTTCGCCGGAATGGACCGCCGGCATCCGCATCGCCACCGGCTCGGACAATAACCCGGTGTCCACCACCCAGACCCTGGGCGGCGGCTTCGGCAAAAAAGACATCTGGCTCGACCAGGGTTACTTGAGCTGGAAAACCACCGATGCCATGACCCTGACCGCCGGGCGCATCGGCAACCCGTTTTATTCCACCGACATGATGTATTCCAACGACCTCAACTTCGATGGCGTGGCGGCGATCTTCAACCACAGCCTCAACAGCGAATGGGGCCTGTTCGGGACCCTGGGCGCGTTCCCGGTCGAATACACCTCCGACACCGCCAGCAGCAATGGGATCGACAAGGAAGACAGCCAGACCAAATGGCTGTTTGGCGGGCAGATCGGCGCAGACTGGAAGATCAACCGCAGCAACCGCCTCAAGCTCGCCGCCGCTTATTACCAGTTCCAGGACATCGAAGGCGAGCGCTCCAGCCCGTGCTCCACATGGCAGGGGGCGGCGGGCTGCGACACCGACGGCACGCGTGTGGCGTTTATGCAAAAAGGCAACACGGTATTCAACCTGCGCAACAACACCACCAACCCGACGGACCCGGCCAAAACGCCGGACCCGCAGTTCGTCGGCCTGGCGTCGAAGTTCGATGTGCTGGACCTCAACCTGGTATGGGACAGCGAACTGCCGAGCGACTTCAAGCTGCGCACCCAGGGCAACTTCATCCACAACCTGGCCTACGACAAGGGCGAAATGCTCAAGCGCAGCGAAGGCGAGATCGTCAACAACATCAACGGCAACGGCCAGTTTGAAAGTGGCGGCAATGCCTTGATGGTCTCGTTCACCCTTGGCAGTGCGTTGGAAATGCGCACGCGCGGCGACTGGAACGTGCTGGCCGGCTACAAGTACATCCAGCCCGACGCCTTGCCCGATGGCTTCAACGATTCCTCGTTTCACTTGGGCGGCACCAACGCCAAGGGTTACTTCATCGGCGCCAACTACGGCATCGACAAGAACATCTACGCCAGTGCGCGTTGGTTGAGCGCGTCCGAAGTGTATGGCCAGCCGTTCGAAGTCGATGTGATGCAACTGGAACTCAACACGCGCTTCTGACGCGCAGGGAGATGCCACATGAACATTCGAATAGGCGGGCTGTTGTTGCTGCTGGTCGCCACTGGCGCCTCGGCCGAAGGCATGGAAGAGCGCCTGCGCACCCAACTGCGCAGCACCACCCAGCAGTTGCAGGCGCTGCAAAGTGAACAGGCCCAGGCCAGTGCCGCGCGCCTGGCCGCCGAAACCCAGGCCAGGCAGGCCCAGGCGCAGATCAAGCAATTGACGGCCGAGCTGGAAAAGACCCGTGGCGTGGCCGAGCAACTGGCCGGCCAGCAGCAGAGCCTGCACAGTCAGGCGCAAGCGCAGGTGAATGCGAGCAACGAGCAGATCGGCAAGTTCAAGAAGGCCTACGACGAATTGCTGGTGCTGGCCAAGGGCAAGGAGGCTGAGCGTGCCAGCCTCCAGGCCAGGCTGGCTGAACGTGACACACAAGTGCAGCAATGTTCAGTCAAGAATCAACAGATGTACGGCGTGGCCCAGCAGTTGCTCGCGGCCTACGAAAAAATCGATGTGGCGCAGGTGATGAGTATCCGCCAGCCCTTCGCCAGCAGCACGCGGGTCAAGTTCGAAGAACTGGCCCAGGGCTTTGGCGACGATCTGTACAAGAGCCGTTTTGATGCGCCCCAGGCGGGCGTTACCCATTGATCGACAAGGAAGCACAGAGCATGAGCGAATTGATCACCAGCGTCAGCGTCCAGAGCCTTACCGAGCTGTTGCAGGAAGCCGGTTATCGGGTCAACCAGAGCGAACAGAACGGCATCGTGCAGTTGCTCAGCGCCAGCCAGGGCATCGGTTTTGCGGTGCGCTTCGGTAACCCGGCGACGGAGCAGGGCGCGTACGTAGACTTCACCTACAGCTGCGCGCTGCGGGTACAGGGCGAGTTGCCCGAGGGCCTGGCCCCGGTGTGGAATGCCTCGCGCCGCTTTGCACGGTTGTCGGTGCAGGGCGAATTCTTGCTGATGGAAATGGACGTGGTGGTGGCCGGTGTCGGCGCCACGCACTTGCGCAGCCAACTGGAACTGTGGGATCGCCTGCTGCAGGAATTTATCGTTTACCTGCGTGAGTACAGCCAGCACGCGGCGCAGTTGCAGGCCCAGCCTGCGGCGGTCGCTGAAGAGGCCTCGGCACTGTGAAGAAGCCAACCCTGATGGTCGGCGCGGGTGCGCTGGCCCTGTTGGTGGTGGCGGTGGGCTTGAGCCTGCGCCCGGGCAGCGACCCGGTGGCGGCGCAACAACCGGCGCCCTCGACCAGCCCCGTACCTGGCGGGCCGGCGGTGGCACGCCTGGGCAACCAGCAGATCGACCTGCCGGAACTCAACAGCGTACTGGCCAGCCTGCCGGCCGAAACCCGCGAGCAACTGCGCGGCAACCGTGGCGCCCTGGAAACCTGGATTCGCTCGCGGCTCGCGCAAAAAGCCGTACTCGAACAGGCCGATGCCCAGGGCTGGCGCCAGCGCCCGGAGGTGGAGCAACAGACCCGCGCGGCGACTGAGCAGATCGTGTTTCGCGATTACATGCTGTCGGTCAGCCAGGTCCCGGCCGATTACCCCAGCGCCGCCGAGTTGCAACAGGCGTATGACAGCGGCAAAGCCCAGTGGGTGACGCCGCCGTTGTACCGGGTGAGCCAGATTTTCCTCGCCGTGAGTGACCCGCAAGCCCTCGACGCGGTACGCCGTCAGGCCCAGGAACTGAGCCGCAAGGCCCAGGCCGCACCGGGGGATTTTGCCGCGCTGGCCACGCAATTCTCCCAGGACCCGGACAGCGCCGCGCGCGGTGGCGATTCCGGTTTGCAGCCGTTGCAGCAACTGGTGCCGCCAGTGCGCGAGGCGGTGGCGCGACTCAAGGTCGGCGCAGTCTCGGAGGCGGTGCAGAGCCCGGCCGGGTTTCACGTGCTCAAGTTGATCGCCCAGCAACCGGCACGCACCGCGACCCTCGACGAACTGCGCGAGCGCCTCACCGAGGCGCTGCGTGCCCAGCGCCAGGAACAGATCGCCAAGGCTTACCTCGAAGGCATGCTCAACACCGCGACCTTGAGTATCGACGGCGCCCAATTGAATAAGGTGCTGGAGTAGACGCCGCACCCCGCATTGGATGCACACGCCCATCAGACAAGGAGTCTCCCATGGCATTACTGGAACCGTCCGGCCCTCAGGGGCCCGCAGCCTATCGCGCAGCGGTCGAGCCACGCGGCCATTGGCTGGCGCTGGCGCATCAGATCGACCCGGAGGTGGCGCGCTACTTTCTGGTGAGCGCGCGTTGCGGCTGCTTTATGCAGGCGGCGCGCAGCCTGAACATCAAGGCGACCTTGCTGCGCAAACGCCTGGCGCAACTGGAGGAACACCTGCGGCACTCGCTGTTCACCTACCAGGGTAACGGCTTGGTGCTCAGTCGCGACGGCTTGCAATTGCAGGCGCAACTGGTCGCCCTGGCCCATCAACGACGCCTGCCGGTGGTAGAGCAACCGTTGATTCGCCTGGCGGTGGCCGAACCGATCCTGCACGACATCCTCGGTCGCGACCTGATCGCCTTGCTGCGCCGCAATGCCAGCGTGCGCCTGGAGATCATCGCCATCGACAGCCAACAGTCCCTGCAAGCGGTGGAGGTGGACGTGGTGCTGTGGTTGTCGGACACCGACGGCCCGGTGCCTGGCCCAAGCTTCGCCATCGAACCGCCGCGATCGCTTGCGCGGTTGCAGTATTTGCCGCACATCGCCAAGCGCTATTCGCGCCTGACCACGCGGCCGGACAGCGTCGAGGACCTTGATGACTACATGCTGGTGCAATGGCAGCCCGACGCACAGGTCGACGCCTTGCAGCCGTGGAACCAAGTGGTGCAACGGCGCCTGGCCGCGGTGGTGCAGGTGCATGCCTATTCGCTGATGTTGGAAATGATTCGCTGCGGCGCCTGTATCGGGTTGCTGCCGCACTATATGAGCAGCTTCGACCGTGGCCTGGTGGCTTTGCCGGGGTTGTTGGCCGATAGCATGCAGCGCCAGGTGTGGCTGGCGGTGAACGTGCAGGTGCGCGATGCCGAGGCGGTGCGGGTGATTGTGGAACTGATCGTCGGCACATTCGAGGGGCGGCGGGAGTGGTTTGATTAGCGTTGCGCAACAGCGTTATCTGCGCCAGTCTTGGTGGTCTCGTCCGTTGTGTTGGAGCGAACTGCGATGCAGGGCACCCGTTTGACCCTTATCTGCCATGCCGTCACCCCTTTTCAAAAACAGGGGCGTTTTGCCGCTGACGAGTCGGTGGTGATGGATTGGCGCAATGCGAGCTTATCCCTGGCGGGTCGTTATAAGAAAAACCCGCGCTTGCTGTGTGGGCCGGAAGCGCGCACCCGGCAGACCGCAGGTCTGTTCGGTCGCGACCCGAAGGTCGAAAAAGCCCTGCGTGATGGCGACTGGGGGCGTTGGGCGGGGCAGGACGTCAACGCAGTAGATCGCCACGAATTGATGGAGTGGCTGACCGACAACGCCAGCGCGCCCCACGGCGGCGAGTCGGTCGACAAGGTCTGCGCGCGGGTAGGGCGATGGATGAAGTCGCTCGAACACCACCCCGGCCATGTGGTGGCCGTGACCCATCCCTTGGTGATCCGTGCCGCAATGCTGTACGTCATGCAGTTTCCGATCTCGATGTTCTACCTGATCGACGTCGAACCGCTGTCCGCCACCGAGCTGCGCTTCAACGACGTGTGGCGCCTGCGCCTGGAAGCTCACGCCTGAGTGGGCAAACATGGCAACATTCACGTCCCGCAATGAGAGCAACCCATGAAACGCATCCTGATCATCGGCATTGGCGCCGGCAACCCTGACTACATCACGATGCAGGCCGTGAAGGCGCTGAACCGCACCGACGTGTTTTTCCTGATGGACAAGGGCCAGAGCAAAGACAAGTTGCTCGACCTGCGCCGCGAGATCTGCGACACCTATATCACCGAGCCCGGCTACCGTTTTGTCGAGGCCGATTGCCCCGAGCGCGTGCGCGGCGAGATCGACTACACCACCGCCGTGCAGGACCTCAACCGCGATAAGCAAGCCACCTTCGAGCGCATGATCAACGAGCACATGGCGGACGGTGAGGTGGGCGCCTTCCTGGCCTGGGGCGACCCGGCGCTGTACGACAGCACGATCCGCATCCTGCAGGCGATCCTGGCCAGTGGTCGTTGTGCCTTTGAATTCGAGGTGATCCCCGGCATCACCAGCGTGCAGGCCCTGGCCGCCCGGCATAAGGTGGCCTTGAACCGCATCGGCAAGTCCGTCGAGATCACCACCGGTCGACGCCTGGCGGCGGGGCAGGCCAGTGATGCCGATACCTTGGTGGTGATGCTCGACGCCGAAGACTCCTACCGCACCGTGGCCGACCAGGACATGGATATTTACTGGGGCGCCTACCTGGGCACGCCGGATGAAATCCTGGTCAGCGGCAAGGTCGGCGAGGTAGCTGACGAAATTCATCGGGTGCGCAAGGCGGCGCGCCTGGCCAATGGCTGGATCATGGACACTTATTTATTGCGCAAACCCTGAGGTAGCGTCCCATGTTCAAACCCATTGCCCTCGCCCTGGCCCTGATGGCCGGCGTTGCCCACGCTGATGCCAGGTTGCACACCGATTTGCCGCTCGCGTACCTGGAACAGACCCAAAGCGACGCGCGCAACGAGCCGCTGGTGATTTTTTTGCACGGGTTCGGCAGCGATGAGCAAGACCTGTTCGGCATCAAGGACGCATTGCCTTCCACCTGGACTTACTTGTCGGTGCGTGCGCCGACGCCGGTGCAACCGAACGGCTTTCGCTGGTTCACCAAGACGCCGGGCGACGGCGAATACGATGGGGTAACGGCTGATCTGCAGAGCAGCGCCAAGCTGATCAAGGATTTTGTCGGCAAGGCCACCGCCAAGTACCACACCCAGCCCGACCGGGTGTTCCTGGTGGGGTTCAGCCAGGGCGCGATCATGTCTTACGAGGTGGCCTTGCGTGACCCACCGTTGGTGCGCGGTATTGCGGCGCTCAGCGGCAGCGTGCTGCCGGTGCTCAGGGCCGAGCTCAAGCCGGACGAGCGCTTGGGCAAACTGGCGATCTTTATTGGCCACGGCACCCTGGACCAGGCGCTGCCGTATGACTCGGCGACGCGGGCGAATGAGGTGTTGGTGGGGTTGGGGCTCAACCCCGAGTTTCATGGCTACCCGGGGATGAACCACACCATCAGTGAGGCGGAAGTGCAGGACCTGAAGGCCTGGCTGGAAAAAAGCCTGAAATAAAGGGGGGCAAACCTGTGGCCCCCACATTGGCTATTCACTGTTGGGGCGATCGGGTTACTTATTGCCGGTGATTTGTTTCACCAGCGCCGCATGCCCCTTGGCATCATCGGCCCGCGAGATTGCCTGGATCACCACCAGTTGGTTGCCCGAACCACCGAGAAACGTGGAGTTCAGGGTTTTGCCGCCACCCTGGGTGGCGGTGCTGTCCACCTGGCGCAGGCCGAGGCCCTTGACGGTGAGTTTTTTCTCGGCCTGTTTTTTGAAGTCGGGCAGGGCGGCGCTCTGGTCCTTGACGAAACCGGCCACCGCGCCATCGAGGAACTGCGGGTCGTTGTCGCCGATCTTGACCCCGTCTTTACGCACGGTTTCGGCGACGATCACTACACTTTTTGTGGTCTGGCTGGCGTACATCGTGCCCTGGGTGTCGGCGGTGCCATCCTCGGCCTTGCCGGCCGGCAGGGTGTCGGCGGTGTAGGCCTTGGGCAGAGTGAACGTGAACTTGCCGCCCAGGGTGGAGACGGTCTGGGTGGTCGGTTTGGCGGCGGCGAACACGCTGCCGGCGGTTAGCGCAAGGGCCAGCAGGGCAGCGGTCTTGGTGAAGGTGGCCATGAAGCGCTCCAAGGGATGAACGAGATTGCGGAGCATTCTGTCAGAAAATTCGCAATATCGTTCATCCGCAGCGTCACACCTTGTCGGACTCTTCCTCAAGTCTGTCCATTTCAAATAGCCGCGCCAGTTCCGCACGGGCTTCCTGGGCGGTTTGCATGACTTTGGCCGCGTCGTCGTACACCGCGTGCTGGGCGGCGAGTACTTGCAGGTCGTGGTTCTTGAAGCGGTTGATGCGTGCATCGGCCTGGGCCTGGCTCAACCCCAGGCCCACCAGGGTGCGGCGGCTCATTTCCAGGCTGGAGTAGAAGGTTTCGCGAACCGGCGAGGCGTCCAGGTCCACCAGGCGGTGTACGTGCTGGCGGTTACGGGCGCGGGCGATGATCTTCATGTGCGGGTAGAGGTTGCGCACCAGTTCCGCGGTCTTGATGTTGATCTCCGGGTCGTCCATGGCGATCACAAAGAACTCGGCCTGGTCGACCTTGGCCGCGTGCAGGATCTCGGGGCGTTGCGGGTCACCGTAAAACACCGGCATGCCGCCGAAGCTGCGGGTCAACTCGATGGTTTCCACCGAGGTATCGAGGGCGATGAACGAGATGTTCTGGGCGCGCAGGATCCGCGCGACGATCTGGCCCATGCGGCCCATGCCGGCGATCACCACGCGCGGCGCGTCGCTTTCGATGGCGCGATATTCCTCGGGCACTTCCACTGCTTTGACCTTGGGCTTGAACAACTTCGGGCACACCAGCAACAGCAGCGGCGTGACCGCCATGGACAGGGTAATGGTCAGCACGAGGATGTCGTAGAGGTGGGGTTCGAACAGGCCCTGGTCACGGCCGATCTTGAACACGACAAAGGCGAACTCACCGCCGGCGGCCAGCACTACGCCAAGGCGCAGGGCGCTTTCGCGGTTGAGGTCGCCCACCAGCCGGCCCACGGCATAGAGCAGCGGCAGCTTGAGGCCGATCAGCAGCAGGGTCAGGCCGATCACCACCAGCGGTGAACTGATCAGCAGGCTGAGGTTGGCGCCCATGCCCACACTGATAAAGAACAGCCCCAACAGCAGGCCCTTGAACGGTTCGATCTGGGATTCCAGTTCATGGCGGTACTCCGAATCCGCCAGCAGCAGGCCGGCAAGGAAGGCGCCGAGGGCCATGGACACTCCCACCAGCTCCATCAGCCAGGCCGTCCCGATCACCACCAGCAAGGCGGTGGCCGTGGACACTTCCCGCAGCCCGGTCTTGGCGACGATGCGAAACACCGGGCGCAGCAGGTAACGCCCGCCGATGATCACCACGGCGATGCTGCCGAGGATCTGTAGCACGTGCTGCACGCCTTCGGCTTCGGTGGTGGGGTGATCACTGCCGGCCAGCAGCGGCACCATGGCGATCAGCGGGATCGCGGCGATGTCCTGAAACAGCAGAATCGCAAAGGCCAGCCGGCCGTGGGGCTGGTTCAGCTCCTTGCGCTCGGCCAGGCTTTGCAGGCCAAACGCCGTGGACGACAGCGCCAGGCCCAGGCCCAGCACGATGGCGCTGTTCCAGGCCTGGCCAAATACCCAAAGCGCCACCGCACCCATCACCACCCCGGTCAACAGCACCTGGGCCAGGCCGACACCGAACACCGCCTTGCGCATCACCCATAAACGCTTGGGCGACAGCTCCAGGCCGATGATGAACAGCAGCAACACCACCCCCAGCTCAGAGAACTGCGCGACACTTTGCGGGTTGCCGATCAGGCCCAGTACCGAGGGGCCGATGATCACACCGGCGAACAGATAACCGAGCACCGCGCCCAGTTGCAGGCGCTTGGCCAGCGGCACGGTGAGCACAGCGGCGAGCAGGAACACCACCGCTGCTTGTAACAGGTTGCCTTCATGGGGCATTGCGAACTCCAGGATCTTTAAAGCCAATCAACAGGTGCGTATTAGAGCGCTTTTTACATTTCGAAAATTGTGTTTTTGCGGCATGTCGGGGGATGCCTCGCCATTTCTATGGGCTGATGGCGCTTATTGAGCCTCTTCAGGCGCCAGGACCCGCGCCGGTCAGGATTCACCGTCCTGTCGCTCACCCTTTGTTACTATCGCTGCCCCCGTCACCAGGAGTCACCGCCCCATGCAACGCCAGTGGGATGAAATGCACCGCACCCGCAAACCCACGTTCGTACTGTGTGGCGAGCCCCGGGGCGATGTGCTCAATCTCTATGTCCATGGTTATTCGGCGTTCTTCAATCGCCAGCAACTGGGCAATTTCAAGGCGCAACTGGCGAGTATCGAAGGCTCCACCAACCTGATGCTGTTCTGGCCGGCGGGGCACTTTCTGGAAAACCTGTTTGCGCCCTTCAAGGAGGTGATCGCCGCGATGCTCGGCGGCGGCGTGGGCGCAGCCACCGTGGGGGTGGGCAAGGCGATCGCGTATTTTCTTGATCACTACAAAAGTGTCGAGGCTCGGGTGGACGAGGTGGCCGGCAGCTTACTGCCGGAACTGGCCGCCTACCTGCACGGTGAGTCGCTGCAGGTGCGGCGCATCAACCTGATCGGCCATTCCCTGGGCGCGCGGATTCTGGTCAAGAGCCTGCTGGCCAGCCCCGAAACCGCACGGGAGCTGCCGTTGGACAACCTGCTGCTGATGGGCGGGGCGATTTGTACGTCGAGCCCTTGGGATGAAGTGGCGGCACCGCTCAAGGGGCGGGTGATCAACTGCCATTCCAGCAAGGATTGGGCCCTGGCCCTGAAACCCGATACCGAGCGCTGTATAGGCCGTTATGCCATCCCGCTGACGCCGGCGCTGAAGACCAAGGTCAGCAATGTGCATTTGGCCAGCTTCGACCACGCCGCCTACTGGCCGCAGTTGCAAACGGTGGTGCAGTACACCGACCTGTTGCAGGAGCGGCGCGGCCTGATCCGCTCCGACCAGCGCAGCGCCGAGGTGCGTTTTGCCGAGGAGGACGCAGACTTGTTCCCGGCCCTGGTGCGGGCGCGGCCGGAGGAACTGAAGTTCCTGGCCGAGTTGATGGCGCAAAAACGCAGCGCGTCGATTGATGCCGGCGTGCGCGAGCCGCTCAAGTTGGCCATCGAGTTACAGCGCATGGGCGGTGACAGCTTTATGAACCTGGCCCGTGGCCATGGCGTGGGTTATCGCCAGATCGCCGAAGCCGTGGCGCGACGCCTGGGCATCAGGTTTGAGCAGCCGCTTGACAGTGTGGTGCTGGCAGACATTGAAGCTCAGGTGGCCGAAACACTCATCGAGCAGTACAAGGACAAGCTCAGCAACGCCGATCGGCAGGTATTCGACGCCGAGCTCCGGGCCGCCGCGCAAAAAGAGCAGGGCGTGTTCCATCGCATCGACGTGAGCCGTACGGCCACTACCGCGTTGAGCGGTACGGCATTGGCCGGGTTGACCGGGTTTATCCTGCGCCGGGGCGCGGCCACGGCTATTCCAGTGGTGGGCCAGGCGTTGGCGGCGGCCATGCTGTTGGTGAGCGGTGTACGGGCGTTTTCCGGCCCGGCCTATTCGATCACTACCCTGGCGGTGCTGGTGATCGGGGTGATTCGCCAGCGCATGGAGCGTGAAGCGCTGAACCAGGAGATGGACTTGGTGGTGCAGGTGGTGGAGGCGTTTGACTTGCCCCGTGACACGGTGATGCGCACGGTTGCATCCGACTGATAAGCTGCGCGCCTGTTTAGTGTGTTTGCCTGGGATACCGCGTGAAATTCAGCCTGCCGAAAATCGCTACCGCCCCGTTCTGCCCGCCGGAAGTGGCCGGTTCTGTCGCCGTCGACCCCAAGGCTTCGTTCTTCAAGCGCATCCTCATGTTTGCGGGCCCCGGCCTGCTGGTGTCCATCGGCTATATGGACCCCGGCAACTGGGCCACCGCTATCGAAGCCGGCTCGCGCTACGGCTACAGCCTGTTGTTTGTGGTACTGCTCGCCAGCTTGGCGGGGATGGCGGTGCAGTGCCTGTGCTCGCGGCTGGGCATCGCCACCGGCAAGGACTTGGCGCAACTGTGCCGCGAGCGCTACAGCAAGCGCTCGGCCCGCACCCAATGGGCGCTGGCGGAGATCTCCATCATTGCCACCGACCTGGCCGAAGTGCTCGGTTGCGCCCTGGCGTTTCACCTGCTGCTGGGGGTTTCGCTGACCACCGGCATTGTGATCACGGCGTTCGATACGTTGTTGGTGCTGGCCCTGCAAAACCGCGGTTTTCGTCGCCTGGAAGCGATCATGCTGGCGTTGGTGGCAACCATCGGCGTGTGTTTTTTTATTGAACTGGCGTTGATCAAGCCTTACTGGCCCGACGTGTTCAGCGGCTTCGCGCCGTCGCTGTCAGCCATCAGCGATGCCGCACCGCTGTACCTGGCCATCGGTATCCTGGGTGCCACGGTGATGCCCCATAACCTCTATTTGCACAGCTCGGTGGTGCAGACCCGCCTGATCGGCAAAGACCTGGCCAGCAAACAGGACGCGGTCAAACTGGCGCGTATCGACACCATCGGCTCCCTGGCCTTGGCCTTGTTGGTCAACGCCGCGATCCTGGTACTGGCCGCCGCTGCTTTCCACAAGACCGGGCATACCGACGTGGTGGAAATCCAGGACGCCTACCACCTGCTTGACCCCTTGGTAGGAGGGGCATTTGCCAGCATCCTGTTCGGTATCGCCTTGCTGGCGTCCGGGCAAAGCTCGACGTTTACCGGCACCATCGCCGGGCAAGTGATCATGGAAGGCTACCTGAACCTGCGCATTCCCTGCTGGCAACGCCGCCTGATCACCCGTGGGCTGGCGCTGATCCCGGCATTTCTGGGCGTGTGGCTGATGGGCGATGACGCGATCGGCAAGTTGCTGATCCTGAGCCAGGTGGTGCTCAGCCTGCAGTTGCCGTTTGCCCTGTACCCGCTGATCCGCATGACCGGCGACAAACAGCTGATGGGCGCGTTCGTCAATCGGCTTCCTACCAAGGCGTTGGTGTGGTTGCTGTTTGCGGTGATCAGTGGGGCGAATGGGTGGTTGATAGGGCAGTGGCTGTTCTGATCGAACAGTGGGGCCTCACGGATTTGGTAGTTTGACCGAGTGTTTTTGCTTCACCCCAGGGCACGGTCATCAGGTGGCTTGCGCCCTGTTTTGGCCAGGCGACGATGAGATTCGCTTACCGATCCCAATACGGGACCGTCCCAAAACACGCCACAAAGTAGTCAATCACGGTCCTGACCTTCAGCGACAAGCGCCGGCTCCCCGGCCACAACGCCGCGATCTGCTGCGGCTCCAGCGTGGTTGCCACCTGATAGTCGGTCAGTACCGCTTGCAAGGTGCCGGCACGCAGGCTGTCACCGATCAGCCAGGATGGAAACACCACCAGGCCCAGACCCTGTTCGGCGGCGTGGGTGAGGGTGTCGGCATGGTTACCGGTGATCGGGCCTGTGACGCTGTAAGGCGTCCAGTTGCCCTGGTCGCGGCGCAAGAACCAGCGCTCCTGGCCGTTGACGCCTTTGTAGGCCAGGCATTGATGGTTGGCCAGTTCGTCTGGGTGCGTGGGCGTGCCATGTTTTGCCAGGTAGGCGGGGCTGGCGGCGATGCGGAAACGCTGGGGCGCAAAAATACGCGCCTGCATGCTGGAATCATTGAGCACGCCGATGCGAAATAGCAGGTCGGTGCCGTCTTGCAACGGGTCGACGAAGGTGTCGGTTTGCTGGATATCCAGTTGCAGCTTCGGGTAGCGCCGACACAACTCGCCCAGCCAGGGCGAAAGATGGCGCTGGCCGAACACCATCGGCGCGTTGATGCGCACCAGCCCACTGGGTTCGCTGTCCTGTTCCTGCAACGCCTGGCTGGCGGCTTCCAGCTGTTCGAGCATCAAGCGTGCATGCCGCCCCAGTAAGCGCCCGGCTTCGGTGGGGCTGACGGCGCGGGTATGGCGATAGAGCAATTGCTGGCCGACGGCGTGTTCCATGAGTTGGATTTGCCGCGAAATCGAGGAGGGCGCCAGGCCCTCGCGGCGCGCCACTTCGGAAAAACTGCCGTGGTCCAACACCGCGACGAATAGGCGCAGCGCCTTGAAACTCAATTCATTCAAACCCTGCATCGTGGCTCCAGGCTGTGCGTTTTACGCAAAGGTGTTGTCGGCATGCTCCCATTTATCGCACAGGACCACCACCGGATAATGCGCGCCATCCAATTCTTTGTTGAAGCGCAGGTGATGTATGCGAGCCAGTTCTGTCGAGGGTGTGGCGCAAGCCGCGCCAAAAAATAACCTTCTGCGGTTGTTGTTACTGCCGCTGGTGATCCTGGCGGGCATGGGCTTGTCGGTCGAGGCCGGTTTGCTCGGGCCGCTGGGGGAGCAAGTGGGGCATTTGTGGGCAACCTTGAGCATCTTTGGCGTGGGCTCGGCGATTCTGGTCTTGCTGCTGCTGTTCAGCGGCCCGCAAAAAGGCCCGGCGCTCACTGAGCTGCCACGCTGGCAACTGATCGGCGGCTTGCTGGGGCCGATTTACGTGGTGGTGCTGACCCTGGCTACGCCGCACATCGGTATCGCCATGACCATGATCGCGATTCTGTCGGGGCAGGTGGGCAAGAGTGTGTTGATCGACCACTTCGGCTGGTTCGGCGCGGCGCGCAAGCGCGTCAACGGCGAGCGGTGGATTGCGCTGGCGTTGATTGTGGCGGCACTGGTTTTGATTGCACGAGGGTAAGCGGATGAATCTGATGATGTTATTGGTCGTGGTGGTGGCCGCCGGCGCGGTATTGAGCGTGCAAGCGGCCATCAACGGTCGCTTGGGCCAGACGGTCGGCGTGCTGCGCAGCAGCCTGGTGACCTTTGCGGTCGGCGCGCTGGTCACGGCGCTGTTGATTTTCTTCTTTGAACCGGCACAGGCAGTGAGTTTGCTCGACGTACCGAAATGGCAGCTGACGGGCGCGCTGTTTGGCGTGGTGTACATGATGGTGATGGTCGGTGCGGTGCCGGTGGTCGGTGCGGCGGTGGCGACCGTGGCAGTGATCACGGGGCAGTTGGCCATGGGCATGTTGATCGATAACTTCGGCTGGCTGGGCAATCCTGCCATCGAACTGTCCGGCAGCCGGTTGTTGGCGATGGCGTGCCTGGCGCTGGCGCTGGTGTTCATGTACCGCAGCAACACGCGCACCGACTGATGGTTTGAACGATCGGCGTGGGCCCGCAGTCATTGCTTAAGGTGCCGGCGCTCGCCGCACCGGGACGACCATGAAAGAGGAGTCTGAACATGCCAGATCAAACCTGTGCCTGCCCACACTGCAAATGCGTGCTGGGCGCCGACGCGGTCATGAAAGACGGTAAGGGTTATTGCTGCCAGGGCTGTGCGCAACACCATGCCCATGGCGAGCCTTGTGCTTCGGCCACGGGCTGCGAGTGCGCCAAGTCGGCTCATGGCTGAAAGCCAAAACCGTGTGGGGGCGTATGTGCTCCCACACGTTAGTGTGCCGCGGCTATTGGGTTTCCAGCTCAAGCCTCAGGCTGTGGTCCGACAGGCGTTGACGATCCTTGACGACCCCGCTGGTGCGACGGCCTTCGAGCGCAAACACCACGGTCTGCGCATCGTGCAAGTCTTCCGGCAACGGCTGGAACACCTTGACCACCAGCCAGCCGGGTCGTCGTTGCACGCTCACCTGGCATTCGACGTGCTTGGCCAATGGCCCAAACAGCGTGTCCTGGGTGTAGTCAATGCGCGCCTTGCCATTGAACAGTGCGGGTAAATTCATGCTGTTTTCTCCTTGATCACGCCTGGGCGCGCGCGTCCGAGCGGCGCCATTGCACGTTGGTGATGCCGAACTTTTCGGCCTGCTCCCGGCTGGTCTTCTTGACCTGCTCGCGAGCGAAGCGGCCGATACGCCCCACGCCGGCGTCGCAGCTCGCCCAATGCCAGGCTTCCAAGGCATCGAGCTTTTCCAGCCGGATAATGAATGACTTGGCTTCGCCATGAAGGGTGTAGTCGATTACAAACAGTTTTGCGTTATTCATTGGTCCATCAATCCTGTGGTGTAAACAAGTGATCCCCGGGGCCTGTAAAAATTCACTCGGATTGTCGAGCGGTCATCATTACCATGGTGGCCTGTCCCTCCAATGATGTGCGCCCTATGGCCCTGGCTGCGCCCCCCGATTTGAGTGATCACGCCGTCCCCGTGCAACCTTTGGCGCGAACCTATCCGCGTGGTTTGTATGTGGAGCGCCACAGCCACGACTGGGGCCAATTGCTGTATGCCATGAGCGGGGTGATGTGGGTCGAGACACCTCGCGAAGCCCTGGTGGTGCCACCCCAGCGCGCGGTATGGCTGCCGCCGGGGGTGGAGCATGGGATTCGCGTGGTCTCGGACCTGCAGATGCGCAATATCTACCTGCGCCCGGCCCTGGCGACGACGCTGGACAGCCAGGTGCAAGTGATCGAGGTGGGTGGGTTGCTGCGCGAGCTGATCGTCACGCTGGTGGAGGAGGGGGACGGCGACGATGCGACGTACTACGACGCGGTGGTCGGCCTGGCCCTGTTGGCGTTGCAACGGGCGCGGCGTTCACAGATCCGCATCGCCATGCCGCCGGACACCGACCGTCGTCTGGTCAGTGCATGCCAGGCGGTCATGGCCGCGCCGTCCCTGGATATCCCGTTCGAACAGCACGCCGAAACGGCCGGTGCCAGCGTGCGCACCTTGGCGCGGCTGTTTCAGAGCCACCTGGGCATGGGGTTCGCCGAATGGCGCCGCCAGGTGCAACTGGCCACGGCGGCGGCCGAGTTGATCCAGGGCCGGCCGGTCAACGGTATTGCCCGCTCCCTGGGCTATTCACCGAGCAGTTTCAGCGACATGTTCCGCCGTGAACTGGGTGTTGCGCCTTCGCAGTACACCGGCTGAGGTTTGGCCGAAAGGCTGAAGCAGTTGGCCGATGGCGATACGCGGGGCTGCTTAGACTAAGCCCATCCACCCACACGGCGTTGCCCCCATGAATTACCTGATTTCCCTCGCCATCGGCCTGTTGGTCGGCGTGATCTACGGTGCCCTGGATTTCCGCTCACCCGCACCGCCCGCCATCGCCCTGGTGGGCCTGACGGGCATGCTGCTCGGCGAAAAACTGTGGCCCATGGGGCGGCAGCTGGTCAGCGGTTGGTTGTCTTGACTCCTTTTTCCTGCGATGGATGTTGCCCATGAAAGCCCTGCAATTTTCCGCCACCGGCGACCTCGCCGCGCTGAGCCTTGTCGACGTTGAAACCCCGGTGCCGGCTGCCGGCGAAGTGCTGGTCCGGATCAAGGCGGCGGGCCTGAACCCCAGTGACGTCAAGAACGTGCTCGGTCGCTTCCCCTACACCACGCTGCCACGTATTCCCGGCCGGGATTTCGCCGGTGTGGTCGTTGAAGGCCCGCAGGCGCTGCTGGGTCGGGACGTTTGGGGTACCGGCCGCGATCTGGGTTTTTTCGCCGACGGCTCCCACGCCCAATACCTCAGGGTGTCGGCCAAGGGGGTGGCGCATAAGCCCACGCATCTGAGCTTTGCCCAGGCCGCCAGCCTCGGCGTGCCGTACACCACCGCGTGGGACGCGCTGGAGCGCAGCGGTGTGGGCAAGGGCACGCGGTTGCTGGTGATCGGCGCGAACGGTGCCGTGGGCAGTGCGGCGCTGGCCTTGGCGAAGATCCGCGGTGCCCAGGTGCTGGCGGCGGTGCGCAAAGCCGATCAGGCCGAGGCATTGCAGGCGCAAGGTATGCAGGCGATTGTGCTGGGCGAGCCGCAAGGTTTGGGCGCGCAGGTCAATGCCGTATACCAGGGCGGCGCCGACGTGATCTTCGACACCACGGGTTTCTGGCTGCCCGCCGCCGTCGCAGGCCTGGCACCGTTCGGTCGCATCGCGATCATCGCGGCCCCGGTGGACGGCCACGTGCAGTTGCCGGCCCTGGCGCTGTACCGCAAGGGCGGGTCGGTGGTGGGCATCAATTCATTGCTTTATAACTGCGAGCAATGCGCAGTGATGCTGGAGCAGTTCGGGCGCTTTTTCGATGAAGGTTCGCTGCCGTTGCCGACGGGATTGCGTGAAGTGGCGCTGGTGGACGGCGTGCGCAGTTACCAGGAAGTCAACGGCGGCAGTGTGGATAAGATCATCTTCCTGCCGTGATACGAGCCAAGTGTGGGAGGGGCAAAACCCCCTTCCACAGCTTGATTTTGACTAGGCGTCGGGCACGCCTTTTTCCCAGGCCGACCAGTTCTTGAGGATCGCCTGTACCAGTGGGTTACCCGTGCGGTAGAGGTTTTCCAGCGCCGGTACAAACCCGCCCTGGTCCGCGTACTTCAACAGGTTATCCACTTCGCTGTAGCCTGGGTAAGGACGGTCGAAATCGGAACCCGCGCGCACCACGGCCAGGCGCTGGATATCCACCAAGCCTTCACGGCTGGCGCGCAGCAGCGCCTCGTAGGTGGAGTTGTCTTCCTGCTGGGTGGTGCAGTATTCGCCTTTGTTGTCCGTGAGTAATCGGGTCCAGACTTCGGCGCGTTCGCTCAGGCGCGTGCCGGAGAACCAGGTATTGCCCGCCAGCGTGTCGCAGCGGGTGACCTGCGGCGGTTGGTTGGCGGGGGCGGCGGGGTAGTGTTTGCGCCAGGCGGTCGATTCCTTGCTCTCTGTGAGTTCAACCTTGTGCGACAGGGCAAAGGCCTTGGCCTGCAGTTTGGGGTTGAGTTCGAACACTTCGGTCTTGTAGTCCAGCGGCGGCTTTTCGTTGGGGCCTTTGGTGTTGATGCCGATGTAACCGGTCGGCCATTCCTTGGGCGCATCGCGCGAGTCCAGCTCCCACTGAGTGCCGAACTCCACCAGGTAGTGCGCCCAGGCGGCGGTGCCGATCGTGCCGTGCTTGGGGTTGATGCCGGCGATTCCGGCGACCAGAAAGTAGCTCTGGCGCAGGTCGAAACTGGGCGACAAGGCCAGCGCCAGGGTAGATGCGGCGGCGTTGGTCTGGCCCATGCCGGTCACCAGCAGGCACACCTCTTGGGTGTTACAGCGGATCACCGGGTATTCGGCGGACAGGCCCGGCACGCGCACTTCCTGTTTGAGTTCCAGGCGATCGATCCAGGTTTGCGCCTCGGGGGCGAACATGGTGATCAGCATCACCTTGGGTTTGATCGGCGCGTTTTGGGCGAGCGCCACATGGGGTAGCAGGGCAAGGCCTGCGGCTATCGAGAGGTGGGTAAAGGTATTCATCTAAAGCTCCTTGATCAGAATTGATAGCCCACGCCGGCGTAATAACCCCAGCCGTCTGAGCGCGCGCGGAAGTTGCCTTCGCCGAAATTCAACTCGCTGCCATCCTCCCAATTGCCGCCGTTGTGGAAGTAACGGCCGACCAGCGTGAAGCGCAGGTGGGTGAAGGAATACAGCAGCACGTTGGTCGCCACGGTGGAGTTGGCGGTGCGTGCCGGGTTGTCCTTGTGCAGGTTTGAGCCGAAATCGTGGTTGGTGAAGCCGATGTACGTCAACGAGGCGCCGTTGTCGAACGAGGCGATGGGCACGATGTACTTCATCTGCGCGCGGTAGCCGTCCCAGGAATATTCGTTGCTGGCGCCGTAGTTCTCCCACTGGTAACGCCCGTAGAAGTTGGCCGACAAGTTGACCCGCGAGTGGGTGTCGATATCGGTACCCAGGCCGCTGTACAGGGTGTTGGCGCGGTTTTGCTTATTGCTGCCGTGGTCGTAGATCCAGTCGAATGCCACGTACCATTCTTTGAACGGGCCGATGGCCAGGCTGCGACCGGCCAGGTAATCGATGGAAATACGCGGTTCATGCTCCATGAACACCGGCGAGCCATGGTCCCATGCACCTTTGTCATTGCTGTTACCGATGCCGAGGATCTTAGGCACGTCAATGTAGCCGTACAGCTCGAAGGGGCCCTTGCGGCCGAAGTACTCGTATTCCAGGTAGACATCGTCCTGCGGCTTGGGGCCGAAGCTGATGTCTTTGCTGCCGATCAGCGTCAGGTCCTGGTTGAACCACTCCGACAGATAGACGTTTTTTTTCGCCGGGGTGGCTTCAGGGGCCAGGGTTTCGCCCTGTGCTGAGTCATTGGAGGGGGATTCCTGCGCCAAAATGGGTGCGCTGAGTACTCCCGTAACGGCGGCCAGTAGCAAGGAAACACCAAAGCAAGCACGAGGCCTTGAGGTGAAGTGCATTGAAAATCCCTATTCGTACGCGATGTGAACCCGCTTCTGCGAGTGGTGGCGAACTTGGCGAGCAAGCTCTTATCGCAAACGTTTGCACACGCTGTACCAACTTTACTCAACAGCTTGAATGAGCTGACAAAAAGCCGGATTAGTCGACCTTTCGATCAGAAATGACTGGGTGTCATTTGTTCGCTGCGATTGAACAGGTGCATGGCGGTTTCACGGCGATATTCGCTCGGTGTCTGGTTCATCTCGATACGAAAGTGCCGGTTGAAGTTGGACAGGTTCGCGTAGCCCACTTCAAAACAGATATCGGCCACTGACATATCGCTTTGCAGCAACAGCCGGCAGGCGCGCTGCACGCGGAATTTGCGCATCAGGTCAATAAAGCCGTGGCCGGTGTTGCGCTTGAAAAACCGCGAGAAGCCTGGTTCGCTCATCTGCAGTTGCTGGGCGATCACCGACAGGCGCAGGTCGCCGGTGAGTTCGCGCATGAGGTAGTCGAAGGCCTTGTTGATGCGTTCGGCGCTGCGTGCGTCGAGCGTGGGCGCATAGCAGGGGCTGGCCAGGGGCTTGGTGTGTGCAGGGGGCGCGTTTTTCAGTGTGTCGAGCAGTTGCAGGAACAGGATCAGCCGCTGCAGGCCATGGGCGCGGCCGATGTCTTCCATCAAGCGGGCGGCTTCTAGCGCGGTGGCGCCGCTGAACTCCAGGCCGCGCCGCGCCTGCTCGAACAGCGCTTGCAGATCGCCCAGTTCCGGCAGGGTCTTGCGCAGGGCGAGGAGGGCGGCGCCGTCGAACTGCAGCACCACATCGCGTCCGCTCAGATGTTCGCCGGGCGCCAGTTCGCCGATCCAATCGTGTGGCAGGTCCGGGCCGATCAACGCGACATGGCCGGCACCGAACGCGCCGATATAGTCGCCCGCCACCAACTTGCCGCTGCCCTGGCGGATCAGGTGGATCTCAAATTCGGGGTGGTGGTTCCAGCGCGCCAGGTCGTAGGGGTAATCATGCTCGAACCAGCGGAAGCAGTGATCCGGCTCCGGCAGGATCACTTCGAGTTCGGCGGGGCGGTGTTCAAACAGTTGGGCGCGGCTAACGGGCATGGTGCTGTCGGTTTTTTATTGGATTGCCCTAAAAATACGCGCCCCAGGCCTTCAGGCGCTACCCTCGATGTTGTCCGGCACTGGTACTTTTTTGATCCTGGGGGCGTGGTTAAAAAAGTATCACCTGGGCATCCGCCATTCGTTTGTGAGGGGTTGGCCAAGCTGCTGTAATCGGCGCTCACAACAAAAACAACAGGTGGAAACCGCCATGCTCCCGAAGTGTAAAGCCACGTTCCCCACAGCACTGTGCCTGCTCTGCGGCCTGGCCTTGGCCCTGCCCAGTCATGCCGCCGAGACCGTGACCATCGCCACGGTCAACAACAGCGACATGATCCGCATGCAGCGCCTGTCCAAGGTGTTCGAGCAGCAGCACCCGCAGATCAAGCTCAACTGGGTGGTGCTCGAAGAAAACGTGCTGCGCCAACGCCTGACCACCGACATTGCCACCCAGGGCGGCCAATTCGACGTGCTGACCATCGGCACTTACGAAACCCCGCTGTGGGGTACCAAGCAATGGCTGGAACCGCTGAGCCAGCTGCCGGCCGATTACGACGTCGAGGATATTTTCCCCTCGGTACGCCAGGGGCTGTCGGTCAATAACACGCTCTACGCCCTGCCGTTCTACGGTGAAAGCACCGTCACCTATTACCGCACCGATCTGTTCAAAAATGCCGGCCTGAGCATGCCCGCGCACCCCACCTGGACCCAACTCGGCGAGTTCGCCGCCCAGCTCACGGCTAAGGATAAGGGCGAATACGGCATGTGCCTGCGCGGCAAGGCCGGCTGGGGCGAAAACATCGCGCTGTTGAGCACCATGGCCAACGCCTTTGGTGCGCGTTGGTTCGATGAACAGTGGAAGCCCGAGCTGACCAGCCCCGAGTGGACCGCCGCCGCCAACTTCTACGTCAATACCCTCAAGCAATATGGCCCGCCGGGCGTGTCCAGCAATGGTTTCAATGAGACCCTGGCACTGTTCAACAGCGGCAAATGCGCCATTTGGGTGGATGCCAGCGTCGCCGGCTCCTTTACCACGGATGCCAGCCAGAGCAAGGTGGCCGACCGTGTCGGTTTCGCCGCCGCGCCCACAGAAGTTACGGACAAAGGGTCCTCCTGGCTCTACGCGTGGTCCCTGGCGATCCCGGCCACCTCCAAGCACAAGGACGCCGCCAAGGCCTTTATCACCTGGGCCACGTCCAAGGCCTACATTCAACTGGTCGCCGACACAGACGGCCTCACTAACGTACCGCCCGGCACGCGCCAGTCCACTTACAGCGACGCCTACTTGAACGCCGCGCCGTTCGCCCAGGTGACCCTGCAAATGATGAAGCACGCCGACCCCGCGCACCCGTCGGTCAAGCCGGTACCGTACGTGGGCATCCAGTACGTGACCATCCCCGAGTTCCAGGCCATCGGCACCTCGGTCGGCAAGTTGTTCTCGGCGGCGCTGACCGGTGGCATGACGGTTGATCAGGCGTTGATGCAGGCGCAATCGACCACAGAGCGCGAAATGAAACGCGCCGGATACCCGAAGTGATTGTTACAGGACATCCTCATGAAACGACTTGAAGGTAAAAGTGCGCTGATCACCGGATCGGCGCGCGGGATCGGCCGCGCGTTTGCCCAGGCATATATCGCCGAAGGCGCCACCGTCGCCATCGCCGATATCAACCTGCAACGCGCCCGGCAAACGGCTGCCGAACTGGGGCCACAGGCCTACGCGGTGGAGATGGACGTCACCGACCAACTCTCCATCGATGCCGCGATGAGTGCCGTGGTGGCCCATGCCGGCAAGCTGGATATCCTGGTCAACAACGCGGCGCTGTTCGACCTGGCGCCCATCGTCGACATCACCCGCGACAGCTTCGAGCGGCTGTTCTCGATCAACGTCGCCGGCACATTGTTCACATTGCAGGCTGCGGCCCGGCAGATGCTCCACCAGGGCCACGGCGGCAAGATCATCAACATGGCCAGCCAGGCCGGGCGGCGTGGCGAGTCGTTGGTGGCGGTGTATTGCGCAACCAAGGCGGCGGTGATCAGCCTGACGCAATCGGCGGGGTTGAACCTGATCAAGCACGGGATCAACGTCAACGCCATCGCTCCCGGCGTGGTTGACGGTGAACATTGGGATGGGGTGGATGCGTTGTTCGCCCGGCATGAAGGGCTGGCGCCGGGGGAGAAGAAGAAACGGGTAGGCGCTGAGGTGCCGTTTGGGCGGATGGGGACGGCTGAAGACCTCACCGGCATGGCGATCTTCCTTGCTTCGAAAGAGGCTGATTATGTAGTGGCCCAGACGTACAACGTCGATGGCGGCAATTGGATGAACTAGCCCCCTCCCACAGCTGATCTGCATGAGCCTGACTATTCAGCAAAGCTGCGATCGAAGAAATAGACCTCACCGGGCTTCAGGCTTTCCAGCGTCGCCTGGGGCCTGCCGCCTTCACCCGGCTTTTTGCGCCCCGTCTCACGCAAATACCCCGCCTCGGTCAGCTTCAGCAACCGCTGGCGAATACTGGTCTTCAACACGGGCCGTGTAAGCACCAGGGAAAAAATCGCAGTCGCTTGCGGCGCACTGAATTCCTTGCCCAGAAACATCAGCGGCAAGCTGCTGTACAGCGACTTGGACAGCAGGCGTTCCTGCACGGCCGCCACGATCTGGTTGTGATCGAACGGCAGCTTGATACTGCCGTCCGCCACCGCATTCAGCGAAAACCAGGCCTGATGTTCAGCCAGGGTTACCTCATCCGCCACAATCGCCAGGTAATAAGTGGACGACGACCAGCATCGCGGGTCGCGAAACGCGTCGCCTACCGTGCCAACCTGCTCGCTCCAGGCCAGCTCCAGGCCGACTTTGTCACTGGCGCGCAACCGTTCCACGGCATCCTTGAGGCTCAGATCTTGCACGCCGCCATTGACCACCACACCCGGCAGCGCCCAATGCCCGGCGAAGGGCTCGGCGTCGCGTTTGTTCAGCAGCAGTTTGAGTTCGCCCGAGGTGCGGCAGTAAAACAGTACGCACAGGTCGACGGTGTGGAGATAGGCGCTAAGTGGCATGTGAAGTCCTTCCGAACGGCGGTGGGGCACAGTCTAGCGGATCGAACAGCGATGTCATGTACTTGCTCCAGCACAGGTAAATAAATGTTTCTTGCAATGAAAGTACATGACGTGTGCTTTTGTTTCCAGGCCATAGGAGAATCATCATGACCCTTGCGAAAACCGCCCTTGCTTCATTCGATGTTGATGCCCAAAAGAGCTTCACGCCGCTGTGCCCCAACGAGTTGCCTGTGGCCGGTGGCGACCAGATCGGCGCTGAACTCAATTACATGGCCAGCCTCGCCGGGCATCGCGTTGGTAGCAAAGACGCGCACACCCCGTATGCGCCCTGGGTGGTCACCCACCCGAGCGAGATGATGAAACCCACCGGCCTTGTGCATGCCGACCTCACCTGGGTCAGCCACTGCGTACCGGGTACCGACGGCTTTACCCTGCTCGATGAACTGCCCACGCCGTATGACTACGATTACTTCATCTGGAAAGGCGTCGAACCCGACCTTCACCCGTACGGCGCGTGCTACCACGACCTGCACGACAAACTGTCCACCGGCGTGATCGAGTACCTCAAGGCCCAAGGCGTGGTCCGCGTGCTTGTCGGTGGCCTGGCCCTGGACTATTGCGTCAAGACCACCGCCTTGCAGTTGCTCAAGGCCGGCCTGGAGGTCGTCCTGCACCTGCCGGCCTGCCGAGGTATCAGCGAGGAGGGCGGCGTACAGGCTGTCAATGAGTTGCTCAAGGCCGGTGCTGTGATCAGCAGCACCCGCGAAGAACTGGCCGCGATGGCCACGCGTTAAGGAGAACCACCATGGAAAGTGCCTACGACTACGAAACCCCGGTGATCCAGGGCTTGCTCGACACCGATTACTACACCTTCACCATGATGCAGGCCGTGCTGCACCAGCACCCCAATGTGGATGTGGAATACAACTTCATCGTGCGCTCCAAGGAAAACCTCGGTCACTTGATCCCGCCGTTACGCGACGAGCTGGAAAAGCTCGCCGGCCTGCAGATGCGTGAAGGCGAGCTGCGCTTTTTGTTCAACCCGCGCTTTCGCGAATACCTCACCCCGGACTACGAGCGCTTCCTTGGCCTGTTCCGCTTCAATCTGCGCTACATCCACGTCAGCGAGGTCGACGGCCAACTGAACATCCGTGTCATCGGGCCGATGCTGCACTGCATCATGTTCGAGCAGCCGGTGCTGGCACTGGTGAGCGAATTGCGCAACCGTGATAAATACCCCGACGTGACCCTGGAAGCTGTCACCCGCAAGCTCTATCAGAAATTCGACTGGCTGGAAAAAAACCTCAGTCGCGAGGAGCTCGCCGACCTGCGTGTCTCGGACTTCTCCACGCGCCGTCGCCTGTCGTTCAAGGCCCAGCGCGAGGTCGTGGACATCATGCGTCGCGACTTCCCCGGCCAGTTCGTCGGTACCAGCAACGCGCACCTGGCTTACGCGTTCGATTTGCCGCTGATCGGCACCATGGCGCACCAGTGGATGATGGTGCACCAGCAATTGGGCCGCCTGCGCGAAAGCCAGAACGCCGGCCTGGAAAACTGGGTGCGTGAATACCGTGGCCGCCTGGGCGTTGCGTTGACCGACACCATCAGCACCGATTTTTTCCTCAAGGACTTCGACCTGTACTTCGCCAAGCTCTATGACGGCCTGCGCCAGGACTCCGGCGACCCCATCGCCTGGGCTGACAAGGTGTTGGCCAAATACAAGGAACTCGGTATCGACCCCATGACCAAAGACCTTATGTTCTCCGATGGCCTGAACTTCGAAAAATGCCTGCCGATCCTGCGCCATGTGCGTGGCAAGGCCAAATTCGGCTTCGGCATGGGCACCAGCCTTGCCTGCGATGTGGAGGGTGTGGAACCCCTGAGCATCGTGATGAAGCTGGTGCGGGTCCACGGCGAACCGGTGGTGAAATTCTCGGATGACCCGATCAAGAACGTCTGCGAAGACGCCTCGTTTTTGCAGTATGCAGCCAAGGTATTCAATGTCGGCAACGTGGAGGTGTGACATGCAAGACCGTATCGCGCGGGAACTGAAGATCGACCGCACCCTGGTGAAGGGCGGTGAAGCCAAGGAAATCCAACGGCGTATCGACTTCATCAAGACCACGTTGCGTGAGTCGGGCTGCAAGGCCTTGGTACTTGGCATCAGCGGCGGGGTGGACTCGCTCACCGCCGGGCGCTTGTGCCAATTGGCGGTGGAGCAACTGCGCGACGAAGGCTACACCGCACGCTTTATCGCCATGCGCCTGCCCTACAAAACCCAGGCCGATGAAAGTGACGCCCAGGCCTCCCTCGATTACATCGTCCCGGACCATATCGACACCCTCAACATAGCCGCCGGCGTCGACGGCCTCATGGCCAGCCTGTCTGCTGGCGATGCCAACGCTGCCCAGCTCGACTTCATCAAGGGTAACGTCAAGGCGCGCACCCGCATGATCGCGCAGTACGCGGTGGCCAACCTGCATAACGGGCTGGTGGTCGGCACCGACCATGGCGCCGAGGCGCTGATGGGCTTTTTCACCAAATTCGGCGACGGCGCCTGCGACCTGGCCCCTTTGTCCGGCCTGACCAAAACCCAGGTGCGCCTGCTGGCCAGCGCCCTCGACGCCCCGGCGAACCTGGTGCACAAACACCCCACCGCCGACCTCGAAGAACTGGCTCCGGGTAAGTTGGATGAAGCCGCATACGGCTGCTCGTACGCCGAGATTGATGCGTACTTGATGGGCGAGCCGGTGAGCGAGCAGGTGCGAGCGATTGTCGAGGGGGCGTACCGCAAGACCGCGCACAAGCGGGCGCTGCCTGTCGCACCCTAGCATTTGATGGTTGCGCGAATTCCAGCCGAACCGATTGGCCCTGGTTCCCACGCCTTCAGATCGCGGCCAGGGCCAATGCGGGGGCCGCTGTGCGGGCTCGGCGCCAATACGCTCGGCTGTCAAAGCACAAGAACATTGGATCCACTTACGGTATAACCCTCGGACGCTTTTGTTCTTCGAGGCCCCGTTTTTCATGCAAAGCCCTTTGCAACGCCCGCTGTGGCAGGTCTACCTGCTCTTTCTGGCACCGATGGTGCTGTCCAACTTCCTGCAGAGCTTTTCCGGCACCCTCAACGGTATCTATGTGGGGCAAATGCTGGGTACCCAGGCGTTGGCGGCGGTTTCGGGGATGTTTCCCATCGTATTTTTCTTTATCGCCCTGGTGATCGGCCTGGGGGCGGGCGCTTCGGTGCTGATCGGCCAAGCGTGGGGCGCCCAGCAAACGGCGATGGTCAAGTCGATTACCGGCGCCACGCTGGCCCTGGGCGCCCTGGTGGGGTTGATCGCGGCGGTGTTGGGCAGCCTGTTTGCGCGGCCGGCGTTGCAGGCATTGGGCACACCGATTGATGTGCTTGACGACGCGGTGGGTTACGCCCAGATGATGATGCTGATCATGCCGCTGCTGCTGGTCTTTATCCTTTATACCCAGTTGCTGCGCGGCGTGAGCGACACCGTTTCACCCTTGCTGGCGTTGATGGTCTCAACGCTGGCAGGCCTGTTGCTGACGCCTGCGCTGATTCGCGGCTGGATCGGCCTGCCGCCCATGGGGATCCAGAGCGCGGTGTATGCCGGGCTGGTGGGTAACGCCTTGGCGATGCTGTTTTTGGTGTTGCGCCTGCGCCATAAGCGCCATGTGATGGCGCCGGATCGCGAACTGCTTGCGGCCTTGCGCCTGGACCGCGCGATCCTCGGCAAAGTCCTGCGTATCGGCCTGCCCACCGGCTTGCAGATGGTGGTGTTGTCGTTGTCCGAGCTGGTCATCCTGGCGCTGGTCAATGGCCACGGTTCCCAGGCCACGGCGGCTTACGGCGCCGTGACGCAGATCGTCAACTACGTGCAGTTCCCGGCGCTGTCGATTGCCATCACCGCCTCGATCCTGGGCGCCCAGGCGATTGGTGCCGGGCGCCTGGAGCGCATCGGGCCGATCCTGTGCACTGGGTTGTTGATCAACACCTGTCTCACCGGTGGCCTGATTGTGCTGGGGTATGGGCTGTCTCATTGGTTGCTGGGGCTGTTCATCACCGACGACGCGGCGCGAGTCAATGCCGAACACCTGTTGCACATCATGCTGTGGAGCATCCTGGTGTTCGGCTTTCAGGCGGTCATCGGCGGGATCATGCGCGCCAGCGGCGTGGTGTTGATGCCGGTGGCCATCTCGATATTCTGCGTGCTGTGCGTGGAATTGCCGGTGGCGTATCTGTTCAATGCGCACTTTGGCCTTGAAGGGGTTTGGATGGCATTTCCGGTGACTTACCTGGCGATGCTGGCCTTGCAGGTCGCGTACTACCGGTTGGTGTGGCGACATAAGCAGATCAAGCGGCTGGTGTGATAACAGGCTGCGCAATTTAAGGACAGAAGGCTTCTAAATCATGGCAAACCCCTACGCCGAGTTGTTCCAGGTGCCTGGCGCCCGGGCTTTCGTATTGGCCGGCATGCTGGCGCGCATGCCGGTGTCGATGACCGGTATCGGCCTGATTACCATGCTCTCTCAGGTGCATGGCGGCTATGGCCTGGCGGGCTCGGTGGCCGCCGTGTTTGCCTTGGCCACGGCGTTTTGCGCGCCGCAGGTATCACGGTGGGTGGACCGTTACAGCCAGGGGCGGGTGCTGCCGGTTGCCGCGTTGATCGGCGGCGGGGCGTTGTTGATGCTGTTGCTGTGCACCCGTTTGCAGGCGCCGAACTGGACGTTGTTCCTGTTTGCCGCCCTGGCCGGTTGTATGCCGAATATGTCGGCCATGGTGCGCGCGCGCTGGACCGAGTTGTACCGGGGGCAGCCGCAGCTGCAAACCGCGTTTGCCCTGGAGTCCGTGCTCGACGAGGTGTGCTTTATCATCGGCCCGCCGATTTCGGTGGGCCTCAGTGTGGTGCTGTTTCCCGAAGCCGGGCCGCTGGTGGCCGCGCTGTTGCTGGCGGCAGGAGTGACCACGTTCGTGTTGCAACGGGCCACTGAACCCCCCGTGCATGAACACCAGGCGCACCACGCGGGCTGGCTGATCGCTTCGCCTTCGGTACTGATTTTGATGATCCTGCTGCTGGCCATGGGCGTCATCGTCGGCGTGGTGGATGTGGTCAGCGTTGCGTTTGCCCAACATCAGGGCCAGCCGGCGGCGGCCAGTATCGTGCTGTCGGTGTACGCCATCGGTTCGTGCCTGGCGGGGCTGGCGTTTGGCACGCTCAAGCTCAAGGCGCCGTTGCCCCGGCAGTTCCTGTTCTGTGGGGTGGCCACGGCGTTGACCACGTTGCCGTTGTTGCTGGTAACCAACATTCCGGGCCTGGCGGTGGCGATCTTCGTTTCCGGGCTGTTCTTCGCGCCCACTCTGATCGTGTCCATGGCCTTGGTGCAGCAGGTGGTTCCAGCCAGTCGCCTGACCGAAGGCATGACCTGGTTGATCACCGGCCTGAGCATCGGCGTGGCCATCGGTGCCGCCGGCTCCGGCTGGATGATCGACCATTTCGGCGCCACCAGCGGCTTCTGGGTGGCGTTGGCGGCAGGGGCGGTGGTATCGGGCTCGGCAGTGTTGGGTTATCGGCGCTTGGGCTGATCAGCCAATCGCCGGGCCTGCATCCGCGCTGTGATGGTGCAGGAATTCGTTCAGCGCCTGACGGGTCAGGTCGTTGAGCGTGACTTTTTTTCGTGCCGCGGCCAGGGCCGCAGCCAGATGCAGTTCATGGCCGACGCGCACGTTGAACGAGCCTTTGCAAGGTTTCTCCGGGGTTTGCCCCAGCGACTGGCACGTCGCGAGGTAGTCATCCACCGCCTCGTGAAACGCCGCGTCCAGTTCGGCGACGGTTTTGCCTTCATAGCTGACCAAAGCCTTGATGAACAGAATCTTGCCGAACAGGCAGTTGTCTTCGAGGCTGGCTTCGATGGAGCCTATGTAGCCTTTGTATTTGAGTTGGTTGTTCACGGAATCAGTTCTCCTGATCGCAAGTGTTCGATGATCTGGCGCCGAATGTAGTGTTTCAGTTCGTTGCCGGGGTGAGGCCTGTGCAAGGTGATCATTGCACTGGGGTTGCCGATGTCGAACTTGACGCGGCTTCCAGCCCCTTCAATCTGTGTGTAGCCCAGCCGTCGCAATAGCGTGACCCATTCGGGCCAGGTAAATAACGTTTGTTCATTGAGCAATTTGGCGAGCAGCTTTTCATTTTTGGACACGGCGTTCCCTGCGTGTAACTAAATGTAGTTGCAAAAAGTGATGGGCGTCAATGCTAGCTCCGGTCTGCGTGGCTTTCCTGAAATTGATGTAACCCTTGATGACGCCTCCTTCCCAGCCTTCCAGCCGCCGCTAATTTTTCCCTTTGCGATTCGTTTTATAGGGACGACGTGCCTTTGTGCTTCCTGCCTATTGCTCCGGATCCCAACAAATGAATGCTGAAGACTCCTTGAAACTTGCTCGCCGGTTTATCGGGTTACCCCTGGAAAAGCGCCAGCTGTTCCTGCAGGCACTGCAGAAAGAAGGGGTCGATTTCTCGCGGTTTCCGATTCCGGCAGGGGTAGAGGCCGAGGACCGCCAGGCGCTGTCCTATGCGCAGCAGCGCATGTGGTTTCTGTGGCAATTGGACCCGGCCAGCGGCGCCTATAACTTGCCAGGCGCCGTGCGTTTAAAGGGCGAGCTGAGCTTGAGTGCGATGCGGCAGGCGTTCGCCGGCCTGGTGGCCAGGCATGAGACCTTGCGCACGGTATTCCAGCGCCAGCCCGATGAGCGCCTGCGGCAGGTCGCCCTGGAGCCGTTGCTGGAGATTGAACAGCAAGATTTGACCGGCTTGGCGCCGGCGGCACGTGAGCAAGCGGTCAATGATGCGGCGACCCACCAGTCGCTGTTGCCGTTCGACCTGGAGCACGGTCCGCTGCTACGGGTGCAGTTGCTCAAGCTGGATGCTCGGGAACACGTGCTGCTGCTGACCCTGCACCACATCGTCTCCGATGGCTGGTCAATGAACGTGCTGATCGACGAGTTCATCCGCTTTTACGACGCTCATGAGCGCAACGAGGCGCCGCAATTGCCGGCGCTGCCCATCCAGTACAGCGACTACGCCCTGTGGCAGCGCCGCTGGCTGGAAGCCGGGGAGCAGGCGCGTCAACTGGAATATTGGCAGGCGCGCCTGGGCGATGAGCATCCGGTGCTGGAACTGCCCACCGACCGCCCACGCCCGGCGATGCCCAGCTACCAGGGCACGCGTCATAATTTCGCGATTGCGCCGGCACTGGCCGCGCAGCTGCGCAGTTGCGCGCAACAGCACAACGTCACGCTGTTCATGCTGTTACTGGGCGCCTTCAACGTGCTGCTGCACCGTTACACCGGCCAGGGCGATATCCGTGTCGGGGTGCCGATTGCCAACCGTAACCGCAGTGAAGTCGAAGGGCTGATCGGTTTCTTCGTCAACACCCAGGTGTTGCGCACCGAGCTGACCGGGCAAACCCGCGTTGCCGAGTTGCTGCAAGGCATCAAGGAGCACGCGCTCGGCGCCCAGGCCCATCAGGAATTGCCGTTCGAGCGCTTGGTGGAAGCCCTGAAAGTCGAGCGCAGCCTCAGCCACACGCCGCTGTTCCAGGTGATGTATAACCACCAGCCGGCGGTCGCCGATATCGCGTCCGTCAGTACCGCCTCCGGCCTGGAACTGGCACTGGTGGAGTGGCAGGGCCGCACCACCCAGTTCGACCTGACTCTGGATACCTATGAAAAATCCGGCACCCTGCACGCCGCGCTGACCTATGCCAACGACCTGTTCGACGCGTCGTCCATCGAGCGCATGGCCCGGCACTGGATCAGCCTGTTGCAGGCCATGGTTGCCGACGGCGAGCAGCGCATCGGCGAACTGCCGATGCTAACCGCCGCAGAGCAGCAGGTGCTGGTTCGGGACTGGAACCAGACCACCCAAACCTACCCGACCGAGCGCGGCATTCATCAGTTGCTCGAAGACCAGGCCCGGGCCACGCCGCAGGCCCCGGCACTGGTGTTCGGCGACACCACGTTGAGCTACGCCCAGCTCGACGCCCGCGCCAACCGGTTGGCCCATGCCTTGCGCGAACAGGGCGTGGGCCCCGATGCATTGGTGGGCATTTGCGTTGAGCGCTCGGTGGAGATGGTGGTGGGCTTGCTGGCCGTTCTCAAGGCTGGTGGCGCCTACGTGCCGCTTGACCCCGAATACCCCCGGGACCGCCTGGCCTACATGATCGAGGACAGCGGCATCCAATTGCTGCTCAGCCAGCACAGCCTGCTGCCGTTGCTGCCCACCGACGCAATCCGTGTGATGGTCCTGGACCAGGCAACCGGTTGGCTTGACGGTTACAGCAGCGCATCACCGGCCGTGACGATCCAGGCGCTGAACCTCGCCTATGTGATCTACACCTCCGGCTCCACCGGCAAGCCCAAGGGCGCGGGCAACAGCCATCGCGCGCTGGTCAACCGTCTGTGCTGGATGCAACAGGCCTATAGCCTCGACGCCAGCGACGCGGTGCTGCAAAAAACCCCCTTCAGCTTTGACGTCTCGGTCTGGGAGTTCTTCTGGCCGCTGATGACCGGCGCGCGGCTGGTCATTGCCGCCCCCGGCGAACACCGCGAGCCGGCCCGCCTGATCGACACCATCGGCCGCCATGGCATTACCACCTTGCACTTCGTGCCCTCGATGCTCCAGGCGTTTATCCATGAGCCGGGCGTGCAGGCCTGCGGCAGCCTCAAGCGCATCGTGTGCAGCGGCGAAGCCTTGCCGCTGGATGCGCAGGTGCAAGTGTTCGCCAAACTGCCCCAGGCCGGGCTGTTCAACCTGTACGGCCCCACCGAAGCAGCCATCGACGTCACCCACTGGACCTGCACCGACGAAGGCCGCGACGCCGTGCCTATCGGTCGCCCGATCGCCAACCTCGGCACCTATGTACTCGACGCCCAACTCAACCCGGTGCCTGCCGGCGTGTCGGGCGAGCTGTACCTGGGCGGCACCGGCCTGGCCCGCAGCTATCACCGGCGCCCGGCGCTGACCGCCGAACGTTTTGTGCCCAGCCCGTTTGCCGTCGGCGCGCGCCTGTACCGCACCGGCGACCGCGTGCGCCAACGTGCCGACGGTGTCATCGAATACCTCGGGCGCCTCGACCATCAAGTCAAGCTGCGTGGCCTGCGTATCGAGCTGGGCGAAATCGAGACACGCCTGATGCAACACCCCGGCGTGCGTGAGGCGGTGGTGCTGGTGCAGGGCGGCAAGCAACTGGTGGCTTACCTGGTGCCGGACGGCGAAGCGCCGACGGACCTCAAGGCCTGGTTGCTCGGCAGTCTGCCGGAATACATGGTGCCGACCCACATGGTGTACCTGGCCAAGCTGCCGGTGACCGCCAATGGCAAACTCGACCGCAAGGCGCTGCCGTTGCCGGACGCCACGCCGCAGCAGGGGTTTGTCGCGCCGCAGAACGCTCTGCAAAAAGCCCTTGCGGCGATCTGGAGCGACGTGCTCGGTGTCGAGCACGTTGGCCTGGAAGACAATTTCTTCGAGCTGGGTGGCGACTCGATCATCTCCATCCAAGTGGTCAGCCGTGCGCGCCAGGCCGGGATTCGCCTCAGCCCGCGCGACCTGTTCCAGTACCAGAGCGTGCGCAGCCTGGCGCTAGTGGCGACGTTGGAGCAGGCCAGCGTTATCGACCAGGGGCCGGTCAGCGGCGAGGTGATCCTCACGCCGGTGCAGCAGAGCTTTTTTGCCCAGGCCATCCCGGCGCGCCAGCACTGGAACCAGTCGTTGCTATTGACCCCGCGTGAAGCCCTGGAGCCGACGCGCCTGGAAGCCGCCCTGACCCGAGTGCTCAACCATCACGACGCCCTGCGCCTACGTTTTGCGCAACGGGCCGACGGCTGGCTGCAAACTCATGGCGCGCCGGTCACCGGGCCTGCCCTGTGGCAATCCCATGCCGTCGATGACACTGAGCTGGCCGCGCTCTGCGACGAAGCCCAGCGCAGCCTTGACCTTGAGCAGGGGCCGCTGCTGCGCGCCGCGCTGGTGAACATGGCTGACGGCACCCAGCGCCTGTTGCTGGTGGTCCATCACCTGGTGATTGACGGCGTGTCCTGGCGCATCCTGCTTGAAGACGTGCAGCAGGCGTATGCCGAGGCATCGCTACCGGCCAAGACCAGTGCCTACCAGCAGTGGGCGCAGCAGTTGCAGGCCCATGCCCTGAACCTCGATGAACAGCTCGCGTACTGGCAGGCCCAGTCCGCCGACATGGACTTGCCCTGCGACAACCCCCACGGCGGCTTGCAAAACCGCCTGGGCAGCAAACTCGACGTGCGCCTCGACGCCGAGTACACCCGCCGGTTGCTGCAAGAAGCGCCGGCGGCCTATCGCACGCAGGTCAACGATTTGCTGCTGACCGCCCTGGCACGTGTCGTCAGCCGGTGGAGCGGTCAGCCCGGTGCCTTGATCCAGTTGGAAGGCCACGGCCGCGAAGACCTGTTCGATGGCCTTGACCTGACCCGTACCGTTGGCTGGTTCACCAGCCTGTTCCCGGTGCGCCTGCAGGCTGAGGGGCCATTGTCCAGTGCGATCCAGTCGGTCAAGGAGCAACTGCGCGCCGTGCCCGACAAAGGCATCGGCTATGGCCTGTTGCGTTACCTGGGAGCGCCGGCCGCCCGTGAAGCCCTGGCGGGCCTGGCGGCGCCGCGTATCACCTTCAACTACCTGGGCCAGTTCGACCGCCAGTTCAGCGAGTCGGCACTGTTTGTGCCGGCGGCCCAGGGCAGCGGCCAAGCCCAGGACCCCGAGGCGCCGCTGGCCAACTGGTTGACCGTGGAAGGGCAGGTGTATGGCGGCGAACTGACGCTGCAATGGGGCTTCAGCCGCGAGATGTTCGACACGGCGACCATCCAGCGCCTGGCCGATGAGTACGCGACGGAACTCAAGGCCTTGATCGAACATTGCTGCGCCACGCCGGCCGGGCAGGCCACGCCTTCGGACTTCCCGCTGGCGCGCCTGAGCCAGCAGCAATTGAACGCATTGCCCGTGGCGGGGCCGGCCATCGCCGATCTGTACCCGTTGTCGCCGATGCAGCAGGGCATGTTGTTCCACACCCTGTATGAGCCCGACGCCCAGGCCTATATCAACCAGTTGCGCCTGGATATCCAGGGCCTCGACCTGTTGGCGTTCGGCCGCGCCTGGCAGGCTGCGCTGGACCGACATGACATCCTGCGCAGCAGCTTCCACTGGCTGGGCCTGGACAGCGCCCACCAACTGATCCAGCGCCAGGTTGACGTGCAGTTGCACGTGATTGAAGACCTCAATGCCGACCTCGATGCCCTCGCTGGCGCCGAACGCGAGCAAGGTTTTGCGCTGGATACCGCGCCGTTGTTTCGCCTGATGCTGGTGCGCGGTGCCGGCGAGGCCTGGCATCTGATCTTCACCAGCCATCACATCCTGATGGATGGCTGGAGTAACGCCCAGTTGCTCGGTGAAGTCATTGCCCACTACGCCGGCCAGGCCGTACCGGCACCGTTGGGGCAGTTCCGCGACTACCTGGGCTGGCTGCAACAGCAAGGGTCGGGCGAGGCGTTCTGGAAAGCCGCCCTGGCACCGTTGCAGGCGCCGACCTTGCTGGCAGAAGCCTTGCGGCCACCGGTTGACGGCGGCGGCACGGCTGAGCATCAGCTCGTGCTGGAAGACGCCATAACGCGTGAGCTGAGCGAATTTGCCCGTCAACAGAAAGTCACCCTCAATACCCTGCTGCAGGGCGCCTGGAGCCTCTTGCTGCAACGCTATACCGGTCAGGACTGCGTGGCCTTCGGCGCCACTGTCGCCGGGCGCTCGGCGCCGTTGCCGGGGATCGAGCAGCAGTTGGGCCTGTTCATCAACACCTTGCCCATCATCAGCACGTTTTCGGCTGCGCAATCCACCGGCGACCGGCTGCGTGAACTGCAAGCCTTGAACGTAAGCCTGCGCGACCATGAACACGTGCCGCTCTACGACATCCAGGGCTGGGCCGGGCAACAGGGCGCCTTGTTCGACACCCTGCTGGTATTTGAAAACTTCCCGGTCGCCGAGGCCCTGAAGCAAGGCGCACCGGCAGGCCTGACCTTCGGGCGGATGCACAACCATGAACGCACCCACTACCCGCTGACCCTGGGGATAGAACTGGGCGCCAGCCTGCGCCTGGAGTTCAGCTACGACCGTGCGCGTTTCAGCGCGCGCCAGGTTGAACAACTGGCCGCCAACCTGCGGCACCTGCTGGTGCAATGGGTGGCGGATGCCAATGCACCGTTGGGCCGTTTGCAACTGCTCGACACCGCCGGGCAGCGCGACCTGCTTGCCCTGAGCCAATCGCTGGGTTCGGTGGCCCGTCATGACCGTGTGCACGAGCGCATTGCGGCCCAGGCCGAGGCCTCGCCGCACGCACTGGCGGTGCAGGCCGGGGATGAGCGCCTGACCTATGCCCAGCTCAATGAGCGGGCCAACCGCCTGGCGCATTGCCTGCTGGCGCACGGTGTCGGGCCGGGGCAGCGGGTCGGCCTGGCCTCACGGCGCGGGCCGCAACTGATCGTCAGCCTGCTCGCGGTGCTCAAGAGTGGCGCCGCGTACGTGCCGCTGGACCCGAACTATCCGAACGAACGCCAGGCCTACATGCTGGCCGACAGCCGCCTCGACCTGTTGCTCAGCGAAACCGGGTTGCTGCAGGATCTGCCGTTACCCGCCGCCCTGGTGCGCGTCGACTTCACCGTGTCGGGTGCGGAACTGGCCGTCTACCCGGCCACCAACCCGCCCAATCAGGCCATGGCGGCAGACCTGGCCTACGTGATCTACACCTCCGGCTCTACGGGGCGGCCCAAGGGCGTGGCCATCGACCATGCCGCCCTCGGCCAATTCTGTGAAACGGCGGCGCATTACAGCGCACTGACACCCGCGGACCGCGTGCTGCAATTTGCGACCTTCAGCTTCGACGGGTTTGTCGAACAGTGCTACCCGCCGTTGTGCGTCGGCGCGGCGTTGATCATGCGCGGCGACGAACTGTGGGATGCCGGGCAGTTGGCTCGGGAAATCGTCGACCAGGGCGTGACGCTCGCCGACCTGCCCGCGGCCTATTGGTACTTGCTGGCCAAGGAGTGCGCCGTTGACGGCCGCGCTCTGGGTAGCCTGCGCCAGGTGCATGTGGGCGGCGAAGCCATGGCGGTGGAGGGCGTACGCGCCTGGCACGCGGCGGGGTTGGGCAACGTGCGCCTGGTGAACACCTATGGCCCGACCGAGGCCACCGTGGTGTCCAGCGTGCACGACTGTCAGCTGGCGGATGCCAATGACACCTTTGGCATGCCGATCGGGCACGCTATCGACGGGCGTACGCTGTACGTGCTGGACAGTGCGTTTCAGTTGCTGCCGACGTGCGGCGTTGGTGAGTTGTGCATCGGCGCCGCGGCCGGCCTGGCCCAGGGCTATTTCGACCGCCCGGCGCTCACCGCCGAACGCTTTGTGCCGGACCCGTTTTCCGGTGTGCCCGGCGCGCGGCTCTACCGCAGCGGTGACCTGGCGCGCTACAACGAACACGCGGCATTGGAATACGTAGGGCGCATCGACCATCAAGTGAAAATCCGTGGTTTCCGGATCGAGATGGGCGAAATCGAGGCGTGCCTGCAAGCGCTGCCGCAGGTGCGCGAGGCGGCAGTGATTGCCGTGGCCGGGCCAGCCGGCGCGCAACTGGTGGCGTATGTCGTCGCCCGTGAGGCCGGCATCGACGGCCAAGGGTTGGCAGCGGTGTTGCGCCAGTCCTTGCCCGACTACATGGTGCCGACGCACTGGGTGCTGCTGGACGCCTTGCCGTTGAACAACAATGGCAAGCTCGACCGCCGCGCCTTGCCCGCGCCCGACCTGAATCAGCCGCGGGCCGCCTACCTGGCGCCGCAGAGCCTTCTGCAACAGCAACTCGCGGCCATCTGGCAGGCGGTGTTGCAGGTTGAGCAGGTCGGCCTGGGTGACCACTTCTTCGAGCGTGGCGGGCATTCGCTGTTGGCGACCCAGGTGGTCTCCCGTGTGCGCCATGAACTGAAGCGGGAAGTGCCGCTGCGCAGCGTGTTCGAGCATCCCACGTTGCTGGGTTTTGCCCAGGCTTGCGAGAGCCTGCAGGCGCAGGACAGTGTTCCCATGGTGGCGATGGAGCGTGGGGCGCCGATGCCGCTGTCGTCGGCCCAGGAGCGTCAGTGGTTCCTTTGGCAACTGGATCCGCACAGTGCGGCGTATCACGTACCGACGGCGTTGCATTTGCGCGGCCAATTGAATGTGCCTGCGCTTGAACAAGCGTTCCAGGCACTGGTGCAGCGGCATGAGGCGTTGCGTACCACCTTCGTGGAGGAGGGCGAACGTACCTTGCAGGTGATCCATGCCCACGTTGAACTGCCGGTGCTGCGAGAAAACGTGGAAGCTGCGCAGATCCAACGATGTGTCGAAGCGGAGATTCAGCGCCCGTTCGATCTGCTCAACGGGCCACTGATGCGCGTCAAATTGCTTGCGATCACCGCAGACCACCATGTGCTGGTGATCACCCAGCATCACATCGTCTCTGATGGCTGGTCGATGCAGATCGTGGTCGACGAACTGGTCAGTCTTTACGCCGCATTCTGTGCGGGCAGCGAGCCCGTGCTGGCGAGCTTGCCCTTGCAATACGCCGACTATGCCGCCTGGCAGCGCCAATGGGTCGCCGGTGGCGACAATGCGCGGCAATTGGCCTACTGGCTCGACAAACTGGGCGGCGAGCAGCCGGTGCTGGAGTTGCCGGTCGATTTCTCCCGGCCGGCCGAGCAGAGCTTTCGAGGCGCCCGCCTGGACTTCGCCTTGCCTGACGAGTTGGCGAGCGCCTTGCAGCAGGTGGCGCGGCGCGAACAGGTCACATTGTTCACGGTGTTGCTGGCCTCGTTCCAGATGCTGCTGCACCGGTACAGCGGCCAGAACGATATCCGTGTCGGCGTGCCGGTGGCCAACCGCAATCGCCTGGAAACCGAGGGGCTGGTCGGGTTTTTCGTCAACACTCAGGTGCTGCGCGCCGAGTTCGGCGACGCGCTGTCGTTCACAGCCCTGTTGCGGCAGGTTCACCAGTCGGTGCTCGAGGCCCAAACGTTCCAGGACTTACCGTTCGAGCAACTGGTCGAGGCCTTGCAGCCCCAGCGCAGCCTGAGTCATAGCCCGCTGTTCCAAGTGCTGTTCAACCATCAGAACCGCGAGCAACGCCAGGTCCGGTTGTCGGGCCTGTCCATTGAAGGCATCGCCTGGGACAGTGGCACGGCGCAATTCGACCTGACCCTGGATACGGTGGAAGTGGCGGGCGGGTTGGCGGCGTCGTTGACCTACGCCACGGACTTGTTCCAACGCGGCACCGTCGAGCAGTTGGCGCGCCACTGGCAGAACCTGTTGCGCGCTATCGTCAGCCAGCCTGCACAGGCGATCAGCGAATTGCCGCTGCTGGGCGCCGACGAGCGCCAGGTTATCCTGCGCGATTGGAACAGCCTTGAACTACCGGCCACCTTCGACGGCGGCCTGCACCAGCTGTTCGAAGCTCAGGCCGATGCAGGTCCCGAGCAACTGGCGATGCTGTTTGGCGAGCAGGCGTTGGACTATCGCCAGCTCAATGCGCGCGCCAACCGCCTGGCTCGACGCCTGCGGGCTCGTGGCGTAGGCCCTGAGGTTCGCGTGGGCGTGTTGCTGCCACGTTCGGTGGAAATGGTCGTGGCGCTCCTGGCGGTGCTCAAAGCGGGAGGCACCTACGTGCCGCTGGACCCGAATTACCCGGCCGATCGCATTGCCTACATGCTTGAAAACAGCCAGGCGCGCCTGGTGCTGAGCAATGACCCGGCCCAGGTTGGTGGTGCGCACGTGCTGGTGGTCGTACCCGAAGACGTTGATGCAAGCGCCCCGGACTGTGCCGACCTGCCTGCACTCGCGCATGCCGACAACCTGGCCTATGTCATCTACACCTCGGGTTCCACGGGCAAGCCAAAAGGCGTCGCCATCAGCCATCGCAACGCGGTGTCGCTGGTCCAGTGGGCCCAGGGGGTCTATCGTCGCGAAGACTTGCAGGGCGTATTGGCGTCTACCTCGATCTGCTTTGACCTGTCGGTTTGGGAACTGTTTGTGACCCTGGGCAGCGGTGGCTTCTTTGTGCTCGCCGAAAACGCCCTGGCCCTCGCCGATTTGCCGGCGCGCGATCGCGTCACGCTGATCAACACCGTGCCGTCGGCGATTGCCGCCCTGCATGCGGCCGGGCAAATCCCCGCCAGCGTGCGCATCATCAACCTGGCCGGTGAGCCGTTGAAGCAGCCACTGGTCGACGCGCTTTACAGTCACCCGACGCTGCAGCATGTGTACGACCTGTATGGCCCTTCCGAAGACACTACCTATTCGACGTATGTGCGACGAGTAGCGGGCGGGCAGCCGAGCATCGGGCGGCCGTTGGCGGGTACCGACAGCTATGTCCTTGACGAGCATTTGCAGCCGGTGCCGATCGGCGTGGCGGGCGAGTTGTACCTGGCCGGCGCCGGTATCGCCCGTGGGTACTTGCAGCGTCCGGACCTGACCGCGGAACGCTTTGTGCCGAACCCCTTCGGGGCGGGGGCGCAGCGCCTGTATCGCACCGGTGACCTGGTGCGCTACCTGGCCGATGGTCACATCCAGTACCTGGGACGTATCGACCACCAGACCAAGGTGCGTGGTTTCCGGATCGAGCTGGGGGAAATCGAACAGCGGCTGCTGCAACACCCCTCGATCGACGAAACCGTGGTGGTCGCCCATGACGGTGAGCACGGTACCCGTTTGATCGCCTACCTGGTGTCTGAACAGCCGGCGCCGCAGGCGTTGCATGAAGACGCGCGTGACTGGCTCAAGCAGACCTTGCCCGAGTACATGCTGCCGGCGCAGTGGGTCACGCTGGCGCGTTTGCCCCTGACGCCTAACGGCAAGCTTGACCGCAAAGCGTTGCCGGTACCTGAATTACAGCCTGCCCTGGCGGGCTATCAGGCGCCTCGCAATGAAATGGAGCGAGGCTTGGCTGGGCTCTGGCAGGAGGTGTTGAAACTCGATCAGGTGGGGGTGAGCGACAACTTCTTCGAGCTGGGTGGTGACTCGATTGTCTCTATCCAGTTGGTCAGCCGCGCACGTGCGTCCGGTATTCACTTCACCGCCAAAGAGCTGTTTACCCATCAAACCGTACAGGGCCTGGCACGCGTGGCGCGGCATGCGCCGCCGCAGGCCGTGGTCGAACAGGGCCCGGTGACGGGCGCCACACCGCTGTTGGCGATTCAACAGGACTTTTTTGCACAGGCTATTGCCGAGCGCCATCACTGGAACCAGTCGGTGTTGCTGCGTCCTGCCCAGGCCTTGCAGGCCGAGGCACTGGAGCAGGCGCTGCAGGCGCTGATCGGGCATCACGATGCCTTGCGCCTGAGTTTCAGCCAGGGCGCACAGGGCTGGGAAGCCAGCCACCGCTCACCCGCTGACCGGCCGGTGGTGCTGTGGCAAGCCGAGGTCGACGACAGCCAGGCGCTTGCGCAGTGGGCCGATCGCGCCCAGCGTTCGCTGGACTTGCAGGGAGGCCTGCTGCGCGCATTGCTGGCGCACATGGCCGACGGCAGCCAGCGCCTGTTATTGGTTGTGCATCATCTGGTGGTCGATGGCGTGTCCTGGCGCATAGTGCTGGAGGATCTGCAACTGGCCTACCGTCAGGCTCATGGCGCGCAAACCATCCGCTTGCCCGCCAAGACTTGCGCCTTCAAAACATGGGCCGAGCGTTTGCAGATATACGCCCAAAGTACCCAGTTGCAGGCTGAACTCGCGTACTGGCAGGCCCAGGGCGCCACTGGCGAACTGCCGTGTGACAACATCGAGGGCAGCCTGGAAAACCGCTATGCGGCAACCGTGCAGTCACGTCTGGACCCGGCGCTGACCCGCCAGTTGCTGCAAGAGGCCCCCGCGGCTTATCGCACCCAGGTCAATGACCTGCTGCTGACGGCGCTGGCGCGCGTGGTGTCGCGCTGGAGCGCACAAAGCAGTGCGCTGATCCAGTTGGAAGGCCATGGGCGTGAAGAACTCTTCGACAACCTGGATGTCACCCGCACCGTGGGCTGGTTCACCAGTTTGTTCCCGGTACGCCTTACACCCGAAGTCTCGCTGGACGGTTCGATCAAGGCGATCAAGGAGCAATTGCGCGGTGTCCCGCACAAGGGCATCGGCTTTGGCGTGTTGCGTTATCTGGGCGATGAGGCGTCCCGTGCGGCACTTAGCCAGTTGGCTGTACCGCGGATCACCTTCAATTACCTGGGGCAGTTCGACGGCCAGTTCGATGAAACCTCGTTGTTCGTCCCTGCTACAGAATTCGCGGGTGCCGAGCAGAGCGAGCGGGCGCCACTAAGCAACTGGCTGTCGCTCAATGGTCGGGTCTACGCCGGCGAGCTGAGCATGGACTGGAGTTTCAGCACGCAGATGTTTGCTGAAACCACCGTGCAGCGGCTGGCGGACGAGTACATGCTCGAACTCAAGGCGCTGATCGCACATTGCTGTGACGGGAGGGCGGCAGGCGTCACGCCTACGGACTTCCTCCAGGCTGGCCTGGGTCAGGTGCAATTGGACCGCCTGGCAGTTCCTGCGCGTGATATCGCCGATATCTATCCTTTGTCACCGATGCAGCAAGGCATGTTGTTCCACAGTCGCCTTGCGCAAAACGGTGGCGATTACATCAACCAGATGCGCGTTGCCGTCCAGGGGCTCGACGTCGAGCGTTTTCGAGCGGCCTGGCAAGACAGCGTCAATAACAATGATGTCTTGCGCACCGGGTTTATCTGGGAAAGCGAACATCAGCAGCCCCTGCAGATTGTTCAGCGTCACGCCGAGTTGCCCTTCGAAACCCATGACTGGCTTGAACGCGCGGATCTGGAACCCGCCCTGCAGACGCTGGCGCAACAGCAATTGCATCAGGGCTTCGACCTGGCACGGCCGCCGCTGCTGCGTCTGGCGGTGGTTCGCACGGCTCCCGAACGTTACGAAATGATCTATACCAGCCATCACATCTTGATGGACGGCTGGAGTAACTCGCAGTTGCTCGGCGAGGTGTTGCAACGCTATAGCGGGCAAGCTCCGGCCCCGCGCACGGGCAGTTATGGCGACTACATTGCCTGGCTCAAGCGTCAGGACGACGCTGCCAGCGAAGCGTTCTGGAAGCAGCAGTTGGCCAGGCTGGAGGAGCCGACCTTGCTGGCGCGCAGTCTTGACGCGCCGCAGAGTGAGTCGCAGCCTGGCCACGGTAGCCATCAGCAGCTGCTTGATCGCGAGCACACCCAGCGCCTTGGCGACTTTGCCCGACTTCGCAAAGTCACCCTCAACACCCTGGTGCAAGGTGCCTGGCTGCTGCTGTTGCAGGGGTATACCGGGCAGCCGACCGTGACTTTCGGTGCCACGGTGTCGGGGCGTCCCGCCGATTTGGCGGGTGTCGAGCAGCAGGTCGGCTTGTTTATCAATACATTGCCGGTGATCGCCAGCCCTCGCAGTGAACAGTTGGTAAGTGCCTGGCTGCAAGACGTGCAGTCGCTCAACCTGGCCTTGCGTGAGTACGAGCACACGCCTTTGTTTGATATCCAGCGCTGGGCGGGGCATGGCGGCACCGCTCTGTTTGACAGCCTGTTGGTGTTCGAGAACTACCCCGTGTCGCAAGCGCTGGAGCAGGGTGCGCCGGCGGGCATCGCGTTTGGCGAGGTCAGCAGCCATGAGCAGACCAGTGTGCCGTTGACGGTGCTGGTCGACGCCGGCCAGACGCTGTCGCTGCAGTTTGCCTATGACCGCCAACACTTCGATGCTGGCGTGGTCAAGCAATTGGCCGGGCACCTTCAGCACCTGTTGCTGCAAATGGCGGACAGCAGCGAGCAGGCCAGGCTTGGCGATTTGCGCTTGCTGGACGGTGCGCAACGTCAACAGATCGTAGACAGCTGGAACGCCACTGAAACCACCTACCCATTGACCTGCAGCATCCAGCACCTGATCGAGCAGCAAGTGCTGCGCACGCCCGACGCCACGGCGCTGGTGTTTGCCGACGAGCGTCTGAGCTATGCGCAACTCAATGCGCGGGCGAACCGCCTGGCGCATAAGCTGATCGAAGCCGGCGTGGGCCCTGAGCGGTTGGTGGGGATTGCGCTGGAGCGCTCGATTGAAATGGTGGTCGGCTTGCTGGCCATCCTCAAAGCGGGGGGCGCCTACGTACCGTTGGACCCGGAATACCCGCAGGATCGCCTGCGCTACATGATCGAGGACAGCGGCGTCTCGTTGTTGCTGAGTCAAGCGGGGGTGGTTGATGGCCTGCCGCTCGCCGCCGGTGTGCGCACCCTGCTGCTGGACCAGCCGGCCACCTGGCTTGAAGGTTACAGTGCCGCCAACCCGCGGGTCAGCGTGCACCCCGAAGGCTTGGCCTATGTGATTTACACCTCTGGTTCCACGGGCAAGCCCAAGGGCGCGGGCAACCGGCATTCGGCGCTGGTCAATCGGTTGTGCTGGATGCAGCAGGCCTACGGGCTCAGTGCCGCGGACACGGTCTTGCAGAAAACCCCGTTCAGCTTCGATGTGTCGGTCTGGGAGTTTTTCTGGCCATTGATGACAGGGGCTCGCTTGGCGATGGCTGCTCCCGGCGACCACCGTGATCCGTCACGGCTGGTTGAGCTGATCAACCGTGAGCAGGTGACGACCCTGCATTTTGTGCCCTCGATGTTGCAGGCGTTCATGCAGGCGCACGCTGTGGACAGTTGCCTGAGCCTGGCCCGTATTGTATGCAGCGGCGAGGCGCTGCCGGTGGACGCCCAGCAGCAGGTGTTCGCGCGGCTGCCGAAGGCGCGGCTGTATAACTTGTACGGCCCGACCGAAGCGGCCATCGATGTGACCCATTGGACGTGCCTTGACGAGGGCCGTGACAGCGTGCCGATCGGGCGGCCGATCGCCAACCTCGCGTGCTTCATTCTGGATGCCAATCTGGAACCGCTGCCGGCGGGCGTGCTGGGTGAGCTGTACCTGGCGGGTGAAGGGCTGGCGCGGGGTTATCACCAGCGCCCGGCATTGACCGCCGAGCGCTTTGTCGTCAGCCCGCAAGGGCGGGGCCAGCGTATGTACCGCACCGGTGACCTGGCGCGCTATCGCGCCGATGGGGTCATCGAATACGCCGGGCGTATCGATCACCAGGTCAAGTTGCGCGGCCTGCGTATCGAGCTGGGGGAAATCGAAGCACGGCTGCTTGAGCATGAGCATGTACGCGAGGCGGTGGTGGTAGCCGTCGACGATACGTCACTGGTGGCCTACGTGGTGCTTGGCGAGCAAGGTCGGCGCGAACACCCAGCCCCGGCCACTGAACTCAAGCTACATGTGGGCCAGGCGCTGCCTGCTTATATGGTGCCCAACCATGTGCAGGTTCTGGAGCGTATGCCGCTCAGCCCCAACGGCAAGCTCGACCGCAAGGCGCTGCCCAAGCCGGACGCCGGGCAGGCGGCCCAGGCCTACGTGGCCCCGGACAGCGAGCTGGCCCAACAGGTGGCGCAGATCTGGCAAAGCGTGCTGGAAATCGCGCAAGTGGGGCTCAACGACAACTTCTTTGCGCTGGGCGGGCACTCGTTGTTGGCGACGCAAGTGGTCATGCGCATTCGCCAGCAACTGGAGCTGGATGTTCCGCTCAACCTGCTGTTCGGCACACAAAACCTGGGCGAATTCTGCAGTGAACTACAGGGCCTGCAAGGCGATTTACAGCCTTTGCAGGATGAACTGACTAAATCTCTGGAGGCCCTCAAACGTCTATCAGCCAATGATCTTGAGAAACTGATTTCTTAATTGAGGGCTATGGCGTGCAAAAGTTAATCGAGTCGGTGGGAGCGCTTTCTGCGAAGGAAAGGAAGGCGCTGGCCGTCTTGCTCAAGCAAAAAGGAATTAACCTGTTCGGTGTTGCGCCTATCTTCAAGCGTGACGCCGACGAGCCTCTATTGCTTTCATACGCCCAGCAGCGCCAATGGTTCCTGTGGCAACTGGAACCTGACAGCGCGGCCTACAACCTGTCCAAGGCGCTGCGCCTGACGGGTAGCTTGAATCTTGACGCCTTGAATAACAGCCTGGCGGGACTGATGGCTTGCCATGAAAGCCTGCGCACCACGTTTGTCCAGGGCGCAGACCGTGTGCTGCAGTGCATTGCCGCGACAGGCGGCGCATCGCTGGTGGCCGAGGCCCATGAAGCCCGATGGGCGGCCGAAGGTGAGGCCGGCTTGCAGGCCGTGGTAGAAGCCGAGATCGCCCAGCCGTTCGATCTGGCAACGGGGCCGCTGATTCGGGCTCGTCTGCTTCGGCTTGCCGAGGACCAGCATGTGCTGGTTCTGACCTTGCACCACAGCATCTGTGACGGTGCTTCCTTGCAGGTCATGGTCAATGAGTTGGTGCAGCTGTACGCAGCCTTCAGCCAGGGGCACCCGGCACAACTGCCGGCGCTGCCGGTACAATATGCCGACTATGCACTGTGGCAGCGGCATTGGATGGAGGCGGGGGAGCGCGAGCGTCAATTGGGCTACTGGCAGGCCCAGTTGGCCGGCGAGCAGCCGGTACTTGAGCTGCCCACCGACCATGCGCGCCCAGCGGTGCAGAGCTTTGCCGGCGCCTCGGTCAACGTTGAGCTGGGCGCTCAGCGCCTGGAAGCGCTCAAGCGTCTGAGCCAGCGTGAGAACGTCACCACGTTCGTGGTATTGCTTGTCTCGTTCCAACTGCTGCTGCACCGCTACAGTGGCCAGGCGGATATCCGCGTCGGTGTGCCTATCGCCAACCGCAGTCGCAGTGAAACCGAGCGGCTGATCGGCTTTTTGGTCAATACCCAAGTGCTGCGCACTGAAGTGGATAGCCGCACCAGTGTTCGCGGTCTGCTGCAACAGGTGCGCAAAACCGCATTGGATGCGCAGGCGCATCAGGACTTGCCTTTTGAGCAGTTGGTTGAGGTGCTGCAACCCGAGCGTAGCCTGAGCCGTAACCCGCTGTTCCAAGTCATGTTCAACCACCAGGCCGAAGACCGGCAGGCTACGTCCATGCAACTGCCCGATTTGCAGGTGCAGGGGCTGGAGTGGGAAAGTCACTCGGCGCAGTTTGACCTGACGCTCAATACCGTTGAGCACGGCACTGGGGTTTCGGCAGGCTTTACCTATGCCTCGGACCTGTTCGACGCCTCGACCATCGAGCGCATGGCCGGCCATTGGCTCGCACTGCTCGACGCGATGCTGGCCGCGCCAGAACAGCCGGTTGAAACGTTGTCGATGCTGGCCGCCAGCGAACGCAGCACCTTGCTCGACGGCTGGAACGCCACCGCCACCGACTTCCCATTGCAGCACACCGTGCAGCAACTGATCGAAGCCCAGGTGCGGCACACCCCGGACGCGCCGGCGCTGGCGTTCGGTGAAGAGCGCCTGAGCTATCGCCAGCTCAACGAGCGTGCCAACCGACTGGCGCATTACCTGATCGCGCAAGGCGTTGGCCCGGACGTGCTGGTGGGCGTGGCGGCCGAGCGCTCCATTGAAATGGTCGTGGCGCTGGTGGCCATCCTCAAGGCCGGCGGCGCCTACGTGCCGCTGGACCCGGATTACCCGCAGGATCGCCTGAGCTACATGTTCGAAGACAGCGGCATTCAGTTGCTGCTGACCCAGGAGGCGTTGTTGCAGCGCCTGCCGATCCCGGTGTCGATCCGCAGCGTGGCGTTGGATCAACCGGGCGACTGGCTGGCGGCTTACAGCACCGTCAACCCAGGTATCACCCTGACCGGCGAAAACCTCGCCTACGTGATCTACACCTCCGGCTCCACCGGCAAGCCCAAGGGCGCGGGCAACCGCCACGTGGCGCTGACCAACCGCCTGTGCTGGATGCAAGGCGCCTACGGCCTGGACGCCAGCGACACGGTGGTGCAGAAAACCCCGTTCAGCTTCGACGTGTCGGTGTGGGAGTTCTTCTGGCCGCTGATGACCGGCGCGCGCCTGGTCGTGGCGGCGCCGGGTGATCACCGTGACCCGGCCAAGCTGGTCGAGTTGATCAACCGCGAACAGGTGAGCACTTTGCACTTTGTGCCGTCGATGTTGCAGGCGTTTTTGCAGGACGACGCCGTCAGCAGCTGCACCGGCCTCAAGCGCATCGTGTGCAGCGGTGAAGCGCTGGCGGTGGATATCCAGCAGCAGGTCTTCGCCAAGTTGCCGAACGCGGGGCTGTACAACCTGTACGGCCCGACCGAAGCGGCCATCGACGTGACCCACTGGACCTGCATGGACGAAGGCCGTGACAGCGTGCCGATCGGCCAGCCGATTGCCAACCTGGCCACATATATCCTCGACAGCAGCCTGGAGCCGCTGCCGGCGGGCGTGACCGGCGAGCTGTACCTGGCGGGCGTCGGCCTGGCGCGGGGTTACCACCAGCGCCCAAGCCTGACCGCCGAACGCTTTGTCGCCAGCCCGTTCGTGGCCGGTGAGCGGCTGTACCGCACCGGCGATTTGGCGCGTTACCGCGCTGATGGGGTGATCGAATACGCCGGGCGTATCGACCACCAGGTGAAGATCCGCGGCCTGCGTATTGAACTGGGCGAAATCGAGGCCCGCCTACTGGAGCATGCCGCCGTGCGTGAAGCGGTGGTGGTGGCTCGCGATGGCAAGCAACTGGTGGCTTACGTCGTTTTGGAGCCGGCGGCGGACGCCGATTGGCAGGCGCAGCTGAGCGCTCACCTGCACAGCGGCTTGCCGGATTACATGGTGCCCGCGCAATGGATGGCATTGGCGCAACTGCCGCTGTCGGCCAACGGCAAGTTGGACCGCAAGGCGTTGCCGGTGCCGGACGCCAGCCTGCAACAAGCGGTCTACATCGCGCCTGAAACCGATCTGGAACAGCGCATCGCGGCGATCTGGCAAGAAGTGCTCAAGCGTGAGCAGGTGGGCGTCACTGACAATTTCTTTGCCCTGGGCGGTGACTCCATCGTGTCGATCCAGGTGGTCAGCCGTGCCCGTCAGGCCGGCATCATTCTGACGCCTAAGGATGTCTTCCAGTATCAGACCGTCCAGAGCCTGGCGCGTGTCGCCCAGGTGGGCACGGCGCGGCTGATCGATCAGCAACCGGTCACTGGCGCCACCCCGTTGCTGGCGTTCCAGCAGTGGTTCTTTGCCACGGATATTCCCGCGCGGCATCAGTGGAACCAATCGTTGTTGCTCACGTGTGCCCAGACCATCGACCCCTTGCGCCTGGAGCAGGCCTTGCAGGCGCTGCTGGCGCATCACGACGCGCTGCGTCTTACCTTCACGCCGCAGGGCCAGGCCAGCCATGCTCGCGTCGAACCCGGCCAGGCATTGCTGTGGCAAGCCCAGGCAGATGATGACGTGCAACTGCAGGCCCGTTGCAATGAGGCCCAGCAGTCGCTGAACCTGCAAGACGGCCCGCTGTTGCGCGCGCTGCTGGTGCAAATGGTCGATGGCAGCCAGCGTCTGCTGCTGGTGATCCATCATCTGGTCGTCGACGGCGTGTCCTGGCGAATCTTGCTGGAGGACCTGCAAAGTGCCTACGCACAACTGGCCTCGGTGCGCCGGGTAAAATTGGCGCCCAAAACCAGTGCCTTCAAAGCCTGGGCCGAGCAGATGACGCAACACGCCATCAGTGAGGGCGTGCAAGGGCAATTGAACTATTGGTTGCAGACACTGGGTGATGACGCGGGCGATCTGCCCTGCGACAACCACCAGGGCGGCCTGCAGAATCGTCACGCCGCTACCGTGCAGACGCGCTTGGGTGCCGACCTGACCCGGCGACTGCTGCAAGACGCTCCAGCGGCCTATCGCACACAGGTCAACGACCTGTTGCTGACTGCGCTGGCGCGGGCGCTCTGCGGCTGGACCGGTGCCGACTCCAGTGTGATCCAGCTGGAGGGCCACGGCCGCGAAGACCTCTTTGAACAGATCGACCTGAGCCGCACGGTAGGTTGGTTCACCAGCCTGTACCCAGTGCGCCTGACACCCGCCGCCGACCTTGAGCAATCGTTGAAAACCGTCAAGGAGCAATTGCGCGCCGTACCGGAAAAAGGCCTGGGCTATGGCCTGCTGCGCTACCTCGGCGGCCCGGCTGAACGGGCTGCCTTGGCTGAGCGGCCGGAGCCGCGCGTAACGTTCAACTATCTTGGGCAATTTGACGGTCAGTTTGATCAGGACGCCATGTTCGTGCCCGCCAGTGAATCCTCGGGCAGTGAACAACATGCTGATGCACCGCTGGGCAACTGGCTGACCGTCAATGGCCAGGTCTATGGCGGGGAGCTGAGTCTTGAGTGGACCTACAGCCGCGAGATGTTCCACGACGCCACGGTGCAACGGCTGGCCGATGCGTATGCCGTTGAGCTGGCCGCTCTGGTCAGCCATTGCTGCGACCTTGGACACAGCGGAGTAACCCCTTCGGACTTCCCGTTGGCCGGCCTGTCCCAGATGCAGTTGGATGCGCTGCCTTACTCGCTGCGCACGATCGAGGATATCTACCCGTTGTCGCCCATGCAGCAGGGCATGTTGTTCCACAGCCTGTATGAGCAGGAAGGAGTGGACTACATCAACCAGCTGCGCGTGGACGTGGATGACCTCGACAGCGATCGTTTCGAGGCCGCGTGGCAAGCTACCCTGGCGGCGCATGAGAGCTTGCGCAGTGCCTTCCTCTGGCAAGGCGTATTCGAACAGCCGGTGCAGGTGATCACGCGTCAGGTCCAGGTGCCGCTGGAGTTGCTCGACTGGCAGGGCCGTGACGACCTTGCCACGGCACTCGACGCCGCCGCCGAGGCCCAGCGCAACAGTGGTTTTGTACTCGATCGTGCGCCATTGCTGCGCCTGTGTCTGATCCGCACGGCTCAAGCCCGACATCATCTGATCTTCACCAATCACCACATCCTGCTCGACGGCTGGAGTAACGCGCAGCTGTTCGGCGAGGTGTTGCAACGCTATGCGGGGCTCCCCGTGGCTCAGTCGGCGGGGCGTTACCGTGACTACATCGCCTGGCTCCAGGCGCGCGATAACGCCGCCAGCGAACAATTCTGGACGGCGCAACTGGCCGCACTGGACGCGCCGACCCGGCTGGCCGACAGCGTGTCGGGAGGGGTGGCCGGCGTGACTGGGCATGGCGAACTGATACATCTGCTGGATGGCGCCGCCACTCAACGCCTCAACGCTTTTGCCAGGGAACAGAAAGTCACCTTGAACACGCTGGTGCAAAGCGCCTGGCTACTGCTGCTGCAGCGCTATACCGGCCAGGCCACGGTCGCCTTCGGTGCGACGGTGTCGGGCCGACCGTCGGCCTTGCAGGGGATCGAACAGCAAATCGGTTTGTTCATCAATACGTTGCCGGTGATTGCCGGCAGCCAGGCGCAGCAGACCGTGGCTCAATGGCTGCAAACGGTTCAGGCACTGAACCTGAGCCTGCGTGAGCACGAGCACACGCCGCTGTTTGATATCCAGCGCTGGGCCGGGCAGGGCGGTGAAGCCTTGTTCGACAGCATTCTGGTGTTTGAAAACTACCCCTTGTCGCAAGCCTTGCAACAAGGGCAAGGCAGCGGCCCACGCTTCGGTGAAGTGTCGACGCTGGAGCAAACCAGTTACCCGCTGACAGTGGGCATCAACCTCGGCGAGACGTTGTCGCTGCACTACGGCTACGCCTTGCGCAGTTTCTGTGAACCGGTGATTGCCCGCCTGAATGCGCAGTTGCTACACCTTCTTGAGCAGTTCAGCCAATCGCCTCAGCGGCCGACCGGTGCACTGGACCTGCTGACCGCCGACGAATGGGCGCAGCTGCGTGCCGGCAATAGCCCTCAGCCATACGCCGTGCAGCCTTATGTGCATGAGCGCATCGCCATGCAGGCGCCTGGCAGCGTTGCGCTGATTGTCGACGGCCAACCGGTCACCTACGCGCAATTGGACCGCCGCGCCAACCGCCTGGCTCATGCGCTGATTGCCGAAGGGGTCGGCCCGGAAGTTCGCGTCGCCGTGGCCATGCCGCGTGGCGAGCAACTGATGGTGGCACTGCTTGCTGTGCTCAAGGCGGGCGGCGCCTATGTGCCGCTGGATGCGAGCTATCCGCAGGAGCGCTTGGCCTACTTGATGCAGGACTCCGGTGTCGCCTTGTTGTTGACGGACTCGCGCCTGGCTGAGCGATTGCCGAAGATTCCAGGCTTGCACACGCTTGAGCTGGATCGCCTGGACCTGCGCGACGGGCCCGAAACCGCGCCGCAGCTCGACCTGCACCCGGATAACCTGGCCTACGTCATCTACACCTCGGGCTCCACGGGGCAGCCCAAGGGGGTCAGCGTCGCCCACGGCCCGTTGTCCATGCACTGCCAGGCGATCGGCGAACGGTACGCCATGACTGCAACGGACTGCGAATTGCACTTCATGTCGTTTGCCTTCGACGGCGCGCATGAGCGTTGGCTGACCACACTGACCCACGGCGGTCGTCTGCTGATGCGTGACGACAGCCTGTGGACGCCGGAGCAGACCTACGCCGCCATGCACGAGTACGGGGTGACCGTCGCCGCATTCCCGCCGGTGTACCTGCAACAATTGGCCGAGCACGCCGAACGCGATGGCAACCCGCCGCCCGTGCGCATCTACTGTTTCGGCGGCGACGCGGTACCCCAGGCCAGCTTCGAACTGGCCCGGCGCGCTTTGCGTCCCGAACACATCATTAATGGTTACGGGCCTACCGAAACGGTGGTCACGCCGCTGATCTGGAAAGCCGGCCCCGACCTTGAATGTGGCGCGGCGTACGCGCCGATCGGCAGCCGCATAGGTGACCGCAGCACGTACGTGCTGGACGATCAGCTCAACCCATTGTCCCAAGGGCTCAGTGGCGAGTTGTACCTGGGCGGCACGGGCCTGGCGCGCGGCTATCTCAATCGGCCGGCGATGACCGCCGAACGCTTTGTGCCGGATCCTTTCGGTGTTCCCGGTGCGCGGCTGTATCGTTCCGGCGACCTCGTGCGCCAGCGGGAAGACGGCACCACCGATTACATCGGGCGCATTGACAACCAAGTGAAAATCCGTGGTTTCAGGGTTGAACTCGGCGAAATCGAAGCACGCCTGCAGGGGCAGCCTCACGTGCGTGAGGCGGTGGTGGTCGCCCAGCCAGGCTTGAGCGGGCAGCAACTGATTGCCTACGTGGTGCCGGCCGATGCGGCGCAACTGCAGGATGCTCGCCTGCCAGGCTTGATCAAGATGCAGCTCAAGGAGGTGCTGCCCGGCTATATGGTGCCGGCGCATGTGCTCGTGCTCAGCGCCTTTCCCTTGACCCCCAATGGCAAACTCGATCGCAAGGCATTGCCCAAGCCGCAGGCCGGCGTGTCTGCGCTCGACTATGAGGCCCCGCGCAGCGAGCTTGAACAACGAATTGCCACCCTCTGGGAGGAAGTGCTGCGCTTGGACCAGGTGGGGCTGAACGACAACTTCTTCGAGTTGGGCGGTGACTCGATCATCTCTATTCAAGTCGTCAGCCGCGCCCGCGTGGCCGGTATTCATTTCACGCCCAAGGACCTGTTCCAGCACCAGACGGTGAAAAGCCTTGCGGCGGTGGCTCGCACCGACGGCAAGCGGGTTGTGATCGATCAAGCGCCGGTCAGTGGTGACGCGCCGCTGTTGCCGGTCCAACAGGTGTTTTTCGACCAGGCTGTTCCCGAGCGCGATCACTGGAACCAGTCAGTGTTGCTCAAGCCTTACGCACCGTTGGACGCGGCTTACCTGGAGCAGGCCTTGCAGGCGTTGGTGGTGCAGCACGACGCATTGCGCATGGCGTTCACCTCGCAAGCGGCTGCCCGGTACCTGCTGCCGACTCAGTTACAGGCCGCGCCGCTGCTGTGGCAAGCCCAGGTCGCAGATGCCGAAGCCTTGCTGGACCTGTGTGAGCAGGCCCAGCGCTCGTTGGACCTGGCGCGTGGGAGCGTGGCCCGTGCGGTGCTGGCGACGCTTGCCGACGGCTCCCAGCGACTGTTGCTGGTGATCCACCACTTGGTGGTGGACGGTGTCTCCTGGCGTATTTTGCTTGAAGACTTGCAGAGCGTTTACCGGCAGTTGGTCGCCGGCGGCACGGCGCAACTGCCAGCCAAGACCAGCGCGTTCAAAACCTGGGCCGAGCGCTTGCAGGCGCATGCCAGTGGCCCTGCCTTGCTGGCCGAGCTGCCGTTCTGGCAGGCGCAGCTGGACGGTGCCCCTGCACATTTACCGCGTCAGCGTGCCGATGGCAGCCTGCAAAGCCGTTACGCCCACACCGTAGAAAGTCGCCTGGACAGCCTGCAGACGCGACAGCTGTTGCAAGTGGCGCCCGCGGCCTACCGGACTCAGGTCAACGACATGCTGTTGACGGCGCTTGCGCGAGTGATTTGCCGCTGGACGGGGCAGGCTTCCACGCTGGTTCAAATGGAGGGTCATGGCCGTGAAGAGGTATTTGACGACCTGGACCTGACACGTACCGTGGGTTGGTTCACCAGCCTGTTCCCGGTCAAGCTTTCGCCGGCCTCGACCCTGGCTGATTCGATCAAAGGCATCAAGGAGCAACTGCGCGCGATTCCCCAAAAAGGGATTGGGTTCGGCGCGCTTCGTTACCTGGGCGACGAAGAGGTGCAGCAGGCCTTGCGGGCATTGCCGACACCGCGCATCACCTTCAACTACCTGGGCCAGTTCGATGGCAGCTTCGACGAGGCCGAGGGCGCGCTGTTTGCGCCATCCGGCGAACAGGCGGGCGCCGAACACAGCCTGGAGGCTCCACTGGGCAACTGGCTGACGCTCAATGGCCAGGTGTACGCCGGGGAACTGAGTGTGGACTGGCGCTTCAGTTCGCAGATGTTTGATCCCGCGTGCATTCAACGCCTGGCCATTGATTTCCAGGAGGAACTTGTTGGCCTGATCGAACACTGCGCCCACCACCAAGGGGTGACGCCATCGGACTTCCCGCTGGCACGCTTGAACCAGGCTCAGTTGGATGCGCTGCCGATCGCGGTGGCGCGTATCGAGGACGTCTACCCACTGTCGCCGATGCAGCAGGGCATGCTGTTCCATACGTTGTATGAGCCCGATAGCGTGGACTACATCAATCAGATGCGTCTGGATGTCGACGGCCTTGATCCGCAGCGTTTGCGCCAGGCCTGGCAGGCGGCGCTGGATGCGCATGACAGCCTGCGCAGCGGTTTCGTCTGGCAGGGCGAGCTGGAGCAGCCGGTTCAGGTGGTATTCAAGCAGGTCGATCTGCCTTACGCACTGCACGATTGGCAAGGCCGCCAGACGCTGCAAAGCGACCTCGATGAACTGGCCGCCAGCCAGCGCGAGCAGGGGTTTGAACTCACGCAGGCGCCGTTGCTCAACCTGCAATTGGTACGTACGGGCACTGCACGGCACCACTTGATCTTCACCAGCCATCACCTGCTGATGGACGGCTGGAGCAGCTCCCAGTTGCTCGGCGAAGTGTTGCAACGCTACAGCGGCCAGGCGCCTGCAGGCGCACCCGGGCGCTACCGCGATTACATCGGCTGGCTGCAAGCCCAGGACGCTGATGTCAGCCAAGGGTATTGGCGCGAACAACTGGCCTTGCTTGATGAGCCCACGCGCCTGGCGCAGGCGCTGGCTTACAACCCGCACGCGGGTGTATCCGCCAGCGGTTATGGCGATCACTTCCTGACCCTGGATCGCGCGCAAACCCGGCACCTCGGTGATTTCGCGCGGGCCAGCAAGGTCACGCTCAATACGTTGGTGCAAGCGGCGTGGCTGCTGCTGTTGCAGCGCTACAGTGGCCAGGCGTCGGTAGCCTTCGGCGCGACGGTGTCGGGGCGCCCGGCACAACTCAAAGGCGTCGAGCAGCAAATCGGCCTGTTTATCAACACATTGCCGGTCATTGCTCGCCCATCCGCTGAGCAAAGTGTTGCGCAATGGCTGCAAGGGGTGCAGGCACAGAACAGTGCGTTGCGTGAGCATGAACACACGCCGCTGTTTGATATCCAGCGCTGGGCCGGGCAGGGCGGTGAAGCCTTGTTCGACAACATTCTGGTGTTCGAAAACTACCCGGTCTCCGAAGCGTTGCAGCACAGCGAGCCTGCCGAGCTGAGCTTTGGAGCGGTACACAGCCATGAACGCACCAACTACCCGCTGACGTTGCTGGTTAACGTGGGCGAGCAACTGGCATTCCAGTTCAGCTACATGGAATCGAAGTTCAATGCTTGCGCCGTTGCCGGGTTGGCGGCTTGCCTGGAGACGCTGTTGGCCCGGCTTGCCGAGTCTGCCGAGCGTGCCTTGGGTGAGGTCGATATGCTGCCGGCCAGCGAACGCAGCACCTTGCTCGACGGCTGGAACGCCACCGCCACCGACTTCCCATTGCAGCACACCGTGCAGCAACTGATCGAAGCCCAGGTGCGGCACACCCCGGACGCGCCGGCGCTGGCGTTCGGTGAAGAGCGCCTGAGCTATCGCCAGCTCAACGAGCGCGCCAACCGACTGGCGCATTACCTGATCGCGCAAGGCGTTGGCCCGGACGTGCTGGTGGGCGTGGCGGCCGAGCGCTCCATCGAAATGGTTGTGGCGCTGGTGGCCATCCTCAAGGCCGGCGGCGCCTACGTGCCGCTGGACCCGGACTATCCGCAGGATCGCCTGAGCTACATGTTCGAAGACAGCGGCATTCAGTTGCTGCTGACCCAGGAGGCGTTGTTGCAGCGCCTGCCGATCCCGGTGTCGATCCGCAGCGTGGCGTTGGATCAACCGGGCGACTGGCTGGCGGCTTACAACACGTCCAATCCGTGCGTGGCCCTGACCGGCGAAAACCTTGCCTACGTGATCTACACCTCCGGCTCCACCGGCAAGCCCAAGGGCGCGGGCAACCGCCACGTGGCGCTGACCAACCGCCTGTGCTGGATGCAAGGCGCCTACGGCCTGGACGCCAGCGACACGGTGGTGCAGAAAACCCCGTTCAGCTTCGACGTGTCGGTGTGGGAGTTCTTCTGGCCGCTGATGACCGGCGCGCGCCTGGTCGTGGCGGCGCCGGGTGATCACCGTGACCCGGCCAAGCTGGTCGAGTTGATCAACCGCGAACAGGTGAGCACTTTGCACTTTGTGCCGTCGATGTTGCAGGCGTTTTTGCAGGACGACGCCGTCAGCAGCTGCACCGGCCTCAAGCGCATCGTGTGCAGCGGTGAAGCGCTGGCGGTGGATATCCAGCAGCAGGTCTTCGCCAAGTTGCCGAACGCGGGGCTGTACAACCTGTACGGCCCGACCGAAGCGGCCATCGACGTGACCCACTGGACCTGCATGGACGAAGGCCGTGACAGCGTGCCGATCGGCCAGCCGATTGCCAACCTGGCCACATATATCCTCGACAGCAGCCTGGAGCCGCTGCCGGCGGGCGTGACCGGCGAGCTGTACCTGGCGGGCATCGGCCTGGCGCGGGGTTACCACCAGCGCCCAAGCCTGACCGCCGAACGCTTTGTCGCCAGCCCGTTCGTGGCCGGTGAGCGGCTGTACCGCACCGGCGATTTGGCGCGTTACCGCGCTGATGGGGTGATCGAATACGCCGGGCGTATCGACCACCAGGTGAAGATCCGCGGCCTGCGTATTGAACTGGGCGAAATCGAGGCCCGCCTGCTGGAACATGCCGCCGTGCGTGAAGCGGTGGTGGTGGCTCGCGATGGCAAGCAGCTGGTGGGTTATGTGGTGCCCACCGAGGCCGGTTTTGGCGGCGTTGATCATGCGGTGCAACTCAAAGCCCACTTGCTGCGAACACTGCCCGAGTACATGGTGCCGGCGTCGATCCTGTTGCTGGCCCAGATGCCGTTGAGCCCCAATGGCAAGCTGGCGCGCAACCTGTTGCCGGCCCCCGAAACGGCCCAGGCACAGGCGTATGTGGCACCGGTGAATGCGGTCGAGGTGACGCTGGCGGGTATCTGGCAAACGGTGCTGGGCCTTGAGCAAGTGGGCGTCACCGACAACTTCTTCGCCCTGGGCGGCGATTCCATTGTGTCGATCCAGGTGGTCAGCCGGGCGCGTCAGGCCGGTATTCGTTTCACGCCCAAAGACCTGTTCCAGCATCAGACGGTACAAAGCCTGGCGTTGGTGGCCAAGACCGGTGCCGAAGCGCTGGTAATTGATCAATCCCCGCTGACGGGCGCGGCAGTGTTGTTGCCCATGCAGCAGCACTTTTTTGAAGAAGTGAGTACCGAGCGTCATCACTGGAACCAATCGGTATTGCTCAAGCCACGCCATGCCCTCGACGCAGCGAGCCTTGCGCGCGCACTGGACGCGGTCTGCACCCATCATGACGCGTTGCGCCTGCGGTTTACCGAGCAGGAGGGCGCCTGGACGGCCCACTTCAGCGACGTGCAAGCGCAGTATTCGCTGCTGTCGCAGGTCAACCTTGACCGGCCGCAAGACCTTGCCGCAGCAGGCCTTGAAGCCCAACGCAGCCTGAACCTGCAAGACGGGCCATTGCTACGTGCCTTGCTGGCGACGCTGGCGGACGGCAGCCAGCGCCTGTTGCTGATCATTCATCACTTGGTCGTCGACGGCGTGTCCTGGCGTGTATTGCTGGAGGATCTGCAAAGCGCCTACGCACAGGTTCCGTCCGCCCAGGCCATACGCCTGCCGGCCAAGACCAGTGCGGTCCAGCAATGGGCCACGCGTTTGCAGGGCTATGCCCGCAGCACCGGCGTGCAAGCCGAGTTGCCGTTCTGGCAGGCCCAGTTGCACGGCACCGCGCAGTTGCCGTGCGACTTCCAGGGCGGCGAGCGCTTGAATCGGCATGCGGTGACGATCCAGACGCAATTGGATGTGACCACCACACGGCAATTACTGCAACAGGCGCCGGCCGCTTACCGTACCCAGGTCAACGACCTGCTATTGACGGCCCTGGCACGCGTGATCGCTCGCTGGACGGGTGATCACGCCACGGGCATCGCCCTCGAAGGGCATGGCCGTGAAGAGGTGTTCGACGACTTGGACCTGACCCGCACCGTGGGTTGGTTCACCAGCCTGTTCCCGGTGCGCTTGCAGGTGGCGGACGACCTCGGCGCGTCGATCAAGGCGGTCAAGGAGCAATTGCGCGCTATCCCGCACAAAGGCCTCGGTTTTGGTGCGTTGCGCTACCTCGGTGACGAAGCGAGCCAGGCCGCGCTGCGTGGCCTGCCGATGCCGCGCATCACGTTCAATTACCTGGGGCAGTTCGATAACCAGTTCGATGACCAGGCCTTGTTCGTGCCGGCGGGCGAGTCGGCCGGTGCCGAGCAAAGCCTGGACGCCGAGCTGGCCAACTGGTTGACGCTCAACAGCCAGGTGTATGGCGGCGAGTTGAGCCTGAGCTGGACCTTCAGCCACAGGATGTTTGCACCGCAGACCATTCAGGCCCTGGCGGACGACTATGTGCGCGAACTGAGTGCACTGGTCGCCCATTGTTGTGATGACGCCCACAGCGCGGTCACACCGTCGGATTTCCCGCTGGCGCACCTCACCCAGGCACAACTGGACAGCTTGCCATGGGCGGCCCGCGCGGTTGCCGATATCTACCCGTTGTCGCCGATGCAGCACGGTATGTTGTTCCACAGCCTGTACGAGCAGGAAAGCGGCGCGTATATCAACCAGTTGCGTGTCGATGTCGACGGTTTGCAGGTCGAGCGTTTCCGCGCGGCCTGGCAGGCGGCGATTGATGAACATGACATCCTGCGCAGTGGCTTCCTCTGGCAGGGCGCGTTCGAGCGGCCGGTGCAAGTGGTGCACAAGCACGTGGTGGTGCCGTTGAGTCTTCATGACTGGCAACAGCACAGCGCGCTTGCAACGGCGCTGGATGACCTCGCCGAGCAAGAGCGCGTTCAGCCGTTCGATCTGCAACAGCCCGCACTGTTGCGCCTGACCGTGGTACGTACGGCGACCGATCGTTATCACCTGATCTACACCAATCACCACATCCTGCTGGACGGCTGGAGCAATGCGCAGTTGTTCGGTGAGGTGCTGCAACGCTACAGCGGTGCGCCGGTGGCGCCGCTTGCCGGGCGCTATCACGACTACATCGCCTGGCTGCAACGCCAGGATCGGGCTGTCAGTGAAGCGTTCTGGAAGCAGCAGTTGGCCCAGTTGAGTGAACCGACGCGCCTGGCCCATAGCATCAGCCAGGGTAGCGAGGCGCTGGCCGGCGGGCACGCCGAGCATGTGCGTGTGTTGGATCGCGGTTTTACCCAGCGCCTGGGCGAGTTCGCCCGTCAGCAGAAAGTCACCCTCAACACCCTGGTGCAGAGCGCGTGGCTGTTGCTGTTGCAACGCTACACCGGCCACGACACGGTTGCCTTCGGCGCGACAGTGTCGGGGCGCCCGGCTGAACTGGTTGGGGTTGAACAGCAGATAGGCCTGTTCATCAACACCTTGCCGGTGGTGGCCCGCCCACAACCGGAACAGCGACTGACCGATTGGCTGGCGCAATTGCAAGGCCAGAACGTTGCCCTGCGCGAGCAGGAGCACACGCCGCTGTTCGATATCCAGCGCTGGGCCGGGCAGGGCGGTGAAGCCTTGTTCGACAACATCCTGGTGTTCGAAAACTACCCGGTCTCCGCCGCATTGGAGCAAGGCGCAAGCGGTGGCCTGGGCTTCGGCACCGTGACCAACCACGAGCAGACCAACTACCCGTTGACGGTGCTGGTCAACCTCGGCGAGACCTTGTCATTGCACTTGAGCTATGACTTGGGCAGTTTCCGCACGGCCGCTATCGAGCAGATCGCCGAAGGCCTGTTGAACCTGTTGGGCTGCCTGGAGGGCGAGACGCTGCTGGGGGATATCGACCTGCTGCCGGCCAGCGAACGCAGCACCTTGCTCGACGGCTGGAACGCCACCGCCACCGACTTCCCATTGCAGCACACCGTGCAGCAACTGATCGAAGCCCAGGTGCGGCACACCCCGGACGCGCCGGCGCTGGCGTTCGGTGAAGAGCGCCTGAGCTATCGCCAGCTCAACGAGCGCGCCAACCAACTGGCGCATTACCTGATCGCGCAAGGCGTTGGCCCGGACGTGCTGGTGGGCGTGGCGGCCGAGCGCTCCATCGAAATGGTTGTGGCGCTGGTGGCCATCCTCAAGGCCGGCGGCGCCTACGTGCCGCTGGACCCGGACTACCCACAGGATCGCCTGAGCTACATGTTCGAAGACAGCGGCATTCAGTTGCTGCTGACCCAGGAAGCGTTGTTGCAGCGCCTGCCGATCCCGGTGTCGATCCGCAGCGTGGCGTTGGATCAACCGGGCGACTGGCTGGCGGCTTACAACACGTCCAATCCGTGCGTGGCCCTGACCGGCGAAAACCTTGCCTACGTGATCTACACCTCCGGCTCCACCGGCAAGCCCAAGGGCGCGGGCAACCGCCACGTAGCGCTGACCAACCGCCTGTGCTGGATGCAAGGCGCCTACGGCCTGGACGCCAGCGACACGGTGGTGCAGAAAACCCCGTTCAGCTTCGACGTGTCGGTGTGGGAGTTCTTCTGGCCGCTGATGACCGGCGCGCGCCTGGTCGTGGCGGCGCCGGGTGATCACCGTGACCCGGCCAAGCTGGTCGAGTTGATCAACCGTGAACAGGTGAGCACCTTGCACTTTGTGCCGTCGATGCTGCAGGCGTTTTTGCAGGACGACGCCGTCAGCAGCTGCACCGGCCTCAAGCGCATCGTGTGCAGCGGTGAAGCGCTGGCGGTGGATATCCAGCAGCAGGTCTTCGCCAAGTTGCCGAACGCGGGGCTATACAACCTGTACGGCCCGACCGAAGCGGCCATCGACGTGACCCACTGGACCTGCATGGACGAAGGCCGTGACAGCGTGCCGATCGGCCAGCCGATTGCCAACCTGGCCACATATATCCTCGACAGCAGCCTGGAGCCGCTGCCGGCGGGTGTGACCGGCGAGCTGTACCTGGCGGGCGTCGGCCTGGCGCGGGGTTACCACCAGCGCCCAAGCCTGACCGCCGAACGCTTTGTCGCCAGCCCGTTCGTGGCCGGTGAGCGGCTGTACCGCACCGGCGATTTGGCGCGTTACCGCGCTGATGGGGTGATCGAATACGCCGGGCGTATCGACCACCAGGTGAAGATCCGCGGCCTGCGTATCGAACTGGGCGAAATCGAGGCCCGCCTGCTGGAACATGCCGCCGTGCGTGAAGCGGTGGTGGTGGCTCGCGATGGCAAGCAGCTGGTGGCTTACGTCGTTTTGGAGCCGGCGGCGGACGCCGATTGGCAGGCGCAGCTGAGCGCTCACCTGCACAGCGGCTTGCCGGATTACATGGTGCCCGCGCAATGGATGGCATTGGCGCAACTGCCGCTGTCGGCCAACGGCAAGTTGGACCGCAAGGCGTTGCCGGTGCCCGAGCAGGTGCAAGAGGCGTATGTGGCGCCGCAATCAGCGGTCGAAACAGCCCTGGTGGGTATCTGGCAAGCGGTGCTGGGCCTGGAGCAAGTGGGTGTCACCGACAACTTCTTCGCCTTGGGCGGTGACTCCATCGTGTCGATCCAAGTGGTGAGCCGCGCCCGCGAGTTGGGTTTGGGCCTGAGCCCCAAAGACCTGTTCCAGTTCCCCACCGTGCGCACGTTGGCACTGCGTGTGGTCACTCTGGATGATCGCGACGCGCAATTCATGGCCACTCCAGGCCAAGTGCTGCACGGCCTCAGCGCCGAGCAGCTAGAGGACTTGCCGATCCCGCACGCCCGGGTGCAAAGCCTCTATCCGTTATCGCCGATGCAACAAGGCATGCTGTTCCTGGGCCTGAACGCCCCGGATGCCGAGCTGTATGTGAACCAGTTGTGCCTGCCGGTCACCGGCTTGCAGGTGGAACGGTTCAAGCAGGCGTGGGCGGTGGCGTTCGCGCGTCATCCGATCCTGCGCACAGGCTTCGTCTGGCAAGACCTGGAGCAACCGCTGCAGTTTGTCATGGACCATCTGGAAGTACCGCTGCGCGAACTCGACTGGCGCGGTTGCGCCGACGTTGAGCAGCGCGTGCAAGCGTTGGCCGACAGCGAACGCGTGCAGGGGTTTGACCTGGACCAGCCGCCGCTGCAACGGATCATCCTGGTGCGCCTGGACGACAACAGCCATCAACTGGTGTGGACTTACCACCACATCCTGATCGACGGCTGGAGCATTTCGCAGTTGATCGGCGAGGTCTTGGCCCAATACTCCGGGCAGGCGCTGGCACCGGCCTTGCCGTACGAGCATTACATTGGCTGGCTGCAACGCCAGGATGCCAGGGCCGGCGAACAGTTCTGGCGCCGACAACTGGCCGTACTGGACCAGCCGACCTACCTGGCCGATACCGTCAACGCGGTGCCCGAGGGCAAGGGCCACAAGGCGTTGTACAGCCGCTTCGACGCGGCCGCGACCGATGCGCTCAAACGCTTCGTCCAAAGCCAGCAGGTCACGCTGAACACATTGGTGCAAGCCGCCTGGTTGCTGCTGCTCAGTCGCTACAGCGGTCAGCGCAGTGTCACGTTTGGCGCCACCGTGTCGGGGCGTGCGGCAAGCCTGCCGGGTTCGGAACGTATCCTGGGCCTGTTCATAAACACCTTGCCGGTGATCCAGGAGATCGCGCCCCAGCAAACCGTGGGTGATTGGCTGCGGCAGTTGCAGGCCTATAACCTGGATATGCGCGAGCGCGAATACACGCCTCTGGCGGATATCCAGCGCTGGGCAGGCAAGGCCGGACAGGCGCTGTTCGACAGCATTATCGTGTTCGAGAACCAACCGATCGACCAGGCCCTGCGCGAATGGCAGGACGGCAGCCTGGCGTTCGGCGACGCCGCCAGCGCCGGCCTTACCGACTTCCCGATGGACCTGATGGTGACCCTCGAAGACGGCCTGGTGATCGAATACATGTACTTGCGCGAACACTTCAACGACGCCGCAGTGGAAGGCATTCGCGCCAATATGGAAGGCCTGCTCCTGCGTCTGGCCGAGGATGCCGGGCAAGCCCTGGGCGCCATCGGTCTGCCGCTGGCCACTGCGTCCGGGGCCGGCGTAGCGCCAGCGGCACGCACAGCGGAATGGGTGCATGAGCGCATCGCTCAGTGGGCGACCCTTCAGGGTGATGCCGGCGCAGTGTTGTTTGCCGAGCGGCGCTTGTCCTTCAGCGAGTTGGACCAGCGAGCCAACCGCCTGGCCCAGGCATTGATCGTCGAAGGTGTCGGCCCGGATGTACGGGTCGGCGTGGCCTTGCCGCGCAGCGAGGGCATGATCATCGCGCTGTTGGCGGTGCTCAAGGCCGGTGGCGCTTATGTGCCGCTGGACGCCAGCTACCCCAGCGAACGCCTGGCCTACATGATGCAGGACTCCGGTATTGCACTGTTGTTGACCGAGCAGGCCCTGGCTGCGCAGTTGCCGATACCGGCCAGTGTGCATGTTCTGGCGCTTGATCAGCTGGTGCTTGACGCCTTCCCGGCCATCGCCCCCAAGCTGAGCATTCACGCCGAAAACCTCGCCTATGTGATCTACACCTCAGGTTCCACCGGGCTGCCCAAAGGCGTGGCGGTCAGTCATGGCCCGCTGGCGATGCATTGCCAGGCCATTGGTGAGCGCTATGAGATGAGCCCCGCCGATTGCGAGTTGCACTTCATGTCGTTCGCCTTTGACGGCGCCCACGAGCGTTGGTTGACCACCCTGACGCACGGTGGCCGCTTGTTGATCCGCGATGACAGCCTGTGGACCCCCGAGCAGACCTATGCCGCCATGCACGCCCATGGCGTCACGGTGGCGGCGTTCCCGCCGGTGTACCTGCAACAGTTGGCCGAGCACGCTGAGCGCGACGGCAACCCTCCGCCCGTGCGCATCTATTGCTTTGGCGGGGATGCGGTGGCGCAGGCCAGTTTCGAGTTGGCCCAACGCGCCTTGCGTGCGCAGTTCATCATCAACGGCTATGGCCCGACGGAAACAGTCGTGACGCCGCTGATCTGGAAAGCCGGCCCCGACGCGGTTTGCGGTGCGCCCTATGCACCTATCGGCAGCCGCGTCGGTAACCGCAGTGCCCAGGTATTGGATATGGACCTCAACCCGCTGCCCAATGGCTTGGCCGGCGAGTTGTACCTGGGGGGTGAAGGGCTGGCGCGTGGCTACCTGAACCGGCCGGCAATGACCGCCGAACGGTTTGTGCCTGACCCTTCGCGGCGTGATGGCGCACGCATGTACCGCTCGGGTGACCTGGTGCGGCTGCGTGCGGACGGCACCGCTGACTACCTGGGGCGAATTGATCAGCAGGTGAAAATCCGTGGGTTCCGGATCGAGCTGGGTGAAATCGAGGCGCGCCTCAAAGACAGTGCCCAAGTGCGTGACGCCGTGGTAATCGCCCGCGATACCGGCAGCGGCAAACAGCTGCTGGGGTATGTCATCGCCGCTGACGGCAGCGCCGACGAAGGTCTGGTACAGCGCCTGCGCGAGCAACTGCAAGGCAGTCTGCCGGATTACATGGTGCCCACCCATTTGATCCGTCTGGAACAGTTGCCATTGACGCCAAACGGCAAGCTGGACCGCAAGGCGCTGCCGGAGCCATCCGCCAGTGTGGCGACGGCGGGCTATGTGGCACCGATGAGCGAGGTGCAGAAGGCGCTGGCGGCTATCTGGCAGACCTTGCTAAAGGTTGAGCGTGTTGGGTTGGACGACAACTTCTTCGAACTGGGCGGTGATTCGATCCTCAGCCTGCAGTTGGTCGCACGTTGCCGGACGCTCAAGGGCCAGGGTTTTAGCCTCAAGCTGCGCGACCTGATGCAAAAACCGACGATTGGTGAACTCACCACCGAGGCTGCGGCCACTGAACAGCGTTCCCCGTTATTGGCACTCAGCCCGGCAGTGGCGGGGCGTGCGCCCCTGTTCTGCGTGCATGCCGGCTTTGGCACCGTGTTCGACTATGAACCGCTGGCTCGCGCGTTGGGCGCTGAACGGCAAGTGATCGCCCTCCAGTCGCGGATGCTGCTCGACCCGCTGTGGAAGGATCAATCGCTGCAGGACATGGCCCGCGACTATGTCGGCTATTTGCGCCAACAGCAGCCCCAAGGGCCTTACCACTTGGTGGGTTGGTCGTTGGGGGGCACGCTGGCGGCGTTGATGGTGGCGGAGTTGCAACGCCAGGGGCAGACGGTGGCGCTGCTCGGCTTGCTGGACACTTACGTGCCCGGTGAACCGGCAGCCCAGGCGGATGACTGGCAGGCCGACCTGCGCGAATTTGTCGACGTGACGCGGCATAGCCTGGCACCGCACCTGCAACCGTCCGGCGCGGAAACGCCCGACAACCTGCGCCAGCTGTTTACCGAAGCCTTGACCTGTGAAGGGGGCGATGCACACCGTCCAGGCTTCGGTGCCGAGGAACTGGCCCAGGTGTTCATGGTGGCACGTCACCTCAAGCGCCTCTCGTTGCAACTGGCGGCGTGTGAACACCTGCCGGTGCAACCTGAATGCTGGTGGACCGAGGGTCGTGCCGACGAGGCCGCGCGCCTGGCCGCGCAACTGGGGCAGGCCACCACCGGGCATGTGCTTGGCTGTGGTCACTTCGATGTGCCGCGCGCCGAGTCGGTGTTGCAGGGGCTGGTCAATGCGCTGGCACAGCCTGCCGCGGTCATCTGAACATTATTGGAATAAACGCCGGGCGAGGCACCACGCCCGCCCGGCTCAGCGAGTGTTTTTATATGTCATTGAATCCTGATATCGCCGCGTTTCTTGAGTTGGTAAACAGCGGTCGCGCGGCGGGAAAAAACCTGGCGATGCATCAGTTGTCGCCTGAAGAGGCGCGAGCACAATTCGACCTTTCATCGCAGATGATGGACGCCGGTGCCGCCGACCTCGAGCAGGTCGACAGCGTGAGCATCCCGACCCGTGATGGTCAGCGGTTGGCTGCGCGGTTATACAGTGCCCGCCCACTGAGCCCAGCCACGCCTTCGGCGGCCGTGCTGTACTTTCATGGTGGTGGTTACGTGGTCGGCAGCCTTGATTCTCACGATGCCCTGTGTCGCGCCCTGGCTGAAATCGCCGGCTGCGCGGTGGTGTCCGTGGCTTACCGATTGGCACCGCAATGGCGTTTTCCCACCGCCGCCCACGATGCCGCAGACGCCTGGCAGTGGCTGGTAGAGCAGGGCGCCGAGTTGGGCATCGACACCCGCCGCCTGGCGCTGGCCGGTGACAGCGTTGGCGGTAGCCTGGTGGCGGTGTTGGCCACGCAGTTGGCCGCCGAACGCGCGGCGGTCCAGCCACGCCTGCAAGTGCTGATTTACCCGGTGACTGACGCCAGCCGCAGCACACCCTCACTGGAGCGTTACGCCTCGGGTTACCTGCTGGAAAAAGACACGCTGCAATGGTTCTACGGGCTGTACGAGCGCGACGTCGCCGATCGCCGCGACCCACGCTTTTCACCGCTGCTCGGCGCGGTGCCTCCAGGCCTTGCGCCAACGTTGATGGTGTTGGGCGAATGCGATCCGCTGCACGACGAATGCCTGGCCTACGCTGCGCATCTACGCGAGGGCGGGGCGTTGGTAAAGGTGACGGTGTACCCGGGCATGACCCATGACTTCTTGCGCATGGGGGCGATCATTGACGAGGCTGAGCAAGCGCAGGAACAGATCGCGCAGGCGTTGCGGGAGGTATTCGCGTAACGGTTGGAGGAGGAGCCGGCTCCCTGCCGTCACGTGCGGTAGGGAGCTTGTAGGTTCAGGGCTGTTTGAAGCCGGGTTTGCCGTTGGCGGCTCGCCATTTTTTGACGACGTTAAGAATGCCAGCAGGGCTATCCTCTACGCCTTCTGCCGGATAGAAGATAAGGCCATTTTTTTCTGGGTGTTCTGTGACTTTCGTAAAGTGGTTTGCGAGTGTATTGATGTGTTTTCCAAGTGCGTCATCCTCAAGGTTGTGTTTGTTTGTAAAAAACTCCTCAAGCAGTTCGAGGAATTCAGCCTCTGTGTAGTCCTCGTACTTTTCTTTCAATAGCATGTTATTGATCCCCTTTTTTTGAGTGGGTTTGGATGTGCAGCCTAGGTGTCATGATGCGCATGTTGTCAATGTCGTATACAGCCCCGGAGGGGTGAACGGGAATAATATGATGAATTTCAAATTGGCCACGTCCACCAACTTGTTCGCTGGGAATTGTGAAAGGAGACGTTCCATTTTTAATCAGCGTCCTGTTCGCGCCTTTGAATTGAGCCGATAGCACGGGGTCAAGAGATACTATAGTCCAAAAGAATTTTCGGAAACTTTTGAAGTTTTTAAACTCTTTCCCCTTCAATTGATCAGCAAGTTGCGATGCGATAGCCGCGCCTTCCCCTCGCGATGCAGCATCCAACCAGTTGCCCGTTACAGGTTGTCCATTTCCTGTCACCACCCCAGGATCCTCCCGTCTATCCTTGAACATCACATAGATTGGAGGGATTCCCGAATCTGCAGGGAACACTGTGATGAAATCATCAAAGCTGGCTTCGACTACTCCAGGGAATATATCTGTTCGCCCTTCAATGGGCGTTACCGTGGCGCCGGGGTAGATCGCAGGTTCACTCTGTTCGGCGGGTGTGGTGGACGAGTTATTGCCCGGCTCAACGATAGGCGTCCACGTCAGGGTACGGGGCGGTGTGTTTGCCGTCGTGACGCTATACAGATTTTGTTGCGCGTCATAGGTCGCTGCCAAGACGTTCACGCGCGAAGGCAGTATGGCCCCATCGGTCTTGACTACGAAAACTTCTGATTGCCCGTTGGCGGCGGTTTTTGAGCTGAGTCGATAAGGCAAGTCAATCGTGCCACCTTCCGCCGCAATAGCGCTTAGATCATCCGTTGTATCGGGTAGGAGGTCTGAGAGCGGGGTACTGAACGTGTAGCGTTCGGGCAATTCGCCATTCGCGAGTTTTGGCGAGTAGAAAAGTGCTGAAATACCCACGATAAGTCCAGCGCCGACACTGGCAACCAAACCATTGAGTGCGGCGATGGCCGCACTGACCGCAGCGCGAAGCGAGAGTGTGGTTGTCTCCACCGAAATCACGGTACCGGCGGTGGTGACAAGCAACGCACCGGCCTTTGCCGCTGGGCCGGATACAGAAAACCGGTTGGCCGCTTGAATCTGGCGCGCCTCAAGCAATGCCTGTCGTGCCGCCGCTGCTTGCGTGTTGAGCACGTCAATTTGTGCTTGGATCAGTTTAGCTGCATAAGCCGCTTGATATGAACGAATGAAGCTGGCGTGATTCCTATCTCTTCCTTGACGGCCAAGTTGAGTGCCGAATGTACCGACTACATTCCTTCGAGTATCTGTCAACGGGTCTTTATAGAAATAAGCACTGACAATACTCTTTTGAATTTCAAGCTCCGTGCTTTTCGAGGCTGTCAGTTTGTTGATGGCTTCCAGTCGGAGGTTTATTTTCTCCATTGGCAACTGGCTACCGGTACCAGCCGTCCCTTCAAGTTCGGTAAGCGTAGCCTCAGTGGCTACTAACAGATTTTTATCGTTTTTATCGATCTCGGCTATGTAATGAGTGTCCAATGTGTCAATAAGTTTGTTGGCCGTAAGGTCAATGGCTTTTATAGTTCGGACTTCATTATTGATCTTGGTTGCATTGGCCCCACTACCCCCGCTGCCGATTCCGCCAGGAATAGTAATGGGTAATTCATTTACGGCATTGATTTCAGTAAGGCCCAACTCAATGGGCCCTTCACCTGATCCTGACATAGGACTCTCCTTGGTACGAATTTAAGTTCTTGTGAGAAATCGAATGTCCGGGTTTTAGGCGTTTATTGCTACTGTCCGTTCGGTCAGGTTGTGATGCATTTTTAATGCGTGTCTGTTGTCCCGTTAAACCTCACGTTGAATATCGCAACCAATAAAAAGGCGCATCAGCCAAGCTGATGCGCCTTTTTATTGAGAGGGGCTCCTGAACTACCGGAGCCCGAGGTGTGATCAGAAGTTGTATTTGAACGACGTCATCAGGTTTCGTGGCGCGCCGTAAACCCCGGCGCTGGTGGTGGAGTAGTACTCCTTGTCGAACACGTTGTTCAGGTTGACCGATGCCGACAGGTTCTTGGTGATGTCGTAACGCGCCATCAGGTTGGTGACCGCATAGCTTTTCTGCTCGTAGTACTTGAGGTCGAAGCCGGTTTTGCTCTGCCAGTTGATGCCGCCGCCGACGGTCAGCTTATCCAGCGGACCGGTCAGGCGGTACGAGGTGAAGGTCTTGAAGCTGTGGCGCGGAATCTGGGTCGCGATGCGCTTGTCATCCTGGTCGGTGGAGACGCTGTAGGTGTAACCGCCCGCCGCTTGCCAGCCTTCGGCCAGTTCGCCGTTGAATTCCCATTCCACGCCCTGGGTGGTGGTGCCCTTGCTGGTTTTGTAGGCTTGCCAGCCGGACGGGGTAAGGTTGCTGCCATCGGCAATGCCCAGGTTGTCCTGTTCGACCTTGAACAGGGCCAGGCTGGTGTTGAGGCGACCTTCGTTGAATGCCGCTTTCACGCCGGCTTCGTAGCCGGTGCCTTCCAGTGGGTCGAGGTAGGAACCGCTGGTGGTCTGCAACGACTGCGGGTTGAAGATCTTGGTGTAACTGGCGTACACGGACCAGATCTCGCTCAGGTCGTAGACCAGGCCGGCGTATGGGATGGTGACCCCGGTTTCCTTACGATTGGATTGGGTCACGTCGCCCGAGAAGTAGCGGGTCTCGTCGTCCTGCTTCCAATCGATTACGCGGCCACCGACGATCAGCGTCGTGTCATCGTTGAGGTGAAAGCGCGACGTCAGGTAGGCGCCGTACTGGTTCTCTTCGAAGTCCTGGCGGCCGGTATTGACGAAGTCCGGCTTGGCGACATTGCCGTTCCAGTCGCCGATCGCGCCAATGGTGCCGTCGTAGCTGCCGCCGGGACGAACCCAGCCGCCGTAGTCCGGTGCGTTTTCGTTGCGGATCTGCGACAAGGTCACGCCGGTGATCAACTCGTGCTCACGACCAAACAGTTGGAACGGACCGGTCAGGTAGGCATCCACTGCGTTCTGGATCGGGTTGCCCTGGAACTTGTTGGGCATGACGTAGGCACCCAGGCCGGTGGTCTTGTCGATGTCTCCCGCCAGGTAGACGATTTCTGAGTCGTATTTGTTTTCGTTGCGGCTGTACTCGACCTTGCCGCTCCAGCCGTTCTCGAACTGCTTTTCAAGGGAGGTGAAGAAGGTGGTTTGCTCGTGGTCGTAGTAGGACCAGTCGGCGCTGGTGTTGAACGAACGCTTGAAGTCGGTAAGGCTGCCATCGCTGTATTTGAGCGGGAAGCCGCTGCGCGGTGGCTGGTTAGTGTGCTGGGTCTGGTAGCTGAAACCGACGGTCAGCAGCAGGGTGTCCGACAGGTCGAATTCAGTGATGCCGTAGACCAGGTTGTTGTCTTGCTTGTAGCGGTCGATCCAGGCGCCCTGGTTCTTGTAGTCCACTACCAGGCGGCCGCGGATATTGCCGGTCTCGGTCAACGGGCCGGACACGTCGACGCTGGCGCCATAGCGGTCCCAACTGCCGGCTTCACCGCCAATGCTCACCTGGGCCACGTCGGTGGGGCGCTTACGGATCATGTTGATCGTGGCGGACGGGTCGCCCATGCCGCTGATAAGGCCAGTTGAGCCACGGACCACTTCGATGCGGTCATACATGGCCGTGTTCTGGGTGTAGTTGTCCAGACGCGAGGAGGTGGGCACGCCATCGATTTCATAGTTGTTGATGGCGAAACCGCGCGAGTAGTAGCTGTCGGTATCGGCGCCCAGGCCTTCACGCACCACGGTAATGCCGGAAACGGCTTCCAGGGTATCGGTCAGGTTGGTCAGGTGCTGGTCCTGAAGACGTTGCTGGGTGATCACGGTGATCGATTGCGGCGTTTCCTTGAGCGGGATATTCAGCCGGGTCGAACTGCTGGAGGAGTCCGTGGTGTAGGAGCCAGTACCTTCGGTGGTTGAGCCGGGTGCCTTGCCGGAAATGCTGATGGCACCCAGTTGCAACGAAGAGCCGGTACCGGGCGGTGTCAGCGAAATGGTGTTACCGGTTTGCTGATAGTTGATGCCGCTGCTCCCCAGCAGGGTATCAAGTGCCTGTGCGGGCTCAAGCGTGCCGTTCACCGGTGCCGACTGCAGCCCCTTTACCGTGTCAGCCCCGTATAGAATTTGCAGGTCGGCTTGATGGCCCAAGGCCTGCAACGCACTGGAAAGGGGTTGCGCCGGAATATTCAATGCAACAGGAGTGGCCTGGGACTGACTGGAGGCCAGCACCATGCCCACCATGGCGCTGGCCAACAGGGTTTTCTTGAATATCGGTCGTAGGGCGGTTGTCGCAGAGCAGCTTGGAGTTGGGGTGTTCATTGCGTGAAAGGGCTCCAGTGGTGTCTTGGCAGACTTTTAGTTAATAAGAATTATTATTAGACGCGCCGCGTAAGCAAAACCGGATCAAAAGCTCCAAAAAACCAGCTAAAGGGAAACAGGCAATAGCGACGGCGAAGACGTGGTGCGTCGGTACTGTTCTTCGCTGCTGTTAAATACGAGCCAGGTACGCAGCAATTTAGCCCACCCATGAAAAAGCCCCTGGAACACCAGTTCCCAGGGGCTTTACTGACGCGCCTGCGTGCCGGTGCCGATCAGGCCACGGCGTCGGCCTCGACCCGTACCCTTCCGGCTTCCATTCTGACCAGTTGATCGGCGGCATCGAAATAGCGGTCATCGTGGGAGATCACGATGATGGTCTTGCCCAGGCGCTTGAGGTCGGGCAGCAGCTCAGTGTAGAAGATCCGTCGGAACGTCGGGTCCTGGTCCGCGGCCCATTCATCGAACACCAGTACCGGGCGTTCTTCCAGCCAGGCGTTGACCAGGGCCAGGCGTTTGCGCTGCCCGGTCGACAGGTCGGTGGTAGTGAAATTGCCGTCCTTGACCCTGACTTTGTGGGCGATCTCCAGGCGCTCCAGGTATTTATTGGCGTCCTCGGGGATTTGCTGGTCGCCCTGCACCACATCATCGAACAAGTAGTAATCGGCAAACACCGTGGTGAACAGCTGGCGATATTCATCGCGATTGGTCGGATCGATGGGCTGCCCGTTCAGCAGTATTTCGCCCTGTTGCGGCGCGTAAAGCCCCAGCAGCAACTTGATCAGCGTGGTTTTGCCACAGCCGTTTTCGCCGACGATAAACACGATATCGCCCTGGCGAATACTCAGGTTGACCGGGCCGAGGGTAAACGGCGCGTTGCCGTCCACGGCCGGGAAGGTGTAGCTGACATTGTTCAATTGCAGGCTGTGCACCGGGCAGGCTTGCTCGCCTTGAGCATTGAGCAGCAGGTGCGGCTCGGGCGATGAAAACTGTTCGGACAGTTGGGCGATACGACCAAAGGCGATTTTTGCCCGGCTAACGATTGGCAGCGTGCCTATCAGGTGTTCCAGCGGGCCTTTCATATACAGCAGCACCAGTACGAAACCGCTCATCACGGTTTTGTCCGCGCTGGGCCACAGTGTTTGCAGCGCGAGTGCCATGCCGATGACCACGAAAAACAGCATCGAGCCGAAGGTCTTGGCGATCACAAAGGTGTTGATCGACCGCACCTGGGTCTTGCAGATGAAGTCGGCGGAGGCCTGGATGCCCGACACGAACATGCGTTGGCGGCGCGGGCGGTTGATGCGCAGCTCTTTGGCACCCTCGGCAATGGCGTTGTAGTGTTTTTGCAACTCGTCCTCGGCGTCCCGTGCCGCCATGAACCCCTTGATACCCGCACCCTGGGCCAGGAACTGCACCACCGTGCCGATGATGATCGCCACCACCAGCAGCAGGAACATAGGCCATGAAAGCATGGCCAGGTAGCCCATGCAGCCGAGGGTGACGGTCAGGGAAATGGCCAGGGGGGCGAAGGCGAAGGCGAAGTCGCTGATAGTGTCGACATCGTGGGTCAGCACCGGGATCAACCTGTGGCTGCGATAGCGCTCGATTTGTTCGATCGGTGCCGAGAGGACTTTCTCCCCCAGTTCTTTGCGCAGCTTGGCGATGATGTGCTGGCCTACGTAGTTGGTGCCGATATCCGAGCAGATCGAACTGAACAAGGCCATCAGGCAGAGCCCGCCAAACAGCAGCACCACGGCTTGGGTCAGACCGGTTTCAGCATGCAGCGCGCTGTTGATGGTCGCCAGCAGCGTGGTCACGCTCAGGCCGCCAACCATGCCCAGCAGGATGGACAGGATGACCACCCATCGAAAGGGTTTCAGTAGGGTGAACAATTCATGAATTGCACCGCGCTTGGGCTGGGACATGACGGGTGAGTTCCTTGGGGATCGAGACAGATACCCAGTGAAACGTCTGGCCAGGCGCTAAATTTAGCCGCTCGCCGATGGCCGGCGAGGGATTTTTTCGACCAGGCTCAAACCCCGTCAGAGATCACGCACAACCCTGAACCCGATCCAGTCCCCCCGCGTCTGCGGGTAGATCGTGTTGCGGTTGCCCGAGCGTGAAAATACCGGCGCCTCGCCCCAGTCGTTGCCGCGAATCTGATACCCCTCGCAATTGGGTTCCACCCACGCGCTGCCGTCGGTTGGCGCGCCGATGTAGTTGGCGTGCTCACAGTCGGCGACGCGCTCGTAGACGTTGCCATGCATGTCGTACATGCCAAATGCGTTCGGCGGGTAGCTGCCCACCGGTGACGAATAGCTGTAGCCATCCGCAGGGCCATAGGTGTTGGCGTGCTTGGCGATGCTGTAGCCCTTGCCTTCATCGAAAGGGAAGGGGAAGGGGCCGGTCGAGCCGGCGCGTGCGGCGTATTCGCGTTGGGCCTCGCTGACCATGTGGTACGACTGCCCGGTTTTTTTCGACAGCCAGGCTACGTAGTTTTTTATGTCGTCCATGTCCATGCACACCGCCGGCTGGCGTGGGCCTTGCGGGTAGCGCGGCTTGCTGGCGATGCATTCGCGACCGGGCCGGGTGTCGCCGTCAGCGATTTTTACGCCGGTCTGGCGCACATAGCTGTCCCACTCCGCGGCGGTGACGTGGAAGCGGCTCATGGCGAACGGCTTGGCGAAGGTCACCTCATGCATCGGGCCTTCATCCGGTTCGCGGCCGACTTCGTCTTCCGGGGTGCCCATGGTGAAGGTGCCTGCGGGCAGCACCACCATTTCCGGGCAGTCCTTGCAGTCCTTGAACACTTTGCCCGGTTGTGGCGCGGCGGCCTGGGCCAGGCTGGGCAGCAGGGCGCCGCACAAGGCGGTCAGCGCCAGGGCGGTCAAGGGTTTGAGTCGGGCTGGGATCATCTGAGCCTCTCGTTCAAAGGGAAAGTGGGTGTCATGCGCGCTGGCGTAGCAGGCTCATGAAACGCTGGATTTCATCGGTGTTGTTCAGCAGGCCGGGGGCGGTGCGGATCACCGGGCCGACATCGCGTTCCACCGCATCGATCACCACGCGGTTTTTCATCATGTGGGCCACGACTGCGTCGCTGTCCCGGCCCTTGACCCGGAAAAAGGTGAAACCGGCGGACAGTTCGGGGCTGCGCGGCGTCACCAGTTCGACCTGTGGCTGTGCCAGCAATTGATCTTTGAGTTCGGTATTCAGCGCATGGATGCGTGCCTGCACCTGTGCCTTGCCCAATTGCAAATGCAGCTTGAAGGCCTCGTCGGCTGCCCAGCGATGCTCGAATGCGTGGTAGCCGCCGGGCGTCATGGTGGTGGCAAAGTCCTGGTCTTCGGAGAACGTGGCCACCATCGGTGTGACGTACTTGTTTTCGGCTTCGCGGGCACAGACCAGGCCGGTACCCCGCGGGCCGAACATCCACTTATGGGTGCCTGCGATGAAAAAGTCGCAGTGCATATCGGGGAAGTCGAGGTTTTCCACGCCAAAGCCGTGCACGCCGTCGACCACATACAGGATGCGATCCTGCTCGTCGCGGTGGCGGTTGTGTTCGTGCACCAGCTTGCCGATTTCGCCGATGGGCAGTTTCACACCGCTGCCGGACTGCACCCAGGTCATGCCCAATACGCGGGTATTGGGGCGAATGGCGCGCTGGATGTTGCCCAGCACTTCATCGGTGGACACCTGGTTGGCGCTGTTGAACAGCGCTATCCGGCGCACCTGAGTGCCTTGCTTGAGCGCGCGAAAGTCCAGCACGCTCTGGGTGGCGTAATGCTCGTGTACGGTGGTGAGTATCTCCTGCTCCGGCCGCAGCTTGATCCCGCCATAGATCATCGCCAACCCTTCGGATGTGCTGCCGGTAAGGGCGATCTGCGCGGGCGTGGCCTTGAGGTAGCGACCGGCCCACTCACGCACCTGGCCTTCGCGTTTCCAGGTTTCCTGCAGGTCCCAGTCCATCGCCAGCCCAGGGTTGCGATCGATCTGCGCGCGGTAGCGTTCGATGGCATCGCGCACCGGCTTGGGGTGCGAGGCCAGCAGAAAGTTGGAGAAGTGCAGGTAGCTCGGGTCCTGGTTGAACAGCTGCTTGAACCCCGTCCATGGGTCTTGCGGCGTGGCGGCCTGGGCAGGAGGCAAGAGGGCGGTGCCCAGCGGCAGGCTGGCGGCGATGACGCCGGCCTGCTTGAGAAACGTACGGCGGTTAGTCATGGGCTTACTTCGCGCAGGGTTAACGATTGGCCAATGGCTTGGCGGCTTTTTGTACCTGGTCCCACACCCGCAGGAAGTTGCCTCCCCACAATTTGGCGATATCAGCCTCGGAGTAGCCACGCTGGATCAGTTCGGCGGTGACGTTGCGGATTTCGCCGACATTGTTCCAACCGTCGATGCCGCCGCCGTCGTTGAAGTCCGAAGACAGGCCGACATGGTCGATACCGATTTTGCGCACGGTGTAATCGATCGCGTCGCCGAGGTCCTTGAGGGTGGCTTTGGGTTCTTCATCGAGGATGGCGTACAGCGCGCTGGCGTACTCACCGAACTTGTGTTCGGGCCAGGCCGCAATGATCGCGTCGCCCGGCATAAGGGCCATGGCCAGGTTGGGCAGCGGCGGCAAGTCGAAGCGGGCACGCAGGGCGTTGAGCTTGTCCTGGGTCGGCTGGCTCAGCGGGCGCAGGTAGGCGGAGAAGGCCACGATCTGCACCACGCCGCCGCTGTGCTTGATCAACTGCAACTCCTTGTCGCTGAGGTTGCGCGGGATATCCACCGCCGCCCGTGGCGCCGAGTGGGACGCCACCATTGGCGTGCGGCTCAGCTGTGCCACTTGCTCCAGGGCCTTGGTCGACATCTGCGACACATCGATGATCACGCCCAGGTCGTTGAGGCGCTGCACCGCTTGCTTGCCGATGTCCGACAGCCCGTCGAGCGCGTCCACCGAGTCGTTGAAAAACGGCAGCGGGCGCGACGAGTCCGACCAGGCGTTATTGCCCACATAACTGAAGCCGAACATGCGCATGCCGCGCGCGGCCCACAGGTCCAGCTGGTTCAGGTCGTTGCCCAGGGGGTAGGCATTGAGCATGCTGATGAAAATCGCAAATTTGCCTTCGCCGTGCAGGCGCCGAAAATCATCCGGGGTATAGGCGATGGCGACCTGATTGGGGAAGTCGCGCACCAGGCCGCTGATGATCTTGTAGCGCACGTCCTGTTCGTGGCGCGCCGCTTCGACAAACCCTTCGGTGGGCTTGTGCGGTGCGTTGGCGCCGTTCCAGATTTCCGGCCAGCCGAAGATCGTCAGGGCGGCACCGGACAAGCGGCCGCGACTGGCCTTGGCCAGGTCGAACTGGCCGCTGCCGTCCTTGTCCGCCTCGTTGCCGGCGGTGCCGAAATCCACCGGCACGGTGATATGGCTGTCGAACGACAGCAGGCGGTCCTGCAGCTCATTGGCCTGCTTGATCACCTCCAGCGGGTAGCCGGCGTTGCCCTTGAACCAGTGATCCCAGACCAGGTAACCGGCCCCGATGGCCAGTGCCAGCGGCAAGCCGATATACAGCGCCTTTTTCGAACGTGGTTTTGTCATTGCCATCTCAGTCAGTTGAGGCCTTCGCTATCAGGGAAGAACGAGTGCTGGGCGCTTAAATTTAGGCGCCGGCCGGTGGGCGGTAAATTTCCCCGGCCTGCAAACGTTCTAGCTCTGATAAAACCGTTTCCTAAGGTAGACAATGACCATCTCTCGACGTGGGTTCATCGCAGGCCTGGCGCTGACCGGCGCGGCCGTGCCGGCAGCCTTCTATGCCCATCGCGAGTTGACGCGTGCGGAAGAGTTTCCGATCACCCCCGGCGAAGCCACGGTAGACCTGGCCGACACCGCCGGCCAGCAGTTGGCGAACAGCTTGCGTGGGGTCTGGAGCCTGCGCCTGGAAGGTCGTGATGCGGGCCTCAAAGGCTTGCCGTTGCAAGGCCTGGAGCTGATGCTCGACATCGCCCCCCGTGGCCGTGGCCTGCGCGGCTACCTGGATACCGCCGCCCACCTGCGTGCCGACGGCGAACCGCGCTACCGCGTGCTGGGTGACGTGCTGACGGGCGAGGGTGCCTTGCTCTATTGGCGCCTGATCGATCGCGATGCGGCCGATGGCGCGCCCGCCTATGAGTTCAAGATGACCCTCGACGAGGTCTGGGCCGACTTCGGCAATGCCGGCAGCGGCACGCTCAGCGGCCAGATCCTGGACCTGAATCGCGCCCTGGCCCTGACGGAGCGGGACAACCGTTTTATCGCCCACAAGCAGGTGTTTCCCGAAGCCCGCGAGCGTATCGGCCTGAACCCGACCCTGCTGGCCTGGCTGATCGCCCCCGAGCACCGGCTGTTCCACCAACTGTGGCACGCCACTCGCGACCAGTGGCACAAGCTCTCCGAAGACAAGCGCGACGCCCTGCGAGGCATTGGCTGGCAACCCGGCCCCCGGGGCAAGGAACGCGACGCACGGGGCAAACACAAGGACCGTAACGGTTCGGGCATCGACTTTTTTTTCATGCATCGGCATATGCTCGGCACGGCGCGCGCCCTGCAGGATTTGCCGTCGTGGCCGGCGTTTCCCGAGCCGCAGCCGGCGCTGGAGCGCGACCGCCTGGGTTTCGTGCGTTATTTCGACAACCACGACGGCTTCGCGCTGCCGCCCACCTGGTCGGCGCCGGACGACAGCGAATACACCCAATGGGTCAGCGACATAAAGGCGGCCGAGACCTACCACAGCAACTTCCAGGTCTGGGAATCCCAGTACCGCGACCCACGCTACCTGGCCAGATTCACCCTGGGGCAACTCGGTTCCGAAATGGAGCTGGGCCTGCACGACTGGCTGCACATGCGCTGGGCCTCGGTGCCCCGCGACCCTTCCAACGGCGCGCCCGTGCCTTTTGCCCGCGACCCTGCGGACTTCGCTGCGCGTTGGTATGCGGCGGAAAACGACTTCCTCGGCGACCCGTTCTCCTCCCACGTCAACCCGGTGTTCTGGCACTTCCACGGCTGGATCGACGACCGTATCGAAGACTGGTATCGCGCCCACGAGCGCTTCCACCCAGGCGAGGTCAACCGCCTGGAGGTCAACGGCGTGGCCTGGTTCGCGCCGGGGCGCTGGGTCGAAGTCGGCGACCCGTGGCTGGGGCCCGACACCCATGGCTGCAGTACCACGCCGGGGTTGCAGATTGGGCGCTCGATGGAGATGGCCCCGGAAACCATGAAGCTCGCGCTGCGCATTACCTTCGGCGCCGATGAAGACGCGCTCAAGGGCTTGTTCAAGCGGGTGCCGCAGCGCCCCTGGTACGCGCGGCATTTGAAGGTGAAGGCGACCTGAGGCCTTTTGGGTTACGGCGTCGCCGCACAAGCGCGGGTGCACGTGGCCAGGGCTTGCTGCACGTCCGCCAGCAGGTCGGCGACGTCTTCCAGCCCGACCGATAAGCGCACCAACCCCTCGCTGATACCGTGGTGCGCGCGTTCCTGCGGGGTGTAGGTGGAGTGGGTCATGCTCGCCGGGTGCTGGGCCAGGGATTCGGCATCGCCCAGGCTGACCGCGCGTGTGAACACCTTGAGGGCATTCATGAAGCGTCGGCCGGTGTCGATCCCGCCCTTGAGCTCGAAGGCGATCATGCCGCCGGCCTGGCTCATCTGCCGCGCCGCCAGTTCGTACTGCGCGAAAGAGCGCAGGCCGGGGTAGGTGACCCACGCCACGGCCGGGTGCGCCTGCAAGGCCTCGGCCACTGCCTGGGCATTGCTGCAATGGCGGTCCATGCGCAGGGCCAGGGTTTTCAGACCGCGCATCAACAGGGCCGCGTCCTGGGGCGACATCACCGCGCCGGTCAGGTCCTTGAGCCCTTGCAGGCGAATACGCTGGGCCAGGGCCTGGCAACTGACGGCGATACCGGCAGTGATATCGCCATGGCCACTGAGGTACTTGGTGGCCGAGTGCACCACCACATCGGCGCCCAGTTCCAGGGGGCGTTGCAAGTAGGGCGTGCAATAGGTGTTGTCGATCACCACGGTCACATTCGGCTGTTGGTGGGCGAGGGCGGCTACTGCGGCGATATCCACCAGTTGCAGGGTGGGGTTGGCCGGGGTCTCGCAGTAGACCATGCGCGTGGCGGGGCTCAGCGCCGCTTGCAGGGCGGCCAGGTCGGTGAGGTCGACATGGCGCACCTTGATGCCGAATTCGCCGATGCCATGGTGCAGCAGGGCAAAGGTGCAGCCGTAGAGCGTCTGGCTGACGATCACCTCGTCGCCCGGGCGCAGCAGGGTCCAGAACGTGGCCGCAATCGCCCCCATGCCGGAACTGAACGACACCGCCGCCTCACCGTTTTCCAGGCTGGCCATGCGCGCTTCCAGCAGCGCCAGGGTCGGATTGGAAATGCGCGTATAGAAGTGGCCGCAGGCTTCACCGGCAAAACAGGCCGCGCCATATTCGGCGGTGGGAAAGGCAAATGTGGCCGACAGGTAAATCGGCGGCACGAGCGCGCCATGGTGGTCCTTGGGGTCGTAGCCGTGGTGGATGGCGCGGGTGGAAAAGCCGAATGCAGGGTGTTTATTGTTCATGTCGGGCGCTCCTTATTTCCTACGATGCTATGCTCATAACGGCAGATGAACATTGCAAAATTTGCCGAAAAATCCCGTGTCCTGGGACGAAAATCCTCAAAAAACCATGAATAGAGGCAAATCATGCCCGTCACTCTGGACCGTACCGACAAAGCCTTGTTGAACGCCCTGCAAGGCAATGCCCGTTTAACCGTGGCCGAGCTGGCCGAGCGCGTCTCCCTGACCACCTCCCCCTGCTGGCGCCGGGTGCGCAACCTGGAAGACAGCGGGGTGATCAGCGGCTACCAGGCGATCCTCTCGCCCAAGGCGCTGGGTTATGGGGTGACGGCGTTTGTGAGCATCATGATGGAGAGCCATACCCAGGAAATCGCCCGAGCGTTCGAGCAGCGGTTGTTGGAAATCCCGGAGATAGTGGCGTGCCATAACGTGTCGGGGCGCTATGACTTTTTGCTGGAAGTGGTGGCCACGGACCTCGAATCGTTTGGTGAGTTTGCGCGGGAGGTGTTGCAGACGTTGCCTTGCGTTAAGGAGATCTATTCGAGTTTTTCTTATAAGTCGGTGCGGGCGTTGCGGGTGATTCCGTTGCCGGGGTAGCCGTGGTTTCACTCCAAACAGCACGTACATCCAATTTTCCCCAGCCCCAACCCCGGCAAACTCCCCTCATCGCTGAAACATCAAGGCAGAGGGGCACCCCATGGACCCAGCAGCAAAAACAGGGCCTGACGAAGTCGTCACCCTGGTGGTCAAACACCTGATCAAACAAGGCCAGGAAGCCAACTACGAAGCCTGGCTACGCCGCATCGTGCGTATCGCCGGCGAGCGTCCCGGCCACCTCGGCGTGGATGTGGTACGCAGCCGGCAGAACGGCCTGACGCTGTTCACCTGTGTATTGCGCTACCGCTCCACCCATGACCTGCAAACCTGGCTCGACTCCGCCGAACGTAACACCCTGATCGCCGAAGCCTCGCCCATGCTGGCCGACGGCGACAACACCGAAATCGGCGCGGCCAATGAGTTCTGGTTCTCGCCCCTGGCCGACAGTGCGGCCAAGCCGCCGCGTTGGAAGCAGGCGGTGGTCAGCCTGTGTGTGATTCTGCCGCAAACCCTGCTGCTGCCCTTTATCTGGGGCCCGATCCTGCGGTTGCACCCGTTCCTGTCCAACTACGTGGTCTCGACCTTCCTGGTCACCCTGACCATCGTCCTGCTGGTGGTCTACCTGCTGATGCCGGCCGCCACCCGCCTGTTCGCTCCCTGGCTCGAAGCCTCTGTAAAGGAAACCCTATGAACGCCGATCTGATTCTGTTCAATGGCCAATTCCACACCGTGGACCGTGAAAACCCGCGCGCGACGGCCGTCGCCATCCGCCAGGGCCGCTTCGTTGCGGTCGGTACCGACGGTGAAGCCATGGCCCTGAAGGGGAGCGGCACCCAGGTGATCGACCTCAAGGGTCGCACCGTCATCCCGGGGCTCAATGACTCCCACCTGCACCTCATCCGTGGCGGCTTGAACTACAACCTCGAACTGCGCTGGGAAGGCGTGCCATCCCTGGCCGATGCCTTGCGCATGCTCAAGGACCAGGCCGACCGCACCCCCACGCCACAATGGGTGCGCGTGGTCGGCGGCTGGAACGAATTCCAGTTCGCCGAAAAGCGCATGCCCACCCTGGAGGAACTCAACCAGGCCGCCCCGGACACCCCGGTGTTCGTATTGCACCTGTACGACCGTGCCTTGCTCAACCGTGCCGCCCTGCGTGTGGCCGGCTACACCAAGGACACGCCGAACCCGCCGGGCGGCGAGATCGTGCGCGACAGCAATGGCAACCCCACCGGCATGCTGGTGGCGCGGCCCAACGCGATGATTCTGTATTCGACCCTGGCCAAGGGCCCGAAACTGCCGCTGGAATATCAGGTCAACTCGACCCGACAGTTCATGCGCGAACTCAATCGCCTGGGCCTCACCAGCGCTATCGACGCCGGCGGTGGTTTCCAGAACTACCCCGATGACTACGCGGTGATCGAGCAATTGGCCAAGGACAAACAGCTGACGGTGCGCATCGCCTACAACCTGTTCACTCAAAAGCCCAAGGAAGAACTCAGCGACTTCAAAAACTGGACCGGCAGCGTCACCCTGCACCAGGGCGACGACTACCTGCGTCACAACGGCGCGGGCGAGATGCTGGTGTTTTCGGCGGCGGACTTCGAAGACTTCCTCGAACCGCGCCCGGAGCTGCCATTGACCATGGAGCAGGAACTGGAGCCGGTGGTGCGCCACTTGGTGGAGCAACGTTGGCCGTTCCGTCTGCATGCCACGTACGACGAATCCATCTCGCGCATGCTCGACGTGTTCGAGAAGGTCAACCGCGACATCCCGTTCAATGGCCTGCCGTGGTTCTTCGACCACGCCGAAACCATCACGCCGCAAAACATCGAGCGCGTACGTGCCCTGGGCGGCGGTATTGCGATCCAGGACCGCATGGCGTTCCAGGGCGAATATTTTGTGGAGCGCTACGGCGCCAAGGCCGCCGAGGCCACGCCGCCGATCAAGCGCATGCTCGCCGAGGGTGTGCCGGTAGGCGCGGGCACCGACGCCACGCGAGTGTCGAGCTACAACCCATGGACCTCGCTGTACTGGATGGTCAGCGGGCGCACCGTCGGTGGCCTGGAACTGCACGCCGAAGGCCTGCCGCGCCTCACCGCGCTGGAGCTGTTCACCCACGGCAGCGCCTGGTTCTCGTCCGAGCAGGGCAAGAAAGGCCAGATCAAGGTCGGCCAATTGGCGGACGTTGCGGCGCTGTCGGCGGATTTTTTCAGCGTCGATGAAGAAGCCATCAAGTGGATTGAATCGGTACTGACCGTGGTCGGCGGCAACGTGGTGTACGGCGCCGGCGACTTCGAAGATTACGCACCGCCGCGCGTGCCGGTGCTGCCCGACTGGTCGCCGGTGGCCAAGGTGCCGGGCCACTGGCGCCCCAGTTCACCTTTGCAAGCTCAAGTACACCAATGCAGTGGCCCCTGCGGCGTGCATGCCCACGGCCATGAAAAAGCCCGCCTTTCCAGTGTGCCGGTCAGCGACTTCCAGGGCTTCTGGGGTGCGTTTGGCTGCTCATGCTTTGCGTTCTGACTATTAAAAACCCACGAAGGAGTTAACCCATGACTTACAAACGCTTGAACAAAGACGATGCCGTCGTACTGTTGGTCGATCACCAGACTGGCCTGATCTCCCTGGTACAGGATTTCTCCCCCAACGAATTCAAGAACAACGTGTTGGCCCTGGCCGACGTGGCCAAGTTCTTCAAATTGCCGACCATCCTCACTACCAGCTTTGAGAGCGGCCCCAACGGCCCGTTGGTTCCCGAGTTGAAAGAGCTGTTCCCGGACGCGCCGTACATTGCCCGTCCTGGCCAGATTAATGCTTGGGACAACGAAGATTTCGTCAAGGCGGTAAAAGCCACCGGCCGCAAGCAGATCATCATCGCCGGTGTAGTGACCGACGTATGCGTAGCGTTCCCAACCCTGTGCGCCCTCGCCGAAGGCTTTGAAGTGTTCGTGGTCACCGACGCTTCCGGCACTTTCAACGAAACCGTGCAACAAGCCGCCTGGGCGCGCATGACCGCTGCCGGTGCGCAACTGGTCAACTGGTTCGCCGTGGCCTGCGAGCTGCAAGTTGACTGGCGCAACGACATGGAAGGCCTGGCCAACCTGCTGTCGCCGCGCATCCCCAACTACCGCAACCTGATGAACAGCTACTCGGCGTTGACTGCCAAGTAATTCGGTCTCAGAGCTGTAGGCAGTCCCTTGTGGGAGGGGCGGTGCGACGATTCGACTTGCTCCCGATAACGGTGTATCAGTCATTGATGCTGAGACTGACCCACCGCTATCGGGAGCAAGCTCCCTCCCACATTTGATTTGTGGTGTTGCGACTATCCAGTTATAAATCCAATAAATGTCCACCGAGAAGCGACAATGAACCCCTTCGAAGACATGCGTCTGTTCTGCCAGGTCATGGAGTCCGGCAGTTTCACCGCTGCCGCCGAGCAACTGGGCCTGTCCAAGCAGTTCGTCAGTCGCCGCCTGATCCAGCTGGAAGACCGCCTCGGCGTACGTCTGCTCAACCGCTCCACACGTCGCCTGGATATCACGCCGCTGGGGCAGAGTTACTACGAGTCGGCCTTGCGCCTGCTCGGTGAAGTCGAACAGGTGGAGCAGGGTATCGCCGGCCAGAACAGCGAACCGCGCGGCACCATTCGGCTGAGCGCGCCGTTGTCGTTCGCCATGGCGCACCTGGGCTGCCTGTTGCCGTTGTTCCTGCAGCGCCACCCGCAAGTGTCGGTGGAAGTCGACCTCAGCGACCGCCCGGTGGACCTGATCGGCGAGGGTTACGACCTGGTGCTGCGTATCGGCATCCTGGAAGATTCCACCCTGATTGCCCGCCGTATTGCCAGTATCGAACGCGTCTACTGCGCCAGCCCCGGGTACCTGGCGCTGCGTGGCACGCCGCAAAAACCTGAAGACCTCGCCGAGCATGACTGCCTGCCCTATGGTCATGGCCGCCAGGTGCAGTGGCGCTTCAAAGGCAAGCTGCAGGCGCTGAATGTCAGCGGTCGCATGCGCGTGAACAACGGCGATCTGCTGCGTGACACCGCCATTGCCGGCTTAGGTGTCACGTACTTGCCCACCTTTATCGTCGGCGATGCGTTGAAGGACGGTCGCCTGGTCACGATTCTCGAAGATTTTGCGCCTGAGGCCCTGACCTTGTCGGCGGTGTATCCCCAGCACCGGCAGAGTTCGCGACCGGTACAGGCGCTGGTGGCGTTTCTGCGCGAGCGCCTGGCTAGCGGCTGTTGAGCGGCGCAGTGACGAGGTTCTCCAGGGCCTGGCCACGGAGGTAGCGGTGCAGGTTGGCCAAAAACGTATCCGCGATCTCCTGCCGGCTGTTGGTTGAAATCGCCGATGTGTGTGGCGACACACGCACCCGTGGGTGGCTGTACAGCGGGTGCCCGTCCGGCAAGGGTTCCGGCTCGGTCACGTCCAGTGAGGCGAGGCCGATCCGGCCGTTGTCCAGTGCTTCGAGCAGCGCCTCCTGATCCAGCAGCCCGCCGCGCGCGATGTTGATCAGGTGCAGCCCTGGCTTGGCGCCGGCCAATACGTCGCGGTCGACGATGTTGCGGGTGGCCTCGTTCAACGGCGCCGCCAGCACCAGGTGGTCGGCGCGGGCGAACAGATCGTGGATGTCTCTGGCGGCTTCCACGCCTGGCGCAAAAGGCGCCTGGCTGTGCCGCAGCGCTATCACCTTGATGCCCAATGCCTGGGCCTTGTGCGCCAGGCGCTCACCGATCGCGCCAAAACCGAAGAGGCCCAACGTGGTGCCCTTGAGTGGGCGCAATGGGGTGAAATTCCAGTGTGAGTCTTTCACCCAAATGTCCGGCAGATGCTTGGATGCGGCAAAAATCGCCGCCAGGGCGAATTCGGCCAGGTTGTCGGCGGCGCTGCCGCGCGAGGTGGTGACCGGCGGGCCGTTGAACAGCCATTGCGGATAGAAGTCGATGCCCGATGAAACCAGATGCACCCATTGCGCGCCGTAGGGCCAGCCCGGTGGTGGGGTGTTTGGGGCGGTGTAGCCGCGCACGTTGATCGGGCGCAGCAGCAGGATATTCGCGTGGGGCGGCAGGTCGCTCGGTACCCCGATGGGCACGCCGATTACCTGGGCCTGGGGATGCAGCGACGCCAGGCGTTCGCGGATCACCTGGTTGAAGTCCTCGTCCAGTTGGCTGGCGATAATCACCTGACTCATGCGCGTACCTTCTGGCGTTGGGCGAACACGGCTTTGCCGACGCCTTGCAGCACGGCGTCGTTCTGTGGGGTATGCACGCGGCTGCACAGTACGTCGCGGTAGTGCCGCTGCAACGGGCTGTGGCGCGACAGGCCGGGGTTGCCCGAGGCCTCGATGGCCAGCTCCACCGCGCGAATGGCGTTATGGGTCACCAGGTACTTCAACTGCGCCGCATGGGCCGCCGGGGTATGGCCTTCGGCGGCGGCGTCGAGCAGGCTGCGGTTGGCAAACAGCAGGGTGTCGATATGCCCAACGGTTTCCTGGAAGCGCGGCAGGGTCGACAGCGCGGCACCCAGGTTGGACGGCTGGCGCTCTTCCAGCCAGTTCACCAGCCAGTCGCGCGCGGCCTGGGCCACGGCGTCATACACCGAGGACAGCAACACCGACATCCACAGCAAGCCTTCGGCATCCAGCTCGGGTTGCGGCGCGCTCCAGGGGCTGACGCTGACTGCGTGATCCAGCGGCACCAGCACGTTGTCGAGCACCACGTCATGGCTGCAGGTGGCGCGCATGCCCAGGTGGTCCCAGGTGTCGATGATGCGGATGCCGGGGCTGTCCTTGGGCACCAGCCAGGTGCCCACCAGCGGGTCGGCGTCGTCGCTGCGCGCCCAGACGCTGAACCAGCTGAGGCCATGGCTGCCGGTGGAGTAGATCTTGCGCCCGCTGATCCGCCAGCCCTCGGCCGTGCGCACGGCGGTGGTTGCCGGCAGGCCGCCACGGGCCGGGGTGCCGAGGTCGGGCTCGACGCGCAACGCGTTGATCAGCGCGCCGTTGCGTACCGCTTGCGTCGCCACTTGGGTACGCAGGTGCGCAGGCCAGCTCTTGCTGTCTTGCAGGCGCGTGTGTTGCAGGTATTGCATCACCAGGATCAACGCCGTGGACGGCTCGCCCTTGGCAATTGCGCTGATCGCCCTGCGTGCCTGGGGCAGGCTGGCCCCACTGCCGCCCAAGGCCTTGGGCACCGTCAGGGCGAGCAGGCCGTGCTCGTGCAACCGTTTGAAATTGGCATGGGGGAAGGCGCCGCTTTCATCGTACTGCGGCGCGGTGTCGGCCAGCTCAAGGGTGAGACGTTCGAGCAGGGCGTCGAAGTGCGCGACTTCCACGGAGCGTAAGGACGGTTGGGTCATAACAAGTACTCGGTCAAAAAAAGGGCAGGGGCATTGTTCAAGCCAATGCCGTTTGCGGGGCGTGGACGACGCTGTAGCGATTGGCCGGCACTGCCAGGCCGAGGTTGTCGCGCAGGGTCTGGCCGCTGTATTCGCTGCGGAACAGGCCACGCTGTTGCAACACCGGCACCACCCATTCGGTGAAGTACTGCAAACCGTCCGGCAGCACCGAATTGATGATGAAACCATCGCTGGCGCCGGCCTCGAACCACGCCTGGATCGCATCGGCGACCTGCTCCGGGGTGCCGACAAAATCGCGCTTGGGCCGCGAGAAACGCAAGGCCACTTCGCGCAGGGTCAGGCCTTCGTCGCGCGCCAGTTGCTTGATGCGATCGGAGCCGCCTTTCTGGCTGTTGGAGCCCAGGTCACCGAGTTCCGGGAAGGGTTCGTCCAAGGGGTATTGGCTGAAGTCGTGGTCGTTGAACGGGCGGCCGAGGGCGACGATGGCGTCTTCCACGGTGACCAGGTCCACGGCTTGCTGATAGCGGCTTTCCACTTCAGCGGCGTCGCGGCCGACAATCGGGCGAATGCCGGGCAGAATCGACAGGCTGTTCACGTCGCGGCCAAAGCCTTTGGCGCGGCGCTTGAGGTCCTGCGTGTAGGCCAGGCCTTCCTCGATGCTCTCCACATGCACAAAGATCGCGTCGGCGTTTTCGGCGGCGAAGTTGCGCCCGTCCTCCGAGGTGCCGGCCTGGAAAATGGCCGGCTGGCCCTGGCGCGAACGGGCGATATTCAACGGCCCTTTAACCGAGAAAAACTCGCCCTTATGGTTCAACGCATGCAGCTTGTGCGGGGTGAAAAATTCGCCGCTGTGCTTGTTATAGGTGAAGGCGTCGTCTTCCCAGGAGTCCCACAGGCCCTTGACCACATTCAGGTGTTCCTTGGCGATGCGATAGCGCACGGCATGGGGTGGGTGTTGGGCTTTACCGAAGTTATCGGCGGTGCCGCTGAGCCAGGAGGTCACCACGTTCCAACCGGCGCGGCCGCCGCTGATATGGTCCAGGGAGGCAAACTGGCGCGCCACTTGGTAGGGCTCGGTGTAGCTGACGGTCACTGTGGCGACCAGGCCGATATTCGTCGTCAGCGCGGCCAATGCCGACAGAATGGTCAGCGGCTCGAAACGGTTGAGGTAATGCGGGCTGGATTTGGCATGGATATGCAGGCTGTCGGCGATGAACACAAAGTCGAATTTGGCGGCTTCGGCCAACTCGGTCTGCTGCTTGTAGAACGCAAAATGGGTGCTGGCATTTGGTTGCGCCTGCGGGTGGCGCCATTCGCCCCAGCCGTGGCCGACGCCATGCACCATGGCCCCCAGTTTCAAATGCCGTGGTGTGGATGGATGTGACTGGCTCATGTTCTGCTCCTTCAGCGCGAGGCTTGATCGTTGGGGGTACGCGTGGCGTTAAAGCGCTTGTCGAAGCCCTGGGACACGTCGATGTGGCGCGGCAGCAGGCCCTCTTTCTGGTAGGTGTCGGCGGTGGCTTGCAGGCCACGGATCACGCTGTCGTCAATCGCGACCGGAGACAGATGGGTGTCCTTCGCCACTTCGATGTGCACCGCCAACGGCAGGCCGGTGATTTTTGCCTGGGCGGCGGCGTATTCCTCGGGGTGGGTGTTGGCCCAGGCATAGGCGCGATCGACGCGGGCGACGAAGTCCTCCAGTTGCGGGCGCTTGTCGGCGATGGCTTGGCTGGTGGCGGCGAAGTACAGGTGATTGCTCAGCAACTGCTTGCCGCTGACCAGTACCCGCGCATGGCTTTGCGAGGTGACCACGGTGGTGTAGGGGTCCCAGGTGGCCCAGGCATCGACGGTGCCGTTATCCAGCACCAGGCGGGACTCGGCGGGCAGCAGGAAGATGAATTGCACGTCCTGGCTGGTCAGGCCGGCGTCGGCCAACGCTTTGATCGCCAGGTAATGCCCGATGGAGCCGCGCCCGGTGACGATCTTCTTGCCCTTGAGATCGGCCGCCGTCTTGATCGGCGAGTCCTTGGGCACCACCAGCGCCGTGGTGTTGCGGCCTTCGGCGTGGATGATGCGCACCACCTTGAGCGCGGCACCGGCACCCAGGGCGAACACGTACGGCGCATCGCCCAGGGCACCCACATCCACCGCGCCGGCATTCAGGGCTTCGCCCAGCGGCGAGGCGGAAGGGAATTCCGACCACTGGATGGTGTAGGGCACATTGTTGGTTTCGCCTGAGGCTTCCAGCAGTGCCTTGATCGTGGATTTCTGATTGGCCACCCGCAACGGTTGCAGGTCGGCGGCGTGGGCGGTGGTCGCCAGGCCGACGGCCAGGGCGGCGCTCAATAGCAGGCGTTTGAAGGGCGTGGCGAATGTCATGGGCGATAGGCTCCAGGCAGATATTGAAAGGTGTGGTTACCTCCGCCGGGAAAGGGGTCGGTGCGGCCTGCACCGGTCAGGTGCAGGCGGGAAGACAGGTCAGATCACATAAAAGCCGTGGGTGCCGTCGCGGGCCAACTGGTCGACCAGGCCGAACTCCCAATCCAGGTAGGCCTGCATGGCTTCCTTGGGGTTGTCGGTGCCTTCATAGGGGCGGCGATAGCGGTCGATGCGCGGCGAGGCCAGGTGGGTTTCACCTTCTTGCAGCGGCAGTTGCGCGTTGATCCACGCCGCCGTGCCGCCTTGCAGCAGGAACACTTGTTTGCCGGTGAGGGCCTCGACTTCGGCCACCGCCAGGCGCGCCAGTTGGCTGCTGCCGCAGGTCAATACATAGCGCTCGGTGGCGGGCACCTTGGCCAGGGCCTGGGGCAGTTGCGCGCGCAACACCCACCAGGCACCGGGGATATGGCGCTTGACATAGTTGGCGCTGGCGGTGAAGTCCAGCACCACGGTATCGCCATGGCCCAGCCAGTCGGCGAGGGTGTGCGGGCTGATCAGTTCGGCTTGGGGTGGGACGGGTACCGGGGCGACCCAGGCACCTTTCTCACTGAAGTGCGCGGGTTGCAAATCATCCAGCACGTGTACCGCCCAACCCAACTGCGCGAGCCAGGACGCCGACATGTTGGCGCGCACGCCGTCATCATCGGCCAGCACCAGCCGCGCGCCGCGCACGCTGGCGACGTGGTCGGTTTCCTGCACCAACTGGCCGCCCGGGGTGGAGCGCGCGCCCGGCAGGTGGCCGGCTTCGAATTCTTCCGGGGTGCGCACATCGAACAGGTAGGTGGTGCGGGTCGTTTCCTGCTGCCAGCGTTGCAGATCCGCCAGGGTGGCGCGGCCGACGCCGGCCTTGTCGGCGACGCGGCGCGCATCTTGGGCGGCAATGTGGCGGTGTTCTTCTGCGGTCGGGGCAAAGCGGCGCGCCTGGCCATGGGCAAGTGTCTGCCCGGCCAGGGTCCAGCCGATGGTGCCGTTGCGCAGCGCTGAAACGGGGTTGGCCACGCCGGCATTGATCAGTGATTGAGTGCCGATAATGCTGCGGGTACGCCCGGCGCAGTTGACGATGATGCGGGTGGCCGGGTCGGGCGCGAGTGTCCGGGCGCGCAGCACCAGCTCGGCACCGGGCACGCTGATGCTGGTGGGGATGCTCATGGTCTGGTATTCGTCGAAACGGCGAGCGTCGAGCACCACCACATCGGCCTGGCTGTCGAGCAGGGCCTGTACCTCTTCGGCGGCCAGCGACGGCGTGTGGCGCTCGCTCTCCACCAGTTCGCCAAAGGCCTTGCTGGGCACGTTCACATCGATAAACAGCTCACCGCCGGCGCTGCGCCAACCGTGGAGGCCACCTTCAAGCAGGCTCACCTGGGTGTAGCCCAGTGCAAGCAGGCGCTCGGCGGCGCGGCTGGCCAAGCCTTCGCCGTTGTCGTAGACGGTCACCTGGGTATCGCGCCGTGGAATGCGCGAATACACCTCCAGTTCCAGCTTGGACAAGGGGATGTTTGCCGCGAACAACGGGTGGGCTTGGGCGAAGGGCGCTTCTTCGCGTACATCAATCAGGGCGATTTCCTCACGCGCCAACAGGGCCTGGCGAATCTGCGAGAAGCTGCGGGTCGGTGTGCTCATAGGGCAGGGCTCTTTTCTTTGGACAAATCCCAGATGTTCGGGAGAAAGGCGTTGGAGTAACCGGAAATAAACAGTTTTTCGCTGCCGTCGGGCTGGTACACCGCGCGGCGTACCGCACCGATATTGGCGCCGTACACATGAATGCTGATCGACACTTGGTCACTGTGCGCGTTGCTGACCTGATGGATATCACCGACCTTGGGCGATACGGCTTCCACCTGGCCTGGCACCAGTTCAATCGGCTTGCCTTCGGCGACCAGGCGGCCATCGGGCGCGCGTTCAAAGCCTTGGGACAATTCCGCGCCGCGCAACATGCCGATCAGCCCCCATACCCGATGGTCATGAATCGGCGTGCTTTGCCCAGGCCCCCATACAAAACTGACCACGCTGAAGCGCTGGCGCGAGTCGGCGTGCAGTAAAAACTGCTGGTAGCGCTCGGGATCGGGCTGGGCAAATTCGTCGGGCAGCCAGTCGTCATGGCTGACCAGTTGCGCCAGGAGCTTGCCGCCACGGTGCAGCAGGTCGCCTTCGCGTGGGTTGCCGTCGATCAGTTCCGCCAGGGCGCCTATAAAGGCTCTGAGTCTCTCGGGGTGTCGGGCCTGGGTCATGGCGCTTCCAGTGAGTGGTCGGTGGTGATGGGTTTATCTAAGCATAATGTTTATATTTAATATGCTATTTTTTAATGATTAGCTTATAGCTGAAGGTAATTTAGAACCGGGCAGACTAGGCTTAGACGTTATCGATCACAGGCCGAGCTATCCAGATGCCGTTCGCGCAACTATGCTTCGCACACATCTTAATGACTGTTCTCTATGTGCGGCCCAAATGAAAATTGACGATATCGATGCCTTTGTCGAAGTGATTCGTTGCCAGTCCATCAGCCATGCCGCCGAGTCGTTGCAATTGACCCAGCCGGCCATCACCCGCCGCGTGCAGAACTTCGAGCAGGCGCTGGGGGTGGAGTTGTTCGACCGCAACACCAAACCCTTGAAGCCCACCTTGATCGGCACCCGTGTGTATGAACAATGCCGCTTGATCCTGCGCGAGATGGACGCCCTGCGCGAACTGGTGGCCACCGACGCACCGCCCACCGGCTTGTTGCGCCTGGGCGTGCCGCAGACCATCGGCGATGTGGTGCTGTTGGATGCGCTCAAGCACCTGCGCAGCGAATACCCTGAGCTGCGCGCGCAGGTCGCCACCGGCTGGGGTAGCCAGTTGGTGGGCAAGATCGAGCGCGGCGAGCTGGATGCGGCGGCGGCGTTGTTCCCGGCCGGCAAGATCTTCCCGGACAACATCGTCGGGGAGTCCATCGGCAAGATGGAACTGGTGGTGGTGTGTGCCAAGGCGCAACTGCCGAAAAAACCGTGCAAGCTGGCGGATGTGTACCAGAACGGTTGGGTCCTCAACCCGGACGGCTGTGGGTTCCGTGCCGGTTTGCTGCGCACCTTGTCCGACCAGGGCCTGGCGTTGCGGGTCAACCTGGAAACCTTCGGCACCGAGCTGCAACTGGGCCTGGTCGCCGATGGCCTGGGCCTGGGCCTGGTGCCGCGCCCGTTGCTGGAACGCAGCGCGCACCGCGAACACTTGGCGGTGATGCCGCTCAAGGACTTCAAGCCGGTGATGAACCTGTGGCTGATCTACCCGCATTTTCTGGGCAACCTGCAAGGGCCGGTGGATGCGTTCGGCCAGTGGGTCGCAGCCTCTTTGCAGAAGATCGAGGATGCAGCTTGATATGAAAAAAAATAATAATTAGCTTAGATTAAAATGTGCTTTTTATTATTTTTTGCAAACCCCTAGGCTTGCCTGGAAGACCTTAAGGCCATCCAGGAAGTTTTGCCATGAGCAGCGTCACCTCGATTTCCAACGTTTCCAGCACCGTCCGCCAACGCGTTACGCCAGAGGAGTGGGAGGTGCGCGTCAAACTGGCCGCCGCCTACCGCCTGGCGGCGCTGTACAAGTGGACCGACCACATCTACACGCACTTCTCCGCCCGCGTGCCGGGCCCGCAGGAACATTTCCTGATCAATGCCTTCGGGCTGTTGTTCGATGAAATCAACGCCTCCAACCTGGTCAAGGTCGATCTTGACGGCACCCTCGTCGACGACCCCACCGGCCTGGGCATCAACTACGCCGGCTATGTGATCCACAGCGCCATCCACGGTGCGCGGTCTGATCTGCAAGCGGTGTTGCACACCCATACCCGCGACGGCATTGCGGTGTCGGCGCAAAAGGACGGTTTGCTGCCGATCTCCCAGCATTCCATCGCCTTCTCCGGGCGCGTGGCGTACCACGGCTATGAAGGCATCGCCCTCGACCTGGACGAACGTGAGCGGCTGGTGGCGGATCTGGGCGACAAGAGCGTGATGATCCTGCGTAACCACGGCTTGTTGACGGCGGGTATCAGCGTCGAGCATGCGTTCCAGCAACTGCAAAGTCTGGAGCGCGCATGCAATATCCAGATCGCGGCCCAGGCGGCCGGCAACGCGGAGTTGGTGTTCCCGCCGCAGGCGGTGGTGGCGAAGGTGGAAGAACAGGCCAAGGCCCACAGCAGCGGCGAAGGCCCCGGCGTGGCGCGGCATTGGAATGCACTGATTCGCCAATTGGAACGCACGGATACCGACTACAAGAACTGATCCCGAGCCAAGTGAAGATCGACCTGTGGGAGGGGCGGTGCGACGATTCGACTTGCTCCCGATGGCGGTGGGTCAGTCACTGCATCGGTTGACTGACCCACTGCAATCGGGAGCAAGCCCCCTCCCACTTTTTAGCTGCATTTCAAAGTGAGCGCTTGGGCCGCTGGGGCAGGGGCATAGGGTGCCGAGCGGGTCGATCAGTTGCGGGAATTGATGCATTGAAGGCCATGGCGTGGCAGGCTGGGCAACGTTTTCCCATGACGTTTGGAGATTTACCGTGCCAACAGCATTTGCAGTGATTGAAATCCCGGTATCGGCCGACACGGTCTGGCAATTAGTGGGCGGCTTCAACAGCCTGCCGGACTGGCTACCCTTGATCGCCAAGAGCGAACCTGGCGAAGGCGGCCGCCTGCGTCACCTGACCACCGCTGACGGCGGTACGATCGTCGAGCGTTTGCAGACCTTCGATAATGTGGCGCGTACCTACAGCTACACCATTGAAGCGTCGCCATTTCCGGTGAGTGCGTACCTGGCGACGTTGCAGGTCGAGGCGTTGACCGACACGTCGGCGAAGGTGACCTGGTCCGGTGTGTTTACCCCGACGGCGGATATTACGGAGGAGGCGGCGCAAGAGCTGTTTACTGGCGTCTACCAGGGTGGGCTTGAGGCGCTGCGCGCGAACTTCCCGGCCTGACTCGCTCTAGCCGGCAATGCCGGACGCATGTGGGAGGGGGCAAGCCGCTTCCCACATTTGGACCTCGCCGGCTTATCGATCAGGCTTCGGGCATCAGTTGCTGGCGGCACTCCAGCACCAAGCGTGCGCCGCCTTGCTGACTGCTGCCCACCTCCAGCCTGAACCCATGCAGGTTGATGATCGCCGCCACGATCGACAAGCCCAATCCGAACCCGCCTTGCTGGTCACTTTCATCCACGCGGTAAAACCGTTGGAACACCGCCGCGCGTTCCGCTACCGGTATGCCCGGCCCGGAATCGTGCACTTCGATGCGGGTGCTGCCGGCATCGTTGACCCCGCGCAAAATCACCGTACCGCCCGCCGGGCTGAACTTGATCGAGTTGCTCAGCAGGTTGGACAGGGCTTCGAACAGCAGTGCGCGATCGCCGGTGATCCACGGCAGGGACTCCGGGGTTTCCAGGCGCAGCTGCAATTCACCTTCTTCGGCCAGCGGCAGGTAGAAGTCGTGCAATTCGCGCAGCAGTGGCAGCGGGTCCATGACCAGGAAACCGGAACGGCGCTGGTGGTCTTCCAGTTCGGAGATGCGCAACAGCCCGCGAAAGCGTGCCATCAGGGTGTCGGTCTCGGCAATCGCGTCGTCCAGTTTCAGCGCGTAGCCGCAACCCTGATCGGCCTCTTGCCGGATGCGGTAGAGCTGCGCCCGCAGGCGGGTGAGCGGGGTGCGCAGGTCATGGGCGATGTTGTCACACACGCCCTTGACCTCGTTCATCAGCTTCTCGATGCGGTCGAGCATCGCGTTGACGATGGCCGCGAGCATGTCCAGTTCGTCACGCCGATTGGACAGCGGCAGGCGGTGGGTGAGGTCGCCGGCGACGATGGCCTCGGCACTGGCCTGGATCCCACGGATACGCCGTAACGGCCTGCGACGTAGCAAATGCCAGCCGGCCGCGCCTGGGATAATCGTCAACGACAGCGCCCACAACAACGCGTGCCAGATAATCCGCGTCACGCCGAACAGCGAACCGTTGGCGCGCACCAGCACCAGCCAGCGGCCGTCGTCGGTGTGGGTCGCCACGGCATCGCAGCTGTCCTTGGGCAGCTTGGGGTCGTCGGAGTCGACACAGTTGCTCAGCGGGTGGATCTTGCCGTCCAGGGGCAGGTCGGGCGGGATCGCGCGGATCGGCCCACTCAGCGGGTGGAATTGCTCGTCGAACAGGCCGTAGGCGTCTACGCCCTTCATGTCGAAGGTCATGCTGGTGGTCAACGCTTCCACCAGCTCTTCACCGTCAAAACGCTGGAAGAGGTGCTGGCGCTGCATCAGCGAATGGCGCGACAGATCACTCAGGTAACCGGACACCTCGAAATACAGCACCCCCATGAGGATGCAACTCCAGGCCACGAACAGCGAACTGTACAGCGCCAGCAAACGGCTGCTGGAAGAACGCCAGCCTTTAGAGGGGTTCAGCAATGACATAACCCGAACCTCGTACCGTGCGGATCAGCGGCGTGAGGCCCGGGGGATCGATTTTCTTGCGCAGGCGACCGATATGCACGTCGATCAGGTTGGTGCCGGGGTCGAAGTGATAGCCCCAGACTTCCTCGAAAATCATCATTCGCGACAGGATCTGCCCGGTGTTGCGCATCAGGAATTCGAGCAATTTGTATTCGGTGGGCAACAGGCTCAGGGGCTGATCGGCGCGGCTGGCTTCGCGGCTGATCAGGTTGAGCTCCAGGTCGGCCACGCGCAGCGCGGTTTCAAATTCCTTGACCGTGCTTTTGCGCCGCAGCAGCACTTCGACGCGCGCGGCCATTTCATCGGAGGCAAACGGTTTGGTCAGATAGTCATCACCGCCGGCGCGCAGGCCGCGCACGCGTTCGTCCACATCAGAGAGGGCGCTGATCATCAGGATTGGCGTGGACACACCAATGGTGCGCAGGGTGGTGACGATGGCCAGGCCATCCAATTCCGGGAGCATGCGGTCGAGGGTGATCAAGTCGTAATCCCCACTCACGGCACGGACCAGGCCTTCGCGGCCGTTGTCCACCCAGTCTACGTCCAGTCCATGGCTACTCAGCTCGGCGACGATCTCGCGAGCCGTTACAGCGTCATCCTCGATGGTCAAAATGCGGGTCATAGGATTACCTGGTGAGCGATTCACACTGAAGTGCGGCTATTTTGCCAACAAATGCCTGAACGCTTCCTAAATAAAACTTCATGTTTTGCAGAACCGCCGCCGTTCAATCGCGCGCCCGCTCTCGCCCACGCAGGGCTGGGCGTGGGAATGCATTACGCCCGCCTCACGCTGTCATTTATTGCAAGTTGCATGGTTCGGGTAAGTTCAATTTAGTTAGGTGGTTGAAATATAAAGGTTTTGTTTTATTTGTCGACTGGCACGGCGCCTGCAATTTGGAGTGGGTAACACCCTTTTTCTGCCAGGAGCACAACAACAATGATCACATCCTCATCCATGCTGCAAGAATCGAGCACGCGCTCCGGGGTTTCCTGGGGGGCGATTTTTGCCGGGGCCGCTGCGGCGGCCGCATTGTCCCTGATCCTGGTATTGCTGGGCTTCGGCCTGGGCTTTTCGGCGGTATCGCCGTGGGCCGGCAGCGGTATCAGCGCAAAGGGGCTGGGCATTTCCACCATTGTTTGGCTGGCGTTTACCCAGATCGTGGCGTCCGGGCTGGGCGGTTACATCGCCGGCCGCTTGCGCGTGAAGTGGGCCAATATGCATGGCGATGAGGTGTATTTTCGCGACACCGCCCATGGTTTCCTGGCCTGGGCGGTGGCCACGCTGGTGACGGCGACCCTGGTGGTCGGCTCGGTCAGCAGTGTGGTCGGCGGCGGCGTGCAAGCCGGGGCCAGCGTGGCCTCGGGTGCGGCCCAGGCCGCCGGTACTGCGACGCAGGGCGTGAAGGGCGACGACTTCGGTTATTACGTCGACAGCTTGTTCCGCGATGATCGCCCCGTGGCCGTCAGCGATGACGCCGCCCATGGCGTGGTCGCGCGGATCTTTGCGCGCACCCTGAGCAACGATGGCCAACTCGCCGCTGAAGACCGCGCCTACCTGGCGCAGTTGATCAGCCAACGCACCAACCTCAGCCAGGCCGACGCCGAAGCGCGTATCGACAAGGTCTACGGCGACGCCCGTAAAGCCGTCGAAGACGCCAAGCTCAAAGCCAAACAGGCCGCCGACACCGCCGCCAAAGTCGCGGCCTGGACCGCGCTGTGGATGTTCATCGCCTTGTTGATCGGTGCATTCTTCGCCAGCTTCGCTGCCACCTTCGGCGGTCGTCGTCGCGATGCGGTGGTGTACGTCGATACCGAAACCTACGTTCGTTAATTCAAGGCCCATTCATTCAAGGAGAGCATCATGCGTTCATTACTTCTGTGGTTCCTCGGCGTGCCGATCCCGGTGATCATCCTGATCGCGATCTTCATGCACTGACCCCGAGCCCCGCGCGGTCCATTTAGTCAGTCGTCGAACCCGACTTGCTCGTGGATCTCATCCACCTTCAACTCCAACCGGTACGCCACCGCAATAAATAACGCCTGGCACAGGCACAGGGTGGCGCTCAACGAGCGGAAGGCAAACGACGAGCCTTCGTTCACCAACAGCACCGCATTCGCCCGCTTGGCCAGGGGCGACAGGTTGCTGTCGGTGATGATCAGGGTCTTGGCCTGGTGATGCTGGGCGATGCGCAGGCAGTGCTGGGTTTCTTTGCCGTAGGGCGTGAAGCTGATGGCGATCACCAGGTCATTGGCGCGCACGCTGCGCATCTGTTCGCGGTAGCTGCCGCCCAGCCCAGAGATCAGGTGAATGCGTTTGTTGGTGTGCTGCAGGTTGTAGACCAGGTAGTCCGCTACCGCAAAGGAGCGGCGCACACCAACCACATAGATATTGTCGGCGTTGACCACCAGGTCCACGGCCTTGTCGAACGCCACGTCATCCAGTTCCAGCCCCAGGCGCTCGATGCCCGACAGCGTGGCGTTGACGCATTCGCGCGCCAGGTCGCCGCCGCTGGCCTTCTGGGATTTATTGGCGATCATGCTGCGGATGCGTTGCTGGTAGTTCTGCACCGGCGTGGTCTTGTGGGTGTAGGCCTCGCGAAACAGTGCCTGCATCTCGCTGAACCCGCTGAACCCGAATCGCTGGGAAAACCGCACGATGGCCGAGGGGTGTACTTCGCATTCGCGGGCGATGTCGCTGATGCGGTCGACCATGATCCGGTCGCTTTGTTGGCTCATGTAGCTGGCGATGCGCTTGAGTTGGCGGGGCAGGCTTTCGTATTCGTCGGTGATCAGCTGCAACAGGCGTTCGGCATTGATCGGAGGGCTGGCGAGGGGGGCTTCCAGGGTGGTCTCGGGATCGGTGCGGGACATGGGCAATCCTTCTGGCGTGTTCGTCTGATGCGCTGATGGGTGGCGCAAGTCTACAGGGTAGGCGCAAAAAAATACCCCGGCATCACGGCCCCCGTGGCCTGCTGAAACGATGCACGGCGGCTGGCGTGCCATTATGCCGGCTTATTGGAAAAAATATTCCACTAAAAATAATTCTGGAATAAATATTGATTGGCGTCGCTGAACGTTCTAGTCTGCTCCCACCAAGAGCGTTTGCCGTCGCCACGGCGGCACAACGCAGGCTGATAAAAATAACAGGAGCCAGCATGGGCCAGACTCGTTTTGCCAGTGGGCGTCAATTGGATCTGATTTGCCTCGGGCGCCTGGGCGTCGACCTCTACGCACAGCAAGTGGGTGCGCGGCTTGAGGACGTGTCCAGCTTCGCCAAGTACCTCGGCGGGTCGTCCGCCAATATCGCCTTCGGCACCGCGCGGCTGGGGCTCAAGTCGGCGATGCTCAGCCGTGTGGGCGACGACCATATGGGGCGTTTCCTGGTGGAATCCCTGGCCCGCGAAGGTTGCGACGTCAGCGGCATCAAGGTCGACCCGGAACGCCTCACCGCCCTGGTGTTGCTGGGCCTCAAGGACCGCGAAACCTTCCCCTTGGTGTTTTACCGCGAAAACTGCGCCGACATGGCCCTGCGCGCCGAGGACATCAGCGAAGCCTTTATCGCCTCCAGCAAAGCGCTGCTGATCACCGGCACGCATTTTTCTACCGACAACGTGTACAAGGCCAGCATCCAGGCCCTGGACTACGCCGCCAAACACAACGTCAAGCGCGTGCTGGACATCGACTACCGCCCGGTGCTGTGGGGCTTGGCGGGCAAGGCCGACGGTGAAACCCGTTTTGTCGCCGACCAGACGGTCAGCGCGCATGTGCAGAAGATCCTGCCGCGTTTCGACTTGATCGTGGGCACCGAAGAAGAATTCCTGATCGCCGGCGGCAGTGAAGACCTGCTCACCGCGCTGCGTACCGTGCGCGAAATCACCCCGGCTACGTTGGTCGTCAAGCTCGGCCCGCAGGGCTGCACGGTGATTCACGGGGCGATTCCTGCGCGCCTGGAAGACGGCGCGATCTACCCCGGTGTGCGCGTGGAGGTGCTTAACGTGCTGGGCGCTGGTGATGCGTTCATGTCGGGCTTTCTCAGTGGTTGGCTCAACGACGCCAGCGATGAGCGTTGCAGCCAACTGGCCAACGCCTGCGGTGGCCTGGTGGTGTCGCGCCACGCCTGCGCCCCGGCGATGCCAACCCCGGCCGAGCTGGATTATCTGTTCAACAGCCCGGTGCCGATCACCCGGCCCGACCAGGACGTGACCCTGCAGCGACTGCATCGCGTCAGCGTGCCGCGCAAGGCCTGGAAGCAACTGTTCATCTTCGCGTTTGACCACCGCTGGCAATTGGTCGACCTGGCGCAACGCGGCGGCCAGGACCCGGCGCGTATCAGCGATATCAAGCAGCTGTTTATCCAGGCCATCGAACGTGTGCAACACAAGCTCGCCGAGCAGGGCGTTGACGCCGACGTGGGCCTGTTGGCCGACCAGCGCTTCGGCCAGGACGCGCTCAACGCCGCCAGCGGTCGCGGCTGGTGGGTCGCGCGCCCGGTTGAGGTTCAGAACTCGCGCCCGCTGGCCTTCGAGCACGGCCGTTCGATTGGCAGCAATCTGATCGCCTGGCCCCAGGAGCAGATCATCAAGTGCCTGGTGCAATACCATCCCGACGACGAGCCCATGCTGCGCCTGGAACAGGAGGCGCAACTCAAGGCGGTGTACGACGCCTCTGTGGTCAGCGGTCATGAACTGCTGCTGGAAGTCATCCCGCCCAAGGATCATCCGTCCACCTACCCGGACGTGCTCTACCGCAGCCTCAAGCGCTTGTACAACCTGGGCATCTACCCGGCGTGGTGGAAGATCGAAGCGCAGACGGCCGAGGAGTGGACACGACTCGATGCGCTGATCAACGAGCGCGACCCGTATTGCCGTGGCGTGGTGCTGCTGGGGCTCAACGCCTCGCCGGAATGCTTGGCCGACGGCTTTCGGCAAGCACGCCTGAGCACTACCTGCCGAGGGTTTGCCGTGGGTCGCACGATCTTCCAGGAGCCGAGCAAGGCGTGGATGGCGGGGCAGATCGATGATGAAACCCTGGTCCAGCAGGTGCAGGCCACGTTCGAACAGCTTATCAACGCCTGGCGCAGTGCCCGAGGCTGAACACCGCTCTACAGGTGCAATGCAATCAAATGTGGGAGGGAGCAAGCCCCCTCCCACATAAAGCAGATCCAAGCGATCTCAGGTAAAACAACAAAAAGGTGCAGCCATGCCCGCAATCCGAATTGGCATCAACCCGATCTCCTGGAGCAACGACGACCTGCCGGCCCTGGGTGGTGAAACGCCGCTGAGCACCGCCTTGAGCGAAGGCAAGGAGATCGGCTACGAAGGTTTTGAACTCAACGGCAAGTTCCCCAAGGATGCCAAGGGCGTGAGCGAGGTACTGCGCCCCTATGACCTGGCGCTGGTCTCCGGCTGGTATTCCAGCCGCCTGGCGCGGCGTTCGGTGGCCGAGGAAATCGACGCGATTGCCGGCCATATCGAGTTACTCAAACACAACGGCGCCACGGTGCTGGTGTACGGCGAGGTGGCCGATTCGATCCAGGGCTCGCGCATTCGCCTGATCGAACGCCCGCGTTTTCACAGCGAGCAGGCCTGGCAGGACTACGCCGACAAGCTCACGGAACTGGCGCGCTTTACCCTGTCCCAGGGCGTGCGCCTGGCGTACCACCACCATATGGGGGCCTACGTCGAGTCCCCCGAAGACATCGACCAACTGATGCGGCGAACGGGGCCGGAAGTCGGTCTGTTGTTCGACTCGGGCCACTGCTACATGGGCGGCGGCGAGCCTCTCCAAGTGCTGCGCACGCATATCGAGCGCGTCTGCCACGTGCATTTCAAGGACGTGCGCAAGCCCGTGGTGCAACTGGCGCGCAACCAGATGTGGAGCTTCCCCGATTGCATCGTCAACGGCACCTTCACGGTGCCCGGCGATGGCGATATCGACTTTGCCGAGCTGCTCGATGTGCTGCTGGCCGCGCGATACAAGGGTTGGCTGGTGGTGGAAGCCGAGCAGGACCCGGCCGTGGCGCCCAGCTATATCTACGCGAAAAAGGGTTACGACACCTTGCGCGCTCTGCTCAATGAGAGGACCCAACCATGAGCTTGTTGGTTAAAAGCAGCAAACGCGGGCAGACCATGGTTGCCCTGGAACAAGGGCGCCTTGAGTACGTCGGTTTCAGTGCCTACCGCTTGAGCCTGGGCGAAACGCTGCCGGTCAGCGCCGGCGACAAGGAGCTGTGCCTGGTACTGCTCAGCGGCCGGGTGAATATCGAAGGCGAAGGGTTCAACTGGCAGAACCTCGGTGATCGCCAGTCGGTATTTGAAGACAAGTCGCCGTTCGCCGCCTACCTGCCGCCTGGCACCTCGGCCCAGGTTACCGCCTTGAGCGACGTGCAGATTGCGGTGTGCGCCGCGCCCGGTACGCAGGGTTACGAACCACGCCTGATCCGCCCCCAAGACTGCAAGCGCAGTGTGCGCGGCAAAGGCGCCAACACGCGTTATGTGTGCGACATCCTGCCCGACAGCGAGCCGGCCCATTCGCTGCTGGTGGTGGAAGTGCGCACGCCGTCGGGGCATTCATCGAGCTACCCGCCGCACAAGCACGACACCGACGACCTGCCGCACCAGAGCTTCCTGGAAGAGACCTACTACCACCAGGTCAACCCGCCCCAGGGCTTCGTGTTCCAGCGGGTGTACACCGACGATCGCAGCATCGACCAGGCCATGGCGGTGGAAAACAGCGACCTGGTGGTGGTGCCCAAGGGTTATCACCCGGTCAGCGTGCCGTATGGCTACGAATCTTATTACCTCAACGTCATGGCCGGCCCCAAGCGTGCCTGGCACTTTCACAACGACCCGCAGCACAGCTGGCTGCTGGACCTTTAAGCGGTTTTGGACGGAGAACAACAACAATGAAGTCGCCTCTACGTTTTGCCCTTAACCGCATGGTCGCGCCCAACCTGTCCCTGCCGGACTTCATCGGCTTGGCGGTTGCGCTCAAGTGCGACGCCATCGAGATCCGCAATGACCTCGCAGACCGTCAAATCGAATACGGCACGCCCGCCAGCCGCGTGCGTGAGTTATGCGCGGCGCAGGGCATTACGGTGCTGTCGATCAACGCGCTGTACCCCTTTGACGTCTGGAACGACGAACGCCGCGCCCAGGCGATCGAGCTGGCCACCTATGCCCGTGAATGCGGTGCCCAAGGCCTGGTGATGTGCCCGTTCAATGAGCCCGGCGACACGCGCAATGAGGCGCAGCGCGCCGCCGGTTTGCGCACCGCCTTGAGCGAGCTGGCGCCGATCCTGCGCGAGTATGGGCTTCTGGGTTTCGTCGAGCCCCTGGGGTTCGAAGAATGTTCGATGCGCCGCAAACGCGTGGCGGTGGACGCGATCCAGTCCATCGGTGGCCTGGACGTGTTCCGCCTGGTCCATGACACGTTCCACCATCACTTGGCCGGCGAGCAGGAGTTCTTCCCGCAACTGACCGGCCTGGTCCATATCTCCGGCGTGGAAGATGCCCAGGCGCCGCTCAACTCGATCCGTGACGGCCACCGCGTACTGGTGGGCGAGGGCGATATTCTTGGCAATGCCGCACAGATCGACACCTTGCTCAGCACCGGCTACAGCGGCTACCTGTCGTTCGAGCCGTTCGCGAAAAGTGTGCATGAGTTGGCGGATATCCAGCAGGCCTTGGGCGCAAGCATTGCCCACCTGCAAAAACGTTAAGGGGGGCGACATGACCACAACCCGACTGACCATGGCCCAGGCCCTGGTGAAGTTTCTGGATAACCAATACGTCGAAGTCGATGGCGTACAGAGCAAGTTTGTCGCCGGGGTGTTCACGATTTTCGGCCACGGCAACGTGCTGGGCCTGGGCCAGGCGCTGGAGCAGGACAGTGGCGACCTGGTGGTGCATCAGGGCCGCAACGAGCAGGGCATGGCCCATGCCGCCATCGGTTTTGCCAAGCAGCATTTGCGCCGCAAGATCTACGCGTGCACCGCATCGGTCGGCCCCGGCGCGGCGAATATGCTCACCGCCGCGGCGACCGCCACCGCCAACCGTATTCCGTTGCTGTTGCTGCCCGGCGATGTGTACGCCAGTCGCCAGCCCGACCCGGTGCTGCAACAGATCGAGCAGTTCCACGACTTGAGCATCAGCACCAACGATGCATTTCGCTCGGTGAGCAAGTACTGGGACCGCATCAACCGTCCCGAGCAACTGATGAGCGCCGCGATCCATGCCATGCGTGTGTTGACCGACCCGGCGGAAACCGGCGCCGTGACCTTGGCGCTGCCCCAGGATGTGCAGGCCGAAGCCTGGGACTACCCGGATTACTTCCTGCAAAAGCGCGTGCACCGTATTGACCGGCGCCCGCCCAGCGCGGCGATGATCGGCGATGCGTTGGCGGCTTTTCGCGGCAAGCGCAAACCGCTGATCATCTGCGGTGGCGGGGTCAAGTACGCCGGCGCGAATGCCGCGCTGCAAGCCTTCGCCGAGCGCTTTGATATTCCGTTCGCCGAGACTCAAGCGGGTAAAAGCGCGCTGGTGTCCAGCCACCCGCTTAACGTCGGCGGCATTGGCGAAACCGGCTGCCTGGCGGCCAACCTGTTGGCGCCCGAGGCGGATCTGATCATCGGCATCGGCACCCGCTACACCGACTTCACCACCTCGTCCAAGTCGCTGTTCAAGCATGCCGAGGTCAAGTTCCTCAACCTGAATATCAGCCCCTGCGATGCGTTGAAACTCGACGGCGTACAGGTGCTGGGTGATGCCAGAGTTGCCCTCGACGCGCTGGCCGACGCCCTGGGCGATTACCGCTCCGGTTGGGGTGAACAGGTGCGTGACGCCAAGGCGCAACTGGATGCCGAAGTGGACCGTGTGCATCAGGTGGAGTACTCGGGCGATGCCTTCGTGCCGGAAGTCGACGACCACCTGGACCGTGCGGTACTGCGTGAATTTATCGAGCTGACCGGTTCCTGCCTGACCCAGAGCCGGGTGCTCGGCGTGCTCAACGACAGCCTGGCCGACGATGCGATCATCGTCGCCGCCGCCGGCAGCCTGCCCGGCGACCTGCAGCGCGCCTGGCGCAGCAAAGGCGTGAACACCTATCACGTCGAATACGGCTACTCGTGCATGGGCTACGAGATCAACGCCGCCCTCGGCGTGAAGCTGGCCGAACCAACCAAGGAGGTGTATGCGCTGGTCGGCGATGGCTCCTACATGATGTTGCATTCCGAGCTGGCCACCTCGATCCAGGAGCGCCGCAAGATCAACGTGGTGCTGCTGGACAACATGGCCTTCGGTTGCATCAACAACCTGCAGATCGGTAACGGCATGGACAGCTTCGGCACCGAGTTCCGCTACCGCAACCCCGAGAGCGGCAAGCTCGACGGCGGCCTGGTGCCGGTGGATTTCGCCATGAGCGCGGCGGCTTATGGCTGCAAGACCTACAAGGTCAGCAGCGTCGAGCAACTCCAGGCCGCGCTGGCCGATGCGCGCACGCAAACGGTCTCGACCCTGATCGACATCAAGGTCCTGCCCAAAACCATGGTCCACGGCTACCTGTCGTGGTGGCGGGTGGGCGTGGCGCAGGTGTCCACCAGCGAACGCACGAATGCCGCTGCAAAAAAACTCAATGAACACCTGGCGAAGGCCCGGCAGTACTAATAACAAGAGGAGTGTTTGTATGTCGTTGAAGCTTGGAGTGATCGGTACCGGTGCCATCGGCCGTGACCATATTCGTCGTTGCAGCCAGACCCTGCTCAATAGCCAGGTGGTGGCGGTGACCGACATCAACCTTGAGCAAGCGGCCAAGGTGGTCGCGGATTTGAAACTGGGCGCCGAGGTGTACCCGGACGGCCATGCGCTGATCAACTCGCCACAGGTTGAAGCCATCCTGGTGACCTCCTGGGGTCCCAGCCATGAAGAATTCGTACTCGCCGCCATCGCCGCCGGCAAACCGGTGTTCTGTGAAAAACCCCTGGCGGTGACTGCCGAAGGCTGCCGCCGGATCGTCGACGCCGAAGTGGCCCACGGCAAGCGCCTGGTGCAAGTGGGCTTCATGCGTCCGTATGACGAAGGCTATCGCGCCCTCAAGGCGGTGATCGACAGCGGCCAGATCGGCGAGCCGTTGATGCTGCACTGCGCCCACCGCAACCCGACGGTAGGTGAGAACTACAAGACCGACATGGCGATCACCGACACCTTGATCCACGAGCTGGACGTACTGCGTTGGTTGCTCAACGACGACTACGTTTCCGTGCAAGTGGTGTTTCCGCGCAAGACCAGCAAGGCGTTGGCGCACTTGCGCGACCCGCAGATCGTGCTGCTGGAGACCGCCAAGGGCACGCGTATCGACGTGGAAGTGTTCGTGAACTGCCAATACGGCTATGACATCCAGTGCGAAGTGGTGGGGGAGACCGGTATCGCCAAATTGCCGGAGCCTTCCCAGGTGCAACTGCGCAGCGGCGCGAAGTTGTCCAATGCGATTCTGATGGATTGGAAAGACCGGTTCATCGGCGCGTATGACGTGGAGTTGCAGGCGTTCATCGACAGCGTGCGCGCTGGCCAGGTCGGTGGGCCGTCGGCGTGGGATGGTTTCGCGGCGGCGGTGGCGGCGGATGCGTGTATCCAGGCGCAGGGCAGTGAGCAGATCGTCAAGATCAGCCTGCCGGATCGCCCGCACTTCTACGGCTGATCGCAAATCCACAGGTGGAATGCAGTCGGTGTGGGAGGGGGCTTGCCTCCGATGGCGGTGGGTCAGATAAATTTTTTTTGACTGACACACTGTTATCGGGGGCAAGCCCCCTCCCACATTTGACTCGGTTTCCACTTCTAAGAAGGAGTGAGTTCATGCGAATCGGACTAGTCGGCTACGGCCATGGAGGGCGCTTTTTTCATGCGCCGCTGATTGCAACACTGCCCGGCGCCACGTTTGTTGGCGTCGTCACCCGTTCCCCCGAGCGCCGCCAACAGTTGAATACCGACCACCCCGGCCTCCAAGCCTTCGACTGCATCGGCCAGATCGTCGAAGCCGGGGTCGACGCCCTCGTTATCTCTACCACTCTCAAAGGCCGCCCGGCGCTGGTGCTGGAAGCCATCGAACATGGCCTGGCGGTGGTCAGCGACAAACCCTTCGCCGCCAACGCCGAACAGGCCCATGCACTGATCATTGCCGCCGAGCGCCATGAAGTGTTGCTGAGCGTCTACCAGAACCGGCGTTGGGACTCGGATTACCTGACCCTGCGCAAGCTCATCGACGCCGGTGCCCTGGGCACCATTACCCGGTTTGAGTCGCGGGTGGAACGCTACAGCCCGCAAGCGGTGGGCAACGCCAGCGGCGGTGGCTGGCTGCGCGATTTGGGCAGCCACCTGGTGGACCAGGCGCTGCAATTGTTCGGCCCGGTGGACCGGGTGTTCGCGCAGTTGCACTACACGGCCGAACACCCCAGCGTCGACCACGGTTTTTTCGTGTCCCTGACCCACGCCAACGGGGTGATTTCCCACCTGTGGGGCAATGCCCTGCAAAACAGCCAGGCCCCGCGTTTTCGCGTCAGTGGCAGTGCGGGCTGTTACACCGTGGAGGGGCTCGACGGTCAGGAAGAAGCGCTGATGGCCGGCAAATCACCGAAAACCGAAGGCGAGCACTGGGGCGCTGAAGAGCATCGCCGTTGGGGCTGGTTCGAACACGGCGGGGAGCGCGAGCGGGTGCCGTCGGAGAAAGGTTGCTGGACGCAGTTCTATCGCCAGTTGCAAGCCGCTGTGCAAGGGCAGGGCGTGTTGCCCGTGAGCGCCTATGACGCCCTGGAAACCACCCGTATATTGGACGCCGCACGCCTGAGCGCCGAGCGCCAGCAGGTGGTTTCAACAAAAATAGAATTAAATTCTAAAACAAGTTGATATGGAAATTATTTTCCAATAAAGTCTTTTCCAGGTTGCATAAAGTACGTCTGGGCCCGATCCCCGGCGACTCAACAAAAACAAGATCAAAAACAACCAGGTACCGTCAGATGAAAATCTTCAACGCTGTACTGCGAGTTTTACGCCCCGCCCAAACGCCCCGCGCTCTGCCCCGCGCCCGGCCGTTCTACTTCTCCTTCCTTAATGTGCTGTGCGTCGAAAACCACGGCGCGCTGGTCTGCTGCATTCCCGGCGCACCGGTCGTGCGACTGCCCGCCGAGCGCTGATAAACGCAACCTCTGATAAACGCAACGTCCACAAAACCAACAAGAAACTGGAGACAGACCGTTCATGAAGACCCCGATCCGTTTTACCGCGCTGGCCCTGTCCATGCTCCTGGCCAGCGGTGTTGCCTCGGCTGCCGACCTGAAGATAGGCGTGAGCATGTCCGCCTTCGATGACACGTTCCTAACCTACCTGCGCGAAGACATGGACAAGCAAGCCAAGTCCTATCCAAAAGGTGACGGCGTGCAGTTGCAGTTCGAAGACGCCCGCGCCGATGTGGTCAAGCAACTGAGCCAGGTCGAGAATTTTATCAGCCAGAAAGTCGACGCCATCATCGTCAACCCGGTGGACACCGCCTCTACGGCGAACATTATCAAGGCCGCTACCGCTGCAAAAATTCCGCTGGTGTTCGTCAACCGCCGTCCTGACAGCGCGACGCTCGCCCCAGGCGTCGCGGCGGTGGTGTCCGATGACATCGAGGCCGGCAAGTTGCAAATGCAATACATCGCCGAAAAACTCGGCGGCAAGGGCAACGTCGTGATTCTGTTGGGTGACCTGGCGAACAATTCCACCACCAACCGCACCAAGGGCGTGAAGGAGGTCCTGACCAAGTACCCAGGCATCAAGATCGAGCAGGAACAGACCGGCATCTGGTTGCGTGACAGGGGCATGACCTTGGTCAATGACTGGTTGACTCAAGGCCGCGATTTCGACGCGGTGCTGGCCAATAACGATGAAATGGCGATTGGCGCGTCCATGGCGCTGAAATCGGCAGGCAAGAAAGGCGTGCTGATCGCGGGTGTCGACGGCACGCCGGATGGCCTCAACGCGATCACCAAGGGCGACATGACGGTGTCGGCGTTCCAGGATGCCAAGGGCCAGGCGGACAAGTCGGTCGAAACGGCGCGCAAGATGGCCAAGAACGAACCCATCGAGCAGAACGTGATCATCCCGTTCCAACTGATCACGCCGGACAACGTCGCCAAGTTCAAGTAGCCCTGACATAACAACAACGAAACGGCAGGGCGGTCGTGCCCGCCTTGCCGATGGAGTACTTCTTTATGCTCGCTCAAGCCGCTGTCTCGCAGCCTCCCGGTATCCAGCCGTTGCCGCTGGAAGAACCCTACCTGCTGGAAATCGTCAATATCAGCAAAGGCTTTCCCGGCGTCGTGGCCCTGGCCGATGTGCAACTGCGCGTGCGCCCCGGCACCGTGCTGGCGCTGATGGGGGAGAACGGCGCGGGCAAGTCGACCTTGATGAAAATCATCGCCGGCATCTACCAGCCCGACGCCGGTGAAATCCGCCTGCGCGGCAAGCCGATCGTGTTTGAAACACCGCTGGCGGCGCAAAAGGCCGGGATCGCCATGATCCACCAGGAACTCAACCTGATGCCGCACATGAGCATCGCCGAGAATATCTGGATCGGCCGCGAGCAGCTCAACAGCCTGCACATGGTCAACCATCGCGAAATGCACCGCTGCACCGCCGAGTTGCTGGCGCGCCTGCGCATCAACCTCGACCCGGAAGAGCAGGTGGGCAACCTGAGCATCGCCGAGCGGCAGATGGTCGAGATTGCCAAGGCGGTGTCCTACGACTCCGACATCCTGATCATGGATGAGCCCACATCGGCGATTACCGAGAAGGAAGTCGCCCACCTCTTTTCGATCATTGCCGACCTCAAGTCCCAGGGCAAAGGGATCGTCTACATCACCCACAAAATGAACGAAGTGTTCGCCATCGCCGATGAAGTGGCGGTGTTCCGTGACGGCCAGTATATCGGCCTGCAACGCGCCGACAGCATGAACAGTGACAGCCTGATCTCGATGATGGTGGGCCGTGAACTGAGCCAGTTGTTCCCGGTGCGTGAGACTCCGATTGGCGACTTGCTGCTGTCGGTGCGCGACCTGCGCCTGGACGGAGTGTTCAAGGACGTGTCGTTCGACCTGCACGCCGGCGAGATCCTCGGCATCGCCGGGTTGATGGGCTCGGGCCGCACCAACGTGGCGGAGACCCTGTTCGGCATTACCCCAAGCGACGGTGGCCAGATCACCCTGGATGGCCAGGCGGTACGCATCAGCGACCCGCACATGGCTATTGAAAAAGGTTTTGCGCTGTTGACCGAAGACCGCAAGCTCAGTGGCCTGTTCCCCTGCCTGTCGGTGCTGGAAAACATGGAGATGGCGGTGCTGTCGCACTATTCAGGCAATGGCTTTATCCAGCAGAAAGCCCTGCGCGCGCTGTGCGAAGACATGTGCAAGAAGCTGCGGGTGAAAACCCCGTCCCTGGAACAGTGCATCGACACCCTGTCGGGCGGCAACCAACAGAAAGCCTTGCTCGCCCGTTGGCTGATGACCAACCCACGGTTGTTGATCCTGGATGAACCCACCCGGGGCATCGATGTGGGGGCCAAGGCCGAGATCTATCGCTTGATCTCGTTCCTCGCCAGCGAAGGCATGGCGGTGATCATGATTTCCTCGGAGCTGCCCGAAGTGCTGGGCATGAGCGATCGGGTGATGGTGATGCACGAAGGCGAACTGATGGGCACCCTGGACCGCGCGGATGCGACCCAGGAAAAAGTCATGCAGTTGGCCTCCGGTATGACCGCGGTCCACTGACGAGCAGCCGCGCGGGCCTGCGGTTGGCCCGCGCCACAGAATAAGAAGGTGATTGGCTATGAACGCAATAACAGACAACAAGCCTGCCACGGTACCGGTCAAGCACCGGCGGCGATTGCCTACCGAGCTGAGCATCTTCCTGGTGCTGATCGGCATCGGCCTGGTGTTTGAGATGTTCGGCTGGATTGTGCGGGACCAGAGCTTTTTGATGAATTCCCAGCGCCTGGTGCTGATGATTCTGCAAGTGTCGATCATCGGCCTGCTGGCCATTGGCGTGACCCAAGTGATCATTACCACGGGGATCGACTTGTCGTCCGGCTCGGTGCTGGCGCTGTCGGCGATGATTGCCGCGAGTTTGGCGCAGACTTCCGATTTTTCCCGGGCGGTATTCCCCAGCCTGACGGACTTGCCGGTCTGGATCCCGGTCGCCATGGGCCTGGGGGTGGGGTTGCTGGCCGGGGCGATCAACGGCAGTATCATCGCCGTCACCGGTATTCCTCCCTTTATTGCGACCCTGGGCATGATGGTCTCGGCCCGTGGCCTGGCGCGTTATTACACCGAAGGCCAGCCGGTGAGCATGCTCTCGGATTCGTACACCGCCATCGGCCATGGCGCGATGCCGGTGATCATCTTCCTGGTGGTGGCGGTGATCTTCCATATCGCCCTGCGCTACACCAAGTACGGCAAGTACACCTACGCCATCGGCGGCAACATGCAGGCGGCGCGGACTTCGGGGATCAATGTCAAGCGCCACTTGATCATCGTCTACAGCATCGCCGGTCTTCTGGCAGGCCTGGCTGGCGTGGTGGCCTCGGCCCGCGCCGCCACCGGCCAGGCAGGCATGGGGATGTCTTATGAGCTGGATGCGATTGCGGCGGCAGTGATCGGCGGCACCAGCCTGGCGGGCGGGGTAGGGCGTATCACCGGCACGGTGATCGGCGCACTGATCCTGGGCGTGATGGCCAGTGGGTTTACCTTTGTCGGTGTGGACGCGTATATCCAGGACATCATCAAGGGCTTGATCATCGTGGTGGCCGTCGTCATCGACCAATACCGCAACAAGCGCAAGCTCAAGCGCTGATACGGCTTAAAGGGCAACACAACTCCATGTGGGAGGGGGCAAGCCCCTCCCACAATGGATCATCAACCGTCTGTTTCAACCGTTTGTCTTCTATATAGCTCCACAAGACTGAATTTCTTGCTATAAACGCACTCCGATAACCGTTCGCCAAGCCCGTCCTGGTGCCTTTTGGGGTTGTATCGGTAAAAATGCCTGTCTTTTCAGTTGCTGCGCCCTCAAGTCGGCCTTAGACTGCCGCCCCTCGTAAATTGAGTGCCGGGTGGCGCTTGGAATGGATGGCGCCCTTCCGAGGCCTGCAAAGGTCGACCGGAACGCTCCCTTATTCGCCTTAATGCACGTATTTTTTATAGAGAAATCAATGACAAAGGAAAAGTTGCTGGCCATGCCGGCGGATGACTACATGAATGCCGAACAGCACGCTTTTTTTGAGAAGTTGCTGCAAGACATGAAAGTGGAACACCACGAGCGCATTGAACAGAACCGTATCGCCATTGAAAGCCTGGATACCCCGGCTGACCCGGCCGACGCCGCTTCCGTGGAAGAAGAGCGCACCTGGCTGGTCAACGCCATCGACCGCGACCAGCGCATGCTGCCGCAGCTTGAGCGGGCACTGGAACGCATCAAGGAAGATTCCTTTGGCTGGTGCGATGACAGCGGCGAGCCTATCGGCCTCAAGCGCCTGCTGATCAGCCCTACCACCAAGTACTGCATCGAAGCCCAAGAGCGCCACGAGCAGATCGACAAGCACCAGCGCCAAGCCTGATGCGGTGAAACTGGGGGATTGTTCAAGCGGTCCCCCAGAGAAAGACCCGTTACTCCTCCCGTCTATTGATCTATTGCACGCTACCCCACTAAAGGCCCATGGATAATGGCCTGGTAGTGGCGTTTAATGCAGAGACAATAACGACAAGCAGCGGGGTAACGACGATGGCTGGAGACGGAACTCTGATGGGCGCAGCAGTGCCACCGCAAGCGGTGGTACGCGGGTTGCCCGGTTGGCTCACGCCGCTTATGCAGAGCACCGCCCTGGTGCTGGTATTGCTGGGCCTGGCATTTGCCAACCTGCCGCTTTACCTCTGCCTGCCTTTGGCGGTACTGGTGATCTGGCTACCGCGCCTTAAACATTCCAAGCCGGTCATGGCGCAATCCGCGGCCAACGATGCGATTGGCGACCTGACCCGCGACCTGTCCTACACCACCAGCCATAACGCACTGTCTGCTGCCGGCGTGGCCTATTCGGTCAAGCAGTTGGCCGCCCGCGTACAGTCCCAACTCAGTGCGGCCAAGCAGATTGTCAGCAGCGCCGAAGTGATGATCAGCACCGAGCAGGTCACCTCGCAATTGAGCCGCGACGCCCTGGGCGCCGCCAGCCAGGCCCATCAGCGCAGTACCGAAGGCCGTGAGGTGCTGGCCCAGTCGATCACCCGCATGCACCAGCTCAGCCAGCGCGCCAATGCCAGTCGCGAGCTGATCGAGGCCTTGAGCCAGCGCAGCGAAGAAATCCAGCGCGTGACCCTGGTGATTCAGTCCATCGCCAGCCAGACCAACCTGCTGGCGCTTAACGCCGCCATTGAGGCGGCGCGCGCCGGGGAGCACGGGCGGGGCTTCGCCGTGGTGGCCGACGAAGTTCGCGGGCTGGCCGGCCGCACGGCCACGGCCACCGATGAAGTCGGGGTGATGGTCGCGGATATCCAGCAGCGCACGGCCCAGGTGGTGGAGCAGATTCGCCAGTTGTCAGCGGACCTGAACACTGGCGTCGAGCAGGTGGAACGCGCCGGCGAACAGCTGCACAGCATCGCCAGCCTGGCGGCGGATGTGGAAGGGCAAGTCAATGAGATCGCCCTGGGCACCGATACCAACCGCACCCAACTCGACAGCCTGTTCCATGCCGTGGAGCAGATGCGCAGCGATCTGGACGTGAGCGACCAGCAAACCCGGCAACTGGCCGATGCCGCGGTGCAAATGGAAGGGCAGGCCGAAACCATCAGCGAGCGCCTGGCGGAAGTCGGGCTGGACGACTATCACCAGCGCGTCTACGACTTGGCGCGTGAGGGCGCCAGCCGCATAGCGGCACAAATGGAGGCCGATGTGCAGCAAAATCGCATCAGCCTGGACGATTTGTTCGACCGCACTTACACGCCCATTCCCAACACTCGTCCGAGCAAGTACCACACACGATTTGACGGCTACACCGATCAGGTCCTGCCGGCGATCCAGGAAGCGTTGTTGCCGCGTCATGAGGGGCTGGTGTTTGCCATCGCCTGCACACAGCAGGGCTATGTGCCCACGCACAATAATGCGTTTTCCCAGGCCTTGACCGGCGACGCCCAGGTCGATGCGGTACAGAACCGCACCAAGCGCAAGTTTGACGACCGTACCGGGATTCGCTGCGGCAGCCATCAACAAGCCGTGTTATTGCAGACCTACACCCGCGATACCGGCGAGTTGATGCACGACTTGTCGGTGCCGATCATGGTCAAGGGGCGGCATTGGGGCGGCTTGCGCCTGGGGTATAAGCCGCAAGCCGCGAAGAGCGTCAGGCCTGGGGAGGTTCGTGCAGCAGGGCGTTGAGGTCGTCCACGGCCGGCGCCCATTCTGCGTCGACATGCAACTGCTCCCTGAGGAAAGCGGCCTGTTGCTCGCTCCAGAACGGCGCATCGATCAGCTTTATATCGTCTGGCAGGCGGTGCTCTGCCGTGAATCGTTCGATGGCTTCCTGGCTTGAATCCAGGCCCAGTTGTTCGAACAAGGTTTGCAGCGTTGGGCTAGTCGTATCCATGGGTTTCTCCCTGCAGGCTGAGCATCGTTATGCATGGGAGAGCTGTGCCGCGCAGGAGTTCGATCGGATTGTCAGGAAGTCAATGCGCCTGAATCCACGGCCGTCTTGAGTGCCAGGGCGGATTCTTTTCCGGCGGCAGCGGCGGTGTCCAGGGTCTTGAACCAGCGGTCTTTTTCAACCTGATGCAGGGTGACGGCAGTCAGCGGCGGCTTGGCACGCATCACGATCACCGCTTGAAACTCACCGTCTACTTCCCTTGCGTCGCCATGGATGAAAAATTCGCCAATATCAAATTCCGTCACGTATCGCCTTCCCTTCGAGGTAATCAACTGCACTGATGAAACCTGACCCGCACGGGGCAAGTTTCAATCGACGGGCCAGTATGGCAGTTGTTGAGGGGCGACGGCGCAGTAAAGTCATCCAGGTGACGAAACGATTGCACCGTGCAGGCTGGTTTCCAACTGCTTGGCCAGTTCGCAGGCCTGGATGTGGTCACTGCGAAAGCCTTTGATTCTGCCGCTGGTCACTTCAAGGATATGAAAGAAGTTGCGCCCGGCGGGTACCACTTGGTAAAGAATTGAATTGGAGTACCCCTTGACGCTGTGCAAGCAGTAGTATTGCCGTTCTTCCTGACATGATGAACGAGTGCGGGAAGACGTAGCGTCGTAGTGACGTCGTTGCATGGTCAGCTCCTGTCGATCGATCTTGTTGATACACCAGCAGCGTTACGGGTGGTTTTGACCCCCGTAGCTGTTTTAGTATTGTCGTCGGCGGGTGGCACCTGGTTCCAGCGCTCGTGTTTTCAATTGTATGAGCTGTCGGAAACTGCGTTTTTAATAGGGTTATTCTCTGAAGCGGGTCGACCGGTATTCTCTGGCTATTGAACCTGTGATTTCCTGTGGCGCAGGATGACCTCGCGTGAGGCTTGTCGTGTACGCCTGTACCTGCCTCTGGCAGGGCAGCGGGATCTTCTTCAGTTTTTTTCAAAAAATGTGTGTAACCGTGCCGAAATGGCCGTTTTTTTGTGCTGCCCGCCTTTGGCGGACGGCGCTCTTTTCGATGTGGGGGCGTTTCCTTGGCAGTCAGTAATCTGGATATGCACGCGTTGTTCGTGCTGGGTGATTTGCGCGCAAAGTTGGTCAAGCAGTTTCAATCCCGTTTCGTCTACATCACTGAGCAGACGCCGGAAGGCATCTACATCGCTGAAATCGATACCGAAGCGGCGATGGTGGTGGATGACAAACCCCGCCTGGAACTCAAAGTAGGCGACCATTTCCGCGCAGCGGTATTACCCAGTCGCGAAGGTGGCAAGTTCGAACTCAAGTTTCGCGATATCAAATTGACGGTGTATGGCCTGGGCGACTACGCCTTTGTTTCTTCGGCCGAAGGCCAGGGCATCGTGTTCAAGGAAGGCCACAGTGTGATGCTGGTGTTTGCCGCCAACGAACAATTGCAGGAAGGCCTGACCAAAACCCTCAAGGCCGTGACCGGCAAGGCCGCCAAGTGGCGCAAGGGTGAATTGGTCACGTTCAAGGCTAGTGAATAATCCGCACATCCTGCGAACATCTCCTATCTCCCGGAACCTCTACTACAGTTGAGTTGACTTAACTACTCAGAGGCTTCGCGCATAAGCAGCAAAGCCGTCCGCTATCTGCTGCGATATCGCGAGGTGCAAGGGCATGAAAGGATTGAGAACGCTGTTGGCCGCGTCGCTGACGACCCTGAGCCTGTCCATGGCTTCGCTGCCGGTTTGTGCCGCACAGGCACCGGTGCACTTTGCCGACCTGAACTGGGAAAGCGGCAGCCTGATCACCGAAATACTGCGAGTGATTGTCGAGAAGGGTTATGACCTGCCCACCGACACCTTGCCCGGCACCACCATCACCCTGGAAACCGCCCTGGCCAAGAATGACATCCAGGTGATCGGCGAAGAGTGGGCCGGCCGCAGCCCGGTGTGGGTCAAGGCAGAGGCCGAAGGCAAGGTGGTGGGCCTGGGCGATACGGTCAAAGGCGCGACCGAAGGTTGGTGGGTGCCGGAGTACGTGGTCAAGGGCGACCCCGCCAAAGGGCTCAAGCCGCTGGCGCCGGAGCTTAAAAGCGTGAAGGACCTGGCGCGTTACAAGGACGTGTTCAAAGACCCGGAGTCCCCCGGTAAAGGGCGCTTTCTCAACAGCCCCATCGGCTGGACCTCGGAAGTGGTCAACAAACAGAAACTCAAGGCGTATGGCCTGGACGACAGCTACGTGAATTTCCGCAGCGGTTCCGGCGCGGCACTGGATGCCGAGATCGCCTCGTCGATACGCCGGGGCAAACCGGTCTTGTTCTACTACTGGTCGCCTACGCCTTTGATGGGGCGCTACAAACTCATCCAGCTGGAGGAACCACCGTTCGACGCCGAGGCCTGGAAAACCCTGACGGATGCGGATAATCCTGATCCAAAGCCGACGCGGTCGTTGGCATCCAGGTTGAGTATCGGCGTGTCCACGCCGTTCCAGAAAGAACACCCTCAGATCGCGGCATTCTTTGAAAAGGTCGAGTTTCCGATCGAACCATTGAATAAAGCCTTGGCGACCATGAGCGAGAATCACACGGCGCCACGCGAGGTGGCCCAGGTGTTTATGAAAGAACACCCTGAGGTGTGGAAGGCATGGTTGACCGAGGAGGTGGCGGGGAAGGTTGAAGCGAGTCTGAAATAACCCCCGTTCTTGCTTTCGAGTGGTCCTCAAAAGTGCGGGAGCAAGCAAGCCTGCTCCCGCGTTCGGAGGGTATTGCCGGGCTTAGAACCGGGTGTGTACGGCCACCTCGAACGTTCTTGGCGATCCCAAATAGTAAGCCGGCGACACATGGGCAAACTCGGCGTACACCGCGTTAGTCAGGTTGCGTACCCGACCGGTCACCGAGGTGTGCGAGTCCACCTTGTAGCGCAGGAAGCTGCCGAACAGGGTGTAGGCCGGTACGGTCAGCGTATTGGCATTGTCGGCATACACTTGGGCCACATACCGCGTATCCACCCCGCCTTGCCAGTCATCGGCAAAATCATAAGTCAGCCACAGGTTGCCTACACGCTTGGGTACGTTGGTTGGCGTGTTGCCCTTGCGTGAGACCACAGCGCCGCTGGCGATCTTCTCGTTGAACTCATCGTATTCGGCGTCTACCCAGGCGAAGTTGCCCTCTGCCAGAAGCGCTGGAGTGATACGCAGCGAACTGGCCACCTCGATACCCTTGGACGACTGCGCGCCGACCGGGATGCTGTTGGTCGGGTCCAGCGGATCGGTCACGGCAAAGTCCTTGCGCTCGATCCGATAGGCCGCGACGGTGGCGGAGCCACGACCGTCCAGGTAGTCGAACTTGCTGCCCACTTCCCACTGTTTGCCGGTCGATACATCAAATACTTGTGTGGTGGTAGTGGGCTGCTCGGCGGCGGTGCTGTATTGCACGTACACGTTGGCGGATGGCATGAACTGGTACGTCAGGCCGGCGCGGCCGGTCACCGGTTCCCAACTGCGCTTGAAGTGGCGGGGGTTGCTCGCCGTGACCACGCGGTGGTTGGTGACATCCAGGTCGATAGCGTCGTAACGCAGGCCAGTGAGCAGGGATAGTTTGTCGCTAAGGCCCAGCCGGTTTTCCACAAACAGCGCTTGGGTGGTCACCGCGTTGGTCTTGTCCCTTACGAATCCCGGCCGGGTGCCCGGTATGTCATAAAAATTGCCAGGGTTGTAGTGGTTTGGGTCCACCGTGCTTTTGCCGGATACATTCAATGGGCTGTTGGTGGTGCTGTTGACCTTGTACTCAAAACCGCCGGACCAGGTGGTCGCCAGCCCCAGCAAGCTGGCGTCATGGCGCAGTTCGAACTGGTTGCCGTTCTGTTCACCTTGATGGCGCACCTGGTAGGCAGTCGAGCGGTTCACCGCACGGTTATCGGCGGTGTACTGGTAGGTTTCCAGGTTGCGATAATCGCGCTGGCTGTCGAGATGGTAGAGGGTGTTTTTCAGCGTGGTGCTGTCGTTGATCCGGTAGTCGATGATCGAGCGCGCCCACAGTGTTCGCTGCTCGTAGCGGCCATCGGCGACGTTGTAGTTGTTGAACCGGTTGTGCGTGTCGATCTTCAATTCGCCAGCCTTGGGGTTGAGCACCGGCGTGCCCCAGTAAGGACTGTCTTCATGCTCATCCTGATACTCCAAGGCCAGCGTGTGGGACAGGCTGGGTGTGAGGTCGCTGAGTAAGGAAAACGCCAGGCTCCAGGCGTCGCGCTGGTCACGGTCGATATAACTGTGGTTGGTGTTGCGGCTCACATCCAGGCGCGCGTAATGCTGCACCTCGGCGCTCGGCTCGGTGAGCGCATGGTTGACGCCGAAGGCCATGCCGGCGGTGTCGTAGCTGCCATAGGTCAGTTGGCCCTCGGCGGCCTGTTCCTCGCGGGTGGCCAGCTTGGTCACATAGTTGAGCGAGCCACCGACGGCGCCGGCGCCGTTGATCAGGGAGGAGGGGCCGCCCACCAGTTCCACCCGATCATAGATCCAGGCCGGTGGCGACGTTGATGCCGTTGAACATCTGGGTGATCTGGCTGCTGGTAAACCCGCGATAGGACACAAAACCGCCAAACCCCGGCGGCGCGCTGGCGTTGACGCCGGGCAGGGTGTTGGCCGCATCGCGGAAGGTCTTGGCGCCATGGCGTTCGATATCATTGCGGTTGGCGATGGCTACCGACGCCGGGGTCTCCCGCACGCTTAGCCCCAACCGCGACGCCACGCCGCTGGGTTGGTCCAGGGCCAGGCCGGGCTCGGGCGTTGGTTGGCCATCGATGGTGGTCGGGGCCAGTTCGAGCGCCCAGGCGCAGACAGGCAGGCAGCCGAACAGGCCTGCCAACAGGGGTAAATGCTTCATGGTTGAATCCTGAAAAACGTGGCTTGAAAACAACGCACAGCCGTACGTACTTTCTTACGGAAACGCAGGTCAGTGCAGATCAAAAAGCGCAGGTATCAGGCGAAAGCGGGCGGCGCGCGCGGGTTAGCCGTGGGCCAGGTGAAGCGGGCAGGGATGTCAGCAGCCAGAACGATGGCCGGTGGTGGGGCGTGAGGTTGCGGCAACACCGCCACATTCAGGCTGGAACTGAGCGCGGGCCCCATGCCGCCGGTGGAACACGGCGGGCAACCGAACGCCTTGGACAGCGTGGGCAGGTTCTCACCGGTGGAGTGGGTCGGCTTGGGGGCCTGGGTGCGCGGGTCTACGGTACAGAACTGACCGCCAATCCCATTGAGTTGCATCCCCACCATCTGCCCGTGACCGATACTGCAGGCGAACACATTGAACAGGACGCAGCAATACAGCATCCAGGCAATGAGCGAGCGATCGGCACGGGCGATTTTCATGGGGTGGCACTTTACCATCAGCCGCCGACGAAATGCCTGCAAAAAATCTCAGGGCGACTATGCTTTTTCGCACTTTTCCAGGGAGAGCCAGTCATGAGCTTCGTCGTCGCACGGTGGATTGTCGGCATTTTTACCTGCATCAGCATGGTCCACTTGTATTGGGCCGCCGGCGGCAAACTCGGCAGCCTCGCCGCCATCCCCCAACTTCCCGGTGAATTCGCCAGCGGGCCACGCCCGGCGTTCAAACCTTCGGCACTGGGCACCTTTTTGGTGGCGATGGGGTTGGTGGCGATTGCACTGTTGGTGTGCCTGCGTGCCGGGTTGTACTTTTCGCCGGTGTCCCATCGGGCGTTGCAGTGGGGGATCAGCGCGATTGCCGTAGTGATGTTTGCCAGGGCAATTGGGGATTCGGAGTTGGTGGGTTTTTTCAAGAAGGTCAGTGGGTCGCGGTTTGCGCGGCTGGATACGTGGTTTTATTCGCCGTTGTGCCTGGTGTTGGGGGCGGGGTTATTGGTGGTGGCGTGGAGTTGAGGGCCTAATCGCTTATCAGGCTTGGGAATTGGACATGGAACCGGGAGTTTTCTTGGCTTTTCCTGGTTTCAGGTACTCGTTGAAATCATGCTCCAACGACTCGTTTGTTGGTGTGTTTTTGGTATCGGAGATGTAACTCGCAGGCGTAAATATATAGCAGCCAGGGGTAGGAATCGTTGATCCTGTCATCAGGACCATAATCAAAGTCGATGTACGTTTCACGGTTTGCGAAAAAATAACGTCTTCTTCGTTATGTATTTCGCATATTTCGTTGCCGATCACGTTAACCCCTTTGAAGGCAATAGGCGCTGTGAAAGATATTCAATGAAGGTTCGTTTTGGTGGTTGGTAAAAGCGATCAGTAATTCGTCATGCTTGCAAGTTACTTATTTAATGGTTCCCCCTGAGATGTCGAGTACTTCAGTCCCATGGTCTGTTTTGTTCAATGGCTGATTAGGTTTACAAAATTTCACGTTGGGAAAATGTCGTTCTATATCATCCATATCCCTCAGCGTTACATTCAATTACTTGTGTGGTTGTGTTTTTTTGTACCGTTTATGTAGTGGTGAACATCTTCAATGCTTAATTTTTTGAAGCGGGCTTTTATTTTTTTTAAAATGATCTCATTTTCGTGATGGGCTTGATAGATGAACTGAGCTGCTGCGTGGGTTTCTGAATCGTAAAATCTACATAACAGCATATTTGGTTGGGACTCCAGGAAGATGCTGATGTTTTCGGCTGTGATACGTTTTTCAAATAGAGTCATTCTGCGCCAGAGGTCTTCTATTTCAGTTTCGGTTTCTTGAATTAACAGAACGACCTCATGTGAGCCCCCTAAGGCCAGATTTTGTATTTTTCGAGGATTGCTTGGGCAGTTTTTAATGGTGGAATAAATATTGCTTTTTTCATTTTTTTTACATAAATCTCCGATGTTAAGTGTGTCCGCCGTATTTTTTTTGAATAGGTATTCTTCTGTTTTTGAGTTGAAGTCGATATTTGTTGTTGCGGACCACTCTCTTTTAATAGGCCATTTGTTTAATAAGGAAGCCATTACATCACACCAAGATTCCCAGACATTATTGAAGTCGTGGTCTAATAATGTCGTGGTGGTGAACCTGGCATCATTCGTTGGATTTATGGTTTCCCATGGCCTTACTCCAGATTCATTTATATATATAGTTTTCATTTTTATCTCTTAAAGTACGTGTGTGAGTCATGACCGATTTTTAAGGGGGTTTTGATTTCATGTACTGTGTTTTTGGTGTTGAAATGTGGTCCGTGATTACCTGCTATGTGGCCTAGAGAATGCTCGTGGATTCTAGTGAGGTGGTGTTTTTTCAAGCTGAAAACGTACACGCGGCCCATGATATGACGATCTTGGTCACGGATGGTCTCCCGATAGATCATGATTGGTTGAGTGTTTTGCGGTATGCCTCCAATCTCTTTTGCCCTTCTAAAAGCTCCATTTCTTGATAACTTGGTATCTGACCCTTTAGGGGGGGCTACATCTCCCGCATTAAACTTAACGTTTCCCACCGGATCTTCGGTGCGACGTTTCGGTTTACATCCATCGGCACCCGGACACCTGCTCAACCCAAGCGGATCCACCCATGCAGTAGGATTGGGCGCGTACTGGTAAGCGTTGATCCCACCCGCCAGCTTCACCGGGTCTGGCGTCAGGTAGCGACCAATGTCCGGATTGTAGTAGCGATGGCGGTTGTAGTGCAGCCCGCTTTCCGGATCGAAGTATTGGCCTTGGAAGCGTAGAGGGTTGTCGATTTTGCTTTTATCTAGACGACTGATTTGACCGTAGGCGCGGTAGTGGGCGGACCAGACGATTTCTCCGTCTGGAGCGGTGAGTTCTTGGGGCGTGCCGAGGTGGTCGAGTTGGTAGTGGTAGGGTTTGGTTTCTTTGGGACCAAACCCTTCCAATAAGGCCAGCGGCCGAAAGCTGTCCGGTTCGTAGAGGTAGCTGCGATGCCGATCCGCATGGTGTTCGGCGATCAGTTTGTCGCCTTGCCAGAAAAACTCGGTCGTTATGCCATCGACGGTTTTGCTGATGCGTCGCCCAAACGGGTCGTAGCGGTAGCTCGCGGTGTGGCCGTCTGGTTGAGTGAGGCCGATCAATCGATGCTGGCAGTCGTAGCGGTACTCGGTAACGAGTTGATGGCCCTTGCCGCGCCGTTCACGGATCAGGTTGCCGAAGGCGTCGTAGTCGTAGTGCCGGTCGCCCTGAATCATCAACCGATTGCCGGCGACGATGTCCGGGCCGGGGCGGTCGTGCATCAGTAGATTGCCAGCTGGGGTGTGGCCGAAGCGTTCTTGCAGGTCTTGCGAATGGTCGGCGCGGGTGAGGCGGTTGAGCGGGTCGTAGCGGTAGTGGTGTTCGCCTTTGCGGGTGTCGTTGAGGCGGGTGAGGTTGCCGGATTTGTCGTAATCGTAGTGGCGTTGGTAGAGGTGGTTTTCCTGTTGCGTGACGGTGTGGGCGTGCAGGCGGTGTTGGTCGTCGTAGTGGTAGTGGCTGAGGAGTTGACCTTGTTGGCGTTGGTGTTCTTGGCCGGATTTGAAGAGGTGCGAGGTCAGCGTTTCGCCATTCAACTCAACTGTCGCCAAATGACCACCTTTGGCGTGGTTGAACACCAGTCGGTTGTTGTCCGGCAGGCGTAAATGTTGAAGCTGGCCGCAGGCGTCATAGCCATAGCGTAAAGTGCCCCAGCCCTGATGCTCGGCGGTGAGGCGATTTTGGGCGTCGTACTCGTACGCCAGCGCCCAGTGGCCGTCGTCGACGCTGAGGAGGTTGCCCTGGCGGTCGTAGGTGTAATCGACCTTGTTGCCGTCGGGCAGGGTTTTTCGTACGAGTCGGCCGGCGTGGTCGCGCTGGTAAAAGGTAACTAGCTGACTGCTATCGTCGCCGTGTTCGGTTTTTTCCTGAAGGTTGCCGTTAAGGTCGTAGACGTAGGCGGTGCGCTGGCCGTCAAAGCCGATTTCCTGCTGGATCAGGCCGTTGGGGTGGTAGTTGAGCCGGTAGGTTTCGCCGACTTCGTTTTCGATTTCGGTGAGCAACAGCCGAGCGTTGTCGTAGCGGTAGTTGACCTGGCTGCCATCGGCGTTGAGGCGGCGGCTGATCAGGTGTAGGCCGTCGGCGTATTCGTAGCGGGTGACGTGGCCGAGTTCGTCGCGTTCGGCGGTGATTTTTCCGTAGGGGTTGTAGCTGTATTCTCGCGTGGCACCGCCTGGCAACACGATGCGAATCAATCGGCCGACGCTGTCCCATTGGTATTGGGTCAGCGCGCCTTGTTCATCCTCGCGGGCAATCTGGCGGCCCAGATCATCGTAGCGATAGCGCTTGGCGCCGCCATTGGGCAGTTGCTCTTCAATGAGCTGGCCGCGTTCGTTCCACACCAGCCGATGACAACTGTGGTCGGGATACCAAACGCCCGTTAGTTGCCCGTACTTGTTGTAGCTGTAGTCCGTCACCTCACCATCGGGATCGGTCCTACGCGTCACGTCGCCCTGGTCGTTACGCTCGTATTTCCAGACCGCCTCACCACGCCGCACCACCCGTACGAAGCCGTTGTCATGCTCGTAGGACGTCGGTTCATCATCTCCCGGAAACAACGCCACCAAGCGTCCGGCATCGTCGTACTGATACGCCGTCACCGCCCCGAGCGGATCCTGCTCGACCGTCAGTCGACCCTTGTCATCGTAGGATTTGAAGTGCTGGGCGCCGTCCGGATCAATGCGCTGCACCAGCCGTGCGCGGTCATCGTGGACATACACTTCCTGACTGCCATCGGCGTTATGCACGACCACGCGGCCGTTGTCCTCCCAGACATACCGCGTATCCATCTGCGAAAAACTGGCCCAGTGCCGGACACACCGCGCCGCCTTGCCAGAGCGCTCCCATTCCCAAAAGAAGCTCGCGCCACCGGCCAAGCCCCGCTCAAGAATCACATGCTGCTCGTCGTACCGATAAACCTCGCTTTCGCCGACGGCGTTGGTCGCGCAAACCAGTCGTCCGGCGTCGTCATAGGCGTAGGAAACAACGTTCTGTTCCGTGATCCATTCGTAAGGCTCGTACCCCTTGGCCCGCTGAACCTGGTAATCCACCGCCACCATGCGGCCCAGTTCATAGCGCAAACACAACGAGCGACCCACACCGTTATCCAACCGTGCAATACGCCCCAACACATCCCGCGCAATCCGCAGGCGGTTGTCATACGCATCGCTGATCGAGACCAGCACCCCGTCACGAAAGTGATAAAACCGCGAGGCCTGGGCCAGCACTAACTCATCCGGCGAAGCCCCCAAATAGATCGCCGCTTCAGCCAGGCTGTTGGTGATCGCCGGTCGCGCCTCGGTCGGCAGTGGAAACGAAACAGTACGGTTTTCATGGTCGGTCCACACCACCGAATCGCCCGAAACAGAAAGCCGCTGCGCCAGCGAATGACTCCAGCCAAACCCCAGCCCAACATCCACTTCCACCGCGCTGGTGCGGTACAAACGGGTCCACTCAAACGGCAATATCCCGTCCAAAACACCATCGGTGAGGGTGAGCAATTCCTCCCCAGTGACCATCGACACCGGGCAGCCATTGGTCGCTGTTTTGTCCGCCGAAGTCGCCGCGTCACCCTTGGGATTCGTAGCCACGACCGGCACATCATCGACAGACTCCTGCCGAACCAATACCGTCCGCTGGGACTTGTTACGAACCAACGGAACAGGGTTCGAAACCACGTGTTCCCCAGCCTTCAACGGCGCAACCGGAATCGTCTTGATCGGCGTTGGCGCGCTGCCCAGCAGCAATGGCCTGGCCGCTGCGACATGCGGTTCCAACCCTGGCCTCACAAGGTGCCTGGCCAGCAGCTCCAACAACCCCCGCACCCGTGCGGACTTGATGGCCCCCAGCGCCTGAGCACCCAGGCGCAGCGTCACGCCCGTGCCTGCCGTCGCCCACATCAGCAGTAGATTGATCAAGACCTCGCCGGTGATCTCGCCGAGCAATTCGAACATCTGCGGCGGCGGCAGCAGGCGTATCCAGCTGACCATCGCCGAGATAAAAATGAACAACAGCGGCTCATCACTCAGCACCAGCAACGCGTGGGCAATGGCGTCGCTGCCGAGCGTCAGCAGTTCATCGAGGTCGGCCTGAGAGATGTACGCCAACAACTTTTCGCTGTTGGCCTGTAGATCCGATAACAGCTCATACACCTGCGTGATGTTGTCCCACAGGTTGTAGAGCGCCTGAGCCAAACCGCTGGAAAACGCCGCGCCTTGCATTGCGCTGCGTTGCAAAGACGGGGCGTCGGCAAACTCGTCCCACTGGGGCTTGAAGGTCTTCGCCCACTCATCGCGCAGGCCCGTTTCCAGCCCGGCGATCACCGATTGATAGGAGGCATACAGCGCCTTGACGTGATCCGTGGAAACGTCGGGATAAAACGTAATTTGGTATTGTTGGTCGCGGGTACATTCCTGGATTTCAAGCGTGCCGCCGGGGCCGATGGTTCGATGGATGGGCGGTCCCGTCGGGCTGCCATCCCGGGCGATGGCCTGCAGCATTACCGGCGTGTTGCCGATAGGCACGAAGCGCGTGCTTTCAAACAGATGCACCAGGGTCATCGACCCCTGAGCATCACACGTGGCGACCACTGTGCTGGGTTTTCTGGAAGAGACCGGCGCGATCAACGCAACCTCTTCGCCGACTTTGAAAACCTGCTCCACCTCAAGCGCCGAGCCACTCCAGACGCTTTCGGCCCAGTCGTCAAAGGTGTTGAGACATGCCCGCAAATCACGCAAGACGCCTTCAACGTCCGGCGCCTTGGCATCCATGGGGGCCAGGACCAGGCTGGCAATGACCGGAATCAAGACACGGCCCCATCAACCAGGCCCATCACCAAACAAACCATCTGCACTCCCTCGCGCTGTACATTCAGGCGAAGGACTTTGCAGAGGTTTTCAGGGCAGGGGAGTAGAGCTTATCCGGCGCTTATGTGGGACGTTTCAACAACTCACGTTCCCTGCTACGCGACTACCGGCTATTGTCAGAAAATTCCTACAGGAGTACAAATGTACTCCATGACGAACCTGACCCCCCGCCGTACCGCCATCCTGACCTTTATCCGCGACCGTATCGCGCAGCAAGGCCAGCCCCCCAGCCTCGCCGAGATTGCCGAAGCGTTCGGCTTTGCCTCGCGCAGCGTCGCGCGTAAACACGTGGTGGCGCTGACCGAAGCCGGTTTTATCGAGGTCAACCCCAATCAGGCCCGTGGTATTCGCCTGCTCAATCAACCCGCCCGTCCCGAATGGCTGGATGTGCCGGTACTCGGGCGTGTCGCCGCTGGCCGGCCGATTGGCGCCGATGCCGACGTACACAGCCGCCTGCAACTGGACCCCGCTACCTTCGCGAAAACGCCGGATTACCTGCTGCGGGTACAGGGCGATTCGATGATCGAAGACGGCATTCTCGACGGCGACCTAGTGGGTGTACGCCGCAGTGCCGAGGCCCTGACCGGGCAGATCGTGGTGGCGCGCCTGGACGGTGAAGTCACCATCAAGCGTTTCGAACGCAATGGCGACAGCGTGCGTCTGTTGCCGCGCAACCCCGCGTATCAACCCATTGTGGTGGGGCCTGACCAGGACTTGGCCATTGAAGGGGTGTTCTGCGGCCTGGTGAGGCAAGGTTGATGGGCGCCGTGGTTGCACTGGATACGCTGTTCAATGGCGGCCGCGTCTGGAAAGGCCGGCCCGCCGCGCCGCCGGCCAGTGTGCATCCTACCGGGCTTACGGCGCTGGATGCGGTGCTGCCAAGCGGCGGCTGGCCTGAGTCGGCCCTGAGTGAAATCCTGCTGGCCAATGAAGGTATCGGCGAATTGCAACTGGTGCTGCCGACCCTGGCGCGCTTATCCACGGCGGGAGAACGCATTGTGCTGGTGGCCCCGCCGTATACGCCGTACCCCCACGCCTGGCAGAACGCCGGGGTCGATTTACGCCAACTCTCGGTGGTGCAGGCCGAGGAGCGCGACGCGTTGTGGGCGGTGGAGCAATGCCTGCGCTCCGGCAGTTGCGGCGCGGTGTTGTGTTGGCCGCGCAAGGCCGATGATCGCGCGTTGCGGCGTTTGCAGGTGGCGGCGGAAACCGGGCAGACCCTGGCGTTTGCCTGGCGATCCATCAGCGAGGCAGTCAACTCATCTCCCGCCGCCCTGCGCCTGACCGTCGAAGCCAGGCCTGCCCAAGTGCGGGTGCTCAAATGCCGTGGCGGCCTGGCTCATCCGGCGCCGATTGCGCTGAGCGGGCATTGAGGTTGCTATGCGCTGGGTGTGTATTGTGTTCCCGCAATTGGCACTGGACGGCGTGCAGCGTGTGCATCCCGAACCCGAGCAACCCCTGGCGTTGCTGGCCGGCACGCCGCAGCGGCGTGTGCTGCAAACCGTCAACGATGCTGCCCGTACCTTGGGGCTGCGTCCCGGCCAATCGCTGACGGCGGCGCATGCCCTGGCCAAGACCTTTGCCAGCGCCGAATACGACCCCGCCGAAATCGAACGCTGGCAGCAGTTCCTGGCCGCCTGGGCCTATCAGTTCAGCTCCCAGGTCAGCCTGTATTACCCACGCGCCTTGTTGTTTGAAATCGAATCGAGCCTGGGACTGTTCGGGCCCTGGCCGCAGTTTGAAGCGCGTTTGCGCAAAGAGCTGACCGAACTGGGCTTTCGTCACCGTATCGTCGCCGCACCCAACCCGGCCGCGGCGCGGGTGCTGGCCAATCTCTACGATGGCCTGGCCGTCGCGGATGAGGCCCTGGCGCAAGCCTTGGCGCCGCTGCCCATCGACCGCGCCGGCCTTGAGTCCCAGGCCGCCACCGCATTGTCGCGCATGGGCCTGCGTACCCTGGCGCAGGTGCAGGCTTTGCCCCGGCACACCTTGGCGCGGCGTTTCGACGCCACGTTGCTCAAACACCTGGATGCACTGACCGGACAACGCCCCTTGGCCCTTGGGTTTTACCAGCCGCCGGACCAGTTCGATGAACGCATCGAATTGAATTTCGACGTGCAATCCCACCAGGCGCTGCTGTTTCCGCTGCGCCGCTTGACCGGCGATTTGTCGGCATTCCTGTGTGGTCGCGACAGTGGCGTGCAGCGTTTTGACCTGCACCTGGAACACGCCCAGGCGCCCGACAGCGTGATCAAGGTCGGCCTGCTCAGCGCCGAACGTGAACCTGCGATGCTCTTCGAACTGGCCCGTGGGCGCCTGGAGCAGTTGCAAGTCAGCGCCCCGGTGCGCGGCTTTCGCCTGGTGGCCCGCGACTTGCCGGTATTTGTGCCGCAGCGCCAGGACCTGTTCGACGACCGCCCGCAACAGACCCTGCCCTGGGAGCAACTGCGCGAACGCCTGCGCGCGCGCCTGGGCGATGAGGCGGTGCAAGGCCTGCGCTTTCACGCCGACCATCGGCCCGAATGCGCCTGGCAAGCGGCGGCGGACACTCGCCCATGCCCGACCTTGAACAAGGTGCAACGTCCCGGCTGGCTGCTCAACGAGCCCACCTTGCTGGCCGAGCAGGGCGTGCGGATCCTCATGGGGCCGGAGCGTATCGAAACCGGCTGGTGGGACGGCGCCGACATCCGCCGCGACTACTACCTGATCCAGACCCGCGCCGGCCAGCAAGGCTGGGCCTACCGCACGGTGGGGCAAGCCGATGGCCTGTGGCTGCAAGGCTGGTTCGCATGAGCTACGCCGAGCTGCATTGCCTGTCCAACTTCACGTTCCAGCGCGGTGCTTCCAGTGCATTGGAGTTGTTCGAGCGCGCCAAGCGCCAGGGCTACAGCGCCTTGGCGATCACCGATGAATGCACGTTGTCGGGCATCGTGCGTGCCTGGCAGGCGGCCAAGGCGGTGGGCTTGCCATTGATTATCGGCAGCGAAGTGCGCATCGAAAACGGCCCGAAACTGGTCCTGCTGGTGGAAGACCTCAGCGGCTACCAGTACCTGTGCCGCCTGATCACCCTGGCCCGACGCCGCGCCGAAAAGGGCCGTTATCGCCTGCTGCAAGAAGACTTCGACCAACCCCTCAACGGCCTGCTGGCGGTGTGGGTCGCGCAAGACAGCGACACCCAGGCCTCGATCCAGTGGCTGCGCCGTACTTTCGCCGGGCGCCTGTGGCTGGCGGTGCACCTGCACTGTGGCCAGGACGATGCGCGCCATCTGGAGCAGCGCCTGCAGTTGGCCGCGAGCCTGGATATCCCGGCAGTGGCCTGCGGTGATGTGCACATGCATGCGCGTGGTCGACGCGCCCTGCAAGACACCATGACCGCCATCCGCCATCACGTCTCGGTGGCCGACGCCGGCACGCGCCTGCACCCAAATGGCGAGCGGCATTTGCGCAGTCTCGATGCGCTGAATGCGTTGTACCCGCAAGCCTTGCTTGACGAGACCCTGAGCATCGCGCGCCGTTGCACCTTCGACCTCGGCCAGTTGCGCTACCGCTACCCGCGCGAATTGGTACCCGAGGGGCATGATGCGCAATCCTGGCTGCGCGTTCTTACCGAAGAAGGTATCGCCCAGCGGTGGCCCGAGGGTATCGATGCCAAGACCCTGCAACAGATCAATCACGAACTGGCGTTGATCGGCAGGCTGGGTTACGAAAGCTATTTCCTCACGGTGCACGACATCGTGCGCTTTGCCCGCAGCCGTTCGATCCTCTGCCAGGGGCGAGGCTCGGCCGCGAACTCGGCGGTGTGTTTTGCCTTGGGTATCACCGAGATCAACCCGAGCCTGACGAACATGCTGTTCGAGCGCTTCCTGTCAGAGGAACGCAACGAGCCGCCGGATATCGACGTGGACTTCGAACACGAGCGCCGTGAAGAAGTGCTGCAATACGTGTTCCAGCGTTATGGCCGCACCCGCGCGGCGTTGACGGCGGTGGTCAGCAGTTACCACGCGAGCGGCGCGGTGCGCGACGTGGCCAAGGCGCTGGGGTTGCCGCCGGACCAGATCAACGCCCTGGCCGACTGCTGCGGGCGCTGGAGTGATGCGACGCCGCCACTGGAACGCCTGCGCGAAGCGGGCTTCGACCCCGACAGCCCGTTGCTGCGCCGTGTGTTGACCCTGACCGGGCAATTGATCGGCTTTCCCCGGCACCTGTCCCAGCACCCCGGCGGCTTCGTGATTTCCGAATACCCGCTGGACACCCTGGTGCCGGTGGAAAATGCCGCCATGGCCGAACGCACCATCATCCAATGGGACAAGGACGACCTGGACGCGGTCGGCCTGCTCAAGGTGGATATCCTCGCCCTGGGCATGCTCAGCGCGATTCGCCGGTGCTTCGACCTGCTGCGCCGTCATCGTGACCTCGACCTGGCCCTGGCGACGATCCCCAAGGAAGACCCGGCCACCTACGCGATGATCAGCAAGGCCGACACCATCGGTGTGTTCCAGATCGAATCGCGGGCGCAGATGTCGATGTTGCCCAGGCTCAAGCCCAGGACGTTTTATGACCTGGTGATCGAAGTGGCGATTGTGCGACCGGGGCCGATCCAGGGCGGCATGGTGCATCCGTACCTGCGCCGACGGAACAACGAAGAAGCAACCACTTACCCGTCGCCGCAACTTAAAAGCGTATTGGAGCGCACCCTGGGCATTCCGCTGTTCCAGGAACAAGTGATGCAGATCGCCATGGTCGCCGCCGACTACAGCCCTGGCGAGGCCGACCAGTTGCGCCGCTCCATGGCCGCCTGGAAACGTCACGGCGGCCTGGAACCGCACCAGCAGCGCCTGCGCACCGGCATGCTGAAAAACGGCTACACCGAAGCCTTTGCGGCGCAGATTTTCGAGCAGATCAAGGGGTTTGGCAGCTATGGCTTTCCGGAATCCCACGCGGCCAGTTTCGCCTTGCTGACCTACGCCAGTTGCTGGCTCAAATGCCACGAGCCGGCGGCGTTTGCTTGTGCGTTGATCAACAGTTGGCCCATGGGTTTCTACAGCCCGGACCAGATCCTGCAGGATGCGCGGCGCCATCGCTTGCAGATCCGCCCGGTGGATGTGCGAGCCAGCGACTGGGATTGCAGCCTGGAGCCCATCGACGGCCAGCAACCGGCGATCCGCATGGGGCTGCGCATGATCAGCGGGTTTCGCGAAGAGGACGGGCGGCGCATCGAAGCCGCCCGTCAGCGCCGGCCGTTCAGCGACATTGCCGACCTGGGCGCGCGCGCCGGGCTGGATGCCCGCGCCCAAGCGTTGTTGGCCGACGCGGGCGCCTTGCGCGCCCTGGCCGGCAACCGGCACCAGGCGCGCTGGGACGTGGCCGGCGTACACCAACAACTGGGGCTGTTTGCCGGGTTGCCCGGCTGCGATGAAACGCGGGTGGACTTGCCCGCGCCCACGCTGGGCGAAGACCTGCGCGCCGATTACGCCACCCTCGGCACCACCCTTGGGCCGCACCCGCTGGCGTTGCTGCGCGATGAGTTGCGCAAGCGTCGGTGCCGCAGTTCCCGCGAGCTTATGGCGGTGGAGCATGGGCGTAACGTCAGCGTGGTGGGCCTGGTCACCGGTCGGCAACGCCCAGGCACCGCCAGCGGCGTGACTTTTGTGACGCTGGAGGACGAATTCGGCAACCTCAATGTGGTGGTCTGGCGCGACCTGGCCGAACGTCAGCGCCAGGCCCTGGTCGGCTCGCGGCTGCTCAAAGTGGACGGGCGGTGGGAGGCGGTGGGCGAGGTGCGGCACTTGATCGCCGGGCGTTTGACCGACCTCAGCGTATTGCTGGAAGGCATCGATGTGCGCAGCCGGGATTTTCACTGAAGCCTGGGGACAGCGTGGTGGTTACTGCCAAATTTATACCAAATGAAACCATCTGCTCGGTGTAAGCTCCAAAAATGGCGACTGTCCTGTCTTTGCCCAGAGCTTAACAATGCAATTCTTATCCAATTCCCATGGCTGTGAAGGTTGGGCCGGTGAAATGGCTCAGCGTATACGCGGCTTTGACTGGTCAAAAACCGACCTCGGGCCCATCGACCAGTGGTCCACCAGCCTGGCCTGTACCGTGCAAATGATGCTTGCCTCACCGGTGCCGATGGTGATGCTGTGGGGGCGCCTGGGCCACATGATCTACAACGACAGCTACTCGGCGTTTGCCGGTGGTCGCCACCCGTACCTGCTGGGTACGCCGGTGGAGCTGGGTTGGCCGGAAGTGGCCGACTTCAACCGGCATGTGGTGGACACCTGCCTGGCCGGAGGCACGTTGTCGTTCAACAACAAGGACTTGGTGCTGCTGCGCAACGGACAACCGGAAACCGTATGGCTGGACCTGTATTACAGCCCCGTCGCCGGCGATGACCAGCAACCGGCCGGCGTCCTGGCGATTGTGGTCGAGACCACCGAGTTGGTGAAGTCCGAACAGGTGCGTCAGGAACTCACCCATAATCTCGAACAGCGCGTGGCCGCTGAAGTGCAGGCGCGCTCCACCGCCGAGGAGCAGTTGCGCCAGTCGCAAAAACTCGAAGCCATCGGCGGCCTTACCGGCGGCGTGGCCCACGACTTCAATAACCTGCTGCAAGTGATCGCCGGCAACCTGCATTTGCTGGCCCGCCATGAACCGGACAACCCCCAGGTGCAGCGGCGTGTGAGCGCGGCCATTGCAGCGGTGGAGCGGGGCGCCAAGCTGTCGACACAACTGCTGGCCTTTGCCCGTCGCCAGCCATTGTCTCCGGCGGTGTACAACCCGTTGCGCATTTACGAAAACCTCGGCGAACTGCTGCAGCGCGCACTGGGTGAAACCATCCGCATTGATGTGCAACTGCCGCGTGATCCGTGGCGCATTCATGTCGACCGCAACCAACTGGAAAACGCCTTGCTCAACCTGGCGATCAATGCGCGGGATGCCATGAAGGGCGAGGGCGTGATTCGCATCAGCGGTGAAAACATCATCCTCAACCCCGATGATTGCATCGGCAAAAGCATCAGCCCCGGCGAATACGTACGCCTGGCGGTGAGCGACACCGGTGTGGGCATGTCACCGGCGATCCAGGCCAAGGTGTTCGAACCGTTCTTCACCACCAAGCGCGACGGCCACGGCACCGGCCTGGGCTTGAGCATGGTGTTCGGCTTTGTGCGCCAAAGCGGCGGGCACGTGGATGTGTGCAGCGCAGAAGGCAAGGGCACCTTGGTGCAGTTGTATTTCCCGCGCAACCTGGGCGAGGAACGCCCGGAAACATCGGCCGAACCCTTGGCGCCCGAGGGCGGCCAGGAAACGATCCTGGTGGTCGAAGACAATGAAGGCGTGCGCCTGACCGTCGTGGAAGTGCTCGAACAATCGGGCTACACCGTGCTCACCGCCGAAGACGGCGACCAGGCCATGCTCAAGCTCAAAGACGGCCTGCAACCGGACCTGATTTTTACCGACGTGGTAATGCCGGGCCGCGTCAAAAGCACCGACCTCGCGCAGTGGGCCCGCGGGCAAACGCCTCCCGTGCCGGTGCTGTTCACCTCCGGCCACACCCGCGACATCCTCTCCAGCAACCACCTGCTGAGCCGCGACATTCATCTGCTGAGCAAGCCCTACAGCCCCGAAGCCCTGACGTTACGCGTGCGCCGCGTGCTTACCGCAAGACAAGGTTGACCATGACTTCACCGCGCAACATCCCTTCGATCACCGCCCAACGCCCAGGCTTCGTGCGGGTGCGGGGTGCCCGCGAACACAACCTGCGCAATGTCGATGTGGACATTCCCCGGGACGCCTTGGTGGTGTTCACCGGCGTGTCGGGCTCGGGCAAATCGTCCCTGGCGTTTTCCACGGTGTATGCCGAGGCTCAGCGGCGCTATTTCGAGTCGGTGGCGCCCTATGCGCGGCGCCTGATCGACCAGGTGGGCGTGCCCGACGTGGACAGCATCGAGGGCCTGCCGCCCGCCGTGGCCCTGCAACAACAGCGCGGTACGCCAAGCGCGCGCAGCTCGGTGGGCAGCGTCACCACCTTGTCCAGCCTGATCCGCATGCTGTACTCCCGCGCCGGCAGTTACCCGCCAGGGCAGGCGATGCTCTATGCCGAGGACTTTTCGCCGAACCTGCCTCAGGGCGCGTGCCCGCAATGCCATGGCTTGGGCCGCGTGTATGAAGTGACCGAAGCGCTGATGGTGCCGGATCCATCGCTGACCATCCGCCAGCGCGCGGTAGCTTCCTGGCCCCTGGCCTGGCAGGGCCAGAACCTGCGCGACATACTCGTAACCCTGGGTTACGACGTGGATACCCCTTGGCGTGACCTGCCGAAAAAACACCGCGACTGGATCCTCTTCACCGAAGAAACCCCCACGGTACCGGTGTATGCCGGCTTCACCCCGCAGCAAACCCGCGACGCGCTCAAGCGCAAGCTGGAGCCGAGCTACCAGGGCACCTTCAGCGGCGCGCGGCGCTATATCCTGCACACGTTCACCCATACCCAGAGCGCGCTGATGAAAAAGCGCGTCGCGCAGTTCATGCAGGGCAGCGCCTGCCCGTTGTGCGAGGGCAAGCGCCTGACCCGGGCGGCACTCTCGGTGAAGTTCGCCGGGGTGGACATTGGCGAGTTGTCGCAGCTGTCGCTGGCGCAGTTGGCCGAGTTGCTGCGGCCGGTGGCGGCGGGGCAGGACACGATGAAACTGTCCGTGGAAAAGCGCCTGGCCGCGCAGCGTATCGCCCAGGATTTGCTGGAGCGCGTCAGCACCTTGACCGAGCTGGGTTTGGGGTATCTGAGCCTGGAACGCAGCACGCCGACGTTGTCGTCCGGCGAGTTGCAACGCCTGCGCCTGGCCACGCAATTGGGCTCGCAATTGTTTGGCGTGATCTATGTGCTGGATGAACCGTCGGCAGGGCTGCACCCGGCGGATGGCGAGGCGCTGTTCACCGCGCTTGAGCGTTTGAAAGCCGCCGGCAACTCGCTGTTTGTGGTGGAGCACGACCTGGAAACCATGCGCCGCGCCGACTGGCTGATCGATGTCGGCCCGGCCGCCGGCGAGCAGGGCGGGCAAGTGCTGTACAGCGGCCCGCCCGCCGGCTTGGTGGATGTGCAGGCATCGCAGACCCGTGACTATCTGTTTGCCGAACCGCGCCCGTCGAATCAGGCGCGCCGTGAACCCCGTCACCTGTTGAAACTGGCGGGTGTGACGCGTAACAACCTCCATGATCTGAGCGTGGAATTCCCGCTGGGTTGCTTCACCGCAGTGACCGGCATTTCCGGCTCGGGCAAGTCCAGTCTGGTCAGCCAGGCCCTGCTGGAACTGGTGGGCGCAGGCCTTGGGCGCGTGGTCGACAATGACGAAGAACAGAGCCTGGAAGATGACGCGCCGCAACCCCTCGGTGGCCGCATCAGCAGCGGGCTGGAACATATCCGCCGCCTGGTGCAGGTAGACCAGAAACCCATTGGCCGCACGCCGCGCTCGAACCTTGCGACCTACACCGGGCTGTTCGATAACGTGCGCAAACTGTTCGCCGCCACGCCCGCCGCGAAGAAGCACCAATACGATGCCGGCCAGTTCTCTTTCAACGTCGCCAAGGGCCGTTGCCCCAACTGTGAGGGCGAAGGGTTTGTCAGCGTCGAGTTGTTGTTCATGCCCAGCGTGTACGCGCCGTGCCCGACCTGCCATGGGGCGCGCTACAACCCCGAGACACTGGCGATCAAATGGCAGGGCTTGAGCATCGCCCAGGTGCTGGGCCTGACCGTTGAGCAGGCCGTCGAGGTGTTTGCCGAGCAGCCGGGTGTGTTGCGTTCGTTGCAGGTATTGCGCGATATCGGCCTGGGTTATCTGCGGCTTGGCCAACCGGCTACCGAACTGTCCGGCGGCGAGGCGCAACGCATCAAGTTGGCCACCGAACTGCAACGCAACGCCCGGGGCGCGACCTTGTATGTGCTGGATGAGCCGACCACGGGGCTTCATCCACGGGATGTGGATCGCCTGCTCAGCCAGCTCAACCATCTGGTGGATGCGGGGCACACGGTGGTGGTGGTCGAGCATGAAATGCGCGTGGTCGCGCAGAGTGACTGGGTGATCGATATCGGGCCGGGAGCAGGGGATCTGGGGGGCAAGGTGGTTGCCAGTGGCACGCCACAGAAAGTCGCCAGGAGCAAAAAGAGTCGCACCGCGCCATTCCTGGCACGGGCACTCACCTAAGCGCAAAAAAGCTTCAAATGTGGGAGGGGCTTGCTCCCGATAGCGGTGGGTCAGAAGAAATTTACATGACTGATTCACCGCTATCGGGCAAGCCCCCTCCCACATGTGGTTTAGTGTTGATTCAGTTGGATCTGCGCTTTGGCTTGCTTCACCACATGCTCCACCGTAAAGCCGAATTTCTCCTGCAGCTTGGCCAGCGGCGCCGACGCGCCAAAGCTGTTCATCACCACCTTGGCGCCGGTTTGTCCGACATAACGGTCCCATCCCAACGGCCCTGCCTGTTCGACCACTACCCGTGCCTTTACCGCCGGTGGCAACACGCTGTCGCGGTAAGCCTGGTCCTGTTCTTCGAACAATTCCCAGCTGGGCATCGACACCAATTGCGCGGCGACCCCTTCGTTGGTGAGCTGTTCATAGGCCGCCACGGCCAGGCTGACTTCGCTGCCGGTACCGATCAGGACCACTTCGGGCTTGTTCGCCCCGGCCAACACATAAGCGCCCTTGGCTGCGCCAGTCGCTGCCGCATACTTCGTGCGGTCCAGGGTCGGCAGCGGTTGGCGTGACAGCACCACGCAGCTCGGCCGATGGGTTTGCGCCAGGGCGACTCTCCACAGCTCCAGGGTTTCATTTGCATCGCCAGGGCGCAGGGTCAGCAGCCCCGGCGTGGCGCGCAATTGCGTCAGGTGTTCGATGGGCTGGTGGGTCGGCCCGTCCTCGCCCACGCCGATGGAGTCGTGGGTGAACACAAACACCACCGGCAACTCCATGATCGCCGCCAGGCGGATCGGCGGTTTCATATAGTCGCTGAATACCAGGAACGTCGAGGTGTACGGGCGCAGGTAGGACAGCGCCATGCCATTGGCAATCGCGCCCATGGCGTGTTCGCGAATGCCGAAATGCAGGTTACGCCCGCGGTAGTCGTCGGCGCTGAAACGCCCGGCGCCGTCGAAGGTGAGGTGGGTCTTGGTCGACGGCGACAAATCAGCCGAGCCACCGATCAGCCAGGGGATTTGCCGGGCGAAGGCATTCAACACCTCACCGCCTGCCGCACGACTGGCGACGCCTTTGGCATCCGCCGCATAACCCGGCAGATCTGCCTGCCACTGCGCGGGCATTTCGCCGGCGCGCATGCGCCGCAGTTCGTCGGCTAACTGCGGGTCAAGAGCGGCCAGGGTCCGGTTCCATTGCTGGTACAGCGGCTCGGCGCGCGCCTGCAGCGCGTCGCGTAATACCGTGCGTGCCTCATCGGGCACCAGGAAGCTCGAATCCTGCGGCCAGCCATACGCCGCCTTGGTCAGGCGAATTTCTTCATCGCCCAGCGGTTCGCCATGGGCGGCAGCGGTGTTGTGCTTGTGGGGCGAGCCGTAGCCGATCACGCTGTCGACCACGATCAGCGTCGGTGCGCCGGTGTTGGCCTGGAAGGTCTCCAGGGCTTCGCTCAATGCCTGCAAGTCATTGGCGTCGGCGACGTGCAAGGTGTGCCAGCCATACGCCTGGAAGCGCTTGATCACGTCCTCGCTGAACGCCAACTCGGTGTGGCCTTCGATGCTGATGGTGTTGTTGTCGTAGATCCAGCACAGGTTATCCAGCTTCAAATGCCCGGCCATCGATGCCGCTTCGCTGCTGATGCCTTCCATCATGTCGCCGTCGCCGCACAGGGTGTAGACGTTGTAGTCAAACAACACCTGGCCGTCGCGGTTGAAGCGCTCGGCCAGCCAACGCTCGGCCATGGCCATGCCCACGCTGTTGGCGCAGCCTTGGCCCAACGGCCCGGTAGTGGTCTCGACGCCGGTGGTCATGCGGTATTCCGGATGCCCTGGGGTTTTTGAGTCGGCTTGGCGAAACTGCTTGATATCGTCCAGGCTGATCGCCGGTTGCCCGGTGCGTTGGCCCTGGGCATCGATCTCCACCACACCGGCAAGATGCAACAGCGAATACAGCAGCATCGACGCATGCCCCACCGACAACACAAAACGGTCGCGGTTGGGCCAGTCGGGATGCGCCGGGTGATACCGCAGGAACCGGCTCCACAGCGTATACCCCACCGGCGCCAGGCCCATGGGCGTGCCGGGGTGGCCGGAATTGGCCTTCTGCACGGCGTCCATGGCCAGAGTGCGCAGGGTGTTGATGCATTGAGTGTCGACAGTGGTAGCCGCGTGAGTCATGAAACCGGTCTCCCTCGAATGACGATCTATTGTTGAGGGCAGGGCGTCGCAAAGGTTTTGTCCCATCGCCGTTACCGCGACGAACGGGGCGTATTGAGCGCAAACATGACAAGACCGCCAGGAATGGGCTAGCTTCAAGGGCGTAGACCATTGATCAACATGCGGAGGTACGCCATGCCAGTGAAACACGACCTGTATCAGGATTTGGGGTTGAGCAAGGAAGTCGTTCACGAACGCAGGGCGAACGATAAACGCCTGGACTCGCTGCTCACGCAATATGACGCTGCCGACGGGGAGGTGCTCAAGGCGGAATCAGCCAGTGCCAGCGATGAAGATGTTGAGAAACTGAAGAAAAAGCGGCTTCTGATCAAAGATGAAATTGTGGGGCGATTGGGTTAAGCAGTCCCGCAACGACCGTGGCGAGGGGCGGTGCGACGATTCGACTTGCTCCCGATAGCAGTGTGTCAGGCACCGATGCATCAACTGACACGCCCTCGCCACCCACACGCCTTTGCCATTGGAGCGGCGCGGGCATCGGGTTTAGGCCAGCAGTGCGTCCAGGCACGCATCCACCGAGCGTTGCTGCGTTTGCGCATACAACTTCAGCTCATCAATTGTGTTGCGCCCCAGCGCCTGTTCGAACGCCGCCTGGTTCGAATGGGCCGCGTAGTGGCTTTGCGCGCCATCCCCCAGGTTCGACTGGAAGATCCCCGCCGCGCTCACCGGTAGAAAGTCCTCATACACCAACGGCTCTACATCGACGTGGCCGGCGGCGACCAGAGCCTCCAGCGTGCGTGGTTGGTCGGCGTGGCCGCGTGCCGCGAGGCCTTTTGGCGTGGCGAAGTAGCGGAAGTACGCCAGGCCCTGTTCGCGCATGTGTGCGTGGTTGTCGGGGAAGGCCTGGAAGTGCTGCTCCATCAATTGTGTGTAGCGTGCGGCGTTAGCCTCGTTGGGGAATGCGCCCAGTTCGTCGCGGGCGGCGTTCAGCAGTTGGTCGTAGAGGGCGCGGCCCTTGGGCGTCAGCGCGACGCCGCGTTGTTCGATTTCGCCGAAACGTGCGCTGTGGCTGCCTTGGGCGTCGGTGAAGGCGATGGCTTCGTCAAGGGCTTTGAAGCTGGTCTGGCGCAGCAGGATCGGGCACTGGCGGCGCGGCGGGCCTTCGATCACGGCCTTGGGCGTGATGCCTTTGCCGGGCATGGCGGCCTGCACCTGGTCGATGTCCAGGGTGCGCGGAGTCAGATGGTTGATGTGCGGGCCCTTGAACGCGACGACGTCGGCGATCAGGCGGTGCTGGTCGCTCAGTTGCTGGTATTGCGCGGCGGTGACGGTGGCGGCGTGGTGCCAGCGGAAGGTTTCCAGGGCCTCGCGGATAAAGTGCGCGGCGTCCTCGGCATCGAGGCCGCCGTCTGTTTCCGCCTGCCCAATCAGCGCCAGGGCGCCTGGGCTGAAGATCGACCGTTTGGCCAGGGCGGTTTCGGCGAAAGCGCGCAACTCGCGATTTTCGATCAGCTCCAGGCGCAGCAACGAGGTGAACACACGAAACGGGCTGGTTTGCAGCGCATGCTCATGGACCGCGCGAAACGCTGTGGAATGCACCGGCACGCCCGCCGGCGTGAGGTCGTAATAGCCCACCGGCTGCATGCCCATCACTGCGAACAGGCGGCCGATGGTCGCCAGTTCCGCTGCAGTGCCCAGGCGGATGGCACCGTGGCGCTCCCTGTCCAGGCGCTGGATCTCGCCGGTGCGTTGCAGTTGTTGCGCCACACCCGGTTCGCTCTGGAGCACGCGAGTGTTGACCTCGGCCACCAGATCCATCAGCGCGCCGTACAGGGGAACTTCATCTCGGTACATATCGGACATGGCCTTGGAAAAGCCCTTGCGGATCTCGTCGGGGCTCACATGTGCGGTACTTGGCATAGAAAAATTCCTGATGACGGACGTGATAGGTGTGACCGTTTTCTGGATTTTGTTGGGCCCAGGGTGCGCTTGCAAACGAAGATTCCTCTGGACTTCATTCTGCAAATGAATGAGATGACACGAATATGTCAAAAACCGCGCCTGGCAAAACTTCATTTTCGAGCGGTTTTCCTAACTTATTCTTCACGGAGTCCGCCCCGGCCCCCATGAAACAATCGTCACGTTTGTAGGGATGAAAACGCCGTTTCGCACACCTTTTACATAAAAAAATATTCAGGGGCCGTCGTTAATGAAGCTATCTACACTGGCGTTATCCATCACCGCCGCCGTGCTGGCACAGCAGGCTTGCGCGGATGATTTCGGGCTCGGCGCGCTGGGCACGGGCAACGGTCACAGCGGTTTTGTGGAGGACAGTCATGCGTCCGTCAGCTCACGAACCATGTACTACAGCGCAGACAACCGCTCGGGTACCAACAACGACCTGCGCGAAGCCGCAACCGCGCTGCGTTTTGACTACAAATCCGGCTTTACCCAAGGCACGCTCGGCGTCGGTTTCGACGTGATGGCGTTCGGTGCCTTGCGCCTCGATGGCGGCGACGGTCACGCCGCCGGCCCCGGCCTGGCGGGCAACGGCAACAGCTTCTTTCCAACCAGGAACAACGGTACCGAACCTGCCGACTCCTTTGGTCGCGCTGCGGGTAATGTGAAGTTCAGGATTTCCCAGACCGAATTGCACGTCGGTGGTGGCCTGGCACCGGTGTTGCCCATCCTGGTCGCCAACGACAGCCGTGTGGCGCCGCAGACCTTTGACGGCGGCGTTCTGACTTCGAACGACATCCCCAACGTGACCTTCACCGGCGGTGAGCTGAACCGCGTCGAAGGCCGTGCTTCCAGTAACTCCACGGGGTTGAGCGTTGCCGGTGGCCAGCGCGATAGCGACAGCTTCAAATTCGGTGGCGTGGACTACAAACCCTTCGGTTCATCCGACAACAGCCTGGCAAAAAACCTGACGCTGCAGTACTACTACGCGCAGCTGCAGGACTTCTACAAACAGAACTATGTAGGCCTGGTGCACGTGCTGCCGTTGGGCAATGACCAATCGTTCAAGACCGACCTGCGTTACTTCGACAGCACCAGCGACGGCAAGAATGGTTCGAGTGGCTATGCGTTCAACAACAACGGCGGCTATGCCAAGCATGCTGGCGAAGTGGACAACAAAACCTACAGCGCAGCCTTCACTTATCAGTTGGGTGGCAGCAGCCTGATGCTCGGCCACATTGGCGTGGGGGATGACGGTGGCTTCGTCTGGGTCAACCAGGGCAGCCTGGCCGACCCGCACGCGCAAGGCGCCGGCGGCAGCGACTTCTACCTGTTTACCGATGCGGTGGTCGGCCAGTTCTCCCGGGCAGGCGAGCAGGTCAACTTCGGCCAGTATGCCTATGACTTCAAGGCCTACGTACCGGGCCTGAAGGCGTCCGTGGCGTATCTGGACGGCAAGGACATCAAGTCCAATGTCGCCGGTGGCCCCGACCAGAAAGAAAACGAAGCCGACTTCCGCTTGGACTATGTGGTGCAGGCAGGTCCGCTGAAAGGCTTCGGTACCACCTTGCGTACCGGTACCTATCACGGCAAAAACACCGGCACCGCCGACCAGGACCAGACCCGTCTGATCTTCAACTACACCTACGCGATCTTCTAACCGGGCTGCGCCCCACTGTGTAGGTACCCGGCGTTGACGGTGAGCTACCAGCGACGCAAAAAAATGTGGGAGCGGGCATAAGCCCGCTCCCACAGAGATTCAGGGTTGCCCGAGAATCAGGAAGGGAACAACTCGCTCAGCTTCATCGCCAGCATCATGTCGCCTTCGGTGCGCAGCTTGCCGCCCATGAAGGCCTGCATGCCGTCGGTGGAACCGTCGACGATGCCTTCCAGGGTTTCGCTGTCCATGACCAGGGTCACTTGGGCGTCCGGGTTTTCGCCTTCTTGCAGCTCGCAGGTCTTGTCTTTGACAACCAGGGAAAAATTCTTGGTGTCGTCAATGCGGAAACCGAATACCAGGTCCAGGCCTTCGGCAGCGCTTGGGTTGAATTTGGCTTTCATTGCTTCTACGGCTTTAGCTACGTCAGTCATGGTTTCGATCCTTTGGGGTAGAGTCCAGTGACCCTGGGGTCACGGTTGGCCGCAATTCACCGGAAGGTGATGAGCTGCGGCGCCTTCAACAGTTGCAAGTGGGTATGGCTGTTGAAGGAAGCCAGTGCCACCTCGCGACCGCGGAATTTCAGCTGGTTGAGCGAGGTGTTAACAATTTGCCAGTTCAGCTCGAAGGCCTGGGCGGCAGGCATTCGGGTCATCAGGTGGAGCAGGGCGGTGATGGTGCCGCCCGAGGTGAACACGGCGACTTTGTGCGAATTGTCCGCTGCCTCGAGAATACGTTGCAGGCCGCCTTGAACGCGCTCGACGAACCCCTGCCAGCTTTCCAGCCCTGGCGGATCATAGGTGCCGGCCAGCCAGCGCTCGATGATCAGGGCGAAGATGCGCTGGAATTCGCTGCGGTTTTGCGCGCCGTTACGCAGGATGTGCATCGCGTTGGGTTCGGCGCCGAGCAGGTCAGGGAGCAACCCGCGAATAATGGCCTCACCGTCGAATTCATTGAAGGCGACGTCGGTTTCCAGCGGCGGGACCGGCAGGCCCCGGGCGCTGTATTGATCGAACGTAGCGCTGGCGGTGTGCTGTTGGCGGCGCAGGTCGCCGGCTATGCAGCGGTCGAATACCAGGCCCATGTCGGCCAGGTGGCGACCGAGGACTTGGGCTTGTTCCACGCCGAGGGGCGACAGCACGTCGTAATCGTCTGCACCGAAGGAGGCCTGGCCATGTCGAATCAGATAGATGCTGCCCACGTCCGTTTTCCCGGTACGTTGAAAGTCTGGCGAGGTTATGAGGATGCCAGGGAGCTGTCAATGAAAAAACATACGCTTGTTTTAAAAGGCTGTTGGAGTGCTGGGTTGCTGGCGGTTTGATCACTGGCCCGAACGCCTGGCCGCCGGTATGCTGGGACAATCCGCGCCTGGCGCACTGCACTTGTAAGGAGCAACATGGATTTCCTGGCCGAATACGCGAGCTTTCTGGCGAAGACCGTCACCCTGGTGGTCGCTATTCTGGTGGTACTGATCAGCTTCGCGGCATTGCGCAGCAAAGGTCGTCGCAAATCCGCCGGCCAATTGCAGGTCAGCAAGCTCAATGATTTCTACAAAGGCCTGCGTGAACGCCTGGAATCGACCCTGCTCGACAAGGACCAACTCAAGGCCTTGCGCAAGTCCGAAAGCAAAACCGAAAAGAAGAACAGCAAGCATAAACCCGAGGCCAAGCCACGGGTGTTCGTGCTGGATTTTGACGGCGACATCAAGGCCTCGGCCACCGAAAGCCTGCGCCACGAGATCACCGCGCTGCTGAGCCTGGCCACGCCCAAGGATGAAGTGGTGCTGCGCCTTGAAAGCGGCGGCGGCATGGTCCACAGCTACGGCCTGGCGTCCTCGCAACTGGCGCGTATCCGCCAGGCGGGCGTGCCGTTGACCGTGTGCATCGACAAGGTAGCGGCCAGCGGCGGCTACATGATGGCGTGCATCGGCGAGAAGATCATCAGCGCACCGTTCGCCATCCTCGGCTCCATCGGCGTAGTGGCGCAGTTGCCCAATGTGAACCGCCTGCTGAAAAAGCACGACATCGACTTTGAAGTGCTGACCGCCGGTGAATACAAGCGCACCCTCACGGTATTCGGCGAAAACACCGAAAAAGGCCGCGAGAAGTTCCAGGAAGACCTGGACATCACCCATCAGTTGTTCAAGAACTTCGTGTCGCGCTATCGCCCCCAATTGGCGATTGATGAGGTCGCGACCGGGGAAGTGTGGCTGGGTGTTGCGGCGCTCGACAAACAACTGGTCGACGAACTGCAGACCAGCGACGAATACCTGGCCACCAAGGCCAAGACCGCCGAGGTGTTCCACCTGCACTATGCCGAGCGTAAAAGCCTGCAGGAGCGCGTGGGCCTGGCGGCCAGCGGTTCGGTGGACCGCGTGCTGCTGACCTGGTGGAGCCGCTTGACCCAGCAGCGCTTCTGGTAACCTAAAACTGAAATCCAGGTAATCCCTTGTGGGAGCGGGCTTGCGGCCCTGTCAGGTCAAGCGGGGCTGGATAGAGTCCGCCAACCGCGTAAGGATCAGGCAGCACGACACCGCTCCGGCATCCAGCACGCCCAGTGAACGTTCGCCCAGGCGACTGGCGCGGCCGATCTTCGCTACCAGGTCCTTGGTCGAATCGCGGCCCTGGGACGCGGCGGCTTTCATCGCGTCCAGCGCGCCGTTGAAGGTCACCCCCGAGGCATGTGCCTGTTCAAAGGCTTCCACTGCCGGGATCAAGGTGTCCATCAGGCACTTGTCGCCTACACCGGCCTCGGTAATGTCTTGAAGCGATGTCAGCCCGCCGCGCAGCAGGTCAGCGAAGGTGGCGGCATCGATGTCTTCGCTGCCCCGCACTTCATCGGCCATGCCGATGAACAGGCTGCCATACAACGGGCCCATAGAGCCGCCGATGCCTTCCATCAGGCTCAGGGTCAGTTCATCCAGTGCTTCGGCGAGGGTCAACTGCCGGCCTTCGATCGTGCGCCCGCAATGGGCGAAACCCTTGGCCATATTGATGCCGTGGTCGCCGTCGCCAATGGCGCCGTCGACCTCGCTGAGGTACTCACGGTTGGCCGTGATCACGCTGACCAGGTCGGCGACGATGGCGCTGCCCTCGTGGGTGGAAAAATGCTGGCTCATGGTTCAGTCCGCCTGGGTCATGCCGATGGAGCGGCAGGGTTGGTCGATGAGGGTTTTGAGTTCGGCATCGAGGCCGAGCAGGGTCAGGGTCACGCCCATCATTTCAAGGGAAGTGAAGTAGTTGCCGACGTAGCAGCGATGGATCTTCAGCCCCTTGGCCTTGAGCTGTTTTTCGACCTCAGCGTAGAAAATGTACAACTCCATCACCGGCGTGGCGCCGAGCCCCGAAACCAGCACCACCACACTGTCGTCCTGGCTGAAATCGCGGTCTTCAAGGATCGGCGCGAGCATGCGTTCGGCCATCGCGGCGGCCGGTTCGACAGGGATGACTTGAATGCCCGGTTCGCCATGATGACCGATGCCCAGCTCCATCTGGCCAGCGGGGATCTGGAAGTTCGGTTTGCCCACGGCCGCAATGGTGCAGGGGGTGAGACCGATGCCGATCGAGCGACAGTGATCGACGGTTTTCTGGGCAACACGAATCACGCCATCCAGATCGTAATGCTGGGCGGCAGCGGCGCCGCCGACCTTCCACATGAAAATTTCGCCAGCCACGCCACGGCGCTTGGCAATCTCGGCCTTGGGCGCCGAGGCCACGTCGTCGTTGGCGACCACTGTGCGGATGCGCATGTCTTTGCTGGCGGCCATCTTCATGGCCAGCTTCACGTTCATATTGTCGCCGGCATAGTTGCCGTACAGGCAGGCTACGCCGGCACCCTGGTCGGCGGCCCGGAAGGCGTCGAAGAAGCTTTTGGCGGTGGGCGAGGAGAAAATCTCGCCCACCGCCACCGCGTCGACCAGGCCCGGGCCGACATAGCCGAGAAACGCAGGCTCATGGCCCGAACCGCCGCCGGTGACGATGCCCACGCGGCCCTGGCCCGATGGCCTGGCCTTGACGATGACGCGCGGGTTGGCCTCGTATTGGCGCAGTTCGGGATGCGCGACCAGGATGCCGCGCAGCATGTCCTCGACCACTTGGTCCGGATCGTTGATGACTCGATTCATAACGCGGGCTCCTTTTTTTTTATTGGTTCACCACTATCCAGGGTGGGAGGGCGCTCCCGATAGCGGTGTGTCAGTCAGCTTATCTATCACTGTTAAATCGCAATCGGGAGCAAGCCCCCTCAGACCTTTGGATAGGTGGTGGGCTTAAGGCTGCAGTACAACCTTGAGTGATTTATCGCCACGCTCCATCACTGCAAACGCCTCCTTGAAGTCCGCCAGCGCAAACTTGTGGGTCACCACATCGCGCATGTCGATCTTGCGGTTGCCGATAAAGTCGATGGCCCTCGGGTACATGTACGGCCCCAGGTGCGAGCCCAGGATATCCAGTTCCTTGCGGTCGCCAATGATCGACCAGTCCACCGTGGCCTCGTCGTTGAACACGCTGAATTCGACAAACCGCCCCAACTTGCGCAGCATCGCCAGCCCCTGGTTCACCGCTTTATGGTGCCCGGTGGCTTCGATATAGATGTCGCAACCGTAGCCGTCGGTGATCTCGCGGATTTTCGCCAGTACGTCCACTTCGGCGGGGTTCCACACCTCGTCCGCGCCCATGCGCAGGGCGAGGGCGGCGCGTTCGGGTTTCATGTCCAGCACGATGAGTTTTTTCGGATTGCGCAAACGCACGGCGCCGATGATGCCCAGGCCCAGTGTGCCGGCGCCTGCGACCACCACGATATCGTCATGGTCGACATTCGCGCGTTCCGCCGCGTGCAGCGAGCAGGCCAGCGGTTCGATCAGGATCGCCTCGTCAGGCGCAATGGACTCCGGCACTTTGTGAATAATGCCTTCCTTGGTGAAGATCATGTACTGGGCCATGGCGCCCTGCACATTGTTCTGAAAACCATAGAGGTCATGCTTCTGGCACATCCAGTACTGGCCGTGGTTACAGAAGCGACAGCCCCAGCACGGCACGATCTGCTCGGAAATCACCCGGTCACCGACGGCCACGCCGCGCTTTTCCGCGCCAGGGCCCAGTGCGACCACGCGGCACACGAACTCATGCCCAGGGATCATCGGTGGCTTCACGTAGCGGGGTTGCTCGGCGTCACCCCAGAACGACGGGGCGCCGCGATAGGTCTTGATATCACCCATGCAAATGCCGCACAGCTCGACCTTGGTGAGGATTTCATCGGGGCCGGGGGTGGGGACGTCGACGGTTTCCAGGCGGTAGTCTTCCGGGCCGTGGCAGACCACGGCCTGCATGGTTTTCGGGATAGCCGGGGACAGCTGTTCTGGTGTGCGTTCGGTAGCGGTGGACATGACAGGACCTCACGAAAAAAATCAATTACTGAATGCTGTAGCCGCCGTCGATCACCATGTTGGCGCCGGTGACCATCTGGGCCGCGTCGCTGAGCAGGTACAACGCCAGCCCGGCGATTTCTTCGGGTTGGGCAAAACGGCCCGCCGGGATCTGCAATTTGGCCCGCTCACCCACGTCGCCGGCCCAGGCTTTTTTGCCCAGGGCGGTCTCGACAATGGTGGGCGAGATGGCGTTGACGGTAATCCGGGGCGCCCATTCCATGGCCAATACCTTGGTCATGCCGACGATGGCCGCTTTGCTCGCGCAGTAGGCGACGTGCCGGTCCAGGCCGATCACGGCGGCCTGGGAGGCGAGGTTGACGATGCGTCCGCTGCCTTGGGCGAGCATGTGCCGGGCACAGGCTTGCGCCACGAAAAAGCTGGCCTTGAGGTTGATATCCAGGGTGGTGTCCCAGGCGCTTTCGCTGACCTGCAGAGCCTTGTCCAGCAGTACCACGCCGGCGCTGTTGATCAGGTAATCCAGGCGTTGGAACTGTTCGAATACGCTGTCGATGGTGTGCTGTATCTGGCCGACCTGGGCGAGGTCGACGGCGATGCCCAGGTGCCCGGCACCCAGCTTGGCGGCCACGTCCACCACCGTCGGGTCGCGGTCCAGCAAGGCCACGCGCGCGCCGCGCTCCGCCAGTAGGTGGGCGCAAGCCAGCCCGATGCCGGCGGCGCCTCCGGTGATCACCGCGCAGCGGCCGGTGAGGTCGAAGGCTTGGTTCCAGAAACCAGACATGAACAGACTCCATTTTTAAGCAGAGGGGAGATCAAAGTGTGGGAGGGAGCAAGCCCCCTCCCACACTTGGCTGTATTTCAAGTCAATAACTACTTGCCGCCGCTGACTTGTTTGTACAGCGCATCCGCATTGGCATTGGTCACCGGCACCCACGGCAGGATGTAGTTCTTGGCGGTGCCATCGGCCCATTTCACATCCTTGCCATACCGCTCCCAGATCACCGACCGGGGCTTGTAGTCTTTACCGGCCAATGCGCGCAATGCCACGTCCAGCGCGCCTTGGGATTGGGCCTGGGCATCCTGGAGGAAGGTGGTGACTTCATCTTTTTTTGCCGCCTGGATCGCGTCCGGCATGCCGTCGATCGACGTCACGGGCACGTCTTTGGCGGTCAGTCCATGGGACTTCAGGGCCTGCACGGCACCGAGGGCCATGTCGTCGTTCTGTGCGATCACGCCATTGATGCCCTTGGGGTGCGCGTTCAGCCAGTCCTCGGTGAGCGCCAAGGCCTGGGCGCGATCCCAGTTGGCGGTCTTTTTCTCGATAATCTTGATGTCGGGGTATTTGCCCAGCACTTCCAGCTCGCCTTTTTCCCGGTCGATCTGCGCCGACTGGCCAATCGGGCCCTGGATGATCACCACATTGCCTTTGCCCTTGAGCTTGTCGGCCATGGCCTGGGCCTGCAGGCGTCCGCCTTCCACGTCGTCATTGCCCACATACGGCACGCTGGCATCGGCAACTTTGGCATTCGAGGCCACGACGACCACGTCATTGCTCATGGCTGCCTTGACGGTACCGATACCGGCCTTGGTATCGATCGGCACGAACAGAATGGCGTCGAAGCGTTGGGTCACCATGTTTTCGATCTGGTTGTTTTGGGTCAGGGCGTCGTAGTTGCCGTCGAACACGGTCAACTGCACGGTGCCGTCCTTGACCGCCGGATGTTCCTTCAACTCGCGTACCCAGTTCTGCATGAACTGGCCCTTGAGGCCGTAGACGGCCGCGCCGACCTTGTAGGTCTTGCCGTCGGCGGCCAGGGCGATACTGCTGGCGAGCAGGGAGAGAGCCGCCGCGGCGGCAAAGGTGGTACCCAGTTTCATGAGCGGAACTCCAGTTATTGTTGTAGTGGGGCGTTCTCTAGCGTTTTTTCTTGCGCCATACGTCGATCAGTACTGCGAACACGATGATCAGGCCCTTGGCGACCTGCTGGTAATAGGAGGAAACGCCGAGCAGGTTCAGCCCGTTATTGATCACGCCGATCAACAGCGCGCCAAACAACGTGCCGACAATGCTGCCGGTACCGCCCGACAGGCTGGTGCCGCCGATTACCACCGCGGCAATCGCGTCCAGCTCATAAGACACCCCGGCCTGGGGCAGGGCGGATGTGGTGCGCGCCGACAGCACCACGCCGGCCAGCCCGGCGAGCAGGCCCGAGACCACGTACACCGAAAACATCACCTTGCGCACGCCGATACCCGAGGTGCGCGCGCTTTTTTCGTTGCCGCCCACCGCATACACATAGCGGCCGTAGGTGGTGTAGCGCAGCACCATCCAGAAAATCAGCGCGACCACCGCGAAGATCATGATCGGCACCCCAATCGGGCCAACCTTGCCGATACCCAGCGCCAGGTAGGCGTCGGGCAGGTCGGTGATCGGGCTGCCGTCGTTGAGAATAAAGGTCATGCCGCGCGCAATGCTGAGCATGCCGAGGGTGGCCACGAACGGCGGGATCGACAGGTTGGCGACCATGAAACCGTTGACCACCCCAAGCATCGCCCCGGCGAACATCCCGGCGCTGACGGCGGCCAGCAAGCCGTAGCCCTGGGTGGCAACCATGGCGCTGCACAATCCGGCAAAGGCCAGGATCGAGCCCACCGACAGGTCGATGCCCTTGGTCAGGATCACGTAGGTCATGCCCACGGCGAGAATGCCGTTGATGGAGGTCTGGCGCAGGATGTCCATCCAGTTGCGCCAGGTCATGAAGTATTCGCTGCAGAACGCCATCACCACGCACAGCAGGATAAACACCAGCGGCAGGCCGAAGCGGTCCAGGGACAGGCGCAGGCGACTGCGCGGCGCGGTGGTGACAGGCACGGTGGCGGGGGCGGAGAGTGTTTTGGCGTTCATGAGGCAAGACTCAACAAGGCTTCCTGGGAAAGGGCAGTGTCGGTGCTGATGGTCACCAGCCGGCCGCCCTTGAATACGGCGATGCGATCGCTCAGGTGCAGCAGTTCCGGGGCTTCCGACGACACCACGATGGCCGCACCGCCGGCACGTACGAACTGGTCCAGCAGGTGGTAGATCTCCTGCTTGGCGCCTTCATCGATGCCGCGGGTCGGCTCGTCGCACAGCAGGCACACCGGTTCGGTGGACAGGCATTTGGCAAGCACCACTTTCTGCTGGTTGCCGCCGCTCATGGAAGCCACCGGCAGTTCCAGGGAGCTGGTCTTGATCTGCAGGCGCTTGACCATGTCCTGGGCGAGTTGGTTTTCCTTGCGGGCATTGATCAGCGACCAACTCGACAGGCGCTTGTAGGCCGACAGCGCGATGTTCGACAGAATGCTGCCGGTCAGCACCAGGCCGCTGTCTTTGCGGTCTTCGGTGACCAGCGACATGCCGGCGTTGATAGTCGCCTTGGGCAGGCCCGCCGGCATCGGCTTGCCTTGCAGGGTGACGCTGCCGGAGTCCGCCACCGTCAGGCCATAGATACAGTTGAGGAACTCGCTGCGGCCCGAGCCCATCAGGCCATAGATGCCGAGAATCTCGCCCTGGCGCAGGTGCAGGCTGATGTCATGGAATTCGCCGGTGCGGCTCAGGTGGTCGACTTGCAGGCAGGTGTTGGCGGCGCATTCGCGGCCGACCTTGTGGTCGATGCGCGTCAGTTCCTGGCCGACGATGCCGCGCACCAGGTGGTCGCGGTCGATATCGGCCATGCGCCCGCTTTCCACGAATGTGCCATCGCGGAAGATGCTGTAGTCATCGGCGATCTGCGCCAGCTCGCTCAAGCGGTGCGATACATACACGATGCCTGCGCCTCGCGCGGTGAGGCGGCGGATCGCTTTGAACAGGGTCTCGGTCTCACGCTCGCCGATGGCCGACGTCGGCTCGTCCATGATCATCACCTGGCAGTCATGGCTGAACGCCTTGGCGATTTCCACCAGTTGGATCTGCGCCACGCTCAGGCGATGCATGGGGCTGGTGGCGTCGACGTCGAACTCCAGGCTTTCGAGCAGCTCGCGGGTGCGGCGGTTGAGCGTCTTGTTGTCGACGATGCAGCCGGCGCGACGCGGTTCGCGGCCCAGCCAGATATTTTCGGCGACGGTCATAGAGGGGATGGGTTCCAGCTCCTGGGTGATCATCGCGATCCCCGCCGCGAGAGCTTCACTGGGGCGGTTGAACTGCACCGGTGCGCCGTTGAGCAGGAGGGTCCCGGCATCACGCTGGGTGATCCCCATGAGGATGCTCAGGAAAGTCGATTTACCTGCACCGTTGCCGCCGCACAGGGCGTGGACGCTGCCGGCCCGCAGAGAGAGGCGCCCGTCACGCAGGGCAGGGATGCCGGCGTAAGCCTTGGCGACATGTTCAGCCTGGAGCAGTAATGGCGTGGCCATCGGCGTGTCCTCGTGCTGTGAATTCTTATTAGGTCGCACAGTCATGTTTCGCTGTGATCATATGTGTATCAAATGAAATTCTGATCAGTCAATCCCTTTCATGTAAAAGCTACAATTCTGATGAATTGGGTCAATAAGGCCCCTTTAGACGGATTTGACCGCCGAGTCAGTGAAAACATGCTTGACAGTGGCTGTAAGATGCCTGAGAAATGACTGAGCAAAATTTCATTGATTGATCATATGATCGGTCTTGGGCACGATCACGGCAGTGGAGCCAGACGCCATGAACACACCTTTTGCGGTGGCTATCGGATGCGATGAAGCGGGTTTTGAGCTCAAGGAGCTGTTGAAGCGCCACATCGAGGCACTGGGCTATCCGGTGACCGACTTCGGCACCCATTCCACGGCGCCGGTGTTGTACCCGGACATTGCGCTGGCGGTGGCCAATGCGATCAATAACGGGCAGCAGCGGCTCGGCGTACTGGTGTGCGGCACCGGTATCGGCATGGCTATTTCAGCCAACAAGGTGTTGGGCATTCGCGCGGCCCAGGCTCACGACACCTACTCGGCCGAGCGTGCGCGCAAGAGTAACGATGCGCAGATTCTGTCCATCGGCGCGCGGGTGATCGGCGCCGAGCTGGCCAAGAGCATCGTCAAATCGTTCCTGGAGTCTGAGTTCGAAGCGGCGCGTTCCGGGGCCAAGGTTGAGCGCATCAATGCGATCGAGCGTGATGGGCATCAGTAGTGGACGTAACAGGGCAAGAGTCGGGAGAATGCGCCTTTGACGCCGAAACGGAAGCCCGTCCCCATGAGTGACAGTACCCAGCGCATTGCCAGCGATATCGATCAGATGACCGAAGTGGCGATGCTCTATTACCTCGAGAACGTCACTCAGGAAGCCATCGCCAAGCGCTTCGACCTGTCGCGCGCGAAAGTCAGCCGCTTGCTCAAGCGCGCGCGCGATGAGGGGATTGTCGAGGTGCGTGTGTTGCAGCATCCGGCAATGAACAACGAGCTGGAGCGGGCGTTGGTGGAGCGCTTCAAGCTGGATCGCGCGCTGATCGCCGTCGATCACAGCGACCCCGACACCCAGCGCTCGGCCGTCGCCAGCCTGGTGGCGAATTACCTGAACAAGACCTTGAGTGACGGCATGATCGTCGCCGTGGGCATGGGCCGCAACGTCGGGGCCGTTGCCGATAATGTGTTCTTGCCGGTGACGCGCAACTGTACGTTTGTTTGCGCCATCGGCGGCTCGCTCAAGGCGGGCGAATACATGAACCCTGACCACATCTGCCGTCGCCTGGCCCTGCGTTTTGGCGGTGAAAGTGAAAGCCTGTACGCCCCGGCCCTGGTGGCCAACCCGGAACTGCGCGGCGTGTTGATCAACAACGATACGGTGCGCTCGACCCTGGACCGTGCGCGCCGGGCGGATATTGCGCTGATCGGCATCGGCGACATGAGCGAAAACAGCAACATGGTGCGCATGGGGTGGTTCTCGCCGCAGGAAATCGCCCAGGCGCGGTTGTCCGGCACCGTGGGCGACATGATGGGCTATGACTTTATCGACATTCATGGCCAGCCGGCGGTCAACGCCATCCAGGGGCGAGTGATCGGCTTGACGGTGCAAGAGTTGTTTCGGATTCCCGACGTGGTGGCGATTGCCAGTGAGAACACCAAGGCGGCGGCGACGCTGGGGGCTTTGCGCTCGGGGGTGATCAATACCCTCGCAACCACCGTCACGAATGCCCACACCATTTTGGCGTTGGACGACGCCACCCGAAAATCCTGATTCAACAGGGGATCACAGTGTGGGAAGGGGCAAGCCCTCGTACGTTGTGATCATCCGCTGCTTATAGAGACAGGTTTTGTAATAGTTTTGCGTTGTAGGACATTTGTATTTCGCCTGTACGATTCAAGTCCTTTTCCCATCGCAGGACTTGCATGAACACCCTCTCGGAGCCTCCCAGTCGTCTTTTCCCAAGACACCCGCTGTCGCTGTTCCAGCTGAAGCATCCCGTATTCCGTCTACTCATCCTGTCCCGGTCCACTGATCGCGCATTGCTGTGTCTGGCATTCTGAACATCGTTAAAGAGGCTTTATAAATGGAATGGTTAGCGGACCCAACGGCCTGGCTCGGCCTGTTGACGTTGATTGTGCTGGAACTGGTGCTGGGCATCGACAACCTGGTGTTTATCGCGATCCTGGCCGACAAGTTGCCGCCGGAACAGCGCGACCGTGCGCGGTTGATCGGTTTGTCCCTGGCGCTGTTGATGCGCCTGGGCCTGCTGGCGAGTATTTCCTGGCTGGTGACCCTTACCCAGCCGCTGTTCGAAGTGTTCGACAAGAGCTTCTCCGGCCGTGACCTGATCATGCTGTTTGGCGGTGTGTTCCTGCTGTTCAAGGCCACCATGGAGCTGCACGAACGCCTTGAAGGTCATGTGGCGCAGCGCGCGGGCAATGTGGCTTACGCGATGTTCTGGCCGATCGTGGCGCAGATCGTGGTGCTCGATGCGGTGTTCTCGCTGGATGCGGTGATTACCGCGGTGGGCATGGTCGATGAACTGGCGGTGATGATGATCGCGGTGATCATTTCCATTGGCCTGATGATCGTCGCCAGCAAACCGCTGACGCGCTTCGTCAATGCTCATCCCACGGTGATCATGCTGTGCCTGGGCTTTTTGATGATGATCGGTTTTGCCCTGACTGCCGAGGGCCTGGGCTTTCATATTCCCAAGGGTTATCTGTACGCGGCGATTGGTTTCTCGATCCTGATCGAGGTGTTCAACCAGATTGCTCGCGCTCGTCGCAAAAAGTCGGCGCAGGGTGTGTTGCCGGTGCGTGAGCGAACCGCCCATGCGGTGATGCGCTTGCTGGGCGGTCGCAGCCTGGCGGTGGAAGAAGTGGGCGAGGAGGTGGCCGACCTTCTGGGTGAGACGGATGCGGCGCAAGGCCCGCTGTTTGACCGTCGTGAGCGGGTGATGATCAGCGGTGTGCTGCAATTGGCTGAGCGGCCGATCCGCAGCCTGATGACGCCGCGGGCCAAGGTCGACTTCATCGACCTGACGGACGATGTCGATTCGATTCGTCTGAAGCTGATGCATTCGTCCTACTCGCGCTTGCCGCTGATCCGTAATGGCGCGGTGGATGAGCCCTTGGGTTTTGTGCACAAAAAAGAGTTGCTCAAGGCGTGCCTGGCCGGCAACGAGCTGAACCTGGAGCACCTGGCGCGCCGCGCGATCAACCTGCTGGAGAGCTTCTCGATCCTCAATGCTCTGGAGCAGATGCGCCAGGAGTCGACCCATATCGCCTTTGTGATCAATGAATTCGGGGATTTCATGGGCGTATTGAGCATGACCGACATCCTTGAGTCCATCGCCGGTGAGTTACCGGATGCCAGTGAGATCGAGGGGCCGGATATTGTCGAGGAAGGCGGTGGCTTCCGTGCCAACGGCGCCTTGAACCTCAATCAAGTGCGTCAGCGTACCGGCTTCAAGGCGGTCGCGACCCAGGATTATCAAACCCTGGCAGGGTTGGTAGTGAGTCTGCTAGATCGCCTGCCAAGGGTGGGCGACAGCCTGGAACATGAGGGCTGGCGCTTGACGGTTGCGGCGGTGGAGGAGCGACGGGTGACACAGGTGGCGTTAGTACCGTTGGCGCATAGTCACTGAATACTTCCTCCAGGATCGCTTCCTGTTCCTGCGGTTCACCGATGCCCTTGAGGTTTTCTACCTCAAGGGCATTTTTGTACACCACCAGGGTAGGGGTTCCGTCCACGCCGTCGATTCTCGGGGTTTGGCTGGTGTCCAGCAGCAGGCTTTTGACGCGGTCGGCGTACCGTTCGGCAACGCGGTGGAAGCGTGGGCCAAGCCCGAGACATGCCTGGCAGTACGGTGAGGTAAACAGCACGATGACCAGCGTGTGTTTCTTCAGGATCCGATGGTACTCATCAAGGTCCTTGATAACCGAAGTGATTACGCCCATGAGAACCTCCTTGTGCACCCGGCTTTAATGTTGTCGTGGGTACGCTAAGTCACAGGATTCCCAGCGTCTACTGTCAACCTTCACAGGTAGACGCGCTCGCGTTGTCATTTTGCGGGGCCAACCGCCAATTCAGCCCGAGGAAGTTTCCATGGGCGGTCATGCCCGGTAACGGGGCGGTGATGCACCTCCGTGGCGCTGTCACCCCTGTGTGGGGCCTTCGGTAGCAATTTGATTTCAGATGCTGGCGCAACGCCTCATCTCCTGGCTCCGTCCATCTAGCTGATTAGAAACGAGTTTATGACGACGATAGGTTGCCCTTCAGATGTGTGGCACACTTTCTGCTGTCTATTCCGTTGTTACATACTAAGTTCCGTTATAGCGGAATACACAACCCTTGGAGTGCTTGTCATGCATCACCGACCTTCCGTGTTCAAAGCGTGTGTTTTTCTCTTCGCCGCATCGGCTTCCCTCGCAGGCATCGTGCAGGCGGCGGACAGCAAGCTCGATAACGTGCTCAAGCGTGGGCACCTGATCGTGGGTACAGGCAGTACCAATGCGCCGTGGCACTTCCAGGGAGCGGATGGCAAGTTGCAAGGGTTCGATATCGACATCGGTCGCATCGTGGCCAAGGGGTTGTTCAATGACCCGTCCAAGGTCGAGTTTGTGGTGCAGTCGTCCGACGCACGTATTCCCAACCTGCTGACCGACAAGGTCGACATGAGTTGCCAGTTCATTACCGTCACCGCCAGCCGTGCGCAGCAAGTGGCGTTCACCCTGCCGTACTACCGCGAAGGGGTGGGCCTGCTGCTACCGGCCAACAGCAAGTACAAAGAGATTGAAGACCTGCAGGCCGCCGCCGACGGCGTTACCGTGGCCGTGCTGCAAAACGTGTATGCCGAAGAACTGGTGCACCAGGCGCTGCCCAAGGCCAAGGTCGACCAGTACGACAGCGTCGACCTGATGTACCAGGCCGTGAACTCCGGCCGCGCCGATGCAGCCGCCACCGACCAGTCCTCGGTCAAATACCTGATGGTGCAGAACCCCGGCCGTTACCGCAGCCCGGCCTACGCCTGGAGCCCGCAAACCTATGCGTGCGCAGTCAAGCGTGGCGACCAGGATTGGCTGAACTTCGTCAATACCGCCCTGCATGAAGCCATGACCGGTGTGGAATTCCCCACCTACAAGGCCTCGTTCAAGCAATGGTTTGGCGTTGATCTGCCCGAGCCGGCGATTGGTTTCCCTGTTGAATTCAAGTGATTCGGACTAACCGGGGCGCCCGTCAGGGCGCCCCAATCAGGTACTGCTGACCATGAACTACCAGTTGAACTTTGCCGCCGTGTGGCGCGATTTCGACACCTTGCTGGCGGGGCTCGGCCTGGGCCTGCAACTGGCTGTGCTGTCGATCGCCATCGGTTGCGTGATCGGCCTGCTGATGGCCTTCGCCATGCTGTCCCGGCACCGCGCCTTGCGCCTCTTCGCCTCGGTGTATGTGACGGTGATCCGCAATACGCCGATCCTGGTGCTGATCCTGTTGATCTACTTCGCCTTGCCCAGCCTGGGGGTCCGGCTGGACAAGATCCCCTCGTTCATCATCACCTTGTCGCTCTACGCCGGTGCCTACCTGACCGAAGTATTCCGCGCCGGGCTGTTGAATATTCCCAAGGGGCTGCGTGAAGCCGGGCTGGCGATTGGCCTCGGTGAGTGGCGTATCCGCGCTTATATCACCGTGCCGGTGATGCTGCGCAACGTGCTGCCCGCGCTGTCGAACAACTTTATCTCGCTGTTCAAGGACACCTCGCTGGCCGCTGCCATCGCGGTGCCCGAACTGACGTATTACGCCCGCAAGATCAACGTTGAAAGCTACCGGGTAATTGAAACCTGGCTGGTCACGACCGCGCTCTACGTGGCGGCCTGTTACCTCATTGCCATGCTGCTCCGTTACTTGGAACAGCGTCTGGCGATCCGTCGTTAAGGAGGGTTTGCATGTACGAGTCTCCCAGTTGGCTGCAGGAGTTGTGGATCGCCCGGGACACCCTCTGGGCGGGGTTTCAAACCAGCATTTATTGTTCGGCGCTGGCGATTATCTTCGGCACTCTGATCGGTATTTTTGCCGGGCTGGTGCTGACCTACGGCACATTCTGGATGCGTGCGCCGTTTCGTCTTTACGTGGATCTGATCCGTGGCACGCCGGTGTTTGTGCTGGTGCTGGCCTGTTTCTACATGCTGCCGGCCCTCGGTTGGCAGATCAGCGCATTCCAGGCCGGTGCGGTCGGTCTGACCTTATTCTGTGGCTCCCACGTCTCGGAAATCGTGCGCGGCGCGCTGCAAGCCATTCCCCGTGGGCAGTTGGAAGCGGGCAAGGCGATTGGCCTGACGTTTCGCCAATCCCTGGCCTACGTATTGTTGCCCCAGGCGCTGCGCCAGATCCTGCCGACCTGGGTCAATTCCTCCACGGAAATCGTCAAGGCCTCGACCCTGCTCTCGGTGATCGGCGTGGCCGAGTTGCTGCTGAGCACCCAACAGGTGATCGCGCGCACCTTCATGACCCTGGAGTTCTACCTGTTCGCCGGCTTCATGTTCTTTGTCATCAACTACGCCATCGAGTTATTCGGGCGCTACATAGAAAAACGGGTGGCCTTGCCATGAACCAACCTCAAACAACCGAGCCGCTGCTGAACATTTGCGGTTTGCGTAAACAATACGGCGCGGTCGAAGTGCTCAAGGGCGTCGACCTGTCGATGCAGCGCGGCAACGTGGTGACCTTGATCGGCTCCAGCGGCTCGGGCAAGACCACGTTGTTGCGTTGCGTCAACCTGCTGGAAGAATTCCAGGGCGGCCGGATCACCCTGGACGGCGAGTCCATCGGCTACAGCGATATCGGTGGCAAGCGCGTGCGTCACCCGGAGCGCGTGATTGCCCAACACCGTGCGATGACCGGCATGGCGTTCCAGCAGTTCAACCTGTTTCCGCATTTGACCGCGTTGCAAAACGTCACCCTGGGCCTGCTCAAGGTCAAAAAAATGGGCAAGGATGAGGCGGTGGCGTTGGCCGAAAAATGGCTGGACCGCGTCGGCTTGCTGGAACGTCGCAACCACTTCCCCGGCCAGTTGTCCGGCGGCCAGCAACAGCGGGTGGCGATTGCCCGCGCCATTGCCATGAACCCCAGCCTGATGCTGTTCGACGAAGTCACCTCGGCCCTCGACCCGGAATTGGTCGGGGAGGTACTCAGCGTCATCAAGGGGCTGGCGGAAGAGGGCATGACCATGTTGCTGGTTACCCACGAAATGCGTTTTGCCTATGAAGTTTCAGACAAGATCGTGTTCATGAACCAGGGGCGTATCGAGGAGCAGGGGTCGTCGAAAGACATATTCGAACGGCCGCAGTCGCCGCGCCTGGCTGAATTTTTGAAGAATATTCGTTTTTAATCAGGAGCATTTTTTATGAGCATCACTCGTTACGGTGCCGGTAGCACTGCCGGCGGCGGTCAGCCGCGCCCTTTCGCCCGCGCGGTGGAGGCGGACGGTTGGTTGTACGTCTCAGGTCAGGTGCCTGCGGTGGACGGTGAAATCATCACCGGCGGCATCATCGAACAAACCCGGCAGACTATGCGCAATGTGGTAGCGATCCTCGAAGAAGCCGGCTACGAACTCAAGGACGTGGTGCGCGTGGGCGTGTGGCTCGAAGACCCGCGGGACTTCTGGAGTTTCAACAAGGTGTTCGGCGAATACTTCAGCCCCGAGCACGCCCCGGCGCGGGCCTGTGTGCAGGCCAACATGATGGTCGATTGCAAGGTCGAGATCGATTGCGTGGCCTACAAGAAAAAGGGCTAAATTGCCCGACTCTTGAAAGCACGGCAAATCAAGTGTGGGAGGGGCAAGCCCCCGATGAGGGGGTGTCAATGAATGCATCTGACACTGACCCACCGCTATCGGGAGCAAGCCCCCTCCCACAGGGTTCACTGTGCAGCACAACCCTTTTACCGGACCGAAAACTGTCATGACCGAAGACACCATCAAACGCCGCGCCAAAGGCCTGGACCGTGCATTCGATATCCTCGATTTCCTCAAGGAGATCGGCCAGCCCCTGCGTCCGAATGATATTGCCAGTGGCATCGGCAGCCCCAAGTCCACCGTCTACGAACTGGTCGCTTCCTTGTTGGAGCGGCGCATCCTGGAAACCGTGGGCAAGGACGGCCACGTGTACCTGGGCCGCCAGCTGTACTTTCTCGGCCAGGCGCACTTGCGCCACTTCGACCTGACCCGCGAGGCCGACCACGCCTTGCAGGAAATCGTCAGCCAAACCCACGAAACCGCGCAGATGTGCCTGCTCAACGGGCGCAAATACACCGTGGCGCTGATGCGCGAAGGTGAGCGGCATTTCCGGATTTCCTCGGACATCGGCGAAAACGCACCGATTCCGTGGACCGCCTCCGGGCGCCTGTTGCTGGGGCACTTGAGCGACCAGCAGATTGTCGAGCTGATCGACCCCGACGATTTCATCCTGCCGGACGGCCAGCGCTTGGCGCTGGACACGTTCCTGGCGCAAATCCGTCAGGCCACCCTCGATGGGTTCTTCTCCTTCGACAGCGTGGCCGACACCTTTACCCATTGCTTTGCCGCCCCGGTGCGGGACGCGCAGGGCGTCAGCATCGCGACCCTGTGCATTGTCGCGCCACGCGCCGACGCGATTAAAAATTACAACGACTATCGCCGGGTGTTGATCGACAGCGCCAACAACCTGGCCCGTCGCATCAACGAATAGGAGTTTTCCATGTCCGCCATCAACGCCGTTGAAAAAGGCGCCGCTACCCTCGGTGCACACCTGGTCCGTGACGTCAGCTTGCCGGCCCTGGTCCTGCATCGCGAGGCGCTGGAGCACAACATCCGTTGGATGCAGGATTTTGTCAGCAACAGCGGCGCCCAGTTGGCGCCCCATGGCAAGACCAGCATGATGCCGGCGCTATTCCAGCGCCAACTTGAGGCAGGTGCCTGGGGTATCACGCTGGCCAACGCGGTACAGACCCGCGCCGCCTATGCCGGTGGTGTGCGTCGTGTATTGATGGCCAACCAACTGGTGGGCGCGCCGAACATGGCGTTGATTGCCGAGTTGCTGGCCGACGAGGCGTTTGACTTCCATTGCATGGTCGATCACCCGGACAACGTCGCCGATCTTGGGCGGTTCTTCGCCGCCCGTGGCCTGCGCCTGAACGTGATGATCGAATACGGTGTGGTCGGCGGCCGTTGCGGTTGCCGCAGTGAACAGCAAGTGCGCGACCTGGCCAAGGCGATCAAGGCCCAACCGGCCCTGGCCCTCACCGGCATTGAAGGCTATGAAGGGGTGATCCATGGCGAGCACGCCATCAGTGGCATTCGCGACTTCGCCGCGAGCCTGGTGCGTCTGGCGGTAGACCTGCAAAACAGCGGTTCTTTCGACTTGCCCAAGCCGATCATCACCGCGTCGGGGTCGGCCTGGTACGACCTGATCGCTGAGTCGTTTGAGCAGCAGAACGCTGCCGGCCGTTTCCTCAGCGTACTGCGCCCCGGCAGTTATGTGGCCCATGACCACGGCATCTACAAAGACGCGCAATGCTGCGTGCTCGACCGCCGCACTGATCTCAACGAAGGCCTGCGCCCAGCGCTGGAAGTCTGGGCGCATGTGCAATCGTTGCCTGAGCCTGGCTTTGCGGTGATCGCCATGGGCAAGCGCGATGTGGCTTACGACGCCGGCTTGCCGGTGCCACTCAAGCGTTACAAGGCCGGGATCGTGCCGGCCGAAGGCGATGATGTCAGCGCGTGCAAGGTCACGGCGGTGATGGATCAGCACGCGTTCATGGTGGTGGCGCCGGGGGTCGAGTTGCGGGTCGGCGACATTATGTCCTTCGGTACTTCCCACCCATGCCTGACGTTCGATAAGTGGCAGGTGGGGTGCCTGGTGGATTCAGAGTTGCGCGTGATCGAAAGCCTGCATACCTGCTTCTAGACCGAGTCGCGCAGCGGCCACCCGCCACACCAGAGATCACAAGGCATGAACACAAACCCGCGCATCGCCCTGATCGGCGAATGCATGATCGAACTGCAACACCGCGCCGACGGCAGCCTGCAGCAAAGCTTCGGTGGCGACACCCTGAATACGGCGGTGTACCTGCGCCGCGAGCTGGGCGCTATCGGCAGCGTCGACTACGTCACCGCCTTGGGCGATGACAGTTTCAGCGACGCCATGTGCCGGCAGTGGGCCGACGAGGGCCTGGGGCTGGAAAGGGTCCAGCGCCTGCCTGGGCGGCTGCCCGGTTTGTACTGCATCCAGACCGATGCCGGCGGCGAACGTAAATTCCTGTACTGGCGCAACGAGGCCGCCGTGCGCGAGTGCTTCACTACGCCTGCGGCTGAACCCATTCTGGCGGCGTTACCGGGTTACGACGTGGTGTATTTGAGCGGCATCACCCTGGCGGTAATCGGCGAAGTCGGGCGTGAGCGCTTGCTGCTGGCCTTGATTGAGGCCCGTCGGCGCGGTGCCAAGGTGGTGTTCGACAACAATTACCGGCCGCGCTTGTGGGCCAGTGTCGAGGCGGCGCGCGCGGCGTATCGCCCAGTGCTGGCCGAGGTGGATATCGCCTTGCTGACCGAGGACGACGAGCAGGCGCTGTTTGGTTTTGCCGACAGCGAGCAGGTGTTTGCGGCGTACCCGGAGATTGCCGAAGTGGTGCTCAAGCGCGGCGCGAATGAATGCCTGATCCGTTGCAATGCCGAGCACTTTGCTGTGCCGGCATTGAAGGTCGAGAGGGTAGTGGATACGACGGCGGCGGGGGATTCGTTCAGTGCGGCGTATGTGGCCAGTCGGCTCAAGGGCGGTTCGCCAGCGGAGGCGGCGTTGGCGGGGCATCGGCTGGCGAGTCGGGTGATTCAGGTGCCGGGGGCGTTGATACCGAGGTGAATGGCCGCTTGCTCCGATAGCGGCTCTAAAGCCAACCCCTCAGTCGCGGTAAAACACCTGCACCAGGTGATACCCGAACTTGCTCTTGATCGGCCCGTGCACCACTTTGACCGGTTTCTTGAAGATCACCGCATCAATGGCCCCCACCATCTGCCCAGGCCGCACTTCACCCAAATCCCCGCCGCGCTTGCCGGAGGGGCAGGTGGAGTACTTCTTGGCCAGCACATCAAAGGCTTCACCCTTGGCGATGCGCTGCTTGAGCTGTTCAGCTTCTTCGCTGGTTTTTACCAGGATGTGACGGGCTTGGGCTTTCATAAGGCTCTACCAGGTAGGCGACGGCGCGCGATTATGCCTGAACTGAATCATCGGCGTTGATCATGCTGCGGATTTTAGTGGCGAGCAGGTCAATCGAAAACGGCTTGGCCACCATGTCCATGCCGTCTTCCAGGAAGCCCTGGCGCTCGGCGGCTTTTTCGGCGTAGCCGGTCATGAACAATACCTTGAGGCCAGGTCGACGCTGGCGGGCGATTTCCGCCAGTTGTCGGCCATTCATCCCCGGCAGACCCACATCGGTCACCAGCAAGTCCACGCGCAGGTCCGACTCCAGCAGTGGCAATGCGGTGCGCGAGTCCGCTGCCTGATGAGCGGTGTAGCCGAGTTCGTCGAGCACATTCACCACCAGCATGCGCACCGCCGGGTCGTCCTCCACCACCACCACGGCTTCACCGGCCAATGCCACCGGCGCTTCGCCGAGGCTGGCGGGCAGGCTGCTCTCCAGCGCGGTGCCGTGCAGGCGCGGCAGGTACAGGCGCACGCAGGTGCCCTGGCCCGGTTCGCTCTGGATGGTCACGTGGCCGCCGGACTGCTGGGCAAAGCCGTAGATCATCGACAGCCCCAGGCCGGTGCCCTGGCCGATGGGTTTGGTGGTGAAGAACGGGTCGAACGCCTTGGCCAGGATCTTCGGCGCCATGCCACTGCCGTTGTCGCACACGCCGAGCATCACGTAGTCGCCGGCCTTGACCGGTTCGAGGGTGGTGATGTCGGTGCCGTCCAGGTAACTGTTGGCGGTTTCGATCAGCAGCTCACCGCCATCCGGCATGGCATCGCGGGCGTTGATGACCAGGTTGAGCAGGGCGTTTTCCAATTGGCTGGCATCGGTGTTGACCGGCCAGATGTCTTGGCCCAGTTGCACCTTGAGCGTGATGTGCGCGCCTTTGGTGCGCTGGAACAGGTCCTCCAGGGACGCTACCAATTGGTTTGGGTCCAGTGGCTGGCGATCCAGCGACTGGCGCCGCGAGAAGGCCAGCAGGCGGTGGGTGAGGGCGGCTGCGCGATGGGCCGAAGACACGGCGGCATCGGTAAAACGGCCGATTTCCTCACTGCGCCCGGCGGCGATATAGCGCTGCATCAGGTCGAGGCTGCCGATAATCCCGGTGAGCATGTTGTTGAAGTCGTGGGCAATACCGCCTGTGAGCTGGCCCACGGCTTCCATTTTTTGCGCATGGCGCAATGCGTCTTCGGCGCGCTCACGTTCGTACATTTCGTTTTGCAGGCGCTGGTTGGCTTCGGCCAGCGCCTGGGTGCGCTGGGCCACGCGTTCTTCGAGGTTCTCGTTGAGATGGCGCAGGGCTTCTTCGGTGAGTTTGCGTTCGGTCTCATCGATCACAAAAATGTAAAAGCCATTGACCGAGCCGTCATTGCTGAAGCGCGGCAGGTACTTCATCAGCGCATGGCGCGGCCGCCCGTCGCGATGAGGGGTGACCGTCAGGAAACTGCACGCCTTGCCCTTGAGCGCCGCGGCGATCTTGTCTGCGCGCCCGGCATACACCTCATCGCCCAGCACTTCACGGATGGTCTTGCCGTACAGCTCCTGAGGCGTCATGCCGTACCACTCGAGATAGGCACTATTGTTCAGACGAAAACGTTGTTCGTGGTCGACGTAACCGATCAGCACCGGCATGGCGTTGATGATCAGCTGCAATTCGGTCTGGCTCTGGCGCAGGGCCTGTTCGGTGTTCTTGCGTTCGGTGAGGTCCAGCGCGGCACCTAAAAAGCGCGCCGGGCGACCGTGGCGGTCCTGGTAGCAACGCCCGCGCGCAAACACCCAGCGCACTTGGCCGTCGGCTTGCAACAGGCGGTATTCCTCGGCGTATTCGGTGCCGTGGGTGATGCAGTGCTTGATGCTGCGCGCCACCGTGCCACGGTCTTCGGGGTGGACGCCGTGCAGGTAATCGCTGATCGGCAGCAGGCCGGCGTCGCTGGGGTGAACGCCATGCAGATACGCGAAGTGGGCATCGGCAATAAAGCGGTCTTCGCCGATATCCCAGTCCCAGGTGCCCACGGCGTCGGTGGCCGCCAGGGCAAGTTGCAGGCGTTGCTCGGTGTTGTGCTGGGCCTTGAGGCTGTCTTCGGAGCGTTGCTGCAGTTCAAGGGTTTTACTGCGACGTTCGTTGGTTTCGATGGCGGTGACCAGAATACCCGCCACATCGCCGCTTTCATCGCGAACCGGGCTGTAGGTCAGGTCGAGCCAGATCTCGGTGTCGCGGTGATCGCGTTGCAGCACAAACCGCTGCTCGCTGAAGGTGCGCACCTGGCCGGTGAGCACGGCCTCGTAGATCGGTGCCGTGAAGCTCTCCAGCTCCGGCCACGTCTGGTGCGCCGGCTGGCCCATGGCCTCGGGGTGCTTGTTGCCCGCCAGCAAGGCGAAACCATCGTTGTAGAGTTGGATGAGTTGGCTGCCCCACAGCAGGAGCATCGGCATCGGCGAGTGGACGACGATGTCCACGGCGGTGCGCAGGCTTTGCGGCCAGTCATTGGCCTCACCGAGCGGGCTTCGTGCCCAGTCCAGCCGTGCAATCAACGCAGCGGCTTCGCTAACGGTGGATGTTTCCTTCATAAAAAGCCCTGAGCGTAACGCTTTGAAAAATGACAACACCCATTATCCCGTGAGTCGGGAATGAGTGACTACCCCCAAAAAATAGCACGCATTTGGGGGTTGTCTTCAAAGGAGTGCCGGTGGGCTGAAACCTTTCATCTTCACGCCAGCTCGGGGCGGTTGCGAAACTCCTCCAGCGCCTGCGGGTTGGCCAGGGCGTCGGTGTTTTTCACCGGCTCGCCGTGTACCACGTTGCGCACCGCCAGTTCGACGATCTTGCCGCTGAGGGTGCGGGGGATATCCGTGACCGCGACGATCTTGGCCGGTACATGGCGAGGGGTGGTGTTGGCGCGGATCACCTGGCGGATCTGCTGCTCCAGCGCATCATCCAGCGCAACCCCGTCATCGAGGCGCACAAACAGCACCACGCGCACATCGTCCTGCCAGCGTTGGCCGATGGCCAGGCTTTCCAGCACCTGCGGGACTTTGTCCACCTGGCGATAGATCTCCGCCGTGCCGATGCGCACGCCGCCGGGGTTGAGCACCGCGTCGGAGCGTCCGTGGATCAACAGGCTGCCGTTCGGGCGTTGCTCGGCGTAGTCGCCCTGGGCCCAGACGCCGGGGAATTGGCTGAAATAGGACGCGCGCAGCTGCTTTTGATTCGGGTCGTTCCACAAACCGATGGGCATGGCCGGGAAATGCCGGGTACACACCAGTTCGCCTTTTTCACCGATCAAGGGGTGGCCCTGGTCGTCCCACACCTCGATCGCCATCGCCAGGCTCTTGCACTGCATCTCGCCGCGCCGTACCGGCAACACCGGGTTGCCGATCACAAAACAGGAGACGATATCGGTGCCGCCGGACATCGATGACAAACACAGCTCGGCCTTGATTTCGCGGTACACGTAGTCATAGCTCTGCGGCGACAGCGGCGAGCCGGTGGAAATCAGCGTCTTCAGGCTGCTCAAGTCATGGCTGCGGCGCGGTTGCAACCCGGCTTTTTCCAGGGTGGCGAGGAACTTGGGGCTGGTGCCGAACACGCTGATCCTTTCGGCATCGATCAGGTCGATCAAGCGCTCGGGGCCTGGGTGAAACGGCGAGCCGTCATACAGCACCGCCGTGGCGCCGATCGCCAGCACCGACACCAGCCAGTTCCACATCATCCAGCCGCAGGTGGTGTAGTAGAACAGGCAGTCCTCCCTCGACAAATCGGCATGCAGGCCGTGTTCCTTCAGGTGCGTGAGCAGCACGCCGCCGGTGCCGTGGATGATGCATTTGGGCACGCCGGTGGTGCCGCTGGAGTAGAGGATGTACAGCGGATGGTCGAACGGTACCGCGACGAATTCGGGCTCGCCGCCGGCTTGGTAAAAATCAGCCCACAGCGCCACGTTCGCCTGGGTGTGGTAGTCCTCGACCCGCGCCTGGGGCCGCGCATACGGCAGCACAATCAATTGCTCCAGGGACGGCAGCCGGTCGAGGATCTCATTGAGTTTGCGGCTTTGGTCGATGGTTTTACCGGCATAGCGGTAACCGGCACAGGTGATCAGCACCTTGGGCTCGATTTGACCGAAACGGTCGATGACACCCTGGGTGCCGAAGTCCGGCGAGGAACACGACCAGATCGCGCCCAAACCGGTGGTGGCGAGCATGCCGACCAGGGTTTGCCAAGTGTTGGGCATGCACGCCGCCACGCGGTCGCCCAGGGTGACACCGGCTGCGCGCAGGCTGCGCTGTAAACCGGCGACGTGCTGAGCCAGTTCGGCGTAGGTGAGTTGTTCGCGCTGGCCGTCTTCGCTGATCGCAACCACGGCCGCATGCTCATCGCGCCGACGCAGCAGGTGTTCGGCAAAGTTCAGGGTCGCGCCGGGAAACCACTGCGCGCTGGGCATCTCAAGGTCTTCGACCAGCACTGCGCTGGGCGGGCTGCGAAACTGTACGTCGAAGAACGCTACGATGGCGCGCCAGAAGTCGGGACGCTGGTCGATGCTCCACTGGTGCAGGGCGGGGTAGTCATTGAGCTGCACGTTGTGGCGGTTGTTGATGAAGCGCCGGAACTGGTCCATTCGGCTGTTGGCAATGCGTTCCGGGGAGGGTTGCCAGAGGATGTCGGACATAAGCGAAGTCTCTTTTCTTGTGCAGGTCTTCCAAGCACTGGAATTCTTATGTGGGAGGGGCGGTGTTTGGTCTTATTGGGCCAGCCAACCACCATCGATATTCCACGCGGCCCCACGCACCTGGGCGCCGGCCTCACTGCACAAAAACAACACCAACTCACCCAATTGCGGCGGCGTCACGAACTCCAGCGACGGCTGCTTTTCGGCCAGCAAATCATGCTGCGCCTGTTGCGGGGCCACGCCCGTGGCGATGCGGTCATCGATCTGCTTCTGCACCAGCGGCGTCAGCACCCAGCCCGGGCAAATAGCATTACAGGTCACATTGCTGGTGGCCGTCTCCAGGCCTACCACTTTGGTCAGGCCGATCACGCCATGCTTGGCCGCCACATAGGCGGCCTTGCCCACGGAGCCGACCTGGCCGTGCACCGAGGCAATATTGACGATACGCCCCCAGCCCTTGGCCTTCATGCCCGGCAGGCTCAAGCGTGTGCTGTGGAACACCGAAGAAAGGTTGATGGCAATGATCGAGTCCCAACGTTCGGCCGGGAAGTCTTCCACGGCGGCCACGTGCTGGATCCCCGCATTGTTGACCAGGATGTCCACGCCGCCGAATTCGCGCTCGGCGTAGGCGAGCATGTCGGCGATTTGCGCCGGGTCACTGACATCCGCCGGGTGATGCCCGACCTTGCCGCCAAACGCCTGCACTTGGGCGATCACCGCACTGGCATCGCCGAAGCCGTTGAGAATCAGGTTGGCGCCGGCCTTGGCCAGGCTGAGGGCGATCCCCAGGCCGATGCCGCTGGTGGAACCGGTGACCAGCGCGGTCTTGCCGTTCAATGTCGTCATACAAACCTCACACAATGCCGGTGGCATAGAAAGTAGCGATCACCACGAACACCGCAAGCGTCTTGATGATCGTGATGCCAAAAATATCCTTGTAGGCTTCGCGGTGGGTCAGCCCGGTGACCGCGAGCAAGGTGATCACCGCGCCGTTGTGGGGCAGGGTGTCCATGCCGCCGCTGGCCATGGCCGCGACCCGGTGCAGCACTTCAAGAGGAATATTGGCCGCGTGGGCCGCCGAAATAAAACTCTCGGACATGGCCGCCAAGGCGATGCTCATGCCGCCCGAGGCGGAACCGGTGATGCCCGCCAACAGGGTCACGGTAATCGCTTCGTTGACCAGCGGGTTGGGGATGCCCTTGAGCCAGTCCGCCAGCACCAGAAAGCCCGGCAGCGAGGCAATCACCGCGCCAAAGCCGTACTCCGAAGCGGTGTTCATCGCCGCCAGCAGCGCACCGCTGACCGCACTTTTACTGCCCTCGGCCAGCTTGCTCTTGATCGCCGAAAAGCCGAACACCAGCACCACGATAATCCCCACCAGCAACGCCGCCTGCACCGCCCAGATCGCGGTGAGCTTGGCGATATCTGTGGTCACCGGGGTGCTCATGCCCGGCAGGCTGAGGCTATGGGTCTTGCCGTACCACAGCGGGATCCAGCGGGTGAACAACAGGTTCATCACGCCGACCAGGATCAGTGGCGACAGCGCGACCCATGGGTTGGGCAGGCTCAGGTTTTCGGCGGTTTCCGGTTCGTTGCGCAGTTCGGTGCCATAGCCCTCGCCGGCGCGCTGCGCCTTGTTGCGTTGGCGTGCCAGGTAGAGCATGCCGGCGCAGAACACGAAAACCGTACCGATCAAGCCCAGCCAAGGCGCAGCCCAGGCGGTGGTGTTGAAGAAGGTGCTGGGGATGATGTTCTGGATCTGCGGCGTGCCGGGCAGGGCGTCCATGGTGAACGAAAACGCACCGAGGGCGATGGTCGCCGGGATCAGGCGCTTGGGGATATTGCTCTGGCGGAACATCTCCGCCGCGAACGGGTACACCGCAAACACCACCACAAACAGCGACACGCCGCCGTAGGTGAGCAGGGCGCAGACCAGCACGATCACCAGCATCGCCTGGCGCGTGCCGAGCAAGCGGATCGCGGCCGCGACAATCGAGCGCGAAAAGCCCGACAGCTCGATCAGCTTGCCGAACACCGCACCGAGCAGGAACACCGGGAAATACAGTTTGATGAACCCGACCATTTTCTCCATGAATACCCCCGTAAAGGCCGGGGCAACGGCGGACGGGTCGGTGAGCAGCACGGCGCCGAGGGCGGCGATGGGGGCGAACAGGATAACGCTATAGCCACGGTAGGCAGCCAGCATCAGCAGCGCCAGGGCTGCCAGGGCAATGATCACACTCATGGTGTGTCTCCAGATTGGATTGTTATTTTTGTGGGATGGTGCTTTGGGGAGGGCTATAGCGAGATTTGTGCCAGTTAGTTAACGTATTGATATTAAAAGGTATTTTTCGGTACTTCGAAGCGATCTCGAAAGAATATCTCATTTTAGAGACATGCATGAATCAACTGTGGGAGGGGGCTTGCTCCCAATTGCGGTGGGTCAGCTAGCTAATACAGTGACTTTCATACCGCTATCGGGAGCAAGCGTCCTCCCACAGGGTTTGTCTTTATATGGAGAATTTAGTCTCTTTACTGAGAATCGTTGATGCCCAGTGCGACCATTTTCTTGTACAGGGTCGACCGCCCCAGCCCCAACCGGTTGGCAGCCTCCACCACATTCCCCTCACAAGCCTTGAGCGCCGCCGCGATCACTTGCCGGTCGAAGCGCTCCCGCGCCGCCGTAAACGTTTCGCCCTCAACCGGCGCCACGCCAGTGCCGCGTTCCACCGGGCTGAACGTGCCAATCGCCGCGCGAATCTCTCCCGCATTCAACACCAGGTCATCACTTAACAATGCGGCACGCTCCAACACGTTGCGCAACTCGCGGATATTCCCCGGCCACGCATGTTGCGCGAGCAGGGCCAGCGCTTCGCGATCCAGTTCATGCTGGCTGCGCAACTCTTCCAGGATCGCCTCGCTCAACGCAGGAATATCCTCCAAACGCTCACGCAGCGGCGGCACCTGGATCGGCAGCACATTCAGGCGGTAATACAAGTCCGCGCGGAACTCGCCACGTTTGATCGCCGCTTCCAGGTCCATCGACGTGGCAGCAATCACCCGCACATCGCTGTGCAGCATTTCGTTGGAGCCGACCGGCTCGAACTCCTTCTCCTGCAATACCCGCAGCAGCTTGCTTTGCAGCGGCAAGGGCATGTCGCCGATTTCATCGAGAAACAGCGTGCCGCCCTGGGCGATCTGAAACTTGCCGGGACGCCCTTTGCGGTCGGCGCCGGTAAACGCACCGGGTGCGGTGCCGAAAAATTCGGCCTCCAACAGATCATGGGGAATGGCGGCACTGTTGATGCTGACGAAAGCTTTGTGGGCGCGCGGCGATGCACCATGAATGGCCTGGGCGAGCAGTTCTTTACCGGTGCCGGTTTCCCCCAGCAGCAGCACCGGCGACTCGGCGCTCGCGCTGCGCCGGGCGCGGCGCTTGACTTCGAGGCTGGCGGCGCTGGTGCCGATAAAGTGCGCGAAATTGTATTTGCTCTGGCGTGCGCGCAGCAGCGAGCGGGTAGAGGCCAGCTCCTGCTGCATGCTCAGGTAGCGCTCGATCAATGGCGACAGGTTGCGCAGTTCGTCGAACAGCGCAAAACCAATCGCCCCGATCACCTCGCCGGCATCGTCGTGGATCGGCAGGCGCATTACCACCAGCGGGCCTTTGGGCGTGTCCTGGATATCCAGCAAAATCGGCCGGTCGGTGCGCACGACCTGGCGCAACAGGCTGTTGGAGATCACCTGTTCGCACGCTTGGCCGATGGCTTCTTCGGCGCTTTTGAGGCCGAAGCGCTTGGCGTAGCGCTCGTTCATCCAGACGATATTCGCGTCACGGTCGACAATCACCGTGCCTTCGCTGGACTGCTCGATGATCTCGAACAGCGACTGGATGGCCAGCCCGCGAACGTGTTGGTAGTCCGTCAGGCGGCTGTTCATGTCGACAGCCCACACGCGGCGGCCAGCAGCTCCTGGGTGTAGGGATGCTGTGGCGATTCAAATACGGCATGGCTCGCGCCGTGCTCCACCACCTTGCCATCCTTGATCACGATCATGTCATGGGCCATGGCGCGCACCACCGCCAGGTCATGGCTGATGAACAAGTAGGTCAGGCCGTATTTTTCCTGAAGCTCACGCAACAGCGCGACCACCTGTTTTTGTACCGTGCGGTCCAGCGCGGAGGTCGGCTCATCCAACAGCATCAGCGCCGGCTTGAGTACCAAAGCGCGGGCGATGGCGATGCGCTGGCGCTGGCCTCCGGAAAACTCATGGGGGTAGCGGTGGCGGCTGGCCGGGTCGAGGCCCACATCCTTGAGCACCTGGATCACTTGGGCGTCGCGCTCGGCCAGGCTGCACGGCGCATGCACTTGCAGGCCTTCGCTGATGATCTGCTGCACCGACATGCGCGGGCTGAGGCTGCCGTAAGGGTCCTGGAACACCACCTGCATCTGCTTGCGCCACGGGCGCATCTGTTGGTGGTTGAGCGGGTCAAGGGCATGGCCCTGGAAGCGGATGCTGCCGGTGGAGTCGAGTAAACGCAGGATCGCCTGGCCCAGGGTGGACTTGCCCGAGCCGGACTCGCCGACAATCCCCAGGGTCTTGCCGCGCTGCACGCTGAGGCTGATGCCATTCACCGCGTGCAAATAGGTCTTGCGCCGAAACAGCCCGCCGCCGAGGGGGAAGTGCACGTTCAGGTCGTTGACTTCCAGCACGGTTTCGCGCGGGTCGGCACACAACACGTCGCCGGAAGGCTCGGCGTCCAGCAACAGACGGCTGTAGGGGTGTTGCGGTGCGGTGAACAAGGTCTCGCATGCGGCCTGCTCGACGATTTCGCCGGCGCGCATCACGCACACGCGTTGGGCAATGCTGCGCACCAGGTTGAGGTCATGGCTGATCAGCAACAGCGACATGCCCAGGCGTTGTTGCAGCGACTTGAGCAGCAACAGGATCTTGCGTTGCACGGTCACGTCCAGCGCGGTGGTGGGCTCGTCGGCGATCAGCAGTTCCGGCTCGCAGGCCAGGGCCATGGCGATCATCACCCGCTGGCGTTGGCCGCCGGACAACTGGTGCGGGTAGGCCTTGAGGCGTTCCTGGGGTTTCTGGATACCCACCAGTTCAAGCAGTTCGAGGATGCGCGCCTGCGCCGCCTTACCGCCCAGGCCCTTGTGCAGCAGCAGGGTTTCGCCGATTTGCTTTTCGATGCTGTGCAGCGGGTTTAGCGACGTCATCGGCTCCTGGAAAATCATTGCAATGCGGTTGCCGCGCAGTTTTTGCAGCGTGGCGGTGGATGCGCCGATCAACTCCTGTTCGCGATACTTGATGGAACCGGTGGTGTGGGTGCCGGCCTCGGGCAGCAGTTGCAGGATCGAATGGGCGGTGACTGACTTGCCCGAGCCGGACTCGCCCACCAGCGCCAAGCATTCGCCGGGGCGCACGTCCAGGCACAGGTTGCGCACCACGGTCTGGCCGCTGAAGGCGACGTTGAGGTCGCGTATTTCGATCAGGTTCATAGGGGCTCACTCATGAACGTGGGTCGAAGGCGTCACGCAACGCCTCGCCGATAAAGACCAGCAGCGACAGGATCAGCGCCAGGGTGAAAAACGCCGTCAAACCCAGCCACGGCGCTTGCAGGTTCTGCTTGCCCTGAGCGATCAGCTCGCCCAGCGAGGCGCTGCCGGCGGGCATGCCGAACCCGAGGAAATCCAAGGCACTGAGGGTGGAAATCGCCCCGGTCAGGATAAACGGCAGGTAGCTCAACGTGGCGGTCATCGCATTGGGCAGGATGTGCCGACGGATGATCTTGCCATCGCCCAGGCCCAACGCGCGTGCCGCCTTGACGTACTCCAGGTTGCGCCCGCGCAGGAATTCGGCGCGCACCACGTCCACCAGCGCCAGCCAGGAAAACAGCGCCATGATCCCCAGTAACCACCAGAAGTTCGGCTCGACGAACCCTGACAGGATAATCAGCAGGTACAGCACCGGCAGGCCCGACCACACCTCCAGAACGCGCTGGCCGAGCAAGTCGACCCAGCCGCCGTAGTAGCCCTGCAAGGCCCCGGCGGCAATGCCGATGGCCGCGCTGATCGCGGTGAGCGCCAAGGCGAACAGGATCGATACGCGCGCGCCGAAGATCACCCGTGCGAGCACATCGCGGGACTGATCATCGGTGCCCAGCCAGTTTACCGCCGAGGGCGGGCTGGGGGCAGGGCGGGTCAGTTCGTAGTTGGGCGTGTCGTCGCTGAACGGGATGGGTGGGAACAGCATCCAGCCACCGTCCTGCTTGATCAGCTTTTGCACGTAATCGCTGCGGTAATCCGCCTGAAAGGGCAACTGGCCGCCAAACTGCTGCTCGGTGTAGCGCTTGAATGCCGGGAAATACAGCGCGTTCTGGTAGCTGAGCACCAACGGTTTGTCGTTGGCGATCAACTCGCCGCCGAGGGTCAGGATAAACAGGCCGATAAACAGCCACAGCGACCACCAGCCCCGGCGGTTCTTCTTGAAACGCTCAAAACGCCGACGGGCCACGGGAGATAAATTGAGCATCAGGCGTTCCTCGCGGCGAAGTCGATACGCGGGTCCACCAGGGTGTAGCACAGATCACCGATCAGTTTTATCAAGAGGCCGAACAGGGTGAAGATAAACAGCGAACCAAACACCACCGGGTAATCCCGCGAAACGGCGGCTTCATAGCTCATGCGGCCCAGGCCATCGAGGGAGAAGATCACTTCAATCAACAGCGAGCCGGCGAAGAACACGCTGATGAACGCCTGGGGAATTCCGGAGATCACCAACAGCATGGCGTTACGGAACACATGACCGTACAGCACGCGCCGCTCGCTCAAGCCCTTGGCCCGCGCGGTGACCACGTACTGGCGGGTGATCTCATTGAGAAACGAGTTCTTGGTAAGGATGGTCAGCGTGGCGAACCCGCCGATCACCAGGGACGTCACCGGCAGCACCAGGTGCCAGAAGTAGTCGGCAATCTTGCCCACGGTGCTCAGCTCTTCGAAATTTTCCGAGACCAGGCCGCGCACCGGGAACCAGTTCAGCGAGGTGCCACCGGCGAACACCACGATCAGGAACATCGCGAACAGGAACGCGGGCATCGCATAGCCGATCACGATCGCGGTGCTGCTCCACACGTCAAAGCTGCTGCCATGGCGCACCGCTTTGCGAATGCCCAGGGGGATCGACACCAGATAGGTGATCAGCGTGGCCCACAGGCCCAGGGAGATAGTGACGGGCATTTTTTCCAGGATCAGATCGATCACCGTCTTGCCACGGAAAAAACTGTTGCCGAAGTCCAGTTGAGCGTAGCTCTTGAGCATCAGCCACAGGCGTTCCGGCGCGGGCTTGTCGAAACCGTACTGTTTTTCGATGTCCTTGATCAGCTTTGGGTCCAGGCCACGGCTGGCGCGTGAACCACTGCTCACACCTTCGCCGGAAGAGCCGCCGACACCACCGCCGCCAATCCCTTGCAGGTGGGCGATGGCCTGTTCCACTGGGCCACCGGGGGCGGCCTGCACGATCACGAAATTCACCAGCAGGATGATCACCAGGGTCGGGATGATCAGCAGCAGGCGGCGCACGATATACGCAAACATCAGCGTGCCCCTCCGCGTTTTTTCAGCTCGGCGTTCATTTGCTCATGGGTCAGTGGCGTGGGGCTGATTTCCCACCAGGTTTCCAGGGCTTCGTCGTTCTTGGCCTCGATGGCCGGGCGACCGAAGCGGTTCCACCACGCGGCGGAGGTGCCGGGCGGGTAGTAATTGGGGATCCACAGGTAATTCCATTGCAGCACCCGGTCCAGGGCATGGGCGTAGGTGAGCATCTGCGCCTGGGTGTCCGCTTTGACCAGGCCCTTGATCAACGTGTCGACGGCGGGGTCCTTGAGCACCATGTAGTTGTTGGCGCCCGGATCGAAGGCTGCGCTTGAACCGAAATAGTTGTACAGCTCCATGCCTGGCGAGGTGGTGACCGGAAAACCGGTGACGATCATGTCGTAGTCCCGCGCCATCAAACGGTTGACGTACTGGGAGGAATCGATGCGACGGATGTTCAGGGTAATGCCGATCTGCGCCAGGTTGCGCTTGTAGGGCAGCAACAGGCGCTCAAGGCCCGCCTGGGCGTTGAGAAAGGTAAATTCCAACGGCTCACCTTCGGCATTTACCAACCGGTCACCGTCCGGTTTCCAGCCGGCCTCTTCCAGCAGCGCCAGTGCTTGCAATTGCTTGTCGCGGATCATGCCGCTGCCATCGGTGACCGGCGCCTTGAACACCTGGGTAAAGACTTCCTCGGGCACTTGCCCGCGCAACGGCTCGAGAATCGCCAGTTCTTCCTTCGTGGGCAACTGGCTGGCGGCCAACGGACTGTTGGAGAAAAAGCTCTGCTGGCGGATGTACATATTGCGCATCATCTGCCGGTTGGCCCATTCGAAGTCCCACAACATTGCCAGTGCCTGGCGTACGCGGCGGTCCTTGAACATCGGCTTCTGCACGTTGAACACATAGCCCTGGGCCGGTTGTGGCATTTCCTTGGCCAAATGCGCGCGTTGCAAGCGGCCATCGTCAAGGGCCGGCCCGTTGTAGCCGATGGAATAGCCGGTGGCGGAGAACTCACGGTTGAAATCGTAGGCGCCGCCGCGCAGTACCTGGCGAGCCACCTCGGTATCGCCGAAATACTCCAGGCTCAGGTGATCGAAGTTGTAAAGGCCGCGACTCACCGGCAGGTCCTTGCCCCACCAGTCCGGGTCGCGGGTAAACGTGATGGTGTTGCCGGCGTCGACTTTACTGACCTTGTACGGGCCGCTGCCCAGCGGCGCTTCGTAGCCGCCGCCATTGGCAAAATCGCGGGTTTTCCACCAGTGCTCGGGGAACACCGGCAGCGTGGCGATATCCAGGGGCAGGGTGCGGTTTTCATTGCTGGAAAAGTCGAAGCGCACTTGGCGCTCGCTTTCCACTTCAACGTGCTTTACGTCGGCGAACAACGTGCGAAAGCGCAGGCTGCCTTGGGTCATCAACACATCAAAGCTGTAGCGCACGTCTTCGGCGGTGATGGGCTTGCCGTCGGCAAAGCGCGCCTTGGGGTTCAGGTAGAAGCGCAGCGACAGGCCGTCATCGGCGCGATCCATCTTTTCGGCGACCAGGCCGTAGACCGTATAGGGTTCGTCCAGGGAGCGCAGGGCCAGGGGCGCATACAGCCAGCCATCGACCTGCGACACGCCGATACCTTTGTCTATATAGGGCAGCACATGGTCAAAACGCCCGATCTCAATCGCCGAGCGCCGCAGGCTGCCGCCCTTGGGGGCATTGGGGTTGGCATAGTCGAAATGGGTGAAACCGGCAGGGTACTTGGCCGCTTCGCCATACACCGTAAGGTACGGTTGTGGCGCCGCGATCACGGCGGCACTGGCCAGCAGCAGGGCGAGGGTGGAGCTCAATAGGGTCGAAAAGGCCAATCGCATTATCAGTCTTGAACGCCGGGTGAAGAAGAATAAGGATTTGTACGCTAACGGCATCAGCGTCGCCAGTCATCACATGCACAACGGCCCACCAAAAGGCGGGCCGTTGTTTCAAGCATCATCCAGGCATCAGTCCTGACGGCTGGTGACTTCCAACAGGTGGTAGCCGAACTGGGTCTTGACCGGGCCTTGCACGGTATTGACCGGAGCGCTGAATACCACGGTGTCGAATTCTTTAACCATCTGGCCTGGACCGAACGAACCCAGGTTGCCGCCGTCGCGGCTTGATGGGCAGCTGGAGCTGGCTTTGGCGATCTCTGCGAAATCAGCGCCGCCTTCGATTTGGGCCTTGAGTTCGTTGCACTTGTCTTCAGTGGAAACGAGGATGTGACGGGCGGTGGCTTTGGCCATGGTGGGTAACTCCTTGAATGAAAAGGGTGAGCGTACCGGATTCAGGCGGTTATTTCCCGGCAAAGTTCCCATGGATTGCCTGGGCGGCGCAGTTGGGCGCTCAACCCAGGACGATATAGTCGTTCTGCCGGATGATGGGATGGTGCGGGTCTTGCACCAGATGCAGGTAACGACCGTCCACCAGGTCGATCGGCAGGCAGTCATCAATGTCCATCACCGCATCCGTATGCGCCTGAGACCAATGCCGCAGCATCTGTTGCTTGCCCTTGCTCTTGGCTTCCTGTTTGTTACGGGCGACCACCAGTAAATAGTGGTGCGCCTCACCGAAACTGTCGGCTTCATAACCGCCCAGGTTGATGAAGTACAGATGATGCGCACCCGCTTGTGGCGCCAGATGGCTGAGTTCGATTTTCCACCCGTCGACGCCATCCACGGCCATCCACGAATCAATGTGCATGCCCTTGGGGCTGCCGAACCACGCATCACGCAGTTGTGGGTAGGTGGCTTGCAGCGTGTCCGCGACGGCAAACACCACATCATGCACTTCGATCTTGGCCCGTGGGTGCTTGCCCCCGAGCATAACGACAAACAGCATTGCAGGTCCTTCCTGGCGACTTGGCAGACGCCAACCATACTTCGGTTGAACCCTTTTGTCCGGTCAATGCCACACTGTTAACCCGCGAACTCATCAGGAGGTTGTTATGCGTACCATCGATCTGGCGGGTGTGCCCGTCCCTGTCATTGGCCAGGGCACCTGGCGCATGGGCGAAGACCCGAGCCGGCGCCGGGAGGAAGTCGCTGCGTTGCAACTGGGAATCGACGAAGGCATGACCCTGATCGATACCGCTGAAATGTACGGCGAGGGTGGCGCTGAAGAGGTCGTCGGTGAAGCCATTCGTGGCAAGCGTGACCAGGTGTTCCTGGTGAGCAAGGTGTACCCGCACAATGCCAGCCACAAGGGCGTTCCGCGCGCCTGCGACGCCAGCCTGCGGCGCCTGGGTAGCGACCATATCGATTTGTACCTGCTGCATTGGCGGGGCCAATACCCCCTTGAAGAAACCGTCGAAGCCTTCGAACGCCTGCGCGAGGCCGGCAAGATCGGCCGCTGGGGCGTCTCCAACTTTGACGTGGCCGACCTGCAGGAGCTCGCATCCCCGGCCTGCGCCACCAATCAGGTGCTCTACAACATCCAAGAGCGCGGTATCGAATTTGACCTGTTGCCCTGGTGGCAACAGCACCATTTGCCGTTGATGGCGTACTGCCCGATCGCGCAGGGCGGCGAACTGTTGTCCAGCCCGACCCTCAAGCAGATTGCCCAGCGCCACGACGTCACACCCGCCCAGGTTTCCCTGGCCTGGGTTTTGCGCCAGGACGGCGTAATCGCCATTCCCAAGGCGGTAACGCCGGAGCATGTGCGGCTTAACGCGGCCGCCGCCAACCTGGTGCTCGACGAGCACGACCTGGACGCGATCGACCGTGTGTTTGGCGCGCCCAAGCGCAAGCACCCTTTGGCGATGGTGTAGCGGCTGGGCAGAAACGGCGCCGTCCTTGGCGACCGTTTCTGCCCGCAACCGACTTAACCCGCTACCGGGCTGCGCCAGTCATCCGAACCCGAGGTACCGGACACTTCATGGGTCCAAACAATTTTGCGGTAGGTGAAGTACACATCTTCCAGGTGCGTAAAGTGCGCGTTGTCCGGGTCCTGACAGTTGGGCATGCGCGACTGGATGTCCACGAGGGTCGCGCCTTCCAGTTCAATGGTGAAGTAATGTTCCTGGGTGCCGGCCGAAGAGGTCCGGAACCATTCCAGCCTGCACTTGACCTCTTCGCCGCTGGTCAATGCGCTGAACAGCAACGGTGAGGACTTATCGAAGACCTTGCTGATCATCAACGGCTTGTGAACTCTCTGGCCCGTTGGCTGGCCCGACTGCGGGTCCCGCGGAATGATCACCTGATGGGAAAAAGCCTGGACCAGAATCTGGTCCTCGTGGCCCTCCTGATAGATGTTGCCTACCGAGTCCTGGGTAAATGTGCCTGCCGTAATCAAACCTTGCTTGACACCGGTGATAGAAAGATACGCGGGTGTTGGCATGACGGGTTTCCTTGCCTTATTTGAGAGGTAGTTCCAGCCGGCAACTGTGCTGGTTGGAACTATGCCTCTAACAAGAAGTGTGCCAGAAAGTGCTAGCGCCAATAACGGCGCGGGGTTGATGGGCAATAAGATATTAATTTAAATAAGTTTGCTGATTTTCAAGTTCTTATAGTGCAGTGTTGTTTGCACATTACTGCGCATTTAGTTGCTCATTGAGATGGCGAGCCCGTGAGTGCTGTTTGCAGCTTAATCCTGCGCTGTTCAAGGTTTTACCTGCGCAAAATGCTGCGCACATGCGGGTTTTACTGGGCTGTAGGATGTTTCTTAAGTGTCGTCCCAATACTTGCCGAATGGTATTTGCATGGCTAAGGTTTGCGAACTTCGCGGCAGAAGGTGCGAAGTTTAATTGATGCGCTGGCGCACTATTTAAACAGTGTGTTGGTTCGTCGCTCGGATCTTGATGTTCATCTGCGGTTCACCATGGCTTATTTGAATAAACTCTGCGCCTATTACCTTGATCTCGGTCAGTTGCCCTGTTCGCAAACAAGTTTTGCCGGCAGCGATATGCGCTATTCGAATGAATACGAAGCCTTGGAAGTCGAGCTGGCAAAGGTGCAGTCCATTCACGGTGCCGGCCAGCCGGATTGGCAAAAAGTCGTGGAAACCAGCGAGCTGCTGTTGCGTGAGCGGTCCAAGGATCTACGGGTGGCTGTCTGGCTGGCCTGGGCGCTGTACCAGCGCGAATCGTTCCCTGGCCTGCTGGCGGGGCTCGGGTTGCTGCGCCACCTGTGTGACCACCATTGGGCTGCCGTGTACCCGCAAAAGCTGCGTACCCGCAGCGCAGCATTCGGCTGGTTGACCTTGAGGCTTGACTCGCTGTTTGCGCAAAACCTGGCGCTTCAAGACCAGCAACCCTTGTTCCGATCGATGCTGGAGCTTCTGACGCACCTTGATGAACGCTGGAGTCTGCATTTGGGCGATGACGCGCCACTGTTGCTGCCCATTCGCCGGCAATTGGACCAACGCCTTGAGCGCGCCGCGCAAGGCCAGGCGCCCGCAGCCGCTGTGAGTGGGGTCATTGCCCAGGTCAAGCAGGCGACTACCCAACTGCTCAAGCCCGAGCCGGTGCTCAACAACGAAAAAGACGCACATAAATTGTTGCGTGCCCTTCAGGAACAGGCTCGTCCGTTATGTGCCTGGTGGCTGCGCCAGCAGGCTACCGACCTGCGTGCGCTGAGCCTCAATCGCACACTGGCATGGCTGGTCATCGTCAGTTATCCGAACGCCGACAATCAGCGGGTCACCGCATTGCGTGGGCCGGCACCGGACAAACTCAAGCGTTACCGGGAGCGTTTCGCCCAGGGCGAGCATGCCGATCTGCTGCTTGAACTCGAGGCCAGCCTGGCGGGTGCGATGTTCTGGTTCGATGGGGTACGCATGGCCTGGCAGTGTCTTGAAGCCTTGCAGGCGGACCTGGCCATGACTGAACTCGAGGTCAGCTTCGCACTGTTGCTACAGCGCTTTCCGGATCTGCCGGAGTTTCGCTTTCACGATGGCGCCCCGTTTGCCGACACGGTCACTCGCGACTGGATTGCGTTGCATGTTTCCCGTCACCTGAAAAAAACCGAGGCTCCCGTTGGGGTGGCGGATGCGCAACCCTGGGAGGTCGCGTTGCAGGAAGTGCTGCCCAGGCTGCGAAAGGACGGGCTCAAGGCGGCCGTGCAGGCACTCAAGCAAGGCGCGTGCGCCGCCCGGAGTGACCGCGCCCGCTTCCATTGGCAGTTGGTCCAGGCCCGACTGTGTATACACGCGGGTAAACATGAGCTGGCGAAGATCCAGCTTGAGCACCTGGATATCGAATTGCAGCGCACGGGCCTGGAGCGCTGGGAGCCTGAACTGGCCTTGCAGGTCGCTCAGTTTTTGTACCGCTGCTGCGACCTGATGCCACACAACCATACCGCTCGCGAGCGCAAGGAAGACACCCACCGCAGGCTGTGCCTCTTCGATCTTGAAGCGGTACTTGAATAGGCTTTCGAGCCATGAAAAAGGAGAAATACCGTGGCCAAAGAAGGTTCGGTAGCACCCAAGGAACGCATCAATATCACCTTCAAACCTGCCATCGGCGGGGCGCAAGAGGAAGTCGAGCTGCCGTTGAAACTGTTGGTATTGGGGGATTTCACCCAGCGTGAAGACGTGCGCAAGCTCGAAGATCGCAAACCCATCGCCATAGACAAGAACACGCTCGATGAAGTGTTGGCCAAGCAGGCATTAAGCCTGACCCTGAGCGTACCCAATCGCCTTCAGGAGGGCGCCGACGTCGAAGAGTTACCGATTCGGGTGCAGATCAATTCAATGAAGGATTTCACCCCGGCGAACCTTGTGGAACAGATTCCCGAGTTGCACAAACTGATGGCCTTGCGTGAAGCATTGATGGCCCTCAAGGGGCCGCTGGGCAATACGCCGGGCTTTCGCAAGGCCATTGAGCATGCCCTGGCCGACGACGACAGCCGCGCCCGGGTACTCGCGGAGTTGGGGCTCAATAGCCCTTGCGCCTGACACTTTTCAGTAAAAGGACCCTGACGCCATGAGCATTAAACAGAACCCGATCACTGCCCACACCGCTGATGATTGCAGCATCCTCGATAACATCATTGCGCAAACGCTGCTCAGCGCCGACGACGAGGCCTATGGTATTGCCAAGCGTGGCGTCTCGGCATTTATCGAAGAATTGATCAAACCGCAAAACAGCGGTGAACCGGTCAAGAAACGCTTGGTTGACCGGATGATCGCCGAGATTGACGAAAAGCTCAGCCGGCAGATGGATGAGATTTTGCACTGCCCCCAATTCCAGGCTTTGGAAGCGGCCTGGAAAGGGCTTCAGCTGTTGGTCGAGCGCACCAACTTTCGCGAGAACATTAAGATCGAGCTGCTGAACGTCTCACGGCAAGACCTGCTCGATGACTTTGAAGACTCGCCGGAAGTTACCCAGGCGGGGCTCTACAAGCATGTCTACAGCGCCGAATATGGTCAGTTTGGCGGCCAGCCGGTGGGCGCGATCATTGCCAACTATTTTCTCTCTCCCAGCGCCCCGGATGTGAAACTGATGCAGTACGTTTCCAGCGTGGCATGTATGGCTCACGCGCCTTTTATCGCCGCCGCCGGGCCGGCTTTTTTCGGGTTGGAAAGCTTCACTGGCCTACCTGACCTGAAGGACCTCAGGGACCATTTTGAAGGCCCGCAATTCGCTAAATGGCAGAGCTTTCGCCAGAGCGAAGATGCCCGGTACATAGGGCTGACCGTGCCACGCTTCCTGCTGCGCACGCCATACGACCCCCTTGAATGCCCCGTCAAGACCTTTGCCTATAGGGAAAACGTGGTCAACAGCCATGAGCACTACCTATGGGGCAATACCGCCTACGCATTTGCCACGCGTTTAACCGATAGTTTCGCGCGGTTCCGCTGGTGCCCGAACATCATTGGCCCGCAAAGCGGCGGCGCGGTGGAAGACTTGCCGTTGCATCACTTCCACAGCATGGGCGAAATCGAAACCAAGATTCCCACTGAAGTGCTGGTCTCCGATCGTCGCGAATACGAACTGGCGCAAGAAGGCTTCATTGCCTTGACGATGCGCAAGGGCAGTGACAATGCGGCGTTCTTCTCCGCCAGCTCGGTGCAGAAGCCCAAGAATTTCGGCATCAGTGCCGAGGGCAAGGAAGCCGAGTTGAACTACCGCTTGGGTACCCAACTGCCCTACATGATGGTGGTCAACCGCCTGGCCCATTACTTGAAGGTGCTGCAACGCGAGCAACTGGGCTCGTGGAAGGAGCGTACCGACCTGGAACTGGAGCTGAACAAGTGGATTCGCCAATACGTTGCGGACCAGGAAAACCCCAGCGCCGAAGTGCGCGGGCGGCGACCGCTGCGCGCGGCACGCATCGTTGTCAGTGACGTCGAGGGCGAGCCTGGCTGGTACCGCGTCAATTTGAGCGTACGTCCGCACTTCAAGTACATGGGGGCCGACTTTACGCTGTCGCTGGTTGGCAAGCTCGACAAAGAATGAGCAGGCGTCAGGGGAGGGGCCCCAACCAAAGCCTTTTCGAGCGGCTTGATTGCCCGGCAGCGACTTCGCCATGCGGCATGACCTCGGTGGCGGTTCACCTGGGGAAAATGCTCAGCATCCGCGCGGGAAGTGTGCAGGCGCTGCCGGATTACGGCTTGCCGGACTTCAATGACATGAACCGCAGCCTGCATGAATCCTTGAGCCAGTCGCGCTTGCTCATCGAGCGTTTTATCCGGGCCTACGAACCTCGCCTGAAGCATGTGCGAGTGCGGGCATTGCCTCGGGATCACGACGTGCTGGTCCTGGCGTTTGCCATTGAAGCGACGCTGAGCATCGACGGGGTGGCGCAGCCCGTGGTGTTCACCGCCCGACTGCGTGACGCCGGACAGGTCGAGGTGTCGCCGGATGTCTTTTAACCGTTATTACCAAAGCGAGCTCAGTGCATTGCGTCAACTCGGGCGACGTTTCTCCGAGCGCAATCCGGCGCTTGCGCCTTTTCTTGCGGAACCTGGGCAAGACCCGGATGTAGAACGTCTGCTGGAGGGGTTTGCGTTCCTCACCGGTCGCCTGCGCCAGAAGCTGGATGACGAACTGCCTGAGCTGACCCACTCATTGATGCACCTGTTATGGCCCAACTACATGCGGCCCATGCCGGCGTTCAGCATCTTGCAGTTCGACCCGTTGAAGCACGCAGGTCCAGGTGTGCTGGTGGCGCGAGGCACGCCTGTCGAAAGCGCATGTGTCGAGGGCGAGCGCTGCCGCTTTCAGACCTGTTACGCCACTGAGGTCCTGCCGCTGCAACTGAGCGCGCTCGACTACAACGTTCAAGGGGAGCAGGGCGTGTTGAGCCTGCGCCTGGACATGAGTGCCGAGGGCAACTTCAGTGGGGTGCGGTTCGAACGGTTGCGCCTGCATCTGGCGGGGGATCGCTATATAAGCCAAGGGTTGTACCTGAGCCTGTTGCGTCACCTGGAGGGTATCGAATTGCTGCCGTTGGGGCGCGATGGAGAGGTACTCACAGGCGTTGACGGCGAGGCCCTGTCGCTGCGATTGGACGCCGACCAGGTACAGCCGGTGGGGTTTGCCGAGGAGCAGGCGCTTATTCCCTATCCACAAAATACCTTTCGAGGGTACCGCCATCTGCAGGAGTACTTCGCTTTCCCTGACAAGTACTTGTTTGTCGAGGTGGCCGGGCTTGATGCAGTGCAACGTTTGCCCGATGAGCTTCTCAAGCAGGCCTGCGGCATAAGGCTGTGCTTCGCGTTGCGCGCGCAGCCCCAGGAACTCCAGCGACCCACACTGGATAACGTAAAGCTGTATTGCACGCCCATCGTCAACCTGTTCAAACACGATGCGGTGCCGATTCGCCTGGACGGTAAACAGGATGAGTACCTGCTGGTTCCCGGGGAGTATGCGCGAGGGAGCGCCTGTGTATTTTCCGTGGATAAGGTCACGGGGTGGCGCCCTGGTGGGTTGGGGTATCACACCTACGTACCGTTTGAGTCTTTCGAGCATGACGGCGATACCGATGTGTCGGCCGCGCCCCCGAGCTACAGCATCCGCCAGCGCGCCTCGGCGCAACACACCGGCCTCGATACATGGCTGGGGTTCAGCGGTGGCCAGGCACATGTCCAGGAAACACTCTCGGTCGAACTGACATGCACCAATCACAACCTGCCCCGGCAATTGCAGGCTGGGCAGATCAACCAACCTTGCGAACAGACCCCGGAGGGGTTGTCGTTTCGCAATATCAGCGTCCCCACCGCCAGTTTTGCGCCGCCTCTGGACCAGGATTTTCTCTGGCGGCTAATCAGCAACATGTCGCTCAACTACTTGTCACTGAGCGATATCAACGCGTTGAAGGTCATCCTCGAAACCTACGACCTGCCGCGTTATCACGACCGGCAAGCATTGAAGATCAGCCAACGGCGGCTGGGGGCATTGCGGTCCATCAGTCATGTGGCCGTCGACCGCCTGCACCGTGGAATACCGTTTCGGGGATTGCGGGTCGACCTCAACATCGACGCCCAGGGCTTTCTGGGCCAGGGAGAAGCATTTGTATTCGCCTCGGTGCTCAACGAATTTTTTGCGCTCTACGCCAGCCTCAATGCTTACCACGAACTCAGAGTCATCAGCACACAAGGAGACGTGTACCTATGGCCACCCCGGATGGGCCAGCAGCCTCTGCTTTGACGGAACTCACTCGCGTCATCCGCGAGTATTCGTTGTTCCAGGCGGTCGTGCAGGTGCTCAAGCGCCTGCGCGACGCGCATCCTGCGTTGGATGACGACGCCTTGTATGACCGGTTGGAATTCCAGGCGAATCCAAGTCTTGGTTTTCCTGGCCACGATATCGAGCGGGTGGAATTTTTTGTTGAGCGCGGGCAGTTGCGCGCGCGTCTTCGCCTCAATGTGCTGGGCCTTTGCGGTGCGGGTTCGCCGCTGCCGGCTTTTTATGGCGAGCAGGCGTTCGCCGACGGGTTGGGCGGTCACGTAACTCGAGACTTCCTGGATGTGTTTCACCATCGTTTGCAGCGGCTGATGCTGCCGATCTGGCGCAAGTACCGCTACCGCGCGAGTTTCCAGAAAGGCGCAGTTGATGCTTTTTCCGAGCAGATGTTTGCGCTGATCGGGCTGAGGGGGCGACAAATCCGCACGGCGGCGCAAGTGGATTGCAAGCGACTGCTGCCGTACCTGGGCTTGCTTGGGTTGAGAGTGCATTCGGCTGCCTTGATCGAGACGGTGCTGCGTTACTACTTCAAGCACAACCGTTTGTTTATCGAGCAATGGGTTGAACGCACAGTGGTGATTGCTCACTTGCAGCGAAACCGCTTAGGCGTCACCCACAGCGCGTTGGGTTCGGACCAGGTGCTGGGAAGCCGGGTCGCGGATCGCAGCGGTAAGTTCAGGGTGCACATACAAAACCTGGACTGGGAGCGTTTTCATGGGTTTTTACCCACGGGGGCGGACTATCCGCAGTTGTGCTCGCTGGTTCGACTGACCGCACGGGCGCCCCTGGAATATGACCTGTGCCTGGTGTTGACCAGGGAGGAAATAAGGCCGTTGCGCATCGGCGAGCACAACGTCTGTCGATTGGGCTGGGCCAGTTGGCTGGCGCACGAGTGCGCCGATGGTGTGGTCATCGTGGCCGGCAATGCTCATTAGGGACGAGTGATTATGATGAATGTAGACCTGCAACAACTTATCAACACATTGACGCCCCTGGCCCGTCGAGATTTGGAGCGTTCGGCCGAACGTTGCGTGATGCGCGGTGGCAGCGACGTCCTGGTTGAAGACCTGCTGCTGGCCATGCTTGAACAACGGGATGGCCTGCTGGTGCGGGCCTTGGCCGATGCGCAGGTCGAGGCTGGCGAACTGGAAGCCGCACTGCAGCCCAAGGGGCAGGCGAGCGCGTCGCGCAATCCGGTGTTCGCCCCGGCCCTTGTGCAATGGTTGCAACAAGCGTTGATGGTGGCGCATCTGGAACTGCGCCAGACCGAAGTGGACCACGGTGCCTTGTTACTGGCGATCTTGCGTCACCCCCAGCACGCGGGCAGCGCCTATCAAAGGGTCTTGAGCCGTTTGGATACGCAGCGTGTGCTTGAGTTTACGTTGAGTCAGGTTGCCGCTATCCCCTCGTCAGCCAGGGGTGAGTCGTTGTTGGCGCGCTTTACCCATGACCTGACGAGCCAGGCCCATGAAGGGCGTATCGACCCGGTGTTGTGCCGTGACGTAGAGATTGCTCAGTTGATCGACATACTGATGCGCCGGCGCAAGAACAATCCGATTCTCGTCGGCGAGGCCGGGGTGGGCAAGACCGCCGTTGTCGAGGGTCTGGCCCTGTGCATCGTCAACTCACAGGTGCCGGAGCCCCTCAAGGCGGTACGGGTGCTCACGCTGGACATGGGCTTGCTGCAAGCCGGCGCCAGCATTCGGGGCGAGTTTGAACGCCGTCTCAAAGGCGTGATCGATGAGGTCAACGCCTCGCCGCAGCCTGTGATTCTGTTTATCGACGAGGCGCATACGCTGGTGGGCGCGGGCGCCCAGGCGGGTGGCGGTGACGCCGCCAACCTGCTCAAGCCGGCTCTGGCGCGCGGTGAACTACGCACCATCGCGGCCACCACCTGGTCTGAATACAAAAAATACTTCGAAAAAGACCCTGCCTTGGCGCGACGTTTCCAGCCGGTGCTGGTCGGCGAGCCCAGCGTGGAGCAGGCAATTTCGATCCTGCGCGGGCTGGCGCCGGTGTATGAAGCCAGCCATGGCGTGTATGTCCGTGACGATGCCGTTGTCGCGGCGGCTCACATGAGCGCCCGTTACCTGGCCGGGCGGCAGTTGCCCGACAAGGCCGTCGATGTACTGGATACTGCCTGCGCCCGCGCACGAATCAGCCAGGCAACCGCACCTGAGGCGCTCCAGCGCCTGAACGCCGAGCATGCTGAAGGCTTGCAGCAGCGCGAGGCAATGAGTCGAGACAAGGACACCGGGCTACCGGTGGACGAGCAATCCTTGTGCGCATTGAACGTGCGATTGGCGGCTGTCGAGATCGAACGTCGGGTTTTGGAGCAAGCCTGGCTTGAGTCGCAAGCGCGGGTCGAACCGGCGCGTGTCTGCCCGCGATTGGTGGCACAGGTCATCAGTGCCTGGACCGGTATTCCGGTTGAGCAGTTGGCACTTGAACACAGTGAAACAGTGTCTGGTTTTGCCGACGCGTTGCGCTCACGCATCCTCGGTCAGGAGCACGCGGTGCTGGCGCTCGACCGTAACCAACGCGCGGTCGCCACCGGTCTGAACAAGGCCGACGCTCCGGTTGGGGTGTTTCTGTTGGTGGGCCCAAGTGGCGTGGGCAAGACCGAAACGGCCCTGGCCCTGGCGGATTTGCTGTACGGCGGTGAGCGGTTTGTCACTACCCTCAATATGTCTGAGTTTCAGGAGAAGCACGCGCTGTCTCGGCTCATCGGTGCCCCGCCGGGTTATGTGGGGTATGGCGAGGGCGGGGTACTGACGGAAGCCGTGCGCCAACGACCTTACTCGGTGGTGCTGCTCGACGAGGTCGAAAAGGCCGATCCGGACGTACTGAACCTGTTCTATCAGATCTTCGACAAAGGGTTGGCCAATGATGGCGAAGGCCGAGAGATCGACTTTCGTAACACGCTGATCCTGATGACCTCCAACCTGGGCAGCGAATGCATCGTCGATCTATGCGCAGGGGGCCGGCGGCCAGATCCGCAGGTGTTGCAAGACGCGATACATCCGCTGCTACGCGATTACTTCAAGCCGGCGCTGCTGGCGCGCATGCGTGTCGTGCCCTATTACCCGGTTGTAGGTGAAGTGCTGCATGACCTGGCAAGGCTCAAGCTGGACCGCCTGGGGCAACGGCTGAAACTGCGCAACCTGGCGTTCGGTTACACGCGCGAACTGATCACCTATATGGCCGAGCGTTGCAACCACTGGGACAGCGGTGCGCGGTATATCGACCAATGGATCGAGATCCACCTGTTGCCCCAGATGGTTGATCGCCTGTTGGAGGCAATGGCCTGCGGCGAAACCCTGTCGCGGGTCCATGCATGCCTGGATGCCGGCGGGCAACCGACCTGTGAGTTCAGCCAATGAGCGACAATCTGTTTGCCCAATTGCCCCATCCCTTGGACTACGCCGATGTGCTGCTCACCTGGTTCGCTCGCTTGGGTATCGACGCTGACGAGACCACGTTAGCGCAGCTCTGTGTGACGGCTGCGGCACAACTAAGCCAGTGCGAACTTGCCCAATTGTATTGGCGCGACGAGGTGACAGGGCGCCTCGACCTGATTGCCCAGCATTTGCCCGGCGCACTGGCGCTTGGCGAGCCGGCAAGTAGCCATGACTTCCAGCATGAGCAATTGCTGCACTATGTCCTCAGCCAGGGCCACTCTTTGAGCCTGGAGGACCTGGCCAACAGCGTCTACGAAAGTGCCTTTCTGCCGGCCGCGAGGTTGCCCTGGCAGGCGTTGTCATGCGTGCCATTGTCGGGGCGGCGCGCGAGCGTGACGGGCCTGTTGTTATGCGCCAGCCAGCGTCCCCGATCCTTGCAGGGCCATGGCCCGTCATTGCGGTTGCTGGGGAGTTTCGCCTTGAACCAGCTGGGCGTTTTGAAGGGGCTGCGCCTTGTGCAAAGCGCTTCCCCGACAAAACCTGGCACGCCGGTCGCCCGGACGGCGTATGGGCTGATCGGCAACAGCACAGCCATGGACGAAACCTACCGTTTGATTGGCAAGGTGCTGAACACCTCGTACACAGTTTTGCTGCGCGGCGAGACCGGGACCGGAAAAGAGGTGGTGGCGCGGGCCATTCACGCCAGCGGGCCGCGTAGCGGCAAAGCCTTTGTGGTGCAGAACTGCGCCGCCTTTCCCGAAGGGTTGCTGGAAAGTGAACTGTTTGGCTATCGCAAGGGTGCGTTCACCGGCGCCGAGCGTAACCATGCAGGGCTGTTCGACGCCGCGCATGGCGGAACATTGCTGCTGGACGAAATCGGCGATATGCCGCTGTCATTACAGGCCAAGTTGCTGCGGGTGTTGCAGGAGGGCGAAATCCGTCCGTTGGGAGCCAGTGCAGCCCACAAGGTCGATGTGCGCATCATCGCCGCGACCCATCGCGACCTCGCTGCAATGGTGGCCGAAGGCAGCTTCCGTGAGGATCTCTACTACCGATTGGCGCAATTTCCCATCGAACTGCCGGCCTTGCGTCAGCGGGGCGGTGATGTGTTGCTGTTGGCGCGAGAGTTCGCGCAAACAGCGTGTACGGCACTCGGCTGTACGTCGGTGCAGTGGTCCAGTGCGGCCTTGGATCAACTGTCGAGCCATGCTTTCCCCGGCAATGTGCGCGAACTCAAATGCCTGGTGGAACGTGCCGTACTGCTCTGCGATGACGGTGTGATCTTGCCCGCGCATTTGTGCCTGTCGCCAGCGCCGACTGCCATGGCCCTCGATGCAACGTTGCGCCAACGCCTGGAGCGGGTTGAGCGGGTATTTTTGATCGACTGCCTGCACAAGAACCGTGGCAACCGAACCCGCACCGCCCGTGAGTTGGGGGTTGCGCGCCGCACGCTGCTGTACCGCCTGGCACGTCTGAATATTCCCTGCAGCGATGCCCGAGGGGAAGGCTGAATGGTGCGCGCATGGACCTGGTGCTTCGACGCCAGCCTCATTTTCCTGGGAGATACCTGATGCTTCTTCGCCCCTGGCACGCCTTGGTGCTTGTGTTGTGTTTGCTGAGCGGTTGTAACGGCAATTACGTTTTTGATGATGCTGATTACCGTGCGCTGGGTGACTCCCAGGCGCCCCGTCGAGGCCATTGAGTTGGGAAAACCTGCCATGCAGTTAGTGTTTGAGGTGTGTGATAGCGGGAGCGGCGAACCGCCGGCCCGCAAGCTTTTCGACGGCGTCGGCGGCGTGATCGGGCGTGGGGCTGGGTGTGACTGGGTGATTGCCGATCCCGATCGCTTGCTTTCCAGTCTCCATGGTTTGGTCGGTTACCGAGACGGCCAATACTTTCTCACCGATATCAGCAGCAATGGTATCGGCGTGTCTGGCAGCACGGAGCGGTTGTGCAAAGGCCAGGCGCGTCTGATCAGCGAAGGTGATGTGTACCAGTTGGGGGCGGTGAGCATTCGCGCTCAACTGATAGGGCAGGGGGCGCATTATGACCGGCCGGCCTTTGCCGGCAACGAGACGATTCCCGACGATGCGTTTCTGATACTGGACCCCTTGCACGGCCTGGAGCGTGAGCAACCGGGCAGCGAGTTACCCGAGCATCTGGATGCATCGGAGCCCCGTGCAGAAATGCCCGGAGGCCTGCTTTCCCACGGTGCCGTAGAACAAGACCACTTGATCGTGCCGAGTTGGGCCGAACCCGCCAGCCCTGGGCCTTCCAGTGCGGCGCAGACCGTTACGACGCCTGCAGGTGAAGGGTTCTGGTCACAGTTCGGCGCTGTGCTGGGCGTGGAGATGGATGCACTCGATACCCTGGGGCGCGAAGCCCTGGCGATCAAGGTCGCGAGACTGTTCAGGCAAACCATCGAAGGGTTGCAGCAGAGCCTGCGGACCCGCGATGAGCTCAACAGTGAGTTGAACCTGGACGGCACAGCGCTGGCGCGCACGCGCCGCAACCCCTTGCAAGATTGCGGCGACACACAGGCAGCCTTGGCGTCGCTGTTGGGCGCAGGCGATTCGGGCCAACTGCCTGCCGAATTGGCGATCGCCCAGGCGTGCCGGGAGATGCAAATTCACCAATTGGCCTTGGTCGTGGCCTGCCGTGCAGCGGTGCGCAGCGCGCTCGCGACGTTTGCCCCCGGCCATCTGCTGCTCTGCTTCGAACGTGAGGGCAACCCGCCCCGGTTCGCTACCGACGGCGCTCGTTGGCGGGCATACCAACGCCATTACATGCGCCTGAGCGAGGAGCACCCCTTGGGCGAGCAGCTGTTACGCAACGACTTTTCCAAAGCGTATGAGGAGCAGGTGCGTCTCGTCGGCGCCCTGCATGCGGCTTATCCGGGATGACAATCATGTATCGAGCCACCTTTATATCAATGCTGCTTGCCCTGGGCCTATTGACCGGTTGTGGCAGCCTTTCACCGTTTTCAACCTTGACCAAGCTCGACCTGAGCTTGACGGCCAGCGACACAGTCAACCCCGATCTTCACGGCCGGCCCTCTCCGGTGGTCGTGCGCCTGCTTGAGTTGCGGCACCCGGCGGCGTTCGAAAATGCTGACTTCTTCAGCCTCTATAGCCACGCCGAGCAGGCACTGCCCAAAGACTGGGTCAACAGCGAAGAGCTGGAGTTGCGCCCCGGTGAACAGCAGGTGCTCAAGCTCAGCATCGAACCGCAGAGTCGTTATATCGGCGTGTTGGCAGCCTATCGCGACCTGCCGCATGTGCAATGGCGCCTGGTACTGCCCGTTACCCGGCAGCAACTGACGCGCGCGCAGTTGTTACTTGACGAGTCGGGGGTTCGCGCTGTCGGCCCTCAAGCCGGCCGGTCGGAGAACTGAAATGCAGATTGATAAAGTCATCTGGCGGGAGGGCATGCTGCTGCGTCCGCAGCACTTGCAGCACAACGACCGTTATTACCATCAACAGCTCAACCGTAGCCGCTTGCTGAGCAGGGATGGCTGGGGGTTCCTGACGCTGGACATCGATGTGCAGTACCTGAATCTGGGCAAGCTGGTCGTCAACCAGGCCAGCGGGGTATTTCCCGATGGAAGCCTGTTCGAATTGAACAACACCATGCCGCCGCTGGTGTTGCAGGTACCCGCCGACACCGCTGGGCAAGCCGTGTTCCTGGCGTTGCCCCTGGCCATCGGCAATCAACTGGACGTGCGCCAGCCAGAGCAAAGCGATGTGCTGGCGCGTTATGTGAGTTACGAAACACAGATCGCAGACTCGAATGTCGGTATGAACGCTCACTGCCAGATCCACTGCGCCCGCCCGGATCTACACCTGCAATTGGGGGAACAACCCAGTGATTCGCTGCATGTGAAGCTCCAGGTAGCCCAGGTGCTCGATTCCACGCGAGAGGCCGGCGTACAGCTGGACGCGGACTTCGTACCGACGTTTATTTATGTGCAGAGCGCCGGCTATGTGTCGTCATGCGTCAAGGAAGTGGTCAGCCTGCTGGCTGCCCGAGGCGATGCGATTGCCGCCCGCGTCCAGGGCAATGGAGGTTCGGCCGGTGCCCAGCTCGGCGACTTTCTGATGCTGCAACTGATCAATCGTACCGAGGTGCTATTGCGTCACTACCTGAGCCAAAGCCAGGTGCGTCCGGAGGCGGTGTACCGGGTATTGCTGTCGATTCTCGGTGAGCTGTCTACCTTCGCCGTCGACGACAAACGCGCGCAGGTGGAAGGGTGTTATCGGCATGGAGATCAGGGGGCGAGCTTTCGTGGGCTAATGGACGGTATTCGCAAGGTGCTGTCAGCGGTGCTGGAACAGCACGCCATCGAACTCCCGCTGGAAGCACGGCAATACGGGGTGCTGGTGTGCCCCGTAAGCGATCTGAAATTGTTGGGCGCGGCAACCTTCATTCTGGCGGCAACCGCCCACTGCGATTCGGAAGAACTGCGCCACCGTTTGCCCGCGCATCTCAAGGTTGGACCGGTTGAGCGCATACGTGAGCTGGTCAATCTGCACCTGGCCGGTATCAAGGTAAAACCGCTGCCGGTGGCGCCACGCCAGATTCCGTTCCATGCCGGCAAGACCTATTTCATGCTCGAACTCAGTGCCCGGGATATCACGCAACTGGAACAGTCCGGCGGTTTTGCCTTCCACGCCAGCGGCGAGTTTGCGGCGCTTGAACTCAACTTCTGGGCCATCAGGAACTGAACGCCATGACCATGGACAGCGAATACCCGCAGGACGAAAAAACCGTTCTGCTCGACCGCCAGGGTCGTGCCCCGGCGCAGGCCGCGGTGACGGATTACCCCTCGCCACCACGCTTTGAGCAATTGGAAGACCGGATGATCTACACCGCCAGCCTGCAAGGCGCCCAGGGTTTCAAGATGGGGCCCAATGCTCTGGTGGCAGCCGCCTGGGACCTGCTGTCACAGGTTGTTGAACTCAGAAGCAGCACCGCTCGGGAGAGCTTGCAGAGCCTCAATGACCGACTGTCGTCGGCCATTACCGCGTTTGAAGCACATGCCCTGCACCAGGGCGTAGCGAACAGCCAGGTGATGTCCGCGCGTTACGTGCTGTGCAGCGTAATTGACGAAGCGGTCGTCACCACTGCATGGGGTAGTCGTAGCCACTGGTCGAAGACGAGCCTGCTGAGCCGCTTTCATAACGAAACCTTCGGTGGCGAAAAGTTTTTCCAACTGCTGGAGCGGCTGAGCCGCGATCCGGTCAAGCACGTGGCCATGCTTGAGTTGATGTACCTGTGCCTGTCGATGGGGTTTGAAGGTAAGTACCGGGTTATGGAGCGGGGAGGGGCGCAGCTCGAGGACATCCGAGATGCCTTGTATCGACAGATCCGGCATGTACGCGGCGAGCGCCTGCCGATATTTACCCCCGCGAACGCAGGGCGCGTGCCAGGCGCGCGGCTGCGCATTGTGTCGGCCACCTGGGTCGCTGTTTTGGCGTGTGCCGGTTTGCTGGCGATGTACTCGGGGTTTGCCTGGGTCTTGGGTAATGAGCGCGTGACGGTGCTGCAACTTTTTCAACCTTTGGCGCCGGATCAGACGCGGACGCCCTTGTAACGCTGGGAGCAATGAATGAACGCATTCTTCAAGGGCGCGGGCACCGTGCTGCGCAAAAGTTGGGTCTGGAGCCTGTTGCTGGTGCTGTCCAGCGCACTGCTGGTGTGGTTTTTTGGGCCGTTGCTGGCAGTGGCTGACCACCGGTTCTGGCAGGGCTCGACGGCTCGCCTGGTGACCATCAGTGGGTTGTTTCTGCTGTGGGGGCTGGCGATGGTCGTGGTGGGCGCGCGCCGTACTGCACGACTGAAGCAGCCTGAGTACCAGGAGCGGTATCAACGCACGGGGCTGATCGACGACGAACAAAGGCAGGTGCGCGGGCGTTTCAAGGAGGCCCTGCACACGCTGAAGACTACCCGTCGCTATGCGCAGCGCAGCGACCGTTGGCGTAACGCCTTGCCCTGGTACCTATTGATTGGCCAGCAGGGCAGTGGCAAGACCGGTGTCCTGGCCGCCGGAGGGCTGCACTTGCCATTGGATCGGGGCGAGTCGGTGCCCCCAGGTACAACCGCGTATTTTGACTGGTACTTGGCCGACGAAGCGGTGATGGTCGAGAGCGCAGGGCGATACCTGGATCAACCTGAAGGTGCGGTGGACGGCGCGGGCTGGTCGACGTTTCTGGGGTTGCTCAAGTCGCGGCGTCGGGCGCGCCCGCTCAATGGCGTGGTGGTGACGTTGGCGGTAGAGACGCTGCTTGGCAGCAATGAGCATGACCTGGATTTGCATGCACGCCACGTGCGCACCCGCTTACAGGATATCCAACAGAGATTGCACCTGGACGTGCCGATCTATCTGGTGCTGACCCAGGCGGATCGACTGCCCGGCTTCACTGAGTTCTTCGACGCGCCCCAGGGTGACAGCGCAGATGCGGTATTGGGCGTGTATGTCGGCGCAGGCAACACGGGGACCGCAATGGCCGAGGTCCGCCAGGCGTTCGAGGGGTTGCTGCAACGCCTTGTGGCAGAGCTGACTGCGCGCTTGCAGCACGAGCGTAACCTTGAGCGTCGTGGCCAGATGCTTGATTTTCCTCGGCACGTTGCGCAAATCGGCGAACGCCTGTGCCAGTTCGTGGAGTCTGCGTTTTCCGCTCATCGTTTCCAGCACATCAATGGGTTGCGTGGCGTTTACCTGACCTGTGCGCAGGCGGGTGAGCGACGTGCCTACTTCATTCAGGGGGTATTCAACCGGGTGATCTTTGCCGAGGCCGATCTTGCCGGGCTGCATGCGTCGGAGCGCCAACGCATCCGGCGACACCAGGGGCTGTTGGCGCTGGCGGCGTCCCTGGTGCTCGCCGGGGCGGGCGGGCTATGGGCTCACAGCTACGGGCTCAACCACCAGCGCCTGATGCGGTTGGCGGAACTGACTCAACCACTGTCGCCCGCCGATGCCGGTTTGGACGCTACCCTGGCGTTGCTGCCGTTGCTGGACAGTCGTTTGGCTGCAATGCGGTTGTTCCCGGCGGCGCAGGACAGTCAGTGGCACGAGCGGGCCGGCTTGTATCAAGGTGAACCAAGCCGCCCACTGCTGACCCGGGCCTATGCAGAGGCGCTGCATCAGCAGTTGCTACCCTTGCTGACCGCGCTGCTCGAAGAACAGGTGCGCGCCGACCTGGGGGATCGCGAGGCGCTGCCGGACAGCTTGCGCGCCTACCTGATGCTCAGCCTGCGCGAGCGTCGCGACAACGCATGGCTGGCGCGGCGCATGGCCGGTTATTGGTCGCAGCGTTATGCCGGGAATGCCTCGGCGCAGAACCGCTTGAATGAACACCTCGCGCAGCTATTAGAGCAACCCTTCGTGGCGTCCTTGAACACTGCGCTGGTGGCAGACGCTCGCCAGGACCTGCGTGGAGAGTCATTGGCGCAAGGGGTCTATCGGGTGCTGCGCGAACAAGCCCGCGACCTGGAACCCTATCGTCTGGTAGAAGGCCCCGGATTTGCCGCTGCGGAGCAACCTATCCCCGGTTTCTACACCAAACGGTATGTGCAGTATTTTGAAAAGCAGGGCCCCAGGCTGGTCAATGCCATTGCCCAGGATAATTGGCTGCTGGGAGAAAACGGCGACCTCAGCGCCATGGACCTGCGCCAATTGATGCTGGTGCTGGAACAGCGCTATTTCAGCGAGTACGCCGACGCCTGGAGCCAGGCCATCAGCCAAGTCCGCCTGCAGCCGAGCGACGGCCTCAAGCAGCATGCCGATGAGCTGGCCAGCCTGGCGTCAGCCCAGTCGCCGTTGGTGCAACTGTTGCAACGGGTGAGGGAAAACACCCGATTGCTGCCGGGTGATCGCGCTGAAGCCATCAGCCAGCAGGTAGGCGAGTTGGCCGCACAGGTTCCGTTCGAGGGGGCCAGCGTGCTGGCCGGCCGCGGGCCAGGGCAGGCGACGCCTGATACGGCGCGACGCGCATTGCAACGGCGCTTCGAACCGTTGCACCGCTTGCTCGACACCGAGCAGAACCCAGGCGTCGAACTGACACAGGCGTTGCGGCTACTCGATGAATGGCAGCAGCAACTGGCGGCCCTTCACCGCGAGGGCGCGCCCGAACAGGCGGCATTCAACCTGGTCAAGCATCGTATGGAGGGGCAGTTGCCATTGTTGGGCAAGGTGCGTGATGCCGCGGTGCGTCTGCCGTCGCCGCTCAAGGGGTGGTTCGAAGGCATTGCCGACGACAGTTGGCGGTTGCTGCTGGAGGATGCCTATGTGTTTATGAATCAGCGTTATCAAAGTGAGGTGTATGGTTTTTATGCTAAGGCGATTCAACGCCGCTACCCGTTCAATGCCCATGCCGGCAGCGATGTCGCCCTCGGTGACTTCCAGGAGTTTTTCAAGCCTCGGGGAGGCATGGCACGCTTTTATGACCATTACCTGCGGCCCTTCGTAAGTGCCGAGGGCGGCCGCTATCGCTTGCGCGGCCTGGATGGCCGCAGCCTGCCGGTGTCACGTTCGTTGTTGGAACAACTGGTGAAAGTACACATGATTCGCCAGGGTTTTTTCAGTGAAGAGCAGGGGGAGTGGGCCGTTCGATTCACGTTGGCACCCTATAGCCTGGATCAGGCGGTCAGCCGTGCGGTGCTGCGCATTGGCGATAAACAGCTTGAGTACCGGCATGGTCCGATCGTGCCCATGGCATTCCATTGGCCAAGCGACGCGGACAACGGCCGCAGCAGCCTGGTGCTGGAGCGGGGTATGGAGCGGCCGCTGGGGATCGAAAAGAACAGTGGGCCGTGGTCGTTGTTCCGGTTTTTGGACTTGATGCATAGCGAGCCCGCCAGCGGTCGCGATGCACAAGTGCTCAAGGCCGATCTCGGAGGGCTGCGCGCTAACTTCCTGCTCACCAGCCAGCGCAATCCCGGCCCGTTTCAGATGGCCGCATGGCGCACCTTTCGCCTGCCGGAGCAGCTGTGAGCCAGATGCCTGCCCGCTGGCGCAGCATTGGGCGTACGTCACGCGGCAAGATGCGTGCTCGCAACGAGGACGCGTTCTTTGACGGCCCACAGCGTGGTTGTTGGGCGGTCGCCGACGGCATGGGCGGCCACCGTGCCGGGGATGTGGCCAGTCAGTGGGTCATCAGCAGCCTGGCGGCGTTGCCAGGCCAGGGCAGCCTCGATGAGCGGGTCGAGGCGGTGCGGCGATGCTTGCGATGGCTGGACTGCCGGCTTGGGCAGCCGGCGCAGCAAGCCGGCGAGGGCATCATGGGCAGCACGGTGGTCGTGTTGTTGTTGGACGGTCAGCGCGCGGCCTGCATCTGGGCGGGGGACAGTCGCTGCTACCTATGGCGTGGGCGGCGCCTGTACCAGCTGTCGCGGGATCATTCTCTGCGCCAACACCTGATGGACACCCAGCAACTGAGCCCGGAACAGGCTCGGGCCCATCCGGATGCCAGGGCGCTGACCCGTGCCCTCGGCGGTCGACAGCCTCTGAGCCTGGAGGTACTGGAGCTCAGTACGCATCCTGGGGATGTATTTTTGTTGTGCAGCGACGGGTTGTATCAGGGGCTCAGCCATGGCGAGTTGGGCCGTGCGTTGAATGCGGGCACTCCCCGGCAGGTGGTGGACCGGTTGTTTGCCGACGCGTTGCGTGGGCCGGCCCGCGACGACCTGACGGCCGTGGTGGTTCAACCATGAGCGCGCGCATCGGCCCGTCGACCCTGCTTGCGGGCCGTTACCAGCTTGAGCGGGTATTGGGTTCTGGCGGTATGGGGGTGGTCTATCGTGCCCGTGACCTGCTGCACGAGGCGTTCGGCGAGCCCGATGCGCGGGTGGCGCTGAAACTGTTGGGCGAAACGCTGACTGAGTCGTGCGATGGCCATGTGTTGCTGTACAGCGAGTTCGCACTGACCCGAAGCCTGCGACATGAGCACGTGGTGCGCCTGTTTACCTTCGAGGTCGACACCGCTTGCCAGGCGGCGTTTTTCACCATGGAGTTACTGCAAGGCCTGACCCTGGACCGCTTGCTGCTGGAATGCCCGGATGGGTTGCCCTGGCACGAGCTGCAACCCTTGGCCTTGCAGCTGCTGGATGCGCTGGCGTCCGTCCACCAGCAAGGCGTTGTGCACGGGGACGTAAAGCCGACCAACATTATGGTGGGCGAGCAGGGCGTGCGTTTGTTCGATTTTGGCCTGGGCCATGCCCAGGCGCAGCAGGCCGCCGGGCTGCCCGGTTTGAACCGCAGCCGTTTGAACGCCTGGACCCCTGCCTATGCGGCACCGGAACTGATAGCCGGCGCGTACCCGTGCGCGAGTACCGACCTGTATGGCGCGGCCTGCGTACTCTTTGCGTTGGCCCGTGGGCGTGTGCGGCAGCTCAATGAACCCCTGCACCGGCCTCGTCAATTGCCAAGACACTGCTGGCCGGCACTGCGTTCGGCGTTGGCCACGGACCCGGCGTATCGAACCCTGAGCGCCGCCGAATTACGCGAAGCGCTGGGCGGGCAGCGGCACCGCGGGTGGCTGTGGTTTGAGCGTTAACCGGCCAAGTCATGCAACTTGCAGTATTCGTCCCATCCCAGGCCGGCCATCTGGGCCACTTCCTTGTGCACTTCCAGGCGCTGGGTCTCGAAGGCTTCGGGGGAGTCCGCCGTGAGCTTGAGGGTTAATTCCCAGGCAAATAGCCCTTGGCGTTCCGCCTCGGCTTCGAAGGCTTCATGCAGCCGTTCGGCGCGATACTGCGCCTGGGTTTCACCCTTGGCCTGGGCGGCGAGCGGGTTCAGGGTGTCCAGCTCCGCTGCGACGTCGGGGTGCTCGTTGAGGAATCGGTCCAGCGCGCGCTGGTGGTTATCGCCAGGTGGTGACAAGCGTGTGCTCCAAATCAGGTGGAACAAGGCCCGCGTGCCGGGCCGCATGACAGCGGACGCGGCTGCGTAAGGGTGGATTTACCCAGGCATGTATCGGGCGGTGCGCGAACAATACCAGATAGGCGCTCAGTACCCGAGCGGGGCCCGCGAGGCGCTGCCCGTCGAGGCGGTCACTCATTGCGCAAAAATCACCCGTATACCGGGCAAAAGGCTTTCGCTTCCAGTGCCATGACGTGTAGCGTTAGCCCCGGAGTTTCCGGCCCTGCCTTGCAAGGGCAGTGGGCGATGGGCAGAGGGATGTGTCATGGCGCAAACGCTATTCAAACTTTTCTTTACCCAGCGTCTGGCTGCTTTGGCCGGTACCGAGTCGTTACGCGCGATCCGCGAAGGGCTGTTGTGGATCCTGCCGTGCCTGTTGGTCTCGGCGTTTTTTCTGATCCTGTCCGAATGTGCGCGGGTGTTGGGTGTTGATCGACAGGTCGTGGCTTTTCTTGCGGGGCTGCACAACCAGATCAGCTCGGTGATCCCGCTGCTGGTGGCCGCGTCCATTGGTTATATGCTGGCGATCCAGTATCGCCTGCCGCAGTTGCCGGTGGCGTTCCTGTGCCTGGCCCATGTCGTGGTGGCCACGTATATCCTGCGCGAATACCCGCGTGCTTCGGCGACCTTCGTGCTGTTTATCGCCATCGCTTCGCCGCTGTTGAATGTGCCGGCCATTGCCTGGCTGCACCGCTACCGCTGGACGCGCCTGGTCAATGAGGACCTGGTGGGGCACAACCTTAGAGGTACGATCAATATGGTGGTGCCTGGCGCCATCACCGCGCTGGCGCTGGTGGTGGTGCTGTCCTTGCTCCTGCAGGTGCCCTATGTGGCGCAGTTGCAGGGGCCGCAGGTGCTGGATGCCCTGGAGTCGCCTTACGGCAGTGGTTTGTTTACCACCCTGATGAACTCGCTGTTGTGGTTTTTTGGCATTCACGGCGTGTACGCCCTGCAGCCGTTGTTCGATGTGCTGGACCAGGCAGTGGTGCTCAACGGTGCCGCATTGGCGGCGGGCGAGCCGATCAAGTATGTGCTCAACAGCGGCCTGCTCGGCAGTTTTGCCTTTATCGGCGGCTCGGGCGGCGCGTTGTGCCTGTTGCTGGCGATCCTGCTGTTTTCCAAAAGCCAGTCGATGCGCCTGGTGGCGATAGCGAGCTTGCCGCTGTCGTTGTTCAACGTCAGTGAAGTGTTGCTGTTCGGCTTGCCAATCATCCTCAACCCACGCTTGTTCATCCCTTTTCTGGTGGTGCCCGCCTTGAACGCCATGGTGGCGCTGAGCGTGGTGCAACTGGGGTGGGTGTCCCCGGCGGTGGCCAGTGTGCCGTTCACCGCACCGGTGCTGCTCAATGCCTACCTCAGCACTCATGGCGACCTGGCGGCGGTGGCGTTGCAAGTGACGCTCCTGGGGCTGGGAACCCTGGTATATGCGCCCTACGTGCGGGCGATTCATCGCCAGCCCGCCGAGGGTGGCACGGTGTATCTCAAGTCGCTGGACATGACCTTTCGTGGCCTGGAAGAAAAAGGCCGCTTGCGCGAGCTGGACCCGGTGCTGGCATCCCACAAAGTCCTGGCGCGCCAAGCCAACGAGCTGAGCCGTATCCAACAGATCAGCGACTATGAGTTCTATCTCGAATTCCAGCCGCAAGTCTCGACCCGCACCGGCCTGTGCACCGGTTGCGAAGCGTTGATGCGTGCGCGGGACGCCCAGGGCACCGTGCATTCGCCGTGGGAGTTCCTGCAGTGGCTGGCGCAGGCGCGGTTGATGCCGGATGTGGATGTGTGGGTGGCGTCCCAGGCGGTTCGCCAGTACCAGAAATGGCAAAAGCTGGGCTTTGCCTTGCCGATGACCATCAATATTTCCAGCGCCACCCTGACCGACGCCGGCTACGGCGAACGCCTGGTGGAGATCCTGGCCCAGGCCCACGGGCAGGTGTCGGTGGAAATTACCGAAGATGCGCTGGTCAGTGATATCCAGGCCACGCGCCACACCATCCAGAAGTTGCAGGCCATCGGCGCCAAGGTCTATATCGACGATTTCGGCACCGGTTTTTCGGCCTTGAGTTACCTGCACCAGTTTCCCGTGGATTTCATCAAAATCGATCGCAGTTTCGTGGTGGCCCAGCACGACCCCAAGGGTGCCCAGGTGTTGACCGGCATGCTGCGTTTTTGCGAGGCGCTGAACCTGGGGGTGGTGGTCGAAGGGGTCGAGACCGCCGAGCAGCTGGCCTTCTTGAATACCGGCACCGAGTTGTTTATCCAGGGCTGGTATTTCAGTAAGGCACTGCCGGGCGATCAGGTGGAGGGTTTTGTGCGCGAGCGCGTGGCCCTGGCCGACACCTAGGCTGATTCGTAGCCGCGTCGCGTCTGTTCGATTTCCTCGATCAAGCCCTCGATGCCCTTGAGGCGCGCTCGGTTGTCGTGATCCCAAGGGTGGAAACCCGGTTTGAAGTAGTGCAGCCACGGCCGCAGCATCCGTGGGAAAACCCCCTTGGGGCCATACAGAAACTTCAGCATGCGCCAGAAGCCCTTGAGCAGCCCACCCGCCTTGCGGTCGGCGATCAACAGGCGCAGGTGGAAGTCCAGCACCACCAGCCAGAAGAACACCGTGGTGGTCAGCATTGTGCCGGTGCGCAGCAGGTAGCGCTTGGGGCCGGGCTTGATCACCGTGTTCCACACATCAAACGCTACGGCCTTGTGCTCGGTTTCTTCGAGCGCGTGCCAGTACCACATCTGTTGGTAGCCCTTGAGCGAATCGCCGAAGCGCGTCGGGTCGCTGAGCAGGATCTCGGCAAGCATCGCGGTGTAATGCTCAAGGGCGATGGTGATGGCCAGGTTGAAGGCCGGCGGGCAGTGTTTTTTTTGCAGGTCGAGGATGAATTTCAGGCGCCGGTCGAGGGTGTGTGCCGGCAGGCCGGCGGCCTGCATCAGGTCGTTGTAGGCCACATGTTCGCGGCTGTGCATGGCCTCTTGGCCGATGAAACCCTGGATCTGCTGTTTCAATTCAGGATCATCGATGCGCTGGCGGTAGTGGCGCACGCTGTCCATGAAAAACAGTTCGCCTTGGGGAAACAGCAGCGATAACGCGTTGAAGAAATGCGTGATGAACGGGCCTTGTTCATGCCAGTCCTTGATGCGCTCGGCAGGCAGGGCAAAACGGAGGTCGCGGCGGATGGGCAGCATAGTGCGTGCTCCTGTTCAGAGACGGGTCTCGTCGTTGGTTTCAAACACCGGTCGGCGTTGCTTGGGTGCCATGCGCTTGCTGGCGAACACCACCAGCGCTTGGTAGGCCGCCGGCAGGCAACGGGCGAGCAGGTCGAGGAAATACGCATCGCGGCCGATCAGTACGCGGCGTTTGTTCTTACGCACGCCGTGCAGGATGACCCTGGCGGCCTGATCGGCGTCGGTGATGAAGAGTTTTTCGAAGTCGGCGCGGGCCTGTTGTTCGCTGTGGATCAGGAAACCGGTCATGTTCGCGTCGATGCGGCTGCTGCGGCAGATATCGGTACGGATGCCGCCGGGGTGTACGCAGGTGGCCGATACGCCGCAGCGTTGCAGGTCCAGTTCCTGGCGCAAGGCTTCGGTAAACCCGCGCACGGCGAACTTGCTGGCGTTGTAACCGCTCATGCCGGGTTGGGCAAACAGGCCGAACACGCTGGAGGTGTTGATCACATGGCCGTCGCCGCTGGCCTTCAAGTAAGGCAGGAAGGCCTTGGTGCCATGGACCACGCCCCAGAAGTTGATGCCGATAATCCATTCCAGGTCGGCATAATCCGCGCCTTCCACGGTACTGGACAGCGCCACCCCGGCATTGTTGAACACCAGGTTGACCTGGCCGTGCTCTGCCACGCAGCGCGCGGCCCAGTCCTCCATGGCCTGGCGATCGGACACATCCAGCACTTGGAGGGTGATGATGACTGGCGCCAGGGTCGAGGACTTGATCAGGGCCAGGGTTTGTTCCAGCCCCTGAGCGTTTTTGTCCGCCAGCGCCAGGTGGCAACCTTCCCGCGCCAATGCCAGTGCCAAGGCGCGCCCCATGCCGGATGCCGCGCCGGTGATGGCCGCCACGCGACCGTTGAATGTTTTCATGACAACCTGCCTTCTGCGCTGGGATAGGGCGCCGTGGCAGGGCGCGCGGGTGGGCTGACCGGCAACTGCTCGGTCACATAGTCCTTGAGCGCAAACTGGCGGGTGACCTGCTTGAAGCGCCATGTCGAGCCGGGCCACAGGGTGGTGTTCTTGCCGGTGCGAGGGTCGAGGTACCAACTCTGGCAGCCGCCGGTGTTCCAGATGGTGCGCTTGAGTTTGTCTTGCAGTTGGCGGTTGTAGGCCTGTTCCACGGCAGGTTTGACGTCCACCGTGGCGATGCGCTGACGCTGCATGTGTTTGAGCGCGTCAAGGATGTAGGTCACCTGAGCCTCGATCATCAGGATCATCGAGTTATGCCCCAGGCCGGTGTTGGGCCCGATAATCAGGAACAAATTGGGATAACCCGGCACCGTGGTGCCTTTATAGGCATGGGCACCCTCGCGCCAGGTGTCCATCAGGTCCACGCCGTCACGCCCGATGATGCAATCGCGGGGCAGCGGGTCGCTGGCCTGGAAACCGGTGCCGAAGATCAGGCAGTCGGCCGGGTGCTTGATGCCGTCGGCGGTGATCACGCCATCGGCTTCGATGCGTAATACGTGGTCGGTGATCACCTCGACGTTGCTGCTCGACAACGCCGGGTAGTAGTCATTGGAGATCAGTACGCGTTTGCAGCCGATGGTGTAGTCCGGCGTCAGGGTTTTGCGCAGGGAAGGGCGTGCCACTTGCTTGTACAGGTGGCGCAGGGCGATCTTCTGCACCATTTTCATCAGCCGCGGGTGCAAGGTAAAGCCCACCACGCGACCTTCCAGAGCCCAGTAAAAAGCCCCGCGTACCAGGCGTTGCGTGAAGGGCAAGTGCTTGAACAACCAACGTTCGAGCGGGGCAATGGCGCGGTCGGGCTTGGGCATGATCCACGGCGGGGTGCGCTGGAACAGATCGAGGTGGGCCACCTGCGGCGCAATCTGCGGCACGAATTGAATGGCGCTGGCGCCGGTGCCGATCACCGCCACGCGCTTGCCTTTCAAGGAGTAGTCGTGGTCCCACTGCTGCGAGTGGAAGCGTTTACCCTTGAAGCTGTCGAGCCCCGGAATATCCGGCAACGCCGGGCGCGACAAGCCGCCCATCCCCGACACCAGCACCCGCGCACTCACCTGGCGGCCATCGCTGAAGCTCAATTGCCAGCGTTGCTGCTGCTCATCGAACACCGCCCGTTGCAGGGCCATGCCAAACCGCAGGTAGGGCGCCAGTTCGAAGCGCTTGGCGCACTGCTCAAGGTAGGCGCGGATTTCGGCCTGAGGCGCGAACTGCCGCGTCCAGTCAGGGTTGGGCGCAAACGAAAACGAATACACATGGGACTGCACATCGCAGGCGCAACCGGGGTAGTGGTTGTCCCGCCAGGTGCCGCCGAGGGTGTCGGCCTGCTCGGCGATAAAAAAATCGTTGAAGCCGGCTTCTTTTAACCGGATCGCCATGCACAGGCCGGCAAAGCCCGAGCCGATGATGGCAACGTCGATTGAATCACTGTGGGCATTCATAGGCGGTCCTTGGTGGGCATCGGATGTGCTCCTGTTTTTGTTGTGTCTTTTAGATAGAACACCATTGCAAAGGAAAATTGAATTAATTATTTTAAAAAAGATTTTAAATAATCTACCTGAAAATACCGCCTGCGCCAGGTTCTTGTTTCGAATGTGCGACTTGTCCGACGGACGCGCTCAGCTGGAACGAGATCCGAATCCAGGGCGCGCGCGGTGGCTGCGGTCTCGATCAATTCCGGTCAGGTCGCCAGCGGCAGGGATGCAGAGGACCGAGCTATGGCTGTGGAATGGGTTGCCGCTGCGGCGGGTGCAAGTGCGGTGTTGTGGGCGTTGAGTGCCTGGATGACACGGCGCATTGAAGCGGCCGTTCCAAGCGACGGGCGCTACGTGGAGGTCGATGGCGAGCGCTTTCATTATGTTGAAGAGGGCAAGGGCCCGCCGCTGGTGATGATCCATGGGTTGATGGGCAGCAGTCGCAACCTGACCTATGCCTTGTCCGGCCAGTTGCGTGAGCATTTTCGGGTGATCACTCTCGACCGTCCGGGCTCGGGTTATTCAACTCGCCATAAAGGCACGGCGGCAGACCTGCCGGCCCAGGCACGGCAGGTGGCGGCGTTTATCGACAGGTTGGGCCTGGATAAACCGCTGGTGCTAGGGCATTCACTCGGTGGCGCGATTTCCCTGGCGCTGGCCCTTGACCATCGCGAGTCGGTGTCGGGCCTGGTGCTGGTGGCGCCGCTGACCCATCCCCAACCGACCTTGCCACCGGTGTTCTGGTCGCTGGCGGTGCGCCCGGCCTGGCTGCGGCGCTGGGTGGCCCACACCCTCACGGTGCCCATCGGGCTGTTGACCCGAGGCGCGGTGGTCAAGGGCGTATTCGCGCCCGACCCGGCCCCTGCTGATTTCGCCACTCGCGGCGGCGGGCTGCTGGGCATGCGCCCAGGCAACTTTTACGCAGCCTCCAGCGAAATCGCCCTGGTCAACGATCACCTGCCGGACATGGTCAAGCGCTATGCGCAACTGAGCTTGCCCATCGGCCTGATCTATGGCGCACGCGACAAGGTATTGGACTTTCGCAAGCACGGGCAGGCGCTCGCCGATAAGGTGCCGGGCCTCAAGCTGCAGCTGGTGGAAGGGCGCGGCCATATGTTGCCGATCACCGCCACGGCGCGTGTGGTCGAGACGGTGCTGCAGGTGGCCAAACGCGCGAAGCCGCCGCAAAACGCCAAGCTGCTGCACGCGCCTTTTGCGTTGGTGAACAAATAATCTCGGCCTTCATGGCGGGTTGTACGGTCCGAAATGCTTGCCCTAGAGACCTGACCAAAGCGCTGAAAAAGAGACTGGTCGGTCATCGTAAAAAGGCCTTGAAAAAGTAGTTGACGACCTAACGATTCCGCGTTATTTATTTAAAAAAATATTTCAATATTTATTTTGAAATGATTTTTGCAGTGCCTAAGAGCGAATAAAAATGAAAAAAACGTCTTTTATCGCATGGTTGATTTCCCGGAGTACCCAGTACTCCCTGAACCTGTTTTTCCTGCCTGTTGCCAGCGTGCGGAGGCTGCCATGAACCAGACTCTGGCAGCGCCAAGCGTATGGGCCGATGGCAAGCGCCATCTGTGGTGGCTGGGTATCATGCCTCTGGCCACGCCATTACTCTCCGGGGCCCTGGCCATCTCCACCGGTATCCAGCAGCTGTGGTGGGTCGGCGTATTGGTGATCTTCGGCCTCATCCCGCTGATCGACGGCCTGCTCGGTGAAGACGTGAGCAACCCGCCCGAATCCGCCGTCAGCCACCTTGAATCCCAACGTTACTACCGCTGGATCGTCTACACCGGCGTGCTGTTGGTGATCAGTTCGGTGATCATCACCGGTTGGCTGGCCGCCGGCGGCATAGAGTGGATCATGCAGGGTGGCCTGGTGCAGGCTACCGCCAGCCTCGACCCGTCCAGTTGGCTCTCCCACGTGGCGAGCTACATTACCGCCCGCACCCAGCTACATGGCACGCCCAGTGGGTTTACCTACCTGGGCATGGCCATGTCGACCGGTGCGGCCACCGGTATTGCCATCAACACCGCCCATGAGCTGGGGCACAAGCCCAACGCACTGGAAGTGTTCCTGGCCAAGGTCACGCTGGCGCCGACGTTCTATGGGCACTTCTACACCGAACATAACCGCGGTCATCACGTGCGTGTTGCCACCCCGGAAGACCCTGCCAGCTCGCGCCTTGGCGAAAGTTTCTGGGCATTCCTGCCGCGTTCGGTGTGGTTCAGCGCCCACTCGGCGTGGAACCTGGAGCGCGAACGCCTGCGCAAACTCGGCCTGCCGGCCTGGCACTGGAAGAACGGTGTGCTCAGTGCCTGGATGTACAGCGTAGTGCTGTGGGGCGCGATGATTGCCTGGCTGGGGGCGGCGGTGATTCCGTTTTTGCTTATCCAGGGCATCTACGGGTTCTCGCTGTTGGAAGTGGTGAACTACGTCGAACACTACGGCCTTAAACGCCAGAAGTTGCCCAATGGTCGTTACGAGCGTTGTTCGCCTCGGCATTCCTGGAACAGTAACCGGATTGTCACCAATATCTTTCTGTTCCAATTGCAACGGCACTCCGACCACCATGCCAACCCGACCCGTAGTTACCAGTCGTTGCGCCACTTCGATGAATCGCCGCAACTTCCGTACGGTTACGCGAGCATGATTGTCTGGGCTTATGTGCCGTACTTGTGGCGCAGGCGCATGGACCATCGGGTGCTTAATCATTACGCCGGGGATATCAGGTTGACCAATCTTCAGCCGTCCCAGCGTTTGAAGTATCTGGAGAAATACAGCGGCAACGCCAAGCCGTTCTAAACACGTTGCACGTTATATGTGTACTCGGGGCTTAATCGCCGCGCGGGTAGTTATCGCCCCGAGAAAGTGGTTTGACCCGAACAACAATAATTAAAGGGAAGGACGTACACCATGCAAGCACCTGCCAAGTTCACCGCCCATGTGCTGTTGGCCGCACTGGGCCTTATTGCCTATCACCAGGCCCAGGCCGCACGCATCGAACCGGCCGGCAGCGCCTTCACGGCCCAGGGCCCCATCAGTTTTTCAAAGGGCAAGCTGATCAGCGCCGATTGCACCATCAAGGTGGCCGGCAACGTTGCGGCTGATGGCTCCTCGGTCAATGTCGACAAAGTCGAGTTCGACGGCGGCCTCAAGTGCAGCCGGGTCGAGGCCATCAACTTACCGTGGGTACTGGTTGCCAAAGACACAAAAAGCGGCTCGATGTCGAAGATCAGCGTGGATGTGCACGCCTTCGGCCTGGGGGGCAAATGCGGTCCTTCGACCGCCGAGGGTACGTGGGATAACGCCACCGGCAAGTTGGAAGCCAGCAATGTCCCGATCGGCGAAGACTGCAAGATCAAGACGGTGTCGATCAAGATGCCACCGAACTTCAAAGTTGTTGAATAACGCGCTTCAGGTGTACAGCGCTCATTGAATTGAAATTTGGCTGGAAAGGGAAGTTCTGCAGTTTCAACGTGACCTCTCGTTCATGGCCATTACCCCCTGGCGAATGACTCGCCATTACATGTGAGGAACAACAATGAAAAGTTTGAAAACTCTCGTGTCGTTGACTGCTTTGACTGTTTGCATGGGTGCGGCTTCCATGGCGAACGCCGTCAGTATCGCTCCCGTCAGCAGTAATTTCTCCGCCTCCGGATCGCTAACGGTGAAGTCGCCATCCTCTTTTCAACTGCCCATCACGTGTGACGTGAAGTTTGATGGTTCTGTGAATACGGTGGGGGTTGCGAGTATCACCAATGTCACCGTCTCCGGCTCTAACAGCTTGTGCAAACTGCCTAAGATCACCGGTGTGCCGTGGACACTGACTGCCACCAGCCTGAGTGGTACTGCGGGCGCCGGGAATGTGACCAACGTTGGCTACACCATTCCGGCCTCTGTGTTGTACCCCGCTTCTAACTGCGGTCCATCGACCGTCACGGTGGCCTACAACAATAGCACTGGCGCGCTGACCAGCAGCCCGACCAGTCAGCCGCTGGGTTCGTCCTGCACTCTGCAAAGTCTGAGTGTCACTGTGACCACCACGCCGCTGCTGCAGATCGTTCCTTAAGCGTTCTACCGCGCTCGTTGGGCTGATCACCCACGTAAAGACAGGTGCCTCGCAAGAGGCACCTGTTGAGACAAGCCATCGGGGTCGACCTGTTGGTGCTGCATAAAAACAACAAAGGAGTGGAGCATGAATAATAAAAAACCACAGGCGCAAACCTTCCTGGGGCTGGCATTGCTCGGTGGGTTGATGGTTGCTGCCGGCTCTGCCCAGGCGGGGGCATACATGACGCCTACTACCAACGCCGCCGGTTGGGGCCGTGCCTTTGGCGGGGGGTCGTTGTTTAAAAACGACCCGTCAGCGGCCTATAACAATCCGGCAGCAATGGCATTTATCGACAAGAACATCTCTCAGTTCACGCTCAACTACGCAAATATCGACATCAAGTACAAGGGCAGCGCGTACGACTATTCGGGGCGACCCACTTCGTCCACGGTCTTGGATCCTGACTTTAACGCGATCTATAACACACGCACGGGAGACGGCGGACAGGCGGGTTTTGAGGCATGGGTGCCTACCGGCTTCATGGTCATGCCTATTAACGATCGCTTGGCCTTCGGCCTCAGCCAAGTGGTGCCGATGGGGGCGAGGACAAGCTATGACAGTGACTGGAAAGGCAGGGACTTCGCGGTCGATACCAAGATCGAAACGGTCGGAGTGACCGGTTCGCTGTCGTTTAAAGTGACAGACGAATTTTCCATTGGGGGCGGTGCAATTCTTCAGCATACGTCCGGCTTTGTAAGCCAGAACGTCGATTTGTTTGCCGCAGCGGCACAATCCGCAGACTTCGGTTTTACCCCCTTCGCAGCGGGTCAAGGCTTCTCGTTGATGCGTGTCAAAGTCGACAATACATCCTTGGGCTGGTTCGCCGGGATTGCCTGGAAGCCGACGGCTCAAGACACCCTGGGCCTGAACTACCACGCGAAAATAAAGAACAAGTTAGAGGGTAAATACAACATCTACGCCGACGAACAATCTCGGTTACTGATGACCACGCCTGTGGTCGACGGAAAAACCCTCGTAGAGATGGCTTACCCGGGCCTTCATCTTTACCCCGATGGCGCGAATGCTTCCACGCAACTGGATATTCCGGCCAACGCATCCTTCGATTGGGTGCACCAAATCAATGATCGCTGGGGTATCGGCTTTAGTGCCACCTGGACAGACTGGTCAACGTTCAAGGCGCTGACCCTTAAATCCGAGGGAAGCACCATTGTGTCGATACCTTATCGCTACAAAGATGCCTGGCAGTTCTCGTACGGTACTGACTACAAACTGACCGATGACTTCACAGTGCGTGGCGGTGTTTCTTTCGACCAGACGCCTACGCCGGACTCCACCCGTGATCCGCGTATTCCTGATGGCGACCGCACCTTCGTGTCCCTTGGCTTTGGTTACAAAGTCAGCGCAATTCCAGGCTTGAGTGTCGACGGCGCTTATTCCCACCAGTTTGTGGAGACCGTCAAGTTGAGGACCAAAAACGTCGATCGCCTTGGTGGCGCCAGCCTGGACGGCAAGTCAGAGGCGCGTGGTGATGTGGTTAGCGTATCGGCCACTTACGAGTTTTGATCCGGCGACATCCGTGAGACGCCAACAGTTAGCGCATCTCGCTGTTGGCGTGCATCTGGGTGAAGCATCGACGGGTTGCCCACGCGACCCGTTTCGATTTTCTTGTTCAATCAACCTATTGAGCTGACCCGATCAGCCGCTGTTTTTTCGTCCACGTATTAAATAAAAATTTCAAAACAAAATTTGAATTTGCTTTCTCAAGTTTGTAGTGTGGTTTTACGCCGCAGCTCATCCGACCTGCCGCACTTAAGCCATACCCTGAATCAAGTAGAGGTATCCCCATGGTTATCTGGTTATTGGTGGGTTTCGCGGCTGCGATTGCCCTGGCGTATCGACAAGCTGCCGCGACCTTGTGGTTGGGCGCTGGCGTAATCTGGCTGGCGCTGGGTTACGTGTTTAACGTGGTGGCAGGTGTTGGTGCTGGCGTCGCGGCATTGCTGGTGATCGCGCCCGCGTTGCTGATGACAATCAAACCCCTGCGCCGCGCCTTGTTAACCAGCAAGGCCCTGGGCCTGTTTCGTACGATCATGCCGGCAATGTCCGACACTGAGCGTGCGGCTATCGAGTCCGGCACCGTGTGGTGGGACGCCGAGTTATTCAGCGGCAAACCCGACTGGCAGCGCTTGCTGCACGCCGCGCCGGCTAAGCTCAGCGCCGAGGAGCAAGCCTTCCTCGACAACGAAGTGGAAACCCTGTGCGACATCGCCAACGATTGGGAAACCACGCAGATTTGGCAGGACATGTCTCCTGAGTGCTGGCAGTACACCAAGGACGCGGGCTTCCTGGGCATGATCATTCCCAAGCAATACGGGGGCAAAGGCTTCTCTCACTATGCGCACTCGCAGGTGGTGATGAAGCTGTCGACCCGCTGCTCGGCGGCGGCGATTTCGGTGATGGTCCCCAACTCCCTGGGCCCGGCCGAGCTGCTGTTGCACTACGGCACCGACGCCCAGCGCAATTACTACCTGCCGCGCCTGGCCCGTGGCGAAGACATCCCCTGCTTTGCCCTGACCAGCCCATATGCCGGTTCGGACGCCGGGGCGATTCCCGATTTGGGCATCGTGTGTAAAGGCACCCACGAGGGTGAGCAAGTACTGGGTTTCCGTGTGACCTGGGACAAGCGCTACATCACCCTCGGCCCCATTGCTACCGTGCTTGGCCTGGCATTTCGCGCCGAAGACCCGGACGGTTTGCTCGGCGCGCCGGGCTCCCTCGGTATTACCTGCGCCCTGATCCCGACCTCCCACCCCGGCGTGAACAGCGGCCGTCGCCACTGGCCACTCAACGCGGTGTTCCAGAACGGCCCGACCACCGGCAAGGACGTGTTTATCCCGCTGGAATGGGTGATCGGCGGCCGCGAACAGGTCGGCAATGGCTGGCGCATGCTGATGGAGTGCCTGGCCGCCGGTCGCGCGATTTCCTTGCCGTCGGCCAACGTCGGCCTGGGCAAGGTCGCCGTGCGCGGTACCACGGCCTATGCGGCGATGCGTAAACAGTTCGGCCTGCCCATCGGCAAGTTCGAAGGCGTACAAGCGCCACTGGCGCGCATGGCCGGGCATCTGTATGCCTGCGATGCGGTGCGCAAGGTCTCGGTGGCATCCCTGGATGCCGGTGAAAAACCGTCGGTGATTTCGGCCATCGCCAAGTACCACGTCACCGAGCGCGCGCGGATCATCGTCAATGACGGCATGGACATCGTCGCCGGCAAAGGCATCTGCATGGGGCCCAACAACTTCCTGGCCCGGGCCTACCAGCAAAGCCCCATCGCCATTACGGTGGAAGGCGCGAATATCATGACGCGCTGCCTGATCATCTTTGGCCAGGGCCTGATTCGCTGCCATCCGTATGTGTTCCGCGAGATGGAAGCGGCGCGCAACCTCGACCGGCGCAAGGCGCTGGAGGATTTCGACAGCGCGATGTTCGGCCATGTGAGCTTCGTACTGGCCAACACCGTGCGCGCGGCGGTACATGCGCTGACCGGCGGGCGGCTGATTTCCGCCCCGGCCAAGACCGACCCGGCGCTGGCGTCCTACTACCGCCAGGCCAATCGGCTGTCGGTGGTGCTGGCGTTGATCTCGGATATTTCCATGGGCGTGCTGGGCGGTGCGCTCAAGCGCAAGGAAAGCATCACCGGGCGCCTGGGCGACATGCTGTCGCAGCTGTACATCCTGTCCTGCGTGCTCAAGCGCTTTGAGGATGATGGCCGACCCCAGGCCGACCTGCCGCTGGTGCATTGGTCGGCGCAGGATGCCTTGCTGCGCGCCCACGAAGCCCTCGCCGAAGTGCTCGAGAACTACCCCTCCAACATTGCCGCCGGCGTGGTGCGCGGTCTGACATTCCCGTTCGGCATCCCGTTGCGCAAACCCTCGGATCGGTTGCTGGCGCAGGTGGCCGATGTGGTGCAGACACCGGGCGAAACCCGCGACCGGTTGCTGGCCGATTCCTACATCCCACGCCCGGAAATCGACAAATTGGCTTACGGCGAGCTGGGCTTGCGTTTGTTGCCGCAAGTCGAGCTGATCGACGCCCGGCTCAAGCCCGCCATCAAGCAGGGCCTGATCGAACCGTTGCCGATCTCCACCACGGCGTTTACCGCCTGGCGCGTCAAGGCGCGGGCGCTGGACCTGATCAGTGATGACGAGGAAGCGTTACTGGCGCGCTACGTGGAATACGCCGACCACGCGATCCAGGTGGACGACTTTGCGCAGGACTTCGGGTTGCTGGAAGCCTTGCAGCAACGCAAACAAGCGCTCGAACCGGCGGCCAAGCGGCGTACCAGCCAGGGCGAAAACGCCTCGGTAAATTAGATCGGTAACGCGGCCAGTGTGGGAGGGGGCTTGCTCCCGATGGCGGTGCTTCAGCCAACTGATGGGTAGCTGACCCACCGCCATCGGGAGCAAGCCCCCTCCCACATTTGACTGGGTTTACAAGGCAGGATTTGTGTTTATGAGTGACAACTACCTTTCATTCGTCAATTCCCCCTGGGGCCATCGCCTGGCCCAGGCTATCGGCTTGCCGCAACCCTTGCCGTTGCAGCGCTATCGCAGCGGCCAGCCAGCCTTGGCCAACCCGGTGATCATCGCCGGGGCAGGGCGCCTGGTTGATCAGGTGCAGCGTGTCTTCAGCGCCACCGACACAGTGGCCGCCACCCCGGCGACGCTGCAGGCGCCGTCCACGGTCAAGGTGCAGGGCGCCGTGTTTGATGCCACGGGCATCCGCGACGTGCAACAGCTGGACGAGCTCTATGGGTTCTTTCACGCCAACGCCAAACGCCTCGGCCAGCACGCCCGCGTGGTGGTACTCGGCACCGCGCCGGAACACTGCCAGGACCTGGCCCAGGCCATCGCCCAACGCGCCCTTGAAGGCTTGGTGCGCTCGCTGGCCAAGGAACTGCGCCGGGCGATCACCGTGCAGTTGCTTTATGTAGCGCCAGGTAGCGAAGACGCGTTGCAGAGCAGCCTGCGTTTCTTCCTGTCGCGCCGCTCGGCCTACGTGTCGGGGCAAGTGGTGCGCGTGGATAAAACCGTGGACGACCACTACGCCGTCAACTGGGACGCCCCCTTCGCGGGTCGGCGTGCGTTGGTCACCGGTGCGTCCCGTGGCATCGGCCTGGCCATCGCCCAGGTATTGGCGCGCGACGGTGCCCATGTGGTGTGTGTGGATGTGCCCCAGGCCCAGGACGCCCTGCAACAGGCTGCCGCCAGCGTCGGCGGTTCGGCGCTGCCGCTGGATATCACCGCAGCGGATGCCGCTGAACGGTTGCTGGCCCATGTCAGCCAATACGGTGCGTTCGATGTGGTGGTGCACAACGCTGGCATCACCCGCGACAAGACCATCGCCAAAATGCCCGAAGCGGCCTGGCGCAGTGTGCTGGCGGTCAACCTGGAGGCGCCATTGCAACTGAGCCATGCACTGCTGCAAAACCAGGGCGTGAACCCCGGCGGGCGCATCGTGTGCGTGTCGTCGATTTCCGCTATTGCCGGCAACCTCGGGCAAAGCAATTACGCCACCTCCAAGGCCGGTGTGATCGGCCTGGTGCAGGGCCTGGCGCCGCGCGCAGCGGTGCAACAGGTCACGGTCAACGCCGTGGCGCCGGGGTTTATCGAGACCCAGATGACCGCGAAGATCCCGCTGATGATCCGCGAAGCGGGGCGGCGCATGAACTCGATGAGCCAGGGCGGCCAGCCGATCGATGTGGCCGAAACCATCGCCTGGCTCGCGCACCCGGCCTCGGGCGGGGTCAATGGCCAGGTGGTGCGGGTGTGCGGCCAAAGCCTGTTGGGAGCCTGACCTCATGGACTACGTAACGCAGATTATTGACCCGCCACCCTCACGCACGCGCCTGCTGCTGGACGGCGCGCGCGCGCTGCGCAAGCCCAAGCCCGACGGCATGCCGGCGCTGCCCAAGGAGCGCCTGGTGCGCCCGGCGGTGGAGCTGCACGCGGCCGACATCGCCGCCTATGGGCGTGCCTGCGGTTTCCGGCCCGAGCAGGGCGTGCCGCTGTCGTATCCGCATGTGCTGGCGTTCGCGCTGCACCTGATGTTGCTCACGCGCCCGAGCTTTCCGTACCCGGCCAGCGGCATGGTGCACCTGGCCAACCGTATTCGTCAGCACCAGCGCTTGCAGGCGGGCCAGGTGCTGCGCCTGGAGGTGTATTGCGCACGCTGGGTCGCCCATCCCAAGGGCCAGGCGTTAAGCATTGCCACCCGGGCCTATGGCGCGGGCGCCCTGGTGTGGGAGAGCGACAGCCTGTACCTGCGCCGCGACGTCAAAGACCCCATCGGCGAGCCCTGGGACGATGGGTTGGCGTTGCAGGAAGACGGCCTGCTACGCACCCAGCGTTGGGTGTTGCCGGCCGATCTGGGCCGGCGTTTTGCCCACGTCTGCGGGGATTTCAACCCGATTCACACTTCAGTGATCGGCGCGAAGATCTTTGGCTTTCGCCGTGCCATCGCCCACGGCATGTGGACCCTGGGCCGCGCCCTTGCCGCCCAGCAACCGCCGGGTGGGCTGGACCAGGCCGAGGCCCATTGCGACTTCAAGCTGCCGATCTTCCTGCCCGGCCAGGTCGCCCTGTGGAACCACCCCGCGAGCGGCCCGCGCCGTGAGTTCGAGGTGCGTAATTTTGCTGGCGACAAACCCCATATGCGTGGGCTGTTCATTTGGAAAGAGAGCGTTAAATGAGTGACTACAGCTTCAATCCGACCGCGACCCGCCGCGTGGCGATTATCGGCGGCAACCGCATCCCCTTTGCGCGCTCCAATACCGTCTATGCCCACGACAGCAACCAGGATCTGCTGGTGGCCGCGCTGCAAGGCCTGGTGGATCGCTACAACCTGCACGGCCAGCGCCTGGGTGAGTTTGCCGCCGGCGCGGTGATCAAGCATTCACGGGACTTCAACCTGGCACGCGAATCGCTGCTGTCGACCACGCTGTCGCCTGATACCCCGGCCTACGATGTGCAACAGGCCTGTGGCACCGGCCTTGAAGCGGCGTTGCTGGTGGCGAATAAAATCGCCCTGGGCCAGATCGACGTGGGCATCGCCGGGGGCGCCGACACCACCTCGGATGCGCCGATCGGCATCAACGAATCCCTGCGCCACACCTTGCTCGCGGCCAATCGCGCCAAGGGCATGGGCGACAAATTGAAGGCGTTGCTCAAGGTGCGTCCGTCGATGTTGTTCAAGCCACTGTTACCGCGCAACGGTGAGCCGCGCACCGGCTTGTCCATGGGCGAGCACTGCGAAGCCATGGCCCAGCGCTGGCAGATCAAGCGCCTGGCTCAGGATGAACTGACCCTCACCAGCCATCAGCGCCTGGACGCCGCCTACAAACGCGGGTTTTTCGACGACTTGATCAGCCCCCATCGTGGCCTGGCTCGCGACAACAACCTGCGCGCCGATGCCAGCCTGGAAAAACTCGCCGGGTTGGCACCCGCCTACGACCGGCAGAACGGCACCCTGACGGCGGGCAATTCCACGCCGCTCACCGACGGCGCCTCGGTGGTGCTGCTGGCCAGTGAGGAATGGGCGGCCGCCAATGGTTGGCCGGTGCTGGCCTACCTGCGTACCGGCGAGACGGCGGCGGTGAATTTCGTCGATGGCAGCGAAGGCCTGCTGATGGCCCCGGCCTACGCCGTGCCGCGCATGCTCAAGCGCGAGGGCCTGAGCTTTGCCGACTTTGATTTCTTCGAGATACATGAGGCCTTCGCCGCCCAGGTGCTGTGTACCCTCAAGGCCTGGGAAGACGCCGATTACTGCCGCGAGCGCCTGGGCCTGGATGCACCGCTGGGCAGCATTGACCGCGCCAAAATGAACGTCAACGGTGGCTCGCTCGGCTGCGGCCATCCGTTCGCCGCCACCGGTGGCCGGCAATTGGCGGCGCTGGCCAAGATCATCCATGAAAACGGTGGGGGGCGCGGGTTGATCTCGATCTGCGCGGCGGGCGGGCTGGGCATTACCGCCATCGTCGAAAAATAGCGCCAACCCAAAAACAACAACAAGGAGACTGCCATGAACGCTATCAGCCTGGAACACACCGAACGGGTCTGGTTGAACGCTTACCTGCCCGGCGTCCCGGCAGACATCGATGCGGCTATCGAGGATTACCCCTCGTTGCGCGAAGTGTTCCTGGAACACCTGGAGAAATTCCGCGAGCGCGTGGCCTACGTCAGTATCGGCACCGAAATGACCTACGCCGATTGGCAGGTCCATGGCATCGCGTTCGCTGCCTGGCTGCAGGGCCAGGGCGTCAAGCCGGGTGACCGCGTGGCGCTGATGATGCCCAACTGCCTGCAATACCCGATCTGCCTGTTGGGCACGATCCTGGCCGGCGCGGTGGTGGTTAACGTCAACCCGCTGTACACCGCCCATGAGCTCAAGCACCTGCTCAAGGACAGCGGCGCCGAAACCGTCGTGATCTTCGAAAACTTCGCCCATACCCTGGGAAAAGTCATCGTCGGCAGCAGCGTCAAGCGCGTGGTGGTGGCGGCCATCGGCGATTTGCTCGGCGCCTTCAAGGGCGCGGCGATGAACTTCATCCTGCGCCGGGTGCAAAAGCAGGTGCCGGCGTTCAATCTGCCGGGTTCAGTGCGCTTCAACCACACCTTGAAGCAGGGGCGGGCGCTCAATCACCTGCCGGTGAGCCTGGCTCTTGATGACCTGGCCTTCCTGCAGTACACCGGCGGCACCACGGGCGACGCCAAGGGCGTGATGCTCAGCCACCGCAATATCATCGCCAACCTGCTGCAAGCCAAGGCCTGGGTCGGCGATCAACTGGACCAGGGCAAGCAGGAAACCAACGTCACTTTGCTGCCGCTGTACCACATCTTTTCGCTGACAGTGAATTGCCTGATGTTCATGTGCCTGGGCGGGCGCAACATCCTGATCGCCAACCCCCGGGACGTGAAACGGGTGCAGATGATCCTGCGCAAGGAGCGCTTCAACGGCATTGCCGGGGTCAATACCTTGTTCAACGGTTTGCTTGAGAACAAAGCGTTCTGTGCGCGGGATTTTTCCGACCTGCGCATGGTGATCGCCGGCGGCATGGCCACCCACACAGCGGTGGCCAAGCGCTGGAAGGAGGTCACCGGGCTGCCGATCATCGAAGGCTATGGCCTCACTGAGTGCTCGCCGGTGGTGAGCATCAGCCCTATCGATATCTCACGCATGCGCGAGATGGACTTCACCGGCAGCATCGGCGTGCCGCTGCCGTCGACCTGGGTGCGGTTTATGCGTGAAGACGGCGAGCTGGCCGACATTGGCGAGCAGGGCGAACTGCAAGTGCGCGGCCCGCAGGTGATGCAAGGCTACTGGCAACGCCCGGAGGCCACCGCCGAAGTGTTGGATGCCGAGGGGTGGTTGTCGACCGGCGACATTGGCGTGATGGACGCGCGTGGGTACATCCGCCTGGTGGACCGCAAGAAAGACATGATCCTGGTCTCGGGCTTCAACGTGTACCCCAATGAAATCGAAGACGTGGTGGCGTTGCACCCCGGTGTAGGCGAAGTGGCGGCGATTGGGGTGGAGGATGGCGTGACGGGGGAGAAGGTGAAGATCATCGTGGTGCGCAAAGACCCGAACCTGACCCAGGAGCAGATCCTCGCCCACTGCCGGGAATACCTCACCGGCTACAAGGTGCCCAAGTATGTGGAGTTTCGCACCACAGAATTGCCCAAGACCACCGTGGGCAAAGTACTGCGCCGAGCCTTGCGCTGATGTAACCGCATGCAGGTGATCCAAATGTGGGAGGGGGCTTGCTCCCGATGGCAGTGGGTCAGCAACAGATTCATCAACTGACACTCCCCCATCGGGAGCAAGCCCCCTCTCACAGGGGGTTTGCGCTGTGTTTCAGACCGAGTTCACCTTGACCCAGCGTTCTTCCTGGGCCGCCACGCGAATGGCCGTCGCCAGCCGCTCCACTTCCCATGCCGCCTCAAAGTCAGTGCCATCCGCGCCTTGGCCCGCCAGCGCCATGATCAGTTCCTGCACCTCCAGTGTCTTGAGTTCGTTGTAGCCCAACTGATGCCCCGCCGCTGGGCTGAACGCGGCGTAACCGGGCAGGGCGGGGCCGGCCAGCACGCGCTGGAAACCGTCCTGGCCGAGACGGTACAGGCGCAGTTCATTCAAGCATTCCTGATCGAAGGCCAACGTGCCTTTGGTCCCGCTGATCTCAAAACTCAGGTGGTTTTTGTAGCCGTGCTTGAGCCAACTGCTGCTCACGGTGCCGCGCGCGCCGTTGGCGAAACGCAGCAGCGCATGCACTTGGTCGTCCACGGCAATGGCCTTGAGGTCGTGGCTGCCTTTTGTGGCCGGGCGCTGGGCGTGCACGGTGTGGGTATCGGCGCACACGCTGACCACGTCGCCCACCAGATAACGCGCCATCGACAGCAAGTGGCTGCCCAGGTCCGCCAACGCACCGCCGGCGTGCGCCACTTCACAGCGCCATGACCAGGGTGAGGCCGGGTCGGCCATAAAGTCTTCGCTGAACTCGCCCTGGAAGCTGATGATGTCGCCCAGCTCGCCATCGGCAATCAGCTGCCGCGCCAACGTGATCATGGGGTTGTGCTGGTAGTTGTAACCCACCCGTGTCACCACGCCGGCGGCGGTCGCGGCGCGGCGCATGGCGTCGGCCTGTTCGAGGCTCACGGCCAGGGGTTTTTCGCAATACACCGCTTTGCCGGCAGCTATCGCGGCCATGGCCATGGGGTAGTGCAGGTGATTGGGCGTGGTGATGGCCACCACATCGACCTTGGGGTCGTCGATCAGCGCTTGCCAGTCGCCATGGGCCCGGGCAAAGCCCCAGGCGGTGGCGCAGCGTTGGGCGCGTTCGGTGTCGGCATCGGCAAGCGCGGCCAGTTTGAGGTGTACCGGCAGTTCAAAGACCGCCCGCGCGTTGTTGAATGCCAAGGCATGGGCTCGGCCCATGAAGCCTGTGCCGATCAAGCCGATTCCGAGTTCACGCATTGCCGTGGTCCTTTGGATTATTGTTTTCAGAGCGTGCATTAATGGAATAAAAATTCCCTGAATTCAATAGATGGAATAAAAATTCATTCCCCCGCCGACAATCAGCCTGGCGAATGCAGCTATATTCACCACATGGCCAAAAGCCGCCAGTTAACAAAAGATAACGTAGCGCTGATTGTCAGACGATTCCAAAGCCCGATAGGATGGCCCCTGCTTCGTTCAGGCGCTCTAGATTGCAGGTTTCAGCGCCCGGCAAGGCAAGCAAAGACAAGACCTAACAATAATAAATGGGAGAAAGGTCTATGAGTGAGCCTGTCATGGGTTGGGTTGTTTGCCGCCCACGCGCCGCACGCAAGGTCGCGTTGCTGGTCACAGCGCTCTCGCTGTTTGGAGCCGTCGCGTTGCCGACCGCCGTCCACGCCGCCGGCGATACCCCGGCCGGCGCAGTGTTTGCGATTGAATCCCCCAAGGCCGCCAAAGGCCTGATGATCGACGTGGTGCAGGCCGGCAAGCGCCTGGTGGCGGTCGGTGATCGCGGGCATATCCTCTATTCCGATGACCAGGGCGCCACGTGGGCCCAGGCCAAAGTGCCGACCCGGCAGTTGCTCACCGCTGTGTTTTTTGTCGATGACCAACACGGCTGGGCCGTGGGCCACGATGCGCAAGTCCTCGCCAGCACTGACGGCGGCGCCACCTGGACCCAGCAATACCAGGACCTCAAGCGCGAAGCGCCGTTGCTCGATGTGTGGTTCAACGACGCCAATCACGGCCTGGCCGTAGGCGCCTACGGTGCGCTGATCGAAACCACCGACGGCGGCAAGACCTGGGCCGACGTCAGCGACCGCCTCGACAACGAAGACCAATATCACCTCAACGCCATCGCCTCCATCAAGGACGCCGGCCTGTTTATCGTCGGCGAGCAGGGCAGCATGTTCCGCTCCAGCGACGACGGCCAGACCTGGGAAAAGCTCGAAGGCCCCTACGAGGGCTCGTTGTTTGGCGTCATCGGCACCGCGCAAGCGCAGACACTGTTGGCCTATGGCCTGCGTGGCAACCTGTACCGGTCCACCGATTTCGGCGGCACCTGGGAGCAGGTCCCATTGAACGCCGCGCGCGGTGCCCTGGAGTTCGGCCTGTCGGGCGCGACCTTGCTGGACGATGGCTCCATCGTGGTGGTCGGCAACGGCGGCAGCGTGGTGGTCAGCCACGATGACGGCCAAACGTTCAGCGTGTTCAATCGCCCGGACCGTATTTCACTGTCGGCGGTCACGGCAGCCGGCAACGGCAACTTGATTCTGGTCGGGCAGGGTGGCGTTCGTGTGGCCACGCCAGCCGGCGCTGAACCGACAAAACAATAAGAAGGCGGGCAAAGAATGAGCAGTCATCACAACGATAAAGCGACCTTTCTTGAGCGCCTGATCTTCAACAACCGCCCGGCAGTCATCGCGATCTGCGTGCTGGTGAGCGTGTTCCTGTTCTGGCAGGCAACCCTGATTCGCCCCTCCACCAGCTTTGAAAAGATGATCCCCCTCAAGCACCCCTTCATCGAAAAGATGATGGAACACCGCAACGACCTGGCCAACCTGGGCAACACGGTGCGCATTTCGGTGGAGGCCAAGGACGGCGACATCTTTACCAAGGACTACATGGAGACCCTGCGCCAGATCAACGACGAGGTGTTCTACATCTCCGGCGTCGACCGCTCGGGCCTCAAGTCGCTGTGGAGCCCCAGCGTACGCTGGACCGAAGTGACCGAAGAAGGTTTTGCCGGCGGCGAAGTCATCCCGCAAAGCTACAACGGCTCGCCGCAAAGCCTCGACCAACTGCGCAACAACGTACTCAAGTCCGGCCAGGTCGGGCGCCTGGTGGCCAACGATTTCAAGTCGAGCATCGTCGACATTCCGCTGCTGGAGGCCTACCCGGACCCGCAGGACCAGGGCAAGTTGCTGGCCCTGGACTACCGCAAGTTCTCCCATGAGCTCGAAGACAAGATCCGCGACAAGTTCGAAGCGCAGAACCCCAACGTCAAGATCCACATCGTCGGCTTCGCCAAGAAGGTCGGCGACCTGATCGACGGCCTGGTGATGGTGGTGTTGTTCTTCGGCATCGCGTTTGTCATCACCCTGGTGCTGTTGCTGTGGTTTACCAACTGCCTGCGCAGCACCGTCGCGGTGTTGAGCACAACGCTGGTGGCGGTGGTCTGGCAACTCGGGCTGATGCATTTCTTCGGCTTCGGGCTCGACCCGTACTCGATGCTGGTGCCGTTTTTGATCTTCGCCATTGGTATTTCCCACGGCGTGCAGAAGATCAACGGCATCGCCCTGCAATCGAGCGAGGCAGACAACGCACTCACCGCCGCACGGCGCACCTTCCGGCAACTGTTCCTGCCGGGGATGATCGCGATCCTGGCGGATGCGGTGGGCTTCATTACCCTGCTGATCATCGACATCGGCGTGATCCGCGAACTGGCCATCGGCGCGTCCATCGGCGTGGCGGTGATCGTGTTTACCAACCTGATCCTGCTGCCGGTGGCGATTTCCTATGCCGGCATCAGCCACCGCGCCATTGCCAGGAGCAAAAAGGACGCGCACCGTGACCATCCGTTCTGGCGCCTGCTGTCCAGGTTCGCCAGCGCCAAAGTGGCACCGGTTTCGATCCTGCTGGCGCTGGTCGCCTTTGGCGGCGGCCTCTGGTACAGCCAGAACCTGAAGATCGGCGACCTCGACCAAGGCGCACCGGAACTGCGCCCGGACTCGCGTTACAACAAAGACAACAACTTCATCATCAGCAACTACTCCACCAGCTCCGACGTGCTGGTGGTGATGGTCAAGACCAAGGCCGAAGGCTGCTCGCGCTATGAAGCCATGGCGCCCATCGACCAGTTGATGTGGAAGATGCAGAACACCGAGGGCGTGCAGTCGGCGATCTCGCTGGTGACGGTGTCCAAGCAGATGATCAAGGGCATGAACGAAGGCAACCTGAAATGGGAAACCCTGTCGCGCAACCCGGATGTGTTGAACAACTCCATCGCGCGTGCCGATGGCCTGTACAACAACAATTGCTCGCTGGCGCCGGTGCTGGTGTTCCTCAACGACCACAAGACCGAAACCCTCGACCGCGCGGTGCATGCGGTGCAGGCGTTCGCCAGGGAGAACAACAAGGACGGCCTGGAATTCATCCTCGCCGCCGGTAATGCCGGCATCGAAGCGGCCACCAATGAAGTGATCAAAGAGTCGGAGCTGACCATTCTGATTCTGGTGTATCTGTGCGTGGCGACCATGTGCATGATCACCTTCCGCTCCTGGGCCGCGACCCTGTGCATCGTGCTGCCGTTGGTGCTGACCTCGGTGCTGGGCAACGCGCTGATGGCGTTCATGGGCATCGGCGTCAAGGTCGCGACCTTGCCGGTGGTGGCGTTGGGCGTGGGCATCGGCGTGGACTACGGCATCTACATCTACAGCCGCCTGGAAAGCTTTTTGCGTGCGGGCCTGCCGTTGCAGGAAGCCTATTACCAGACGCTCAAGTCCACCGGTAAAGCCGTGCTGTTCACCGGCCTGTGCCTGGCCATCGGCGTGTGCACCTGGATCTTCTCGGCGATCAAGTTCCAGGCCGACATGGGCCTGATGCTGACCTTCATGCTGTTGTGGAACATGTTCGGGGCGCTGTGGCTGCTGCCGGCACTGGCGCGGTTCCTGATCAAACCCGAGAAACTCGCGGGCCAGAAGGGCAATTCGTTGTTTGCCCACTGACGCGGCCGCGACGCCGTTGAAATGCAACGCCCGACCTTGACCGTCGGGCGTTTTGTTTGGCGCCGCGATCAGCGCGGGCCGCTGCGTGGCGCAATCGCCAGGAACAACTGGTCCACGGGGGGCGTGATCAGCACGTAAAGAATCTGGCGCACCGGCTCGGTGCCCGGCAACGCCGCCTGTACGTGAGCTTTGAGCAGATCCTTCTGCGTGTATTTGCGCTGCTCGGCCAGTTTCAGATGCGCCCGCGTGTAGTCCGCCGGCGCCGCGTCGGCGGTGGCGTAGTGGAAATGCGCATACCACAGCACCGTCGGCGGTTTGGGGGTTTTGTCATACACCGCGTACTCGGTGAAAAAATCTCCACTGAGGGTGGGCCGTTGCGGGTCGGCCGGGCTTGTCAGGTTGATGTCGATCTCACCCTGGCGCCATAAATAATCCAGGCTCTCCTGCGTCGGCCATTGCCGTTTGTAGGCCGCGCTGCATACCCGTTGCGCCATGCGCTGCATGTCCCTGGCATTGGCCTTGAAGTCATCGATCAGGTCGTTGGCCGTGGGTTTGTCCAGATGCTCGCGCGCCACTTCATCGGCGAGCGCCGTGAGTTGGGCGGCCTGGCTATTGAGCAGGGCATCCCAGTCGCCGGGGTTGACGGTTTGCCGGGTACTCGGTGATTCGAGGGCTTGTTGTTGGGCCGCAATGACGCGTTCGATCGCGGCGCGCCCGTTGATCAACGCCTGTCCGAGGGTTTTGAGCGTGGCCAACTCGCGGGCCGGTGCAACCGGCGGCGCGGCGGTAGGTTGCGGTTCGCGCACGTCGGTCCAGCCGTCCGGGCGCTGTTCGAACGTGGTGACGGTGGTGCCGGAGAGTGCATCGCTGATGGTGTAGCGTTCGACTTTGACCTGAGCATCGGCCGGCTGGAGTTCGCCGATGAGGTATTGCTTGCCGGCGGTTTTGAACACGCGCTTGGTGGCTGCCTTGGGCCGCAGGGTTTTGGACAGCGGCAGTTGCACCTCCAGCTGTTCCTGTTTGCGCACCACCGCTTCCAGCTCGTTTTGCGCCAAGGTGCGTGCGTAGTGAAGACCTTCAAGCAACCGCGCGCTGGCGGGTTTGAGGCGGTTGGGGTTGATGAGTTTAAGCGCCTGGATCGCACTTTCGTATTCGCGGTAGTTGTCGAGGACGGTCTCGTACACGCCGCGCTGGTCTTCCAGTGGGTAGTCCGCGCTGCTGCGCACTTCGATGTGTGAAAACAGCGCCTGGATCAAGGCACCGGGCTTCAGGCGCTCGACATAAAAGGCCTCCTGCGCCGGCAGCATTCTGCCGATCTCAACGCTGGCCTTGATGAGGGGGATCAACGCCCGCAGCTTCAAGCTGTCAGGGAAAAACTCCTGAGGGTTGGTGATTTGTGCGAGCAGTTGCTGACGCATGGCGCGACCCGCGGCTGAGTCCTGCTCCAGTTGATCCAGGGTGGTTTCTATCTTGCGCGTGGACTCGGCCATACGCTCGATGGCGTCCGCCAGGCTGATCGATTGAGCCACGTATTGCTCAAACGCGGTGTTATCGCCCCACAGGTTGTCGATCACCATGCGTTCGCTCAGGGCCAGCATGGATTCGCCGCGATCGGTCATTTGCAGGTTGCGCGCCCACTCGACCTGATAGAAGTGCAGGGCCATCTGTTGTTCGCCGATGGTCTTCAGCACTTTGGCCCGGTCTTGCACGTTGCCGGCGGCGCCTGCGACTTTTTCCAGGGATTGGCCGACCTGAACCAGTTCCAGGCGTGAGGGCAGTGATTGGTCGAATTGGGTTTGCAGGGCGTCGAGCAGAATGTCGTAGTGGGCCCGGCGCTTGGCGTAGTCCTGCATCTCGCGCAGGTGTCGCGCCTGCAAGGCCGGCTGCTGTGCCTCGCTGGCGTTTTGCAGCAGCGTCCACACCAGGCGCAGTGTGTCGGCTTGTTTTTTCAGGGCCTTATAGGCGCTGTTCATGCGCGCCTGGGACTCGAGGTAGGTGTGCATCCTGGGCGTTATTTCAAGGCTCAACGCTTGCATGCGATCCACCAGTTCCTGGGTCTTGCGCCGGTTTGCCTCGCGTAGGGCGGCGATGCGTTTCGGCCCGCCGCCTTCGAGTTTGAGGCCGCGATCCAAGGTCCAGTGGCCGCGCCCGTCGGTCTTGAGTTTGATCCCTGGATGCGCGGGTTTTTGCGGATGAACGATGAACACCTCGCCAAACCCCGGAACCACGTTGACCTGAAAGAGCAGGCCGCCCACCGAGGCATGCCAATGCCCGTCAATTTTGTACAGGCCCTTGAGCGCGCCCAGGCTGACGGGCTCCGGCACAGGTGTGGGCCAGGCGACCTTGACTTCAAGCAGCTTTTCCAACAAGCGCGCCGCTGCTGCATCGCTGGCCAGCGAACGGTCAAAATCGAGCAGCGTATGACCGCCGCCCGGTGGTTCGGCGGGCAGGCCGAAGGCCCCGCGTTTGACCGTCGGCAGGGCTGGGGAGGCTTCGCCTGGCGTGCGTCTCAACGGCAGCCGGGCAAGGGCCCGTTGGTGAGCGTGCTCATCGATGATCGGGCGCGGCGATGCAGAGGTGGAGGTGACCTGATGGACCAGCACCATTGCGGTGTTCAGCAGCAAGTCGACCCAGGCCAGTTCCCGGGCGATCGGGTCATTGCTGGCCAAGGCCGGCAGATCCTGGGCCAGGCCCTGCGCCAGTTGCAACAGCCAGCCCGCTGCCGCCAAGGGCCCGCGTACCAACATCAACAAGGTGTTGAAGCCCAACTGCGCGCCTTCCAGGATCAGCTTCCAGCGGCTTTCGGCATTGGAGGTCGACTCGCGGTCAGCCTGCTCCAGCAATTGGCGCGCCTCGCTAGTAAACAGGTATTCCATCAATTGGCCATTGGTCAGCGACTGCAGGATTTCGTCGTTGCTTTCATCGAAGGGGTCGGCCAGTTTTGCCGGTTTCGGCACGGCGGGCAGCGGGTCGAATTCCGCGCCGATGCCGCCGATGCGCACGTAATGCGGTTGCGTGAAGCCGCCGTTGCTGTAAATGGCGCGTGCGCTGTCGGCCAGCCAGGCCAGCACACTGTCCTGCAACTCGCCCGGTTGCACGATGGCCGCCAGCAACTGCTCGCGGCTGCTGAACTCCATCAACGCTTGGGCATAGGCCGGGCGATACAGCAGGTGCGGCCCGGACAGCCCGTTACGGGGCTCGATGATGAACATGTGTTGCACCACGTCCGCCGTGGCGCCGGGTTTACGCGCAAAGGCCAGCGGGCGCATGACGATCTCGTTGTCATCGACATATCGCTCGGCGTGGCTGGCGCCGACCACGGCGGCGGCATACTCGAAGCCTTTGGGGGTCAAACCCGCTTCGCGCTTTGTCGCGTGTTCCAGCGCCTGGCTTTTCAGTTGAAGCGGGCGCTGGGCGATGAACAGGCGTTTACGCTGCTGTGCCGCGTCGGTGTCGCCCAGCAGTTCGCGGCGAATATAGTTGGGGTAATTGCGGCCGACGTCGACCCGTTGCACCAGTTGCGCCACCACGTCCGGCGTCAACCACGCTTCAATCGCCTGGCCGTCGGTACTGCGCACGGTCATGCGGCCTTGGGGCTTGCCCGACAGGTTGTTCAAGGCCAGGTCCACCAGGCTCATGCGCACGGGCTCGATGTAGCCGCTGCCGAGGCTACCTACCGGCACGGCGAAGCTCAGTTGCAGGTTGTCGGCCTGGTAAATCGAGACGCCGGATTCGCAGGTGCGCTGGCCCGTCAGCCAGGCATTGCGCGCCAGGCACAGCTGGTTGTTCAGATGTTGCGTGGCATAGCTGCGGATACTGTGCAGGCCGTCCAGCCAGGTTTTACCCGCATGCACGCGCCGGGCGCTGGCTTGTTCAAGCAGGCATTGGCGGTAGGCAAAGCGCGCGCCGGCCGATGCGTGCTGCAACCAGCCGGGCAGGGCGGTACGCAGGGTTGCCAGGGACTGGGGCGGCGTGTCGGCTGGAGGGTCAAGTTGTGCGGCGGGGTCGGTGAGGCTATGGAACACCTGCTCAAGCTCGTTAAGGGGCGTGACGACGCTCAAGTCGATGGCCGCGAGGTTGTCCAGGTGTTCGTTGAGGATCAGCGCGGCCTGCACTTCAAAAATATTGCCGTCGGGCTCGTACAGGTGCCAGGTCAGGCTGTCGGCGACGTACTGCTGCGCCATGCGCCGGCCCCAGGCTTCGCCGAAGGCGTCCAGGCTGGCGAAGCTGTCGATCCGGCCTTGCAGGCTGCACAGCCACACCTGCTCGCCGTCGACCAGCACAATATCGCTCGATTGCAGCGTCACGCGGGTGTCGCCATGCGCCAGCCGGGTCTCCACGCTGTAGGCATGCAGCGAAGCCAGCGGGCCGGTGTGCCGGTTGCGGGTTTCCCGCGCGGGGTAGTCGGCCAGGTGTATAAGGCGTTGCAGTGCGTGGGCATCGCTGCCTGTTTGGCGGATCGCCGAGGTGCGCAGCCGGCCCTGCAACACAGCGGCCAACCACTGCCAGCGGCTGCCGTCTGCGTCGCTGGGTTGGTTCCAGTAGGCGGTCAAGGCGTCTTGAAAACCCACCGCCAGGATCAGCGGCAGTTCGCGGATGAGCGCGCTGATCACCGTCAGGTCGTAGCTGCGTGGCCCGTTGGACTCGAAGGTGAGGCGGGTGCCGGTGGCGTCACTCAGGTAGGCATCGAGGCCGCTGTGTGACGCCAGGTCAGGCAGGCGTTGCGTGGCGAGGTAGTCCAGCGCGGCGCTGAGCAGCGGTGTCAGGCCACGCCCGCCGCCGTCACGGGGCAGCGCCAGGCGCAGCGACGTGACGGGCAACGTCAACGGTGGGTATTTCTCCTTGAGGTTGTCGGCCAGCAGGCGCTCGACCACCGAGCGTAAGCTGGGGCGCGTGGCAAATTGGGCTTCAACGGCGGATTTCACAGGGTTGTCAGTCACAGGTATTCCTTTACGAGAGAGAAGGGATGCCTGTGTACGTTAAGGCCCGCTGGACCACCCAGGTGTTAGCCGGCTACCGCTGTTCGCCTTCAGTGGGCCAACGGTAAAAACCAGCGTTCGGCCAGTGGTTTACCGAGCATGCCGCGATGAATGTCTACCACCGCCTGTGAGCTTTGCGCTTTCTCCAGCAAGGCGTAATAACTCTGACGGCGTTGCTCTTTGGTTTTAAGGTGCGCCACGCTGTAATCGGCTTTGGGCGTTTGCGCGGTGCTGTAGTGAAAGTGTGCGTACCACAGCGGGTAGCCCTCGCGGTCATTGATCGCATATTCCTGGATGAAGTCTTTACGCGCACCGGTCATCGCGATGCGCTCGCCGAGCGCCGCGACCTGCACCAGGTTTTGATCGACCAGAAACTGCAGGTTGCCATTGGTGGGGGGCAGTTCCAGGCTCAACGCGATACGCAGCTCATGCCCCTTGCGCAGGAGTCGCGCGACACCTTCGCGCATCTGCTCAACCAGGCCCTGGTCCGCCGCCAGCCTGGACGCGCTGGGCTGCGCCTGGATCGCGGTGTCCAGTTCGGTCGCGAGTTTGTCCAGGCGCGAGGCTTCGTTGCTGAGCAGTTCCTGGATTTCCTGTGGGTGACGGCAGAGTTTTTTATAGCGCTCGGCACCGCTCAGGTGGCCGTCCAATTGGCTGAACAGCTTGCGCGCTTTACCCCGCAGCTCGTTGATCGGTCGGGACGGCAGCGGGTCCGGCTTGCGTACCACGCGCACTTCGTCCCAGATCTCGGCTTCACGGCGTGAGTAGGTGGCGATGAGCTGGTTATCGTCCTCCGAGCGCACCTCGACCAGGTCGACCGACTGGCTGGTGGCGGCGGGTGTGAGGTCACCGATCACCACACCGCCGCTGCGCGTCCTGATGAGTTTTTTGGAAGCCCGCCCGGTTCTGACTTTGGGGCGTTTGGGTGGGCGCCGACGGGGTTTGGGGTCGGGTTTGACTTCACTGGCCAATTGTTGGCTGGCGTCCTCGTAGAGTTTTTCGACCAGCGTGAACATCTTATTGAAGTGCTCGGTTTCCAGCTCTTCGCCGTTGACTTCGCGCAACCCCTGTAGGCCGTCCAGTGCCTGCCCGTAATGCTCGACCAGGCTCTCCAGGGCTTCGCGCAGTTCAACCGGGCTCAGTTCGGTGAGCTTGAGTTCGGAGTGGGAGCGAACCTGCACATTCAACGGCTCGATGATTGCGTTCAGACCTTCCATCAGGTCCAGTTCCACCTCCTTGATGCTCAGCACGCGCAGGCTCAGCAGTTGCAGCTTGGTCACCCCCAGCGCGCTGATTTCATCTTCCGGCCGGTCCGCTGTCAGGCGTTCGTAGGTTTTAACGCCGTCCTCGCCGAGGTTATACAGGGCCGCCAGTTGCCGGTCCTTGAGTTCAAGGTTGCGGATGCTGCGCTCATTGATCCCGATCAGCTCATTGATGAATGCCAGGTAGCGGGCGTATTGATTGCGGATGATTTGCCGCAGTTGCAGCCCGCCCGTGGTGAAGCTGCGGTTATCGGCGTAAAGCTGCGCTCGGTCTTTTTCCGCGATCACCACGGCTTTGCGCGCGTTGTTGATGGTGTTTTCCATCAGCACCAGCAGGGTATCCGCGGGCAAGGGAATGCCGTGTTGCACCCGTTCGTCCTGGGTATCGAGCAGCTGTTGGAACACGCGGGTCTGATTTTCCAGGGCGGTCTCGAACTTGCGCCGTTGGCTGGCGCGTTGCAACGCGGTGAAGCGTGGGTCCTGCTCGGATTTTTCCATGACGCTTTGGGACACATCCAGCGCCTGCTGCAGCGCGACCTGTTGGGCCACGAAGTCGTTGTACTGGTCGGTCAGTTGCAGTTTCCGCTTGGCCTTGCGCTCGCGCTCCGCTGCCACGCGCTTGAGCGGCATGCCGCCGCGCAGGCGCAGGTTGAGGTCCACCGACCAGCGGCCCTGAGCATCCGCGCGTACATAGGGCCCTTGGCGAGTGGTGTCGAACGGGTCGACGATCACCACGCTGTCGTCGTCCAGCAATCTGAGCCGGTACAGGTTCTGCTCAATCAACACGTGCCATTCTTTGTGGATCACGTACAGCCCTTTACGCGGACCATAAACAACCGGCTGCGGCAACGCCGCCGGGCGCGGCACCTTGAGGCGCAACAGGCGCGCCTGCTGCAATGCCGAGAGTCGCCGGTGTGCGCCGGCGAAACCCATATCCAAGGCTGTGCGCCGCTCGCCTGGGAACTGGCCGGCCATGACCACCACCCCTTCGGTGATCGCGGCTGCCTTGGGTTGCGGCCACTGCTCCGGCAAGCGGCGCGGTGCGGGCAGACGCAGTGCGCCCTCCGTGACCTCGGTTGGCAATGGCGCGGCGGCTGTCGCCGTTGGGGCCAGCTCACCCAGTACGATTGCCATGTTCAGCACCACGTCGGCGGCGGCCAATTCCCGCGTGACCGGATCCGCGCTGTTGAGCGCGGGCACGTCCCGCTCGAAGCTGGCGGTCAGCGTCATCAACCAGGCGGTGAGTAACGCCGGCCCGCGCAGCAGCGGTAGCAACAGCGTATTGAACACCACGCCGCCGGCTTCCATCAGCGCGGACCAGCGGCTGCTGCGGGTGGACACCGATTCATGGCTGGCCTGGCCGACCAGCGCCCTGGCGTTGCTGCCATACAGGTACTGCATCAATTGCCCGTTGAGCAGGTATTGCAGCAGTTCGTGGCTGGCGCCGTCATTGGCCAGTTGCGCCGGCGCCGGGGTTTCAAGCGGGGCGAACTCGTCGCCCTGGCCGAAACGTACGTAATGCGGCTCCTGGAAACCGCCGTTGTCGTAGATCGGGCGGGCCTTGTCGGACAGCCAGGTCAGCACGCTGGTTTGCAACGCCCCCGGCTGCGCGATGGCAGTGAGCAACGCTTGGCGCGTGGCGAATTCGAGCAGCGGCTCGGCGTACAGCGGGCGGTAAAGCAGGTGAGGGCCTTGCGTGTTGTCCAGGGGTTCGATGATGAACATGTTCGCGACGATGTCCGGTACCGCTTCAGCTTTGCGCAGCAACGCCAGGCAGCGAATGGCCACGGCTTGATCGTCCACCTTGCGCGCATCGGCCCCGGGTTGTACCAACGCGGCGACGTAGCGGGCGCCGGTGGCGGTGATCCCGCCTTCTTGCTTGAGGTGTGTTTCCAGTGCTTGCAGGGGCAATTGATAGCGCAGTTGCTCGGCAAACAGGCGCGTACGCGCTTCCACGGGCGGGGCGTCGCCCAGCAGCTGTTGTTTCAGAGCGTCGGGGTAGCGTTGGCCGATGTCGACGCTTTCGATCAGGCCGTCGGTGCGCGTGATGAAGTCTGCCGTCAACCAGCTCGGCAGCGTCAGGCCATCACGGTGTTTCAACGTGAGGGTCCCGCCGGGGCGCCCGGCCAGATTGGTGATGGCCAGTTCAGTCAGGCTCATCTGCCTCGCATCGGCAATGCCGGGCGCGCCGGGGTAGCCCGCGTATTTGGTGAAGGTGAGCAGCACGTTATCGGGGTCATAGCTGGCTGGGAGCGAGGGCTGCTCGTCGCCGCTCAGGGCGCGTTGCTGTTCAGCCTCAAGGGCCTTGCACAGCACGCCGACGGTGTAGCGGCGAATATCGCTAATGCCGCTGAGAAACGTCTGGCCTTTGTTGAGGATTTTGCTGCCGGCCAACCCCAGGCTGTATTGGCGGTAGGCCTGTTGTTGAGTGGGCGAGGCGTTTTGCAGCCAGGCCGGCAGTTGCGTGCGCCCCAGGTTCGCCAGCAGCGGGTCGGCCTGGGGGGTGTCGGTAAAGTAGCGTGCGGGGTCACTGAGTTCGCGAAACAGCGCTTGCAGGGTGGCTCGTCCCAGCGTGCAGGGCAGGCGCAGGGCTTGCAGGTTGCTCAATTGTTGGTTGAGGATCAGCGCCGCCTGTTGGTCGAACACATTGCCTTGCACCTCGTAGCGCGTCCAGGTCAGCGTATCGAAACGGTACTGATCGGCAATGTGTGCGCCCCAATATTGACCGAACGCGTCAATCGAGGCGAACGACTTGATCATGCCATCGGGCCGGCACAGCAGAACGATGATCCGGGTCTGCACGGTGCGCACCAGCAGCAGGTCTGGGCTCAGCAACGCCTCCTGTTGGTCAAGACGGGTTTCCAGGGCGTACACATAGGTCTGCGTCGGGCCGTTTTGCGCCTGGCGTTGATCGTAGTCAGCGCAGTCGATGATCTGTTGCAGCGTCTCGCGCTCCACGTCGCTCAGGCCCGGTTGTTTCAGGGTGGCGATTTGCAGGGTTTGCGCCAGCAGGTCGCTGATCTGGCGCCAGCGGCTGTGGGCCGGGTCGTCGGTGTTGTTCCAGTAGTCGGTCAGCGCGTTTTGCAGGGCGATCGGGACCGACCAGGGCAGCTCTTTGATCAGGGTGTCGATGCGCTGCATATCCAGTGCAGCGCCTGCGCGGGTTCTCAAGCGGGTCGGCGGCTGTTCTGTAAGAAACGGCGCGCGCGAGTCCACCTCGCCCATGCCCAGTACGGCGCCCGTCGCCAGGTAGTCGAGCACGCGGGGCATGAGCAGTTGATGGGTCCAACCGGCAGTGGGGGCAGGGCTGGCCAGTCGGACCTGGTCCAGGTTCAGGTTCAGGTCGGGGTACTGCTCGGCGATGGTCTTCGCCAGTAGATTTTGTACAACGGATTCGAAACTGGGGCAGTCGGCGAACATCGCGCTGACAGTGTTGGCCACGCTGGGCGAGGGGGACGGCATGTAGTGTTCTCCGGAATGAATAATCGAGCATCGCAGCGATGCGCGATTACTTAACGCCGTTCCAGAGGGGGAGAAGGGGTATCGGGTTACCTCAAGGCTCACGGTAGCGGTGGGTGTGTGGGCGAAACTCGCCTATCATGGCGGCCTTTCTTTTTAAGATGATCGACTTGTGATGAATGCCCTTGACCTGAGCACCGCCCTGAAAGACAGCGATATGCTGATCATCGACGGACTGCACGCCTTTGATTTCACCTTCGAGGAAGCTTTGCGCATCGAAAGCATGGACGGTCGGGAACTCAAGCGTTGGACGTTCAGTCCAGAACAACTGAAGGCCGCGACCTTTGATGAGTCCTTGCAGCGCTGGCGCTTGAGCAATGACGACGGTGAGCATCACCTGGCTTGCCTGCAGGCTGTCAAAGGCGACAACAATAACGACGAGGACGAAGCCGATGATGATGCGTAAATTCTGGCCCCTGCTGATGGCGGGCAGTGTGGGTGCGATGTCGGTACAGGCCGCACCCGCCGACACCTATGAACTGTTGGTGGGCAGCTACACCGCCGGCACCAGCGAAGGCATTTACCGTGTGCAGTTCGACAGCCGTACCGGCCGGTTGCAGGGCAAGCCGGTATTGGCGGCCAAGGCGGCCAACCCTTCGTGGCTCACGGTCTCCAAGGACCAGAAGCACCTGTTTGTGGTCAACGAGAACGGCCCAGGGCAGAAAGACGCCGTCGGCCGCGTCAGCAGCTACCGCATCGACCCACAGAGCCACCAACTGACCCTGATCAATCAGGTGCAGAGCCTGGGCAACGAGCCCACCCATTCCAGCGTCGCCGCTGACGGGCGTTACCTGTTCGTCGCCAACTATTCGGTGCAGGAAGATCCGGGCGGCAGCCTGGCGATCCTGCCGGTGGACACCACCGGCAAACTGTCGCCGCCGGTGCAACTGAGCGGGCACCCGGCCAGCCGCGTGAACCCTGAACGCCAGGCGTCCAACCATGTGCATTCGGTCGTGTCGTCGCCGGACGGCAAGTACGTGTTTGTGCAGGACCTGGGGGCCGACAAGGTCTTTGTCTACCGTTACGACCCCAAGGCCAGCCACGAGCAGCCGTTGACCGCGGCCGCCCCGGCCTCGGTGCAATTGCCGCCGGGCAGTGGCCCGCGCCACCTGCTGTTCAGCGCCGATGGCAAGCATGCCTGGCTGACCACCGAGATGAGTGCCCAGGTCGCGGTGTTCGATTACCACGACGGCACATTGACCCAAACCCAGTTGGTGGACTATGCGGCCGGGCAACCGGTGTCGGACAAAGCCGGCGCCGCGCTGCACGCCTCCAGCGATGGCAAGTTCCTGTATGTAAGCAACCGTGGCACGGCCAACCATATCCTGGTGTTCAGCATTGACCCGGCCACCGCGCACCTCAAGCAAGTGCAGCAGCGCTCGGTGGAGGGCGACCACCCGCGCGAATTCAGCCTCGACCCCAGCGGCAGGTTTTTGCTGATCGCCAACCAGAAAAGCAACGAAATCGTAGTGGTCGAACGTGACCCCAACACCGGCCTGCTGGGTAAAACCGTGCAAAAAATGCCGATCGATGCGCCCAGCGACCTCAAGTTCCTGCTGCGTCAATAAGCCACAGGCCCCGCCGTGCGGGGCCTGAGCCTTTGTATTAATTGCAGTGATAGCGGCTACTGTTTCAAAGCATTTCTAAGGCGTAACCCTCGGAGCGTAAGTTTGGTTCCAAGGCCTTCCCGGCCACTCAACCAAACGAACACAAGGGTTACCGCCATGAACTTCAATCTCTTCTCTGTTATCGCTGCTTCCGCCGTATCGGCCACTGTTGCACTGCCGGCTGCGGCCAGTGTGGAAGTCGCCGGCAAGCCATCGAGCACCAGCGCCTACACCCAGAAATACCTGCAACAAAGCGCCAATTTTTACGCCGCGTTGGATCACAAGGTTCAAGCACACTGAAATCCAATGTGGGGGGCAAGCTGAGTTGGCCCCCCCTCCGACTTTGCGTTAAGGCCTGGCCATGACGGCGATAAACAGCGGCGACTCCAAAAACCGCCGCAACCAATCCTGCAAGCGCCGATACGGCGTCGCCGCGAACCACTCTCGATCCACATGGGCGAACTGGCGCACGAATGGCGCCAGCGCCACATCGGCAAGGCTCAGATGATCGGCCAGCAGGTAGTCTCGCTGCGCCAGCAACCCCTCCAGCCGCTGCAAGAACACCTCACCCTGCGCCCGATAAAATTCCATCGGTTGCTGTGGGTAGCGCTCGGCGTATTTGTATTGATCCAAGTGGTGTTTGAACGCTTGATCGTTTTCCATGATCAGCGCCAACACCCTCGGCTCACCCTGGAGCAACCAGTCATCAGGATCGTTTTGCGCCAGGGCCCATTGCATGATCGCCAGGCTCTCATCAATCACCTGCCCGTTCACGCTCAACACCGGCACCGTGCCCTTGGGCGACAGCGCCAGCATCTCGGCCGGCTTGGCCTTGAGGCTGACCTCTAGAATGCGCACCGCGACCCCTGAGTAGCGCAACGCCAGGCGTGCCCGCATCGCATAAGGGCAGCGCCTGAACGAATACAGCAGCGCCTCGTTCACTTGACCTCCAGGGTGCTCAAGCCGTTGCCCTGACGCTTGACCTGGATCTGCACCGGGATGCGCTCGTGCATTTCCTGCACATGGGAAATCACCGCTACCTTGCGGCCCTGGGCCTGCAAGCCATCCAACGCGTCCATCGCCAATTGCAGCGACTCGGGGTCGAGGCTGCCGAAGCCTTCATCGATAAACAGCGATTCGATTTTCAACGTACTCGACGCCATCGACGCCAGGCCCAGAGCCAGTGCCAGCGACACCAGGAACGTCTCGCCGCCGGACAGCGAATGTACCGAGCGCAGTTCGTCGCCCATTTCGGTGTCCATCACCAGCAGGCCCAGCATGCTGCCGCCGCGCTTGAGGCGGTAGCGTCGCACCAGTTGGCGCAGTTGCACGTTGGCGTGGTGCACCAGCAGGTCAAGGTTGTAGGCCTGGGCGATCTTGCGGAACGTATCGCCGGTGGCCGAGCCGATCAGTGCATTCAGGCGCGCCCAGCGTTGCCACTCGTCGTAGGCGCTGGCGATCTGGTCGGCCAGGGCGCTGTTGGCGTCCTGGCGCCGCTGGTCTTCGGCTTGGCGCGCACGCAGTTCAGCCACCTGTTTGTCGCCCTCGGCCAGTTGCTGGTTGAGGGCGGCGAGGGCGCTGTCCAGTTGTTCGGCTTGCAGGTTGCCGTTGTGCAGGGCCTGGTGTTCGGCCAGGCGCTGCTCGCGCTCTTGCAGCAGGACCTTGGCTTGTTCCACGGCCTTCTCGCTGTGTTGCAATTGCTGGCGCAGCGCGTTGAGGTGCGCGTCGTCGAAGGCCAGCAGGCGGGCAAGGCCGGCATCATCCAGCTCGGGCTGCAACGCGCGCCATTCGCGCAGGCTGGCGTCGAGCGCCTGCTGTTCGGCGAGCAGCGCCTGTTGACGTTCCTGTTGGGCCTTGAGGTCGGCGGCCAGTTGCACCAGCGCATTGCGCGTCTCTTGCAGGTGCGCGTTGGCGTCGGTTTCGCCTTGGCGCGCCTGCGCCACGGCCTGGTCCAGTCGCTGCTGCCACTGTTCGGCGCTGGGGTGCTCGCCCAGCAAGTCGCGCAGTTTTCCCTCGGCGGCTTGCTGATGTGTGGCCAGCTCGCCGACCTGCTGGGCCAATGCCTCAAGTTGCTGCTGGCGATGCTGTTGGTGGGTCTGTTGTTTCTCGATGACCTGTTGGCGTTCCTGTTGCTCGGCCAGCTCATCACGTTGGTGGCCCAGTTGCTCCAGGCGTTGGCTGACCTGTTGGTCCAATTGCATGAACGTTGCCGCGGGCTCCTTGCGCAGACCCTCCAGGGTTTCGGCCGGCAACAGGCTGGCGAAGGCGTTGAGTTCTTCGTCGAGGCGTTCGCGGTCGTTGGACAGTTCGCGCTGCTGGTCCACCAGCAACTGACGGGCTTGCTGGCTGGCGTCCTGGGCGGCTTGCAATTGTTGCTGCAAGCGCCCGGCGTTTTGTTGCAGGTTGAGCAGGGCGGCCTGGCGCTGTTCGTCCTGGCTGATGCTTTGCGTCAGTTGGGCCAGTTGCTGGGCCAGCCAGGGGCTACGTTTGGCGGCGTCCTGGTTGAACAGCGAAGCGGCCAGCGGATGTGCATCCAGGCTGGGCTGGAGCGCCTGTTGTTGCGCGGCCACTTGCTCCTGTTGGTGCAGGAACTCCTTTTGCTGGGCGATCAGCCCGCCAACTTCGCCACGCAGCTCGGTGAGTTGTTCCTTGAGGGTGTCGACGGCTTTCTGCGCCGTGGCCTCTTCGGTTTCGTCATGGCGGCCGAGGCTTTGCAGCAGCGCTTCGGGTTGGTGGTACGGGTGCTCATGGCTGCCGCACACCGGGCAGGGCTGGTCGTCCTGCAACTGCTCGCGCAACTCTTCGACGCTGGCACTGCGCGCCAGGCGTTGGCGTTCGAGCAGTTGCTTGGTCACTGTCAGCGTCTGCTCGGCGACCGTCAGTTCGGCCTTGGCTTGCAGGCCGGCCTTGTTGAGTTGTTCACGCTGTTGCTGGGCGTCGGCGAGTTTTTGCGTCAGCGTGACGGCTTGCTGGTCCAGCTGTTGGCTGCTGTCCCAGAGGCGCGTGAGGTCTTCAAAGGCGCGCTGCTGCTTGCGATTGTCCTGCAACAGGCTGGCGAGCAGTTGGATCTGCTCGGCCACCGCATGGGGTTCGGCGCCGGCCTCTTGGTACAGCAGGTCCAGCGACTCGCGTTGTGCGCTGAGTTGTTCGGCGGCGCGGGTGGCGCGTTCTTCCAGTTGCGGCAGTTCTTCCTGGCCCTTTTTCAGGCGGCTGCCAATCACCATGAGTTGTTGCAGGCGCTCGCGCTGGTAGGTCCAGCCCTCGCTCAACGGCGCCAGGGCCGTGCTGCGCTCAAGCTCGGCGCCCAGGCGTTGCAGGCGCCCGGCAACCTGCGCTTGCTTTTCGAGCAAGCCATTGAGCAGGGTTTGGCCTTCGGTGTAGGCGGTTTGCTGCTGGAGGTGCTCTTCGGTGCGCTTGGCCAGGTCTTTGGTCAAGTGGGCGAGGGTGCTTTGTTCGTCGAAAGCCTGACGCAGCGGCGCGACCGCATCGCCCTGGTTTTTCAGGGCATCGGCCAAGGCGGCCTGGGCGGCTGCCTGCTGCTGTTGGGCTTGTTCCTGGCGTAGCTGCAGCGCGCTCTGCTGCTCGATATGCTGCTGAATCTGCGCGGCCAGAGGCGTCAGCAATGCGCTCAGTTGCGCCTGGCGTGCGAAGTGATGGCGTTGCGGCGCCAACTGTTCCAGGCGGCTGAGGTCCTGGCGTTGCTGGCCCTGGCCGGCCCACTCGGCCTCGGCGCGTTGCAGTTGCTCGGTGGCGCTGAGCTGGCGCTCCTGCCACTCGCGCAATTCCTTGAGCCAGGTGTGCTGCAACTCCAACTGCTTGAGTTGGGCCTGCCGGGTCTTGAGTTGTTGCTGGGCGTCGGCCAGTTGCTGGTCCAGGTCGGCGCGTGCTTCAGCAGCCAGGGGCACTACGCCGGTGGCCTGGTCCTGCAACTGCTTGTGGGCGTCCTTGGCCTCTTTGGCCTTGTCGAACGCGCGGCGGCCGAGTTGGCTGTACAGCGCGGTGTCGGTGAGTTTTTCCAGCAGTTCGCTGCGCTCGTTGTCGTTGGCCTTGAGGAAGGCGCTGAATTCGCTTTGCGCCAACAACACGGCGCGGGTGAACTGCTCGAAATTCAGGCCCAGGGCCAGTTCCAACTGGGTTTTGTATTCGGTTTTCTGGCTGGCCAGCAGTTGCTCGCTGTCCAGGTCGATCAGGCTCTGGCGGCTGTTCTGCAACTTGCCGCTGGCCTTGTCGCGTGCGCGGTTGGCCTCCCAGCGCGCCCGATAGCGACGGCCGCTGACGCCGACAAAATCCACCTCGGCATAGCCGCCGCCAGTGCCGCGGCGCAGCAGCGTGCGCGGGTCGCCGATGGCAATATCGCTGTCGGCATCGGGCATTTTGGCCTGGCCGGTATCGCCCAGGCGCGGCACGGCGCCAAACAGCGCCAGGCACAAGGCGTCAAGCAAGGTGCTTTTGCCGGCGCCGGTCGGCCCGGTAATCGCAAACAACCCGGCGCTGGCCAGGGGCTCGGCGGTAAAGTCGATCTCGAACGGCCCAGCGAGGGAGGCGAGGTTTTTCAGGCGGATGGCGAGGATCTTCATGGCTGCTCCTCCTGGTGTTGCACTTCCTGGAGCAGCACGGCGAAGTCCTGCAAGGTCTGTTCGTCCACTTCACTGCCGTAGCTGTCTTGCCAGGCGCGGCTGAACAGCTCCTGGGGCGTGAGCTGGTCGAGTTCGATCAAGCGTTCGTCGTCTGGGTGCTCGCTGCTTCGTTTACCGGCGTATTCGGCGGCGATGCGCACCAGGCGCACGGCCTTGCCTTGCAGGGCGGTTTCGATTTGCTGGCGCAGGTCCGGTTGCGGCTCGTCGAGGCGCACACGCACTTCCAGCCAGGGATGGCGCTGGGTTTCGGCCAGCAGATCGACGTCGGGCAGGTCGGCCAATTGCGTAAGGATATCGGCCAGGGGCGCCGCTTCCAGACGTTGCAGGTTGACCGAGCGCGGAATCAGGATAGGTTCGACGCTGACCAGCGCTTGGCCCTGGAACGTTACGTCGAGAATCTGGTGTTTGTAGCCGATTTCGGAAAACGACAGTGGAATCGGCGAGCCGCTGTAACGAATGCGCTCTTCGCCATTGACCTTTTGCGGCTTGTGCAAATGGCCGAGGGCAACATAGCCGACACTTTTGTCGAACAGGCTGGCCGGCAGCGCCTCGGCATTGCCGATGACCAGGCTGCGTTCGGAGTCTTGCGACACTGAGCCACCGGCCATGTGCGCGTGGCTGACGGCAATCAGCGCCTGGCCTTTTTTGCGTTTGGCGTTGGCGGCGGCGATCAACCTCTCGTGCACCTGGCCGATCCCGCGCAGATAGTCGTCACCCAGGTGCGCGCCGGTCACTTGCGCGGGGCGCAGGAACGGCAGCGCCAGGCACCACGCGGCGATCTTGCCTTTGGCATCCGGCAGGGGAATCAGCAGGCGCTCGGCATCCAGTTGGCCGTCATCCAGCCACAGCACGCAACCGAGCGCATGGGTGCGCAAACGGCGCATCAGCGGCGCCGGCAGCTCGATACGCGAACCGGAGTCGTGGTTGCCGGCGATCATCACGATGGTCAGCGTAGGGTTTTGCTCGTGGGCGCTGATGATGAAGTCATACAGACGCTCCTGGGCCTTGAGCGGCGGGTTGACCGTGTCGAATATATCGCCGGCGATCAGCAGCGCATCGGGGTGGTGGTCACTGATCTGGCGCAGCAGCCACTCAAGGAAACAGGCATGTTCGAAGTCGCGTTCCTGGCCGTGCAGGTTTTGGCCAAGGTGCCAGTCGGAGGTGTGGAACAGACGCAAGGCGAACTCCGTGGAGAAGATGAAAAGGAGGGGAGTTTACCTGTAAAAGCCGATGGGGTGCCCGGGATGACGCCGGTCAAATGTGGGAGGGTTGATCCCGATAGTGTCGGGTCAGCCGGCTTATCTGTAACTGACTCACCGCCATCGGGAGCAAGCCCCCTCCCACAGGCATTTTGTGATGCCAGAGAGAGTGGGTCATTTGGGATACAGCGGCGGCAAGCTGGTGGCATCCGCAGCCGTTTCCAGTTCACGCTCGGCCATTGGAATGGCCTTGATCGCCCGCCACAAGTCTTCACCCAGCCAATACTGGCCGCTCTCGCTGTACAGCGCGCCGTTCAAGCCATCCAGCGCGTCCGACAGCGGTACAAACCGGGCCGCCATGTCGGCCAGGGTTTCCGGCTGTTGGCGCGCCCAGGCGTCGAGGGCCTGGCGGGTGGCGTGCGGGTCGTTGGCCTGGGTGGCGCGCTTGAGGTCGTCGAGCAAGGTGCGTGGGCTGGGGCCGGTTTGCGCGGCGCGCAGTACCGCCGGTTGCGAGCGTGCGCGCCACCACAGGCCGAAGCCCAGCAGGGTGGTGCAGGCCAGCAGCAGGGTACTCAGTTGCCACAGCCACAGGCGGCTATCGTCCGGCGCGGTGATGATGGTGGGTGTGGCGGGCGTGTCCACCATCAGGCTCGGGTTGTTGGCCACTTGCAAGGTGCGTGCGGGCAGGCTGGTGCGTTCGAGGTGGTCTTCGTGGGTGTTCCACCACACCACTTCAACGGCCGGCAACTCCAGCGTACCCATACGGTTGGGCACCAGCGCTTCGCGGTCTTCGCGGCTGCCGATCAGGCCGCGGTCGCTGGTCTGGTTGCCCAGCACCGGTTGGTCCGGGTAGCGGCGCAGGCCATTGATGTCGGTGCTCGGCAGTGCGGGCAGTTGCGCGCTGGACAGGCCTTCGGCCTTGACCGTGAGGCTGCGCGTCAGGGAATCGCCGACTTGTACATGCTCAGGCTCCGGGTTCCAGCCTTCGCTCAGGGTCAGGCTGCGCGCCGGCAACCAGGGGGTGTCGGCCGGATACAGCGCCGGCTTGGGCTTGACCGCCAACGCCAGCGGCGCCGAACTCACGTGGATCAGCTTGCCGGGCTTGGTGCCTTGCAGGGTGTTTTCTTGTGGCGGGCGGGGTTCCACCAACGTGGCGCTGAAGGTCTGCGTCGGAATATCCAGGGTGCCGCTGTGCTGCGGGTAGATCGCATAGCGGGTTTCGATCACGCCGTGGCGGATGCTGTTGATGACTTTTTCGTAGGTACGCGACTCGCCCAACTGCTCCACGCGTGCATCGGGAATTTGCAAGGGGGTGAGGCTGCTGTCGTCATACAGCGACACCGAGTGGTACACGCGCACCGTCAACAGCGCCTGGGCCTGCACGTACACGCTGGTCTGGTCGAGGTTGGCTTCGACAAACACCGGCGCCAGTTCGGCGTTGGTGTTCTGGCTGGCGGTTTCCATCACTTGCAGGCTGATCGGCTGGGTCTGGTAGTCGCCCACCTGCAACGGTGGGATCACCACCGTGCCGTTTTCCTTGGGCAGCAGGGTGATGATCCAGCGCGTGGTGGCGTGATTATCGCCGCCCAGGGTGGTGAGCTGGTTGAGCTGGCGCGTGCCGCTGACTTCGAACTGCGCATCCAGCGGCGACAGGTCGGGCTTGCCGAACTGGGTGACGTCGCTCGATTCCACCGTCAGTTCTACTGTCTCGCCGGAATTGAGGCGGCTGCGGTCGACGCTGGCAACCAGGTTCGCCGCCTGGGCGTCGCTTGCCGATAACGCGAGCAGAAGCAGAAGGGTGGTGCGGCGGCTCATCGAGTCTTGTCCTGATGTTGTTGCTGTTCGTACCAGAATTTGCGGCGCAGCAGCTCGCCGGGGTTGTCCGGGATCTCCCGCAGCCATTGTTCCAGGGCTTGGCGATGTTCGCCGTCGAGACTGGCGTTGGCGGGAAGCAGCGGCGGCGTGGTGGTGCGCTCGTCGCCCAGCTCGCTGCCCGGTACTTCGTTATTGCCGGTGTGCGTCGGGGCGCCGGCCTGGGTATCACCGGCGCCGGCTTCGCCCTGGCCCTGGGCCGATTCCTCGCCACCCGTGGCGTTTTGCCCCGTGGCACCCGGTTGCGCAGTTTGGCCGGGTTGGGTGGTTTCGTCATCTTCGTTTTTTGCCGGCGGCTCGGGCTCGGGCTGCGCCTGCTGCTGCATCAGGGTTTCCACCAGGGCCTTGTTTTTCAGCGCCGGTTGCAGGTCGGGCTGGGCTTCCAGGGCCTGTTCGTAGGCGTCGATGGCGGCTTCCAGCTCACCAGACCTGGCCAGCGCGTTGCCGCGGTTGTAATGGGAGTAGGCATCGTTGCCCTCGGCAAACCGTTTGATGGCCTCGGCATAGTTGCCGGCCTCGTACAGCGCCACGCCTTGCCATTGGGTGTCCTGAAAATGCTCGGCGGCCTCGGCCGGGCGCTTTTTCTTCAGCAGGTATTGGCCTTGCTGGTCGGGGCGCAGCCACAGGTCCTGAAGCTCAAAAGCATAGCTGGGCTGCGGCGCGGCCATCAGCAGCAGCGGCAGGCAGAGCAGCCAGCCACGGCGACCGGCGCAGGCCGCCAGCAGCAGCAAGGGCAGCAGCAGCCAGTAACCCTGGTCGGCCCAGGTGTCCAGGTGCAGCAACTGGCCGTCGTTGCGCAGGGCTTGCGGCGGGTCGAGCACGCCGAGCTGGCGCAGGTCTTTGTCGTCCAGGCGCGCCGCACGGTAACGCCCACCCATCTCGCTAGCGAAGGCCTTGAGCGTCGGGCTGTCGAGGCGCGGCACCAGGATCGCTCCTTGTTCGTCCTTGAGGAACTCGCCGCTTTCCTGGGTCACCGGTGTGCCTTCGCGGCTGCCGATGCCCAGAATCGACAAGGGCGGCGACGGGTTGCTTTGCAGCAGTAGGCGAATGCCCTGGCGTTCCTGTTTGGACAACGACGAGCCGATCAGCAGCAGGCGCCCTTGGCCAAGGCCGCTCTGGTTGAGCAGGCCCAGGGCCTTCTCCACGGCCAGGTCGGCGCGGTGGCCGGGCTCGGGCATGATCGAGGGGCGCAGGGCTTCGAGCAGGTTGCGGCTGGTGGCCAGGTCGTCCGACAGCGGCACCAGGGTGTGGGCGCTGCCGGCGTACACGATGATGGCGGTTTGCGCATCGCTGCGCGCCTGCAGCAGGTCATACAGTTTGCGGCGTGCCTGCTCCAGGCGATTGGGCGGGCTGTCGGTGGCGAGCATTTCCGGGGTCAGCTCCAGCAACACGACCAACGGGTCGGAAGGCTTCTGGCTGGTTTGTTCCACCCGTTGCCAACTGGGACCAAGCAATGCCAGCACGGCCAGCAGCCAGGCCATGCCAAGCACCACCCAGGGGGATTTGCTCTCGCGGCCATTGCCACCGCTGAGCAGCACGGCATGGAAGGCCGGCGGCAGGAGCATCTGCCAGCGGCCGGCGCGTTTTTGCCGGTGCCATAACTGCCACAGCAACCAGCCGAGCAGCGGCAGCAGCAATAGCCACCAGGGACGGAACCAGTGCGGCCACAGGTCGATCATCGACGCCTCCGCAAGCGCAGGCGTTGCAGGCGCTGGCGCCATTGCGGGTGCTGTTGCAGGAAGATCCCCTTGCTCGACAGTTTGTTGAACCAGCGTTGCAGTGCATTGTTCGGCCAACGTTCCTGAATCACCAGCAACATGCTCAGAATCAGCGCCAGCGCCAATGGGCCACTGTATAGCGCCTGGGCCGGGCGCGCCTGGGTCGGTTGTTGTTCGACGGGTTCGAGTCGGTCGAGGGTCTGCTTGATGGTTTGCAGTTCTTCGCCGTCGCGGGCACGAAAGTACTGGCCGCCGGTGGCTGCGGCGATGGCCTTGAGCGCCGGTTCATCGAGGTCCAGGCTCGGGTTGACGCCGAGGATGCCCAGGGAACCGGTTTGCTCCGGGTCGGCGCCGATGCCGATGGGGTAGATTTTCACACCTTCTTCGGCCGCCAGGCGCGCGGCGGTCAGCGGGTCGATCTGCCCGGCGTTGTTGGCGCCGTCGGTGACCAGGATCAGCACGCGGCTTTGCGCCGGACGCTGGCGCAGGCGTTTGAGCGCCAGGCCGATGGCGTCGCCGATGGCGGTGTTTTTGCCGGCGATGCCGATGCGCGCTTCATCCAGCCAGGTGCGTACGGTGCGCCGGTCGAACGTCAGCGGCGCTTGCAGGTAGGCCTGGCTGCCGAACAGGATCAGGCCCACGCGGTCGCCGTCGCGGCCTTCAAGGAAGTCACCGAGCAGGTGCTTGACCAGGCTCAGTCGGCTTACATCGTCGTCCTGCCAGTGCATGTCGGGAAAATCCATGGAGCCGGACACGTCCACCGCCACCAGCAAATCGCGGCCACTGGCGGCAATCGGCAGCGGTTCACCCAACCATTGCGGGCGTGCGGCGGCGCTCAACAGCAGCAGCCACAGCACCACGAACGGCGCTTGTTGGCGCCAGCCCGGCAGGTTCGCGCGGGCACGGCGCCGGGCTAGGCCTTCGAGGTCGCCGAGGTAGCTGACTTTAAGTGCCGGCTCGCCGCTGTCGGCCACCGGCAGGATCAAGCGCATCAACCAGGGCAAGGGCAGCAGGGCGAAGATCCACGGCCAGGCGAACTCAAACATGTTTGCGAATCCAGGTGTCGACGGCCTGGGTCAGGCCGGCGATGGCCTTGTCGTCGAGTTTGCATTCGGGCTTGTAGGCGCCTTCCACCAGCACCATCCAGCGCGTGAGGCCGGCGGCCGGGCAACGGTTGTCGAGGAATGCCAGCCATTTGCGCCCGTTGAGGGTGTGGCTCTGGCTATAGGGGTAGTCGTTGCGGCACAGGCGCTTGAGCAGGCCATTGAGTTGTTGCAGCCAGGCACCGGCAGGCGCGCCGTCGTAGGGCTTGGGCATCAGTGCCAGTTCCGCCAGGGCGGCGATGCGCAGCGGGTCCAGCGGTTGTTCGGCACGCGCCAGCGGGCGCCGCGCGGGCACAAAACGGCGCAGCGACCATAACCCCCAACCGAGCAGAGGGATTACCAGCAGCAACACCCACCAGCCCGGCGCGGGTGGCCAGAAGCCGATGGGCGGCGGGGCGATCAGCGGTTGCAGTTGGTCGAGGTTGCTCATTGTTTTTTAGCCGGGCGTTGCGGGTTGAGGTATTCGCGCAGTTGCTCGACCATTTCGCTCTGGGTGCTCAAGGGCATCAGCAACACGCGCAGCTTCTGTGCGAGCAATTCCCAGCGGGCGATGCGTGCTTCGGCCTGGGCTTTGTAGGCCTGGCGCAAATCAAAATTGAGCGTGTCCAGTTCCAACTGTGCGCCTCTCTGCGCAAAACGCAGCAGCCCGGCGGCGGGCAGGGCATGGTCCAGCGGGTCAGAGACCGGTAACAGCAGCAGGTCGCAATGGCGTGACAGCAGGCTCAACTGTTGTTCGGCACCTTCGCTCAACGCACGCTCATCGCAAATCACGATCACCAGGCTGCCGGGGCGCAGCACCTCGCGGCCACGGCGCAGGGCCATACCCAGGGCGTCGGCTTCCGGGCGGCTTTCGGTGTTGAGGCTCTGGTTGACCCGCACCAGGCGGTTCAGTAGTTGCAACAGGCTTTGTTTACTGCGTCGCGGTTTGATTTCGTAGTGCTCGTTGTCGCCGAACACCAACCCGCCGACCCGGTCGTTATGCCCCAGCGCCGCCCAGCCGATCAGGCTGGCCGCCTGGGCCGCGAGCACGGATTTGAACATCTGCCCCGAACCGAAAAACAGCCGGCAGCTTTGCTCGACCATGATGAAAATCGGGCGTTCACGCTCTTCGTGGAACAGCTTGGTATGCGGCTCCTGGGTACGTGCGGTGACCCGCCAGTCGATGGTGCGCACATCGTCGCCGGCCTGGTACACGCGCACTTGGTCGAAGTCGACCCCGCGCCCACGCAGCTTGGAGTGGTGCAGGCCGATCAATGGGCTGCGCTGACTGGGCGTGGAAAACAGCTGCACTTCGCGCACGCGGTGGCGCATCTCAATCAACTCACTGAGCGTGACGCGGATACCATCGCTGGCGTTCATCGGCTTCAAGCGACGGCAACGACGTCGAGAATGCGTTGCACCACGCGGTCCTGGTCAATGCCGGCGGCTTCGGCCTCGAACGATAGGATAATGCGGTGGCGCAGCACGTCGAACAGCACGGCCTGGATATCTTCCGGGCTCACGAAGTCACGCCCGGCCAGCCAGGCGTGGGCGCGCGCGCAACGGTCCAGGGCGATGGAACCCCTGGGGCTTGCACCATAGGCGATCCACTCGGCCATCTCCGGGTCGAACTTGGCCGGGGTGCGCGTGGCCATGACCAGTTGCACCAGGTATTCCTCCACCGCATCGGCCATGTACAGGCCGAGGATTTCCTTGCGCGCGGCGAAGATTGCCTGCTGGCTGACGCGGCGCTCGGGCTTGGTTTCGCCGTTGAGCGCTTCGCCACGGGCTTGTTGCAGGATGCGCCGCTCCACGGCCGCGTCCGGGAAACCAATCTTGACGTGCATCAGGAAACGGTCGAGCTGCGCTTCGGGCAGCGGGTAGGTGCCTTCCTGTTCGATAGGGTTTTGCGTGGCCATCACCAGGAACAGCGGCGACAGGTCATAGGTGCTGCGCCCCACACTGACCTGGCGCTCGGCCATGGCTTCGAGCAGTGCCGATTGCACCTTGGCCGGCGCGCGGTTGATTTCGTCCGCCAGCACCAGGTTGTGGAAGATCGGCCCCTGTTGGAACACAAAGCTGCCGGTTTCCGGGCGATAGATCTCCGTGCCGGTGATGTCGGCGGGCAACAGGTCGGGGGTGAACTGGATACGATGAAACTGCGCTTCGATGCCCTCGGCCAGCTCTTTGATGGCTTTGGTCTTGGCCAGCCCCGGCGCGCCTTCTACCAGCATATGGCCGTCGGCGAGCAGGGCGATCAGCAGGCGATCGATGAGTTTTTCCTGGCCGAGAATCTGCGTAGAAAGAAAGGTTCGCAGCGCAAGCAGCGCTTCACGATGTTCCATCGATGACGGTTCCTGGAAAGATGAGCCTGGGTGTCAGGGAAAAAACACCGGCCTGGGGCGCTTACTTTAATGCATCGCGGGGTAAGGCGACTAACGGAGTGACGGGTATTTTTGGCAAAACTTGTAGGAATTTTGTGTAGGAGCACGATCAATGTGGGGGGGGCTTGCTCCCGATAGCGGTGTATCAGCTACAAATAAGCTGACTGACACACTGCTATCGGGAGCAAGCCCCCTCCCACATTTGATCGTTGGTGCAGCTTAGGTCCGGGTGAAGGTGCCGGTTCCGTTGAGGATGTTTCGCAGGGTTGTCTCTACCTCGGCCAGGTCGGAGGCAGCCGTGGCGTGGGTGATCGCCAACTGGTCCTTGCCACCCAGCGCATCGGCATCGCCCGCCGCCAGCTCAATCACCAGGGTGGTGTCACTCAAGGTGACTTTCAGCCCATCCAGGGTTGACGGCTCGTAATCCCAGGTCAGCTCAACCTCATCTTCATCAGGGTAACGGCTGAGCATGAACATCTCGCCGTTTTTACCGTGGCAGCAGAGCATGGCCATGTTGTCTTCTTCTTCGTCGCACGGGGTGGCCATCAGGGCGTCGGTTTTCAGCTGCAGCATGGGGAATCCTGTGTGGGGTAGGGCGTTGCGCGGGGTAATTGTGCCATTGCGGCGAATTTTTCGCTGCATGCCCTGTCACAACCGGGGCATGACCTTACGGGCCAAACCAGTCATTTTCGGTACTCGCGGGTTTGAAAATTGCCTGTTTATCCGCCGCAAATCCCAGGTTGCACCCGTCGCAACCCCTAGCCTGCTTACCGATGACCGAATATGTCGCAGCGCTGCAAGAGCAGGGCTTCTACACTCGTTAAGCTGCGCAACGGATGTGCACGTTCCAGGCGCCTGACCTGCCCGTCGTACCGTCACCCGGCAAGGTGCGCATCTTATGGAAGTTGTATGTGACCTGACTGTCCTGTCCAGCTTCACCCACCTGTCACCCTGATTCGTTTATGGTGCTTAACTGGCTACCAGCGATCAGAGCTGACGGTCTCCCCGCAAGGGGATAACACGCGACGCTTCCATCAATAACAAGCCCAAGCGGAGTACCACAGATGGCGTTCTTCACCGCAGCCAGCAAGGCCGACTTCCAGCATCAACTGCAAGCGGCACTGGCGCAGCACATCAGTGAACAGGCACTGCCACAAGTGGCGCTGTTCGCTGAACAATTCTTCGGCATCATTTCCCTGGACGAACTGACCCAGCGTCGCCTTTCCGACCTGGCCGGTTGCACCCTGTCTGCCTGGCGCCTGCTTGAGCGCTTTGATCACACCCAACCGCAAGTGCGGGTCTACAACCCCGATTACGAACGTCATGGCTGGCAGTCGACCCACACCGCGGTCGAAGTGCTGCACCATGACCTGCCATTCCTGGTGGACTCGGTACGCACCGAGCTGAATCGCCGTGGCTACAGCATCCATACCCTGCAAACCACCGTACTCAGCGTGCGCCGTGGCAAGAAGGGCGAGTTGCTGGAAGTCCTGCCAAAAGGCACCCAGGGCGAAGGCATCGAGCAAGAATCGCTGATGTACCTGGAAATCGACCGCTGCGCCAACACCGCCGAGTTGAGCGTGTTGAGCAAGGAACTCGAACAGGTATTGGGCGAAGTGCGCGTGGCGGTGGCCGATTTCGAGCCGATGAAAGCCAAGGTCCAGGACCTGCTCGCCGGGATCGACGCCAGCCGGTTCAGCATCGACGGCGAAGAAAAAGCCGAGATCAAGAACTTCCTGGAATGGCTGGTGGGCAACCACTTCACCTTCCTTGGCTATGAAGAATTCGTGGTACGTGACGAGGCGGACGGCGGTCATATCGAATATGACGCCGGCTCGTTCCTCGGTCTGACCAAGCTGCTGCGCGCCGGCCTCACCGCCGATGACCTGCGCATCGAAGACTACGCCGTGTCGTACCTGCGTGAACCGACCGTGCTGTCGTTCGCCAAGGCCGCGCACCCAAGCCGCGTGCACCGCCCGGCCTACCCGGACTACGTGTCGATCCGCGAGATTGACGCCGACGGCAAGGTCGTCAAGGAATGCCGCTTCATGGGCCTGTACACCTCGTCGGTGTATGGCGAAAGCGTGCGGGTTATTCCGTACATCCGCCGCAAGGTCGCCGAGATCGAACGCCGCTCGGGCTTCCAGGCCAAGGCGCACTTGGGCAAGGAGCTTGCACAAGTCGTTGAAGTGCTGCCGCGGGATGACCTGTTCCAGACCCCGGTCGACGAGCTGTTCAGCACCGTGATGTCGATTGTGCAGATCCAGGAACGCAATAAGATCCGCGTGTTCCTGCGCAAAGACCCGTACGGGCGTTTCTGCTACTGCCTGGCCTATGTGCCGCGCGACATCTATTCCACCGAAGTGCGCCAGAAGATCCAGCAAGTGCTGATGGATCGCCTGAAAGCCTCGGACTGCGAGTTCTGGACCTTCTTCTCCGAATCCGTGCTGGCCCGGGTCCAGCTGATTCTGCGGGTAGACCCGAAGAACCGCCTCGATATCGACCCGCTGCAACTGGAAAAAGAAGTGGTACAGGCCTGCCGCAGCTGGCAGGACGACTACTCCAGCCTGGTGGTGGAGAGCTTCGGCGAAGCCCACGGCACCAACGTGCTGGCGGACTTCCCGAAAGGCTTTCCCGCCGGTTACCGCGAGCGTTTCGCCGCGCATTCGGCGGTGGTCGACATGCAGCACCTGCTCAGCCTGACCGAAGCCAACCCACTGGTGATGAGCTTCTACCAGCCGCTTGGCCAGGTCTCCGGCCAGCGTGAGCTGCATTGCAAGCTCTACCACGCCGACACGCCGCTGGCGCTGTCCGACGTGCTGCCGATCCTGGAAAACCTCGGTTTGCGCGTGCTGGGCGAGTTCCCGTATCGCCTGCGCCACGCCAATGGCCGCGAGTTCTGGATCCATGACTTTGCGTTCATCGCCGCCGAAGGCGTGAACCTGGATATCCAGCAGCTCAACGACACCTTGCAGGACGCGTTCGTGCATATCGTGCATGGCGATGCCGAGAACGATGCGTTCAACCGCCTGGTACTCACCGCCGGCCTGCCATGGCGCGACGTCGCGCTGCTGCGTGCCTATGCGCGTTACCTCAAGCAGATCCGCCTGGGCTTCGACCTCGGTTACATCGCCAGCACCCTGAACAACCACACCGACATCGCCCGCGAGTTGACCCGGTTGTTCAAGACCCGTTTCTACCTGGCGCGCAAGCTCACCGCCGATGACCTGGAAGACAAGCAGCAACGCCTGGAGCAAGCGATCCTCAGCGCCCTGGACGACGTTCAGGTGCTCAACGAGGACCGCATCCTGCGGCGCTACCTGGACCTGATCAAGGCCACCCTGCGCACCAACTTCTATCAGACCGACGCCAACGGCCAGAACAAGTCGTACTTCAGCTTCAAGTTCGACCCGCGTGCCATCCCCGAGCTGCCCAAGCCGGTGCCGAAGTTTGAAATCTTTGTGTACTCGCCACGAGTTGAAGGCGTGCACCTGCGCTTCGGTAACGTGGCGCGGGGCGGCCTGCGCTGGTCCGACCGTGAAGAAGATTTCCGCACCGAAGTATTGGGCCTGGTAAAAGCCCAGCAAGTGAAGAACTCGGTGATCGTGCCGGTGGGCGCCAAGGGCGGCTTCCTGCCGCGTCGCCTGCCGTTGGGCGGCAGCCGGGACGAGATCGCGGCCGAGGGCATCGCGTGCTACCGCATCTTCATTTCCGGCCTGTTGGACATCACCGACAACCTGAAGGACGGCGCCCTGGTGCCTCCGGCCAACGTCGTGCGTCATGACGACGATGACCCGTACCTGGTGGTGGCGGCGGACAAGGGCACTGCGACCTTCTCCGACATCGCCAACGGCATCGCTATCGACTACGGCTTCTGGCTGGGCGACGCGTTCGCCTCCGGCGGTTCCGCCGGTTACGACCACAAGAAGATGGGCATCACCGCCAAGGGCGCGTGGGTGGGTGTGCAGCGTCACTTCCGTGAGCGCGGCATCAACGTGCAGGAAGACAGCATCACGGTGGTCGGCGTCGGCGATATGGCCGGCGACGTGTTCGGTAACGGCTTGCTGATGTCCGACAAGCTGCAACTGGTCGCGGCCTTCAACCACCTGCATATCTTCATCGACCCGAACCCGAACCCGGCCACCAGCTTCGTCGAGCGCCAGCGCATGTTCGAGCTGCCGCGTTCGGCCTGGACCGACTACGACACCAGCATCATGTCCGAAGGTGGCGGTATCTTCTCGCGTAGCGCGAAGAGCATTGCCATCTCGCCACAGATGAAAGAACGCTTCGACATCCAGGCCGACAAGCTGACCCCGACCGAACTGCTGAACGCCTTGCTCAAGGCGCCGGTGGACCTGTTGTGGAACGGCGGCATCGGCACCTATGTCAAGGCCAGCACCGAGAGCCACGCCGATGTGGGCGACAAGGCTAACGATGCGTTGCGCGTCAACGGCAACGAGTTGCGCTGCAAGGTGGTGGGCGAGGGCGGCAACCTCGGCATGACCCAGCTGGGTCGCGTGGAATTCGGCCTCAATGGCGGCGGCTCCAACACCGACTTCATCGACAACGCCGGTGGCGTGGACTGCTCCGACCACGAAGTGAACATCAAGATCCTGCTCAACGAAGTGGTGCAGGCCGGTGACATGACCGACAAGCAACGCAACCAGTTGCTGGCGAGCATGACCGACGAAGTCGGCAGCCTGGTGTTGGGCAACAACTACAAGCAAACCCAGGCCCTGTCCCTGGCTGCCCGCAAGGCTTACGAGCGAGCTGCCGAGTACAAGCGCCTGATGAGCGACCTGGAAGGCCGTGGCAAGCTGGACCGGGCCATTGAGTACCTGCCGACTGAAGACCAGTTGGCCGAGCGCGCCTCCGCCGGCAAGGGCCTGACCCGTCCGGAGCTGTCGGTACTGATCTCGTACAGCAAGATCGACCTCAAGGAAGCGTTGCTCAAGTCGCTGGTACCGGATGACGACTACCTCACCCGTGATATGGAAACCGCGTTCCCACCGAGCCTGGTGGCGAAATTCGGCGAAGCCATGCGTCGCCATCGTTTGAAGCGCGAGATCGTCAGCACCCAGATCGCCAACGACCTGGTCAACCACATGGGCATCACCTTCGTTCAGCGACTCAAAGAGTCGACCGGCATGAGCCCGGCGAACGTGGCGGGCGCATATGTGATCGTGCGCGACATCTTCCACCTCCCGCACTGGTTCCGTCAGATCGAAGCCCTGGACCACCAGGTTTCGGCAGACGTGCAATTGGAGCTGATGGACGAGCTGATGCGCCTGGGCCGTCGTGCTACGCGCTGGTTCCTGCGCAGCCGTCGCAACGAGCAAGATGCTGGCCGTGACACCGCGCACTTCGGTCCGCACCTGGCCGCGCTGGGGCTCAAGCTCGACGAGTTGCTGGAAGGCCCGACCCGTGAAGGCTGGCAGAACCGCTACCAGGCCTACACCCAGGCCGGCGTACCGGAGTTGTTGGCGCGCATGGTTGCAGGTACCACCCACCTGTACACCTTGCTGCCGATCATCGAAGCCGCCGACGTGACCGGGCATGACGCCGCCGAAGTGGCCAAGGCTTATTTCGCCGTCGGCAGCGCTTTGGACTTGCCGTGGTACCTGCAGCAGATCAGTGATCTGCCCGTGGCCAACAACTGGCAGGCCCAGGCGCGCGAAGCGTTCCGTGACGATGTGGACTGGCAGCAACGCGCGATCACCATCTCGGTACTGCAAATGGCCGATGCGCCACAAGACATGGAAGCCCGCGTGGCCCTGTGGCTTGAGCAGCACCAGGACATGGCCGATCGCTGGCGCGCCATGATGGTGGAAATCCGTGCCGCGGTCGGCACGGACTACGCCATGTATGCGGTCGCCAACCGTGAACTGCTGGACCTGGCGTTGAGCGGTCAGTCGGTACTGCAACCGGCTTGATTTAGCGACTAAACCAAAAGCCCCCGTCTCGTAAGAGGCGGGGGCTTTTTGTTGGAACACTATTTATCAAGTGCTGAAGGTCCAGTGTGGGAGGGGGCTTGCTCCCGATAGCAGTGGGTCAGTAAGAGGTGCATTCATTGGCACTCCGTCATCGGGAGCAAGCCCCCTCCCACATTTGGACCACCTTATAGTCTGGAGGTCAGTGGTGTTTCAGTAATTTGCTTTCCAGGTGGTCCAGGTGTTGGGTCATCAACGCCACTGCGGTGGTTGAGTCCCGATGCTCAATCGCGTCCACAATCGCCACATGCTCCTGCCACGCGCAATACGTGCAGGCTTTCGCTTCATATTGGGCAATGACCAACGACGTCAACGGCACCAGGCTGTTCAGGAACTGGGCCAGTGGGCCATTGCCGGCGATCGACGCCAAATGCAGGTGAAATTCCCCCGACAAACGAATCGCCGGCCCACGCTGGTCGCGTTCTATGCAATCGCGTTCGCACGCGATCAGTTCGCGCAACTGGCGAATGTGTGCGGGTGTGGCCTGGGCGCACGCCAGCTGCACCACGGTGATTTCGGTCATGCGCCGTGCTTCGAGAATCTGCCGGGTTTGTTGGGTATCCGGCGCCGCCACCTGGGCGCGTTGATTGGGGCGCAGGATGATTACCTGCTGATGGGACAGCTTGGCCAACACCCGGCGGATCACGCTGCGACTCACGCCGAAGGTTTCACCCAGGCTTTCCTCGGTAAAACGGCTGGCCGGCGCGATGCGTTGTTCAAGGATCGCGTCGAACAGCCGTGGGTAGATGTCATCCACTGAAGGCTTTTTACCGGCCACCAGGCGCAGGGCAGGGAGGAAAGGCTCGCGTTGCAGAGCGTGGACGGTCATGGTCGTCTCCAAAAAATCAGCTGCCCAGATGGTCGTCCGGGATGTTCAGGGCGATGCCCATGCGCAGGCCTTCCTGGAGGATGTGCCGACGCATCTCGGCGCTGGCCAAGGCACTGTTCTTGTTGCGTATGGCGCGTACTACCGCTTCGTTTTCCTGTAGGCGTTCGGCCAGGTGTTCGGGGGAATTGCGCAGCACTTGGGCGCTTTGCTTGAGGGCGTCGCGGGTCTGTTGCACCACGTTCTGGAAGATCGGGTTGGAGGTGAGGGCAAACAGCTCTTCGTGGAAGCCGATGTAGGCGTTCATCCCGGCTTCGGCATCACCGGCCTCCAGGGCCTCGCGCATGTCCATCAGGGTCAGGCGCAGTTGGCCGACATCCTTGCTGCTGATGGTCTGGGCCACCAGGCCGACAATGAATGGCTCCAGGGTGTAGCGCAGTTGCAGAATATCTTCGAGGCTGGCATGCGCCACGGCGTCGCTCGATTGCGGTTCGCTGACGCTGGTTTCGAGCACCACCACGCCTTTGCCGGGCATGGAGCGCACCAGGCCAAGGGTTTCCAGCACGATCACCGCCTCGCGCAGGCTGGGGCGGCTGATGCCCATCTGTTCGGCCAGCTCACGTTGGCCGGGCAGCATTTCACCCCGCCGCCACTGGCCCCGCTTGAGCGCGGCGCGCAGTTTTTCTACCACTGAATTGACGACGGTTGAGGTGCTGATCACGTCGTATGCTCCTTAAGCTGCGAACCCATTATTCGATACGAGGAAGGTCCAGTGTGGGAGGGAGCAAGCCCCTCCCACCGTTGATTTGTGGTGCTCATCGAATTGCTTCAGAACTCCTGATGCGCCGGCAATACCGGCTTCTTGGCCTGGAAGGCGTACCCTTGCTGGCCGTCGAGCACTTTGTTGGCGCGCTGGATATCGATGTCTTTTTCCCAGCGCGCAATCGCCACGGTGGCCACGCAGTTGCCGATCAGGTTGGTCAATGCGCGGCCGATACCCATGAACCAGTCCACCGCCAGCACCAGCACCAGGCCCACCACCGGAATTGCCGGGATCGCGGTGAGCGTCGCCGCCAGAATCACCAGCGCCGAACCGGGAATGCCGTGGGCGCCCTTGGAGGTGATCAGCGACACCAGCAGGATGGTCAGCAGGTCGGTCATCGACAGCGGCGTGCCGGTGGCGTTGGCAATAAATACGATGGCCAGGGTCAGGTAGATCGAGAAACCGTCCAGGTTGAACGAATATCCCGTCGGAATCACCAGGCCCACGGTCGAGCTGCCGATACCCAGGTGTTCGAGTTTGCGCATGACCTGCGGCAGTACCGCATCGGAGGAGGCGGTGCCCATGACGATCAGCAGTTCTTCGCGCAAGTACTTGAGCAGTGGCAGCATGCGCAGCCCCGACACGCGCATCACCACGCCGAGGATCAGCGCGACGAAAGCGAAGCAGGTCAGGTAGAACAAACCCACCAGGCTGCCCAGGTGTTGCAGCGAATCGAGGCCGTAGGTGCTGGTGGTGAAGGCGATCGCGCCGAACACGCCGATAGGCGCCAGGCGCACGATCATGCCCATGATGCGGAAAATCACATGGCTCAGCTCATTGATCAGCCGCGTGATGCCCGAGGCCGCTTCGCCCACCAGGTTCAGCGCACTGCCGAACAGCACCGAGAACAGCAGCACTTGCAACACGTTGTTGTCGGCAAAGGCGCCGATCACCGAGTTGGGGATCAGGTCCATCAGGAACTGGCTGGTGCCCTTGATGTGCTGGCCCTTGTCGGCCAGTTCATTCAGGCCGGCGGAGGAGAGTTGCTCCAGATGGATATTGGCGCCCTGGCCGATACCGGTGCTGAACGCCATGACCAGGCCGATCACCAGCGCAATGGTGGTGAGCACTTCAAAGTAGATCACCGACTTGAGGCCGATGCGCCCGACTTTCTTCAGGTCGCCGGCGCCGGAAATACCGCTGACCACCACGCAGAACACGATCAGGCCAATTAGCATTTTGATCAGCTTGATAAAGCCGTCACCCAAAGGTTTGAGTTGCGAGGAAAATTCGGGAAGGGCCAGGCCGCAGGCGATGCCGAGCATCAGGCCAATGACGACTTGGAGGAAAATCGAACGCGAGCACCATCTGAGCATGGGAGGGATCTCTATTCGGTGCCCTGGTGGTTCCAGGGCTTAATTGTTGTGGTCATACCGGTAAGTCCAGTGCGTGGCCAGTCTAGGCCAGGTATTTTTGAAATAACAAGCGATTATTCGTCGGCTGGCGGGTCCCGGTCTGACCAGTGGTTCGCCGAGGGCGATGCTTGAGCGGTTGGCGGGGTGCAAAAATTTTCGCTTATCATCCGCCCCTCGGCTCATGAGGTGAGGGATGGACACACCAGGACTGACTACCGACGCGGCAGGACGCAGCCATTGCACCTGGCGCACCTCGGCGCCCGAATACCCGCACTACCACGACCACGAGTGGGGCGTGCCGGTGGCGGACGATATCCAGCTGTACGAGAAGATTTGCCTGGAAGGTTTCCAGGCGGGCATGGCGTGGATCACCATCCTGCGCAAGCGCGAGCGTTTTCGACGTGCATTCGATGGCTTTGATTTTAGCCAGGTAGCGCAGTATGGCGAGGCGGATATCGAGCGGCTGATGCAAGACCCGGGCATTGTGCGCAATCGGGCGAAGATCGTGTCCGCCATCAACAATGCGCGCCGTGCCTGTGAGTTGGTGGCTGAAACCGGCTCGCTGGCGCGGTGGTTGTGGGCGTTCGAGCCCGCTGAGGATGAGCGCCCGGCGGTGGTGGACCTGGCTTATTGGACGGTTAACCCGACGTCGCCGGCGTCGGTGCGGTTGTCGAAGGCCTTGAAGAGGCGCGGCTGGACTTATGTGGGGCCAACCACGATGTATGCGCTGATGCAGGCGATGGGGATGGTCAATGATCACCTTGAAGGGTGCTTCTGCCGCGAGGGCATTGAAGACCTGCGGCGCCAGTTCAAACGCCCGTGAGTCGGTGACTGAAGGCGGTTAAAACTGTGGGAGGGGGCTTGCTCCCACATTTAGCCCCCACCCACATTTCTGAAAAAACCCCTAGCCAATCTGCTGGAGGATATCGCGCACCTTGTCCAGCGCCGGGTCGATATCGAGGGTCTCGATGGCCCCAAACCCGATGATCAAACCCTGGCGCACCGGCGCGTCCTGGAAGAACACATCCAGCGGGTACAAGCCGACGTCCACTTGGCGCGCCAGTTCTCTGAGCAGCGGGATATTCACCGGCACCTTGCACAAGGCCGCCATGTGGAACCCGGCCACGCTGGGCACCGCTTCGAACCACGGCGACAAATCGCCCGCCAGGCGTTGCAGGATGCGTTCGCGGCGCCCGGCATACACCGTGTGGCAGCGCCGGATGTGCTTGAGCAGGTAGCCCTCGCTGATGAACTTGGCCAGCGCCCACTGCGCCAGGGTAGAGCTGTGTTGGTCGGTCAATTGCTTGGCCTTGAGCACCGCGGGGTATATCGCCGGTGGCAGTACCAGGTAGCCCAGGCGCAACTCGGGCAGCAGGGTCTTGGAGAAAGTGCCCACGTATGCAACTGCGCCGCGCGTGTCCATGCTTTGCAGGGAGTCGGTGGGCCGGCCTTCGTAGCGAAATTCGCTGTCGTAATCGTCCTCAATGATGATCGCCCCCAGTTCGAACGCACGCGCCAGCAACGCTTCGCGGCGCGCCGGGCTCATGGGCATGCCGAGGGGGAACTGGTGGGACGGTGTCACGTAGATCAGCCGCGCGCCCTCGGGAATCTGCTCGACCCGGATGCCCTGGGCATCCACCGGCACGCTGGCAACGCGGGCGCCCATTGCCATGAACAACTGACGCGCCGGGCTGTAGCCGGGGTCTTCCATGGCGACGATGCTGCCCGGCTCAAGCACGACGCGGGCGAGCAGGTCCAATGCCTGCTGCGCGCCGTTGGTGACCACGATGTCGCTGTCGCGGCATTTGACTCCCCGGGAAAACGCGATATGCCCGGCAATCGCACTGCGCAGCGCCGGCAGGCCTTCGGGCTGGCTGTAGAAACCGCTGTTTTGCGCGATACGGCGCAGCGCGTCCTGGGTGCAGCGGCGCCATTCATCCTGGGGGAACTGGTGGCGGCTGGTGGCGCCGCCGATAAATTCGTAGCGCAAGATGCTGTCGCGGGTGGGGTGGCGCATGGGCGAGGGCAGTGCGGCCCATTTCGCCAGGTTATCGGCGCAGGCCAGGTCGGTGGCGGTTTGCACGCGACCAGGCTGCGGCGCCCACGCATTGACGAAGGTGCCGCGGCCGATCCTGCCAACCAGCAGGCCTTCGTAAGTCAAGGTGGCGTAGGTATCGGATACGGTTTTGCGCGAGATGCCCAATTGCTCGGCGAGCAGCCGGCTCGGCGGCAGTTGCGCGCCCGCACACAGTCGCCCGGTGGCGATGGCTTCGCGCAACTGTTGATAAAGCTGGGCAGCCAGGTCCTTGCGGCCGCTGATGACGATGTGCAATTCCATGTTTCATCCTGAGGCAGATCGATCTGCGCCAAGGTTACCCGCAAATCGATCTGAGCAAACCCAGGCGCTGTCAGGACAGGAAACCACCGTCCACATTCAGCGACACGCCGGTGGTGTAGCTGGACGCATCACTGGCCAGGAACAGCACCGCACCGGCCATCTCGCTTGGGTCGGCCACGCGCTTGAGCGGGATCTGCGCCAGGGCCATTTTCAGGATCGCGTCGTTCTTCACCAACGCCGAGGCGAACTTGGTATCGGTCAGGCCCGGCAGCAGGGCGTTGCAACGAATACCGAACTCGGCGCATTCCTTGGCGAACACCTTGGTCATGTTGATCACGGCGGCCTTGGTCACCGAGTAGATGCCCTGGAATACGCCCGGCGAGATGCCGTTGATTGAGGCCACGTTGATGATGCTGCCGCCGCCGTTCTCGCGCATCAGCTTGCCGGCTTCCACCGACATGAAGAAGTAGCCGCGGATGTTCACGTCGACGGTCTTCTGGAACGCACCCAGGTCGGTGTCCAGCACGTTGCAGAACTGCGGGTTGGTGGCGGCGTTGTTGACCAGGATATCCAGGCGGCCGAATTGCTCGCGGATGCCGGCGAACACTTGGCTGATCTGCTCCATTTCACCGATATGGCAGGCCACGGCCGTGGCCTTGCCGCCAGCGGCGATGATCGCGTCGGCGACGTGTTGGCAGCCTTCCAGCTTGCGGCTGGAGACGACCACATGGGCGCCTTGCTGGGCCAGCAACTTGGCGATGGCCTCACCGATGCCACGGCTGGCGCCGGACACGAATGCAATTTTGCCGTCGAGATCGAACAAGTGAGTCTTGGACATGGGAATTCCTTAAAGGGCTGATTTACCGATAACGTTCAGGCTCATCTGCTCCAGCAGCTTGTTCATCTGAATGAACTGCGCAAAGCGTTTGTCCTGGGTCTGGCCATGGAAGAAGCGGTAGTAGATCTGCTGCACGATGCCCGCCAGGCGGAACAGGCCGTAGGTGTAGTAGAAGTCGAAGTTGTCGACCCGGATGCCCGAGCGTTCGGCGTAATAGTCGACAAATTCGCGGCGGGTGAGCATGCCGGGGGCGTTACTCGGTTGGCGACGCATCAGTTGCACCGGCGCGGGGTCCGCTGCCTCGATCCAGTAGGCGAGGGTGTTACCCAGGTCCATCAGCGGATCGCCGAGGGTGGTGAGTTCCCAGTCCAGTACGCCGATGATCTGCATCGGGTTGTGCGGGTCGAGGATCACGTTGTCGAAGCGGTAGTCGTTGTGCACGATGCTGGAGGTGGGGTGATCGGCCGGCATCTTGTCGTGGAGCCAGGCGCGTACCGCCTCCCATTTCGGCGCGTCGGGGGTCAGGGCTTTTTCATAGCGCTCGCTCCAGCCACGGATCTGGCGCGCCACGTAGCCCTCGGGCTTGCCCAGGTCGGCTAGGCCGCAGGCGCTGTAGTCGACCCGATGCAGTTCGACGAATTTGTCGATAAAGCTCTTGCACAGCGCCTCGGTCCTGGTGGCATCAAGTCCCAGTTCGGCCGGGAGGTCGGAGCGCAGGATGATGCCATTGACGCGCTCCATCACATAAAACTCGGCGCCGATCACCGACTTGTCGGTGCAGTGCACATAGGCTTTGGGGCAATACGGGAAGCCATCTTTGAGCTGGTTGAGAATGCGGTATTCGCGGCCCATGTCGTGGGCGGACTTGGCCTTGTGGCCGAAGGGCGGGCGGCGCAGCACGAATTCCTGGCCGGGGTATTCCAGCAGGTAAGTCAGGTTGGACGCGCCGCCAGGGAATTGGCTGATGGTCGGCGTGCCGCTCAGGCCGGGGATATGGGCCTTGAGGTAGGGATCGATCAGGCTGGCATCCAGTTCTTCACCGGGTCGAATCTGGGTCGATTGGTCGTTCAGCGCCATGCTTATCCCTTCTGCTTATTTTTAAGGCCTTGGACTATTGGCTAATCTAATGCGCACAACCGCCCACCGACAAGGTCGGGGCGGCTTAATAGGTTAGCGTGTTAAATGATGATCAGCGTGCCTGATCGGTCATTTTGCGGGCGGGGGCAGGGTGACCGGCGTAAGCACCGCGCGACCGGCGAAGAACTCCACCAGGTTGTCGGCCACGCGCTGCACGGTGTCATGGGCGGCTTCGGGCGACAGCCCGGCAACGTGCGAGGTGAGTACGGTGTTGGGGAGGCGCTTGAGGGCGTCGGGCACCTTCGGCTCGTCGTCGAACACATCCAGTGCGGCGCCACCGATGCGGCGTTGCTCAAGGGCGGTGATCAGGTCGGCGGTGACCACGACGCTGCCACGGCCGATATTGACCAGGTAACCGTTCGGTCCCAGCGCGTCGAGGGCGTTGCGATCAATCAGGTGGCGCGTGCCGGCGCCGCCGGGCGTGGCCAGGATCAGGAAGTCCGAGGTGCGTGCCAGTTCCACGGCGGTGGCGCAGTAGGTGTAGTCCACGTCATCGCGTGGCTGGCGGTTGTGATAACTCACCTGCATGCCGAACCCGAGGGCCGCGCGCTTGGCGATCTCCAGGCCCACGGCGCCCAGGCCCAGAATGCCCAGTTGCTTGCCGCCCAGGGACGGGCGCATCACTTTGGGCCATTCGCTGCGCCGTACGGCTGCGTCGGTCTGCGGGATACCACGTACCAGCGCCAGCAACAGCGCCATCGCGTGGTCCGCCACCGATGGCGCGTTCACTCCGGCACCGTTGGTGACCACGATCCCGCGATTGCTGGCGGCCTGCAGGTCTACGTGTTCATACCCGGCACCGATCACGCAGATGATCTCCAGCAGCGGCAGCGCGGCGATTTCCTCGGCGTATAAACCCAGGGGGCCGCGGGTCAGCACGGCCTTGATCTGGCCGCCGTGGGCCTTGATGGCCTGGGCGCGTTCGGCGGGCGTCGGTGCCAGGATCACATGAAAGTCATTGCTCTCGATGATCGGCAGGTAGTCGTTGATGGTTTCAACCAGGACCAGGACGGTAGGGGTCATCGGACGGATCTTCCTTGGGGTTGGAGGAGAGAGTATGCGGGATGTGTAGGCTGAATCGTTTAGTTGGGGTGGAAAATTTCCACCCCGCCCAGTTCATCGGAACGCTACGTTCGCCGCCCTTACTCGCTTCACAAACGCGCCGGCCAACGTGGCGTTGTGATGCTCGACAATCGCCTCTGCCTTCAGCGTCGGCGTGTCCATGCAAGTGTGGGCATCTTCGGCAAGCACCACCGAAAAGCCCAGCTCTACCGCTACGCGGCACGTGGTGTCGATGCAGAACTGGGTTTTCATGCCTGCGATCACCAGCTCCTTCACGTTTGCGGTGTGAAGTTGCCGTGCCAGATCGGTGCCCAGGAAGCAGCTGGGGCGGGTTTTATTGAACAGGTGGTCGCGGGCTGCATCAACGTCCAGTTCGTGCCACAGCTGCCACGGCCGGCTGCCGGCCTCAAGCGGTGACCCGACAGGGCCGGTATGGCGCGCCACGAAGATCGGCGCGGCGGCTGCACGGGCACGCTGGATCAAGCCGTTGATGGCGCCCAGCACGCGTTCGCGTTCGAAGGGTTTGTCCGGGCCATCGTACAAGCCGGTTTGCATGTCGATGATAAGCAGGGCGTCAGCCATGGTGTTGCTCCTTGCGAAGGCCAGGTGGACGGAGCAATAAAAAGGCCCCGTCCATTGCTGGCGGGGCCTTGGGGTGTATCCGTGAAGTGTTTAGCTCAAGCACCCACAGCCACCGCGAGACCCGCCATAAGCGGTCGTGGTGGTGGTACGGGTGAGGTTCAACTGAATAGGCATCATGGGCCGATCATGCGGGCGCGCAGAAGTGACTGTCAACAGCAGTAAGGGCATTTCCTACGGGCTACGGCGACGCTTTCCAGTGTCACGCATGGCTTATTCCGACATCTGCACCGGTTAACCGTTCCTCAGCTAAGTCTTTGCTTATTCACGAGAATCCCGGACAATCCGGCCCCTTCTATGGTCGGGGCGCTGCCTGTCAGGTTTTTCTGACTCGTCCCGGCCGTGTAAATGCGGAGATCCGACCGGATGAATGATCAGGCCAATAGCGTCGACGAACGCTATGCAACGACACCTGCAACCCTTTCGAGCTGGAGCCGCCAGGACACCACCTGGATGCTCGGCCTGTTCGGCACCGCCATCGGCGCCGGTACCTTGTTTCTGCCGATCAACGCTGGCCTGGGGGGCTTCTGGCCACTGGTGATCCTGGCGCTGCTGGCGTTCCCGATGACGTTCTTTGCCCACCGTGGCCTGACCCGTTTCGTGCTGTCGGGCCGCGAAGGTTCCGACATTACCGACGTGGTAGAGGAGCACTTTGGCATCAAGGCCGGTGCATTGATCACCTTGCTGTACTTCTTCGCCATTTTCCCGATTCTGCTGATCTACAGCGTGGCGTTGACCAACACGGTCAGTAGCTTCATGGAGCACCAGTTGCACATCCTGCCGCCGCCACGGGCGATCCTGTCGTTCGTGCTGATCCTCGGCCTGCTGGCCGTGGTGCGGTGCGGTGAGCAGGTGATCGTCAAGGCCATGAGCCTGATGGTGTACCCGTTTATCGTTGCGCTGTTGTTCCTGGCGGTTTACCTGGTGCCGCATTGGAACGGCGGCATCCTCAGCACGGCCAGTGTCGTGCCGGCGCCCTCGGCCTTGCTTAATACGTTGTGGCTGGCGATTCCGGTGATGGTGTTTTCGTTCAACCATTCGCCGATCATCTCCGCCTTTGCGGTCGACCAGAAGCGCCAGTACGGTGCCCACGCCGATGAGCGCAGCTCGCAGATCCTGTCCCGCGCGCACCTGCTGATGGTGGTGATGGTGCTGTTCTTCGTGTTCAGTTGCGTGCTGACCCTGTCGCCCGCGCAACTGGCCGAAGCGAAGGCGCAGAACCTGTCGATCCTGTCGTACCTGGCCAACCACTTCAACAACCCGACCATCGCATTTGCTGCGCCGTTGATCGCGTTCGTGGCGATTGCCAAGTCGTTCCTGGGCCACTACATCGGTGCCAGCGAAGGCCTCAAGGGCCTGGTGCTCAAGAGCGGCCGTCGCCCCGCACCGAAGGCGTTGGACCGCATGACCGCTGCCTTCATGCTCGTGGTGTGCTGGATTGTCGCCACGTTGAACCCGAGCATCCTGGGGATGATCGAGACCCTGGGCGGGCCGATTATCGCTTCGATCCTGTTCCTGATGCCGATGTACGCCATCCGGAAAGTGCCGGCCATGGCCAAGTACCGTGGGCAAGCGTCCAATGTGTTTGTCACGGCGGTAGGGTTGGTGGCGATTACGGCGTTGGTGTATTCGTTTATGGCTTGAAGTCTGAGACAGTTCTCAAGGACTGTTCAGGTCCAAATGTAGGAGGGGGCTTGCTCCCGATAGCGGTGTATCAGTCACATATGAATGACTGAATCACCGCCATCGGGAGCAAGCCCCCTCCCACATTTGCCTTTCAGTGTTGTGAACACCGTATTCCGGGCATAAAAAACGCCGCGTACCTTGCGATACGCGGCGTTTTTTTACATCAACACCTTAGGCTTGAATCACCGGGATGTTGGCGCTTGCTGCGATCTTGCGGAACTCGGCGATCTGGTCGAAGTTCAGGTAGCGGTAGACGTCACTGGCCATGGTGTCCAGTTTCGCTGCGTAGCCCATGTACTCTTCGACAGTCGGCAAGCGACCCAGGGTAGACGCCACTGCCGCCAGCTCAGCCGAGGCCAGGTAGACGTTCGCGCCGTCACCCAGGCGGTTCGGGAAGTTACGGGTCGACGTCGACACCACGGTCGAATTCGGCTCAACACGTGCCTGGTTACCCATGCACAGCGAGCAGCCCGGCATTTCCATGCGCGCGCCGGCCTTGCCGTAGATGCCGTAGTAGCCTTCTTCGGTCAATTGGTGAGCGTCCATCTTGGTCGGCGGCGACAGCCACAGACGGGTTGGCAGCTGCCCCTTGACCTGTTCCAGCAACTTGCCGGCAGCGCGGAAGTGACCGATGTTGGTCATGCACGAGCCGATGAACACTTCGTCGATCTTCTCGCCGGCAACGCTGGACAGCAGACGAGCGTCGTCCGGGTCGTTTGGTGCGCAGAGGATCGGCTCGTTGATTTCCGACAGGTCGATCTCGATGATTTCGGCGTATTCGGCGTCGGCATCGGCTTCCATCAGCTCAGGGTTGGCCACCCAGGCTTCCATCGCTTGGGCGCGACGTTCCAGGGTGCGTGCATCGCCGTAGCCTTCACCGATCATCCAGCGCAGCAGGGTGATGTTGGAGTTCAGGTACTCGGTGACGGACTCTTTGGACAGCTTGATGGTGCAACCGGCAGCCGAACGTTCGGCCGAGGCGTCGGACAGCTCGAAAGCCTGCTCCAGCGTCAGGTCGTTGAGACCTTCGATTTCCAGGATGCGGCCGGAGAAGGCGTTTTTCTTGCCTTTTTTCTCTACGGTCAGCAGGCCCGATTGGATCGCGTAGTAAGGAATCGCATGAACCAGGTCACGCAGGGTGATGCCAGGTTTCATCTTGCCTTTGAAGCGAACCAGGATCGATTCCGGCATGTCCAGTGGCATCACGCCAGTGGCTGCGGCAAACGCGACCAGACCGGAACCGGCCGGGAACGAGATGCCCATCGGGAAGCGGGTGTGGGAGTCACCACCGGTGCCGACGGTGTCCGGCAGCAGCATGCGGTTCAGCCAGCTGTGGATGATGCCGTCGCCTGGACGCAGCGATACACCGCCACGGGTCATGATGAAGTCAGGCAGGGTGTGGTGGGTGGTTACGTCGATCGGCTTTGGATAGGCCGCGGTGTGGCAGAAGGACTGCATCACCAGATCGGTCGAGAAGCCCAGGCACGCCAGGTCTTTGAGTTCATCACGGGTCATCGGACCGGTGGTGTCCTGGGAACCCACGGTGGTCATCTTCGGTTCGCAGTAAGTACCTGGGCGAACGCCTTTGCCTTCCGGCAGACCGCAGGCCTTGCCGACCATTTTCTGCGCCAGGGTGAAGCCTTTGCCGGTGTCGACAGGCGCTTCAGGCAGCTTGAACAGGTCGGTAGGGCCAAGGCCCAGCTCAGCGCGAGCCTTGTCGGTCAGGCCACGGCCGATGATCAGCGGGATACGGCCGCCGGCGCGGACTTCGTCCAGCAGCACCGGCGTCTTCATTTCGAAGGTGGTCAGGACTTCATCGGTGCCGTGTTTGCAGACTTTGCCAGCATGTGGGTACAGGTCGATCACGTCGCCCATGTTCATGTTGGTCACGTCGAATTCGATCGGCAGAGCGCCCGCATCTTCCATGGTGTTGTAGAAGATCGGAGCGATCTTGCTGCCGAAGCAGAAGCCGCCGGCACGCTTGTTCGGCACGTAAGGCACGTCGTCGCCGAAGAACCACAGTACCGAGTTGGTCGCCGATTTACGCGACGAACCCGTACCGACCACGTCACCGACGTAGGCGATCGGGAAGCCTTGGCCACGCATTTCTTCGATCTGCTTCATCGGGCCGGTCTTGCCTTGCTCGTCCGGCACGATGCCTTCGCGCGCCATTTTCAGCATGGCGAGGGCGTGCAGCGGGATGTCAGGGCGGGACCAGGCGTCCGGGGCAGGGGACAGGTCGTCGGTGTTGGTTTCGCCGGTGACCTTGAACACGCGCAGGCTGATCTTGTCGGCCAGGGTAGGGCGGTTGCGGAACCACTCGCCGTCAGCCCAGGACTGGATCACGGCTTTGGCGTGTGCGTTGCCGTTGCGGGCTTTTTCAGCCACGTCGTGGAACGCATCGAACATCAGCAGGGTGTGCTTGAGTTGGGCGGCGGCGACAGGCGCAAGTGTGGCGTCGTCCAGCAGCTCGACCAGGGTCACGATGTTGTAGCCGCCTTGCATGGTGCCAAGCAGTTCAACGGCGCGTTTCTTGTCGATCAGGGGGGAAGTGGCTTCGCCCTTGGCCAGGGCAGACAGGAAACCGGCCTTGACGTAGGCAGCTTCGTCAACACCTGGTGGAATGCGGTTGGTAATCAGGTCAACGAGGAATTCTTCTTCGCCAGCCGGAGGATTTTTCAGCAGCTCGACCAGGCCTGCGGTTTGTTCGGCGTTAAGCGGCTGGGGAACGATACCCAGGGCTGCGCGCTCTTCGATATGTTTGCGGTAGGCTTCAAGCACAGTTATTACCCTCATCAGTGGTCCCACGGGACGCTCATCCAGAAATGAACGGCACGCATGCGCTCGGGGGCTTTTTGGGCCGCAAAGCCAGCGCTGCCGGCATTCCTTACAGAAGCTGCTTTCAAAGTTTTACGCCTGCAGAACGGAGCTGATGAGGGTTGGCGTTGGCTATTGACCTACCGGGTAATAACCATCGCCAACACCGTTCTGAAGGAACGACTGTGCTCGTGACGCTTTGAAAACAGCTTCCAGCGGATTATTGGCGCCTTACAAGGCCGGGTGATTCTACGGCAAAAAATTTCTAAAGGTAAGTTGCCACGGCAAGTTTGCTGGGTGATCAACCTTAGACAAAGGGCTAACATGGCGCACTGTTTCGCTGATTTGCGTGTCGTTGCCCATGCCCAACCAAACCATCAAGACCCCCTGCGTCGGCCTGTGCTCCACGGTTTACGGCGATCTGGTGTGCCGCGGCTGCAAGCGCTTCCACCACGAAGTGATCCAGTGGAACGGCTATGACGAAGAAGAAAAGCGCGCAGTATGGCTGCGCCTGGAGCAACTGCTGGTGCAGGTCATGGCCGGCAAAGTGGAAATTTTTGACCCCGGCACCCTGCGTGGCCAATTGGAGCAGCGCAAGATCCGCTTCGTGCCGCACCAGTCGCCTTACTGCTGGGCCTACCAACTGATCGCTCGGGGCGCGCGGGTGATTTCCAATCTGCAAGCCTATGGCATGGTGCTGTTGCCGGAGTTTCGCGACTGGCCCTTGCCGGACTTGCGCGATGCCATCGACCGCGAGTTTTTTATCCTGTCCGAGGCGCATTACCAGCGCTATATCGCGCCCGGTTTCCTGAGAGATGCGCTCGCCGACTGACAACACAAGTCCAGAATGTGGGGGCTTGCTCCCACATATTGATCTTCATTGTTTTGGAGATCAGCGTCAGTGCTCGGTTGCGAGCTCCTGCAGGTGATCCATCAGCGTCTGCGGTTTGAGCACCAGTACGTCGCTTTCCACGGCATCGAGGATCACTTCCGCCGTATTGCCGATGAGCGCGCCGGAAAGCCCCTTGCGCGCCACGGTGCCGATGATGGTGACGGCTGCCTGGTATTTGTGCGCTGCAAAAGGAATCAGCACATCCGCCGGGCCTTCTTCGATATGCAAGTGGCTGTCATCCACGTCGAACTCGGCTTGGAATGCCTTGCATTGCTCGCGATAGCGCGCCTCGATGGTTTCTTTAAGCTGAAACGTCGGGTCCGCGGCCGACAGCATCGGCGACGGATGGGCACTGATCACATGTAACTGCGCCTTGGCGAGGCTGGCGATGTCAAAACCGTGATCAATGATCGAGTTATGCAGCGACCGATGCTCGCCGTCGGTATTGCCCACGTCAATCGCCGCCAGGATCACGCGGCCCGCCCAGGGCGTGGCGGTCTTGACCAGCAGCACCGCCGTCGGGCAATAACGCAACAGCTTCCAATCCGCCGGGGTCAGCAGTGCTTTTTTCAACGGGCTGTCGGGGAAGTGCTGCTTGATCACCAGGCCACAGCCTTCGGCCTGCTGCACGTCGATGATGGTTTCATGCAGGCTGTCGTTCCACGCCTGTTCGGTGGTGACGCTGTAGCCGGCCTCCTGCAAGCCGGCCTTGAGCAGGCTCAACAGCGCCGAATGCTCATGCTTTTTGTCGCAGACCAGCAAATGCAGGTGTGCATCGGTCACCCCGGCGATCAGCTTGGCGCGCTTGAGGGCCAGGCTTTCCGAATGCTCGGGCTCGATGACCACCAGGATGCTGCGGATGGCTTGCATGGTCGGGATCTCCAAAAGGGGCGGGCGTTGAATAACTATAGTTGCCTGGCGCGGCACGTCATGTTGATGCACATCAAGGCCAGTGGCTGGTGGTCTTCGGCGTGGTCGGTATAATCGCCGACCTTTTGTGATCCTTTTGCCCGTGAGCCCGATGAACCTGCCAGACATCCACGAATTCCTCGGTTGCCGCACCCCCGACGCTTGGGTCCAGGCGGCGCTGGCCGACCAGGAAACGCTGCTGATCGACCATAAGAATTGCGAATTCAAGGCCGCCAGCACGGCGCTGAGCCTGATCGCCAAGTACCACGGCCATGTCGACCTGATCAATATGATGTCGCGCCTGGCCCGTGAAGAACTGGTGCACCACGAGCAGGTCATGCGCCTGATGAAAAAGCGCAAGATTGAGCTGCGCCAACTGCACGCCAGCCGTTATGCCTCGGGTTTGCGCAAAGTGGTGCGCAGCCATGAGCCGGTGAAGCTGGTGGATACCCTGGTGGTCGGCGCCTTTATCGAAGCGCGCAGTTGCGAGCGTTTCGAAGCGCTGGTGCCGCATTTGGACGAAGAACTCGGCAAGTTCTACTTCGGCCTGCTGAAAAGCGAGGCGCGGCACTTCCAGGGTTACCTGAAGCTGGCCTACCAGTACGGCGACGCCAAGGACGTCGCGCAGGTGATCGAGCGGGTGAGGGCGGCCGAGCAGGAACTGATCGAGTCACCCGACATCGAGTTCCGCTTTCACAGTGGCGTGCCAGCCTGAGGCCACCGCCACGCCGATCAAGAGGGTGATCGCTGTGAGCAGCAGCATCACCGTTTGCGCGCCCAGCGGTGCGGCCAGCACGGCAACCATCAAGCCCGCCAGCGGTTGCGGCAGGTTGTTGAGCAGGGTGATCACGCCTACCGTCTTGCCGAAGTCCTGCACCGGAATCACCCGCTGGCGTGTGCTGCGCAGGTACACGTTGAACATTTTGTCGAAACCGCTGACCAGCAGGAAACCCAGCGCATAGCCCCACACATTGGAGCTGATCGCCATAATCAATGCCCCGGCGGCAATCATCGAATACGACAACCCGCCCATGGTCTTCAAGCCTAATGATGAGCGCGCCAGGTAAAACAGAATCACGAGGGTAACCATCGCCCCCGCGCCTTGCAGCAGGGCGTAGGCATCCTTGCTGGCCGCGTATTGGCCCGTGACCATTGCCGCCGAAGTGGCCAGCGTCACGCCGATCAACAGGTTCACACCGATGGCCAGGGTAATGACCCGCTTGAGCTCCACCAGGCTACGAATATGCCCCCAGGCGATGCGCAGCGGTTGCAGCCCGATATCATGTTGCTGGGCGTGGCGTTGCAGGTTCACCGTGGTGTGGCGTTGCCAGGTCAGCATGGCCAGGTCCGCCAGCCCAAACAGCCCACCGATGCCCAGCACCACCCACTGCCAGGCCCACACCTCAAGCAACAGCGCCGCGACCAGCGGGCCGAGCACCAGGCCGCTCTGGTCGGCGATTTGGGAATAGGACAAGGTCTTGGCATAGGTGTAGTGCTTGAAGATATGCGGCATCAGCACTTCCCGCGCCATGATGCCCTGGGTGGTCAACACCCCGCACAGTGCCGACAGCATCACCAGCCAGTAAATACCTTCGAACATCCCGTACAGTGCCACCGCCACACCACAGGCCACGGCGCGGTAAACCTGGCTGATATGCAGAATACGCACCGGCGAAAACCTGTCGCACAACGCCCCGCACACGGGAAACGCCAGGTAGCGCGGCAGTGACTCGACAAAAAATGCCAGCCCGGCCCACGACACACTGCGGGTGCTCTGGAACACCATCAGCGGCACGATGAACAGCAGAATCTGATCGGCCAGCCGTGACAGAAACAGCGAGACAAAGAACGCCAGGTAATCCTTGCGCATACAACTCCCTGTGAATGGCGTTAAAAATTGCAGGCTATTTGTTAAAAACTCTTAAAAGGATGAAGCTTCATCGGGCGCTGCTGGCCAGTTGATTCAGTTGCGCAGCTTGCCACCTATAATGCCGCCTCTTCAATCGGCGTTTGCACACTGAGAACTTATGGAAAACCTGGGTCTGGGCAAGGTCTTGCTCGTTGAGGACGATGAGAAGCTGGCAGGGCTGGTCGCGCATTTTCTGGCGCAGCATGGTTTCGAGGTGCGGGTGGTGCACCGGGGCGACGAGGCGTTGGCCGCGTTCCTCGATTTCAAGCCCAAGATTGTCGTGCTCGACCTGATGCTGCCCGGCCAGAGCGGTTTGCACGTCTGCCGTGGGATTCGCGCGGTGTCCGACACGCCTATCGTGATCCTCACCGCCAAGGAAGATGACCTGGACCACATCCTCGGCCTGGAGTCCGGCGCCGATGACTATGTGATCAAACCGATCAAGCCGCCGGTGCTGCTGGCACGCCTGCGTGCGCTGCAACGCCGCCAGGCGCCGGAGCCAACGGTGCGCGGTGCGGTGGAATTCGGCCGGTTGACGATCGACCGCAGTTGCCGGGTGGTCAGCCTGGGGAACGACAAGATCGACCTGACCACCATGGAGTTCGAACTGCTGTGGCTGCTGGCCAGTAACGCGGGCACCATCCTGTCCCGCGATGACATTCTTAACCGCATGCGGGGCATCGCGTTTGACGGCCTCAACCGCAGCGTCGACGTGTACATCAGCAAGCTACGCGGCAAACTCAACGACAACCCGCGCGAGCCGGTGTGCATCAAGACGATCTGGGGCAAGGGCTACCTGTTCAATCCGTTTGCGTGGGAGGTTTAGATGCTGCGCCTGTTTCTGCGCCTGTATGTGATTCTGGCTTTCGGCCTGGCGGGGGCGATCTGGTTGGTCAATTACACCTTCGACGAACTGCTGCCCGAAGCCAACGAAACCTATAACCGCGAAGCCATGCGTGGCCCCGCCTATGGTTTGGTGGAGCAATTGCGCCCGGTGCTTGGCGATGCGCGCCAGGCCCGCCTGGCCGACCTGCAAGCCCATTACGGGCTGCGCCTGAAACTGGTGCCCAAAGACAGCCTTAGCCTCACAGCCCGCGAACAGGCGCTGCTCAACGACGGCCTGCTGGTGGTGCGCGGCGACTTCATGGAGTTTCTGGCGACTATCGATGGCGGCCCGCAGTTGCTGGAAATCAAGCTGCCGGAAGAGCCGAAGTGGCTGTACCTGTGGGCCTATGGGTTTCTCGGAGTGTGCCTGGCGATCGTGCTGTATTTTTGGGTACGCCCGCATTGGCGCGACCTGGAGCATATCCGCCTGGCCGCCCAGCGTTTCGGCGACAACGACCTGGGGTCACGCATCCTGCTACCGCGCCGTTCCACGGTGCGTGAGCTGGCCGGGCACTTTAACCAGATGGCGGAACGCATCGAAAGCCTGATTGCCAACCAGCGCGAACTGACCAACGCGGTATCCCACGAATTGCGCACGCCGATTGCGCGCTTGTCGTTCGAGCTTGATCAGCTCAAGCAACAGGCCGATCCGCGCCAGCGCGGCGAACTGATCGCTGATATGTATGCCGACCTGGGTGAGCTGGAAGAAATGGTCTCCGAGCTGCTCACTTACGCCAGCCTGGAGCGCGGCGCGACCCAGGTCACTCGCGAACGCATCGAAGCCCATAGCTGGCTCGACAGTGTGATCGGCAGCGTGGCCCTGGAGGCTGAGGCGGCGGGTATTCAGTTGTCGTTGCGCACCTGCGAGGTGGACGTGATCGAGATCGAACCGCGCTTTATGGCGCGGGCGGTGATCAACCTGCTGCGCAATGCCATCCGTTACGCCGAGCGCCGCGTGGAGGTGTCGCTGATCACATTCGGCAGCGGCTATGAAGTGCGGGTGTGCGACGACGGTCCTGGCGTGCCCGAAGAGGGCCGGGCGAAAATCTTCCAGCCCTTTATGCGCCTGGACGCCAGCCGCGACCGCCGTACCGGCGGCTTCGGCCTCGGCCTGGCGCTGGTGCAGCGGGTGTCGCAGTGGCATGGCGGGCAGGTGCATGTGTTGGATTCGGAATGGGGCGGGGCCTCGTTTCGAATGACCTGGGCCTATGCTGAACAACATGTCTAAAGCCGCGGACGATCGGAACGTGTAGCCCAGCACCCCATCTGCGCACATGACCTGATCTCACCCCTGCCTTCGAGCCGGTCGGCGTCCAGCCGCCCGGTTTTATTTTTGCCGGAAACTCAAGGGTGGGTGCGGGGAGTCGGTACGTTTGAAGGCATAGCCCGAAGCGCTGAGGCCGTTGATCTGGCGGCTGACGGTGTCACCCAGGCCATAACCGCTGCCGGCGAGTACGGCATGGGCGTTGTCCACCGGCAGCAGGATGTAGTCGGTCAGGGGCTCGCTGTGCAGTTGGCCGCGTATCACCAGGAAGCCGTCTTCCAGGCGCACGCTGATGCCGCTCAACGGCGCGTTGGGTTCGTGGGTATTGAGTACTTGATAGGTGCCGACGGTGTTGGCCCAGGCCATGGGCAGGGGCGGTGCCTCGATGCGTTCGCCCACGGCAATGCGCTGGCCGTAACTGCGCGCGGTAAGCATCCGTCTGCCCAGCACTGTGACCACATCCAATTGCACGCGGCCCAGTTCGCCGAGGTCTCTGGGCCACCAGCCCAGCAGCTTTTTCTGCGCGCGTAGCCAGCCCTCTTCATCGCGTACCAGTTCGAAGGTGTCGCCAGCCCATTCAACGGCCAACCGCGTGTTGTCGTCCTTGATGCGCAATACGCCCCAGGCCGTGGCGTAGAAGCCGGCCAGGCGCTTGCGGTCGGTGGCTGTCGGTACCTGGCGCAGCTTGAGCCCGTGGCTCGGCGGCTGGCAGTCTGCGCTGCACGCGGGTGCGCCGGTGGCGGCCTGGAACATCAGGCGCAGGGTATCGGTGCTCAGCCGGGCGACCAGGTCTTCGGCGTTGCTGTCGTTGGCCATAATGATCACGGCCAGTTGCTGATCGGGCAGCAGGCTCAATTGCGCGGCAAACGCATCGCCGCCGCCACTGTGCTGGAAGGTTCGCACGCCAGGGACGATGGGCTCGTCACCGCACGGCGCGAGAAACCAGGCCAGGCCCATCTGGCAATCGAAGTCCAGGGCATTGCCGGTGTTTTGCTGGCGGAACATCTCATCGATCGATTGGCTGTGCAGCAGCCGCTGCCCCTTGTAGAGCCCGCCGGCGAAGAGCATTTGCACGTAATGGCTGAGGTCTCTGGGGCTGGCCCACAAGCCCTCGGCGGCGAGGTCGCGCACTTGAGCGTCGGCGCTCGCGACCCCGTCCTCATACCCCACGGCGCGATAACTCGATTGCGCGGCGGTGCCCACAAAGCTCGCGTGGTTCATCTGCAGAGGGGTGAGCAGGCCCTGTTGCAGTTGCGTTTCGAAGTCCTTGCCGCTGCTGCGTTCGATGGCCGCTCCGACCAGTGTGTAGCCCAGGTTGGAATAGGCCACCTGGGTGCCGGGCGGCGCGCTCAGCCATACACCCGACACGCGCATCGGCATCTGGCCCATGGCGAAGGCGGTGCGCAGGTCGCGCAGATGTTCGCTGGGCAGGCCGGATTGATGGCTGAGCAGGCGGCGCAGGGTGATATCGCGGTCAGCGTCGTGCGGGTCCTGGTGGAACCTCGAGCGCACATGGAATTCGCGCAGGGTCTGCTGGATCGGCGCATCCAGCGCCAGGCGCCGCTGCTCCACCAATTGCAGCGCCGCGCCGGCAGTCAACAGCTTGGAGATTGCGCCCGCCCGGAACGCGGTATTGGGTGTCACCGCAATGCCCATGGCCGTGTCGGCCATGCCGAAGCCACGGGCCCAGAGCAACTCCTGGCCGTTGACCAGCGCGATGGACAGCCCGGGTATGTGCTCCCGGGCCATGTCCTGCACAATGCGGGTTTGCAGGTAGCGAATGATCGCGCTGTAGTCGCCCTTGGGAATCGGCGGCGGGGCAGGCGGCTGGCGATGACAGCCGACACTGCCCAACAGGCAGCCAAGCAGCGTAATACTGCGCAATGTGCCAAGCATGAGGAGCCTCCAACAGAGGGTTTGGAGGCTCGAATGCTATTGGTGGGCGGCTTGAAGGTCTTTGACTGCTTTGTCGAGAAACTGTCAAAGACTGTTAACGGGCCAGGTCGAAGCGCATTCAGTGCTGGCGAATGAATCACCGTGCTATGTGGGTTGATGGCGTTTTCCACGTCTTGCGTGCCGGTGAAGCGGCCCTCCGTGTATCGGCCTTTTTCCAGGCCGGAGAGGTCCCCGGTGTTTTTCATTCGCCATTGAAGCGTACTGTCTGGTAGCGCGGCGCTACCAGATGCCAGGCGATATTGCCGCGCCATTGATTATGCAGGGCCTGGGCGCAGATTTTCGCTTGTTCCTGGCTGCGCTCGTCAAACCCCAGGATTGCCAGTTGTGCGGGTAGCACGGCCTGGGCGTGTGCAAAGCGCTCAGCCCACTGCTCAATACGCTGGGAAACGTTCTGGGTTGCTTGGTGTACGGAATTTCCATGGGCGTGCCTGAGATGAGTCAGCAGGTTGAATACATCCTCGTCGGGGTTTTCCATGATGGGAAACGACAACACATCGTTAACCGCCTTGAACAAGTTCAGCGCCACGCTGCGCAGTTCCTGCCAGGGAGCACTGTAGTAAAGGTCTGATGACAAGTTGATGTTTTGCGCCAAGTAGGTGAACTCCAGGCACACCTGGAACCCACCGGCATTTTGCCAAAGGTGTCCATAACCTTCGTTACCCGGCTGGGTGTGGTGCAAGCGATGCATCAGGGCGATGGCGCATGGAGCGAGGTAAGTTGCATATTGCTCTGCGACGCGCTGCTTCCAGATAGGTGGCATCAGCCGAGCAGCTCTGCGCATGATATCTGCGAGTGCACAGGCGAGCGGTTCGCGGCTCACCGTATTTGCGGTGAACGCGTGGGTATATACGCCACGAATCAGGCGTTCGAGGACTTCAGGGTCTCTGCAGTCCTCGTCGGCGAGGTCATCCTGGCAACTGAACCAACCCACCAGGTCTGACAGAATCATCAGTATGTCCGCAGGCGCATCACTCCACATGTAACCGGCATAAGTGCCCGGTACGTAGATATCTAATTGATGGGCCGCATGGGGCGTGGTTCCAAGTCCCATGCGGCTGAGCCACTGACGAGTATGTTGTTGCGCTTCGTCCGTGTAGGGGCTCAGTGGAAAAGTCGTCCCGGCAGACAGTAACCCGGTCATCTTATGTATCCAGTGGTGTTTGAAAGGAACTTGGTATGTAAGATAGATGAGCCTGGGAACGAGCGTTAGAGGTTTTGAATGAAGTTAGGATTTGCTGGCGAAGCCAGTTATTTAACTATCAGGGCGGGATAAGCCTCTGCGTTATATGTTGAGTGTTCTTAATTGCTAAAAAAAAGCATGTTTGACGTGCACGTCGCTAAGGTTAAGTGCAGGAATCAATATCTGGGTAAAGCGGTGGCCTGGCAGTGTGAGGGTCTTTTACTGGCGAGTAAACACATTGCACGAATAAGGCCTGCCCTATGAACAGCTCTTTCTACGGCTTTGATAACACGGGCTATGCACGCGCTAAGTCTCGGTGGATCGAGCCGTTCGCCTACCAGTCCCGCTTCCAGGGAAAGTTGATCCGCACTGAGCTTGGCTGGGCGCTTGCCATGCTGTTTGGTGTGCCAGCAGCGCAGGCGCATGTGTTGTGTGAGTCGGTTGAACTGATGAACACCGCTTCGTTGATACATGACGATGTGTTCGATGCGGACTGCCTACGTCGGGGGCAACCATCGGTATGGAAAACCTACGGTGCGACGGTGGCGATTATTTCAGGAATGCACGGGTACCTGGCTGGTCTCCAACGTCTTGCTTCCCTGGGTAACGAGGGCGTCATCACCACCGGTCTCGAAAGCCTCGAAGCCCTGCATATTGGGCAGCACCTTGACGTGTGTGCCAGTGAAGGCACGGCATTGCCTTCGCTGGACGACTACAGGTTGATCGCTCAGGCCAATACGGGCTGTTTTTTCGTTTTTTTATTGAATGCCTGCCAGTGTTTGAAGCCTGTGGATGAGGACACGTACTTGGCGTTGAAAGCGTTGCTGTATGACCTGGCCGTCTACTATCGATACGTGAATGATTATTGCGATGTGAATCATATTCCGCATTTTGCGAAGAAAGGCTTCGCGACGGATCTCGAAGGAGGGCCAAAGTCATTTTTAATGATCCTGGCCGGGCAGCCGTTATCTAAGGAAAAGCGCTCCTTTGACCAAAAGAATGAAATCATCCGAGCATTTGGCGACGCGGGTGTGCTCGATCTTGCAATAGTCGTGATGGAAGAAACTTACTGCCGGATCCTCAACGGTCTGGCCGTTATTGGACACTCCTGTACCCAGCGAAAAAACAAAAGGCTGGAAGCGTTTATTCGTGATATTCACTTCCAACCTGCTGCTGATGATGATTACTACAAGCGCGTGCTCAGGTAGTGGCGTTATTGATCCACCGCACTCAGAATTGCATGCGCCACTTTCACCCGCTCGGCATTCGGGTAGTTCTTGTTTGCCAGGATCACCACGCCGATGTCCTTGCTCGGCACATACGCCACATAGGCACCAAAGCCGCTGGTTGAACCGGTTTTGTTGAACAGGACGTTGGCGGGTTGTACGTGCGGTGTCGCCAGCCAATTGGCCGTGTGCGGCTCCATTGCCATGGGCGTGGAGTTGCCGTCGATCAAGGCTTGCAGCGTGATCGGGTAGGGGTAGTACTCCCAGCCCAGGGCCTGGGTGGTGCCGTTTACCGTGTAGTAGCCGGTATGGGTGGTGGCGATGGCTTGTTGCAGGGGTTTTTCCAGGGTGTCGGGGTGCATGTTGACCAGCACGTAGCGCGCCAGGTCGTGGGCGCTGGTCTTGATGCCGTAGGCTTCGCTGTCCAGTGCGCCGGGGCCGACGCGCACCGGTTTGTGCTGTTTGTCATAACCCTGGGCATACAGCGCGGCCTTGTCGGCCCGTACGTGGACGTAGGTGTTGTTCAGGCCCAGTTTGGGCAGCAGCGTGTTTTCCATGGCTGTATTGAACGGCTGGCCCAGGCTTTGTGCGGCGAGGTAGCCGAACAGGCCGATGCTCGGGTTGGAATAAAGGCGTTGGGCGCCGGGGGCGTAAGTCGGTTGCCAGTGTTGGAAGTAGCTGAGCATGGTCTGGGCACTGTCGGCCGACGGCGGAAACTGCAGGGTCAAGCCGCCTGGGGTGTAGGTTGCCAGTTGCAGCAGGCTGATGTGGTCGAAGGCGCTGCCCTTGAGGGTCGGCAGGTGTTGGCTGGCCTTGTCCGCGAGCTTGAGCTTGCCGGTGGCCTGGGCGTAACCGCCGAGGGTGGCGGTGAAGGTTTTGCTCACCGAGCCGATTTCGAACAGGGTGTCTTGGGTGATGGGTTGCTGTTGTTCTTTGGAGGCGACACCGTAGTTAAAGTATTGCACCTGGCCTCGGCTCACCACGGCCACCGACAGGCCGGCGATCTGTTCTTGTCGCATCAGTGGTTCGACGTTATCGTCCACGACCTTGCGCAAATCGGGGGCGGCCATGCAAGTGCCGGAACCGAGCAGTAAGGCGCAAATAAAGATGTTTCGTACGTTGAGATGAGACTTTTCGTGCATGATGTTTCGCTTCCATGTAGGTGAAGCATTGGCGGTCAAAGCCTGAGCAGGCGCCGCAAATCTAGGCAGTTTGGCGCCTGGAGGCAACCGATCATATTTCGCACCAGCCATTAGAAAATTTAGGGTCAACCATGCTGCGTTCCCACCTGCCCCTCAACGCACTGCGTGCATTCGAGGCTTCAGCCCGGCACTTGAGCTTTACCCGCGCGGCCATTGAGTTATGCGTGACCCAGGCGGCCGTCAGCCATCAGGTCAAAAGCCTGGAAGCGCAGTTGAATGTCACCTTGTTCAAGCGGCTGCCGAGGGGGCTCATGCTCACCCGCGAAGGCGAAACGCTGCTGCCGGTGCTGCGCGAATCCTTCGACCGCATCGCCACCACCTTGGGCCAGTTCGAAGGCGGCCACTACCGTGAGGTGCTTACGGTCGGCGCGGTCGGTACCTTTGCCGTGGGATGGCTGCTGCCGCGTCTGCCGGACTTTCACGCACGCTACCCGTTTATTGACTTGCGCCTGTCCACCCATAACAACCGCGTCGATGTTGCCGCCGAAGGCCTGGATTACGCGATTCGCTTCGGTGCCGGCGCCTGGCACGGCACGTACGCCTGCCCATTGCTGGAAGCGCCGCTGACCGTGTTGTGCGTGCCGCAGCTTGCCGAGCAATTGCACGCCCCGCGTGACCTGTTGAAACACACCTTGCTGCGTTCCTACCGCGCCGATGAATGGAGCCTGTGGTTCCACGCCGCCGGCTTGCCGGCCGACACCCTGGTGCCGCGCAGCATCATGTTTGACTCGTCGCTGGCGATGATGGAAGCGGCCCTGCAAGGTACCGGCGTGGCGTTGGCGCCAGCGATGATGTTTGCGCGACAGCTGGAGGGGGGTGTGATCCGCCAGCCGTTCGACGTGGGCATCACCACCGGCAGCTATTGGCTGACGCGCTTGCAGTCGCGCAGCGAGACCTCGGCGATGGCGGCGTTCAAGGGCTGGCTGTTGCAGGCTGCCGCGGGTTAAACCAGGTATTTGCGAAACCATCCCAGGGTGCGTTCCCACGCCAGATTCGCCGCGGCCTCGTCATAGCGTGGCGTCGAATCATTGTGAAAACCGTGATTGGCGCCCTTGTAGATAAATGCCTCGTAGGTCGTGCCCGCCGCCTTCAACGCCTGCTCATACGCCGGCCAGCCTTCGTTGATCCGCGTGTCCAACTCACCGAAATGCAACATGATCGGCGCCTTGATGCGCGGCACGTCCTGGGCTTGCGGCTGACGCCCGTAGAACGATACCGCCGCGCCCAGTTCAGGGTAGGCCACCGCCGCTGCGTTGGTCACGCCGCCGCCGTAGCAGAAGCCGGTGATGCCGACCTTGCCGGTGCTGTCGTCGTGGTGCATCAGCCATTCGATGGCCGCGAAAAAGTCGTTCATCAGTTTGGTAGGGTCGACGGTCTGTTGCAGCGCCACGCCTTTTTCGTCATTGCCGGGGTAGCCGCCGACGGAGCTCAGGCCGTCCGGCGCCAGTGCGATAAACCCGGCTTTGGCCAGGCGTCGGGCGACGTCTTCGATATAAGGGTTCAGGCCACGGTTTTCGTGAACCACCACCACGGCGGGCAACTTGCCTGCCGCCTTGGCCGGGCGCACCCGGTAGCCGCGCACCGTGCCGTTGCCCTTGGGCGAGGGGTAGGTGACGTAGTCGGCGACGATGTCAGGGTCGGTGAATTTGACTTGTTCGGCCAGCGCGTAGTTGGGGCTCAGGGCGGCGAGCAGGGCCGATGCCGTGAGGCCGCCGAAGGTGAACAGCGCGGCGCGGTCGAGAAACTCGCGGCGGTTGAGCTTGCCATGTGCGTAGCCGTCGTAGAGTTCCAGCAGTTCGGGGGCAAAGTCCTGCGCGGTGAGACGAGCCATCGGTGCAATCCTCGAGGGGTGGTGGCAATCAATGTAGACCAGGTTCAACTCTCGCGGCCATGGGCGGCGGCGGCCAGATGGCCGGTGTCGACACGCACGAACACTGAATCACCGATTGCGGTGAGCACGTCGCCCGCGTATACCTCGCAGACCACGCGGCTTTTGCGCCCCACGTCGCCTTCGACCCGTGCGCGCAGGGTCAGCGGGACGCCCATGGGGGTGGGCTTGATAAATTTGATGCCCAGGTTGCCGGTGACGCAGTCGATGCGCGGCAGGCTGCCGGGTTCGCGGTGTTCGGCCTGGTAGTGGTAGGCCATGGCGGTCCAGTTGGAATGGCAGTCCACCAGCATGGCGATCAGGCCGCCGTAGACCAGGTCGGGCCAGCCGCTGTATTGAGGCTCGGGTTGGTGCTCGGCGATGACGTGGATGCGGTCCTCGTCCCAGCGGCTCTTGATGTGCAGGCCGTGGGGGTTGCTGCTGCCGCAACCGTAGCAAATGCCTTCCGGGGCCGTGATGTCTTGCAGAGAAGGGAAGTGCATGCAAACTCCTTGTTGTAATGGGCGGTTACTCTGTTTAGCAGGACCCGCGCCTGATGGGAATACAGCCATTTTTTTGCGGAGCGGTGCATGAAACGTCGACTGTTGGGGCTTACCCTTGTGCTGGGCTGCATCGCCAGCGCCCAGGCCGTGGAGTACAAGGACGTCAACCCCACCGCCAGCCAGATCACCTTTACCTACAAACAGTTGGGGCAGCAGGTCTACGGCACCTTCGGCCAGTTCGAGGGTACGTTGACCTTCGATACCCGCAAACCTGAGGCGGGGCACGCGTTGCTGAAGATTCAGCTCGCCAGCATCAACGCCGGGAGCGACGATGCCAATGACACCCTGCAACGCGCGTCCTGGTTTGATACCGCCACCTATCCGGTGGGCGTGTATGAGTCCACGGCGGTCAAGGCCCTGGGCGACAACCGCTTCAAGATCAGCGGCAACCTGACCATCAAGGGCACCACCCGCCCGGTTGACGTGCAGGTGCTGCTCAAGGAGCTGGATGGCATTGGCATATTCGACGGCGAATTCACCCTCAAGCGAGGTGACTTCAAGATCGGCGAGGGGGAGTGGGCCGGCAACAGCGTGGTGTCCAACGACATCCGTATCAAGTTCAAGATGGTCGCGCCGCAGCGCTAGCGGGCGAACTCCTTGGCGCCGGCCACGCAGCCGATCACGGCAACCGTCACCAGTACCATGCCCAGGCTTACCTGTTCATGCAGCAGGCCCGCCGCCAGTGCCAGGCCGAAGAACGGCTGCAGCAACTGCAACTGGCCGACGGCGGCGATGCCACCCTGGGCCAGCCCGCGGTACCAGAACACAAAGCCGATCAACATGCTGAACAACGACACATACGCCAGGCTCAGCCACGCTGGCAAGCTGATGCCGGTGAAGCTGGATGGCGCCAGGGCCAGGCTCAACGGCAGCACCACCGGCAGCGACACGACCAGCGCCCAGCAGATCACCTGCCAGCCGCCCAGGCTGCGCGACAGCTTGGCGCCTTCGGCGTATCCCAGGCCGCACACCAGCACCGCCAATAGCATCAACACGTCACCGGCAGGCGCGGCACTCAAGCCTTGGGCCAAGGCGTAACCCATCACCAGGGCGCTGCCCAGCACCGAAAACAGCCAGAACGCCGGGCGCGGTCGCTCGCCGCCGCGCAGCACACCGAAGATCGCGGTGGCCAGGGGGAGCAGGCCGATGAATACGATGGAGTGCGCGGAGGTCACGTATTGCAGCGCCAGGGCGGTGAGCAAAGGAAAGCCGATCACCACGCCCAGCGCCACGATGACCAGCGGTACCCATTGGCTGCGCATGGGGCGTTTTTCCTTGAACAGCCACAGCAAAAGCAGCCCCAGCAGCGCCGCAATGGTGGCGCGGATCAGGGTGAGGAACACCGGGTCGAACTCCAGCACGGCCAGGCGCGTGGCGGGCAACGAGCCGCTGAAAATCAGCACGCCGATAAAGCCGTTGATCCAGCCCTGGGTATTGCTGTCCGGGGTGTCGAGCGGGGAGGTGCGTTCCATGGGCGGCGTCCGAAACAAAGAAAGGTTGCGTGAGAGCCATCCTAGGATCGAAGATCAAGACAATCAAAAAATTGTCATGGATACATCGCCAATGCCCCGTGCCCGCTACAAGCTGCTGGTCGACTCCTTCGCCGAAGCCATTCGCTCGGGGCACATGCTCCCCGGCACGCGCCTGCCCACCCATCGCCAACTGGCGGCCGAGCATGGCCTTGCCCTGGTCACCGCCAGCCGTGTGTACTCGGAGCTTGCGGCCATGGGCCTGGTCAGCGGCGAAACCGGGCGCGGCACCTTCGTGCGCGAGATTTCGTTGCCGCCGGGGCAGGGCAGTGGGCAAATGACGGTAGCGACCGGCCTGCTCGACCTCAACTTCAACTACCCGTCGTTGCCGGGCCAGGCCGAACTGCTGCGCACCGCGTTGCGCCAATTGGCGTTGTCCGGCGACCTGGAGGCGCTGCTGCGTTACCAACCCCATGCCGGACGTCTGCATGAGCGTGCAGCGATGGCGCGGCACTTGCTGCGCCGGGGCCTGACGGTGGAAGCCGAGCAGGTGCTGATGGTCAGCGGTGCGCAGCATGGTCTGGCGGTAACGATGATGGCGCTGCTCAAGCCTGGGGATGTGATCGCCGTGGACGCGTTGACCTATTCGGGGTTCAAGGTGTTGGCCGAAACCCTGCACCTGGAAATCGTCGCCATCCCGGTGACCCCCCGTGGCCCGGACCTGGATTACCTCCACGCCCTGTGTCGCAAGCGCCCGGTCCGCGCGGTGTACAGCATGCCGACCTTGCACAATCCACTGGGCTGGGTGATGGACCTGCCGCAACGCGAACGGCTGGTTGCTGTCGCCCGTCAGCACAACCTGATGATCATTGAGGACGCGGCCTACGCATTTCTGGCCGAACACGCACCACCCCCGCTGGCGAGCCTGGCGCCGGAGCGCACGGTGTACGTGGGTGGGTTGTCGAAGAGTGTCGCCACCGGGCTGCGCGTGGGGTTTGTCGCCGCACCGCCGGCCTGGGCGAAACAGCTGGAACGCGCCGTCATGGCGACCACCTGGAACGTGCCCGGTGTGATGAGCGCCATTGCCGTGGCCTGGCTCGAAGATGGCACGGTGGCGCAGTTGGAAACGCAAAAACGCCATGACGCCCAGGCGCGCCAAGCCTTGGCGGCGCACGTGTTGCAGGGGCTGGCGTATAGCAGTCACCCGTCATCGTACTTTTTGTGGTTGCCATTGGCAGAGGAGGCCCGCGCCGATCAAGTCGCCATGACCCTACTGCGCGAGGGCATCTCGGTGTCGACCGCCGAGCCATTTGCCGTCTCGGCCCAAGTGCCCCACGCGCTGCGCCTGGCCTTGGGCTCGGTGGATATGCCGGCGCTGCGCGGGGCGTTGCTCAAGGTGCGCCAGGTGGTGGCGTGGTGAGCCCGCGGGCGATCAGAATTTGAACGCCTGACGACCGATCAGCAACCAGTGGCCTTTCTGTTTCTGCCACACCTGGAAGTTCTCGATGTCGGTGGGTACTTCAACGCCGCTGTTCACTGCCTGGGCGTGAAAGTGGTTGCGCACCAGGGCGGTATCGCCTTGCAGGGTGATGGTCTGCTTCTGCATTTCCAGGGTCTTGAAGCCGCTGCGACCGGTCTCGATATCGGCGATGAACTCCTGTTTGTTCTGGATCTTGCCGCTGGAGTGGCCGTACGTGAGCTGCTCGGCGGTGAGCGCCTGCAACTGCTTGATGTCTTTGTGCAGCATGGCTTGGGTCAGGTGGTCGACCGCTTGGGCGACATCCTGATCGGCAGGGGCAGCCGTGACGTAGCCGCTGAACAGGCACAGAAAACCGATCAGCACTTTGATGTTTTGCATGGGGGGTTCCTTATTGTTGTTGATGTTTACGACAGTTTGAGTCGTCGTACAACCATGCAATATTTTTTAGGGGGAGGGGAAGTGAAATCTGAAATATTCAGAAAAGATGGGCAGTTGAGCATAGGAAGCCCTTATACGACGTCTCAACACATCTACCAGTTTTACTCGGAATACCCGGTTGCTTCCTAGATAGCTGGCAGATAGCTATGCTACTGCGGACATCAAAAACTGCCCGGGAACAAAAATGGATTTTGACTGGCACAGCAACCCTCTCACCCGCGCCACGCCGGTGACGCCTGGCTATAAAAACACCCAGAACGTACGCCGCTTCATGCTGTTGCACTGTGGCCCTGCGTTCAAATTCGACCGCCCGTTCATGGCCTGGATTCGCGACGAAACGCCCAAGACCCTGGGTGACGTGGTGGATGAGTGGTTACGCCGCAATGCGGGCCCACGGGGGTGATGACGTCCGCCTTCGGCGTGCTGGTCAACTACCTCTTTCATCTGCTGCCTGGCCTGCTGCTATTTGGCGTGTGGTGGGCGGCTACGCCACGCTCACTGGTGGCGATGCGTATCCTGATCTTGCTGGCGGCGTTTGTGCTGATGCGAGATGCGATGACGCCGTTAGACCTGTGGGCGGTCGGCAGCGACGTACAGATCGCCTTTTCGGCCAATACACTCGTGTTGGGGGCACTGGGTTGCCTGTCGCTGCTACTGATTATGTTGCTTGCACGGGCGGCGCCCGAGTTGTGGCGACTGGTTGTGTGGGTCAAAGGCAGTGGCTTGGCCGGTGTTGTTGTTTACCTTGTTGGAAGGCTTGGCCTGCGCCTTGGTGCGTATGCGCTACGGCGTGCTGGCGGCGACGCTGACCCACGGCACGGCAATCCTGTTGATTGCCGTGCCCTATACCCGCTGATTTGAACTGCAATCAAACGGGCTTATCTCGCACCCGGGCCGCGTTTACTCAACTGCCAACGGCGGCGTACGCGGCGGTACCAGGCGCTTGCTGCCCGTCGCCTCATACGCCGCCGCGAAACGCAACAGCGCCGAATCATCATAAGCACGCCCGGCAAACGTCAGCCCCACCGGCATGCCGATATCCGCCATCACGCCCATCGGCACGGTGACGGTGGGTACGCCCAGGTGGCGGATGGCGAGGTTGCCGTTGGCCACCCAGATACCGTTGCTCCAGGCGATGTCGGCGCTGGCTTCGTTCACGTCGGCGTCGGCCGGGGCCACATCGGCCACGGTGGGGAACAGCACCGCATCCAGGCCCAGTGTGTCCATCCAGTCTTCCAGGTCGATGCGCCGGGTTTGCTCCAGGCCGCGCAGGCCGTCGGGCACGCTGGTGATCTGGTCCCACGGCGTGATACCGCGTTGCGCCATGCGCACGTACTCGTCCATGCCGGCGGCGAGGTCGTCTTCGCGGTTGGGCAGGGTGCCGGGGTCGTGGGGGAAAATCTGCGGGCCGTCTACCTCCGCCAGGCGGTTGAGCGCTGGGTCGTTGTTGGCGCGCAGGAAATCGTCGAACGCCCAGGCCGACAGCTCCCATAACTCGTCGTGCAGGAATTCTTTGGAGACCAGCCCGCGGGTAAACACCGTCGGCGCGCCGGGGCGGTCGCCTTCGCAGTTGGAGACCAGTGGGAAATCCACTTCGATGACTTCGGCGCCGGCGGCTTCCAGCGCCGCGCGTGCGGCTTTCCATAAGTCGATCACGCTGACACGGGTGTTGATTTTCTGCCCGGTCGGGCCGCCGATGCCGGGTTTTTCGCTGGTGCCGGCGTCGGGGTCGGCATTGATGTACATGCGCGGCACGCCGAAGCGTTTACCGGCGAGGGCTTCGGCTGGAGCGGCCAGTTCGGCATAGAAGGCTGGGCGCACCGAGGCGACGCTGGGGATGGGTACCCAGGGTTGCAGGCGCCACAAATCGCCACGGGTGTCCGGGTCTTCTGCCACCACCACGTCGAGCACTTCGAGCAGGTCGGCCATGGTGCGCGCGAACGGCACCACCACGTCCATGGTCGGGGTCAACGGCCAGTTGCCGCGCACCGAAATTACGCCGCGCGATGGGGTATAGGCGCACAAGCCGTTGTTGGACGCCGGGCCGCGTCCGCTCGACCAGGTTTCTTCGGCCAGGCCGAACGCGGCGAAGCTGGCCGCCGTTGCGGTGCCGGCGCCATTGGACGAGCCGGAGGCAAACGGCGCGGTGAGGTAGCCGGCGTTATAGGGGCTTTCTGCGCGGCCATACACGCCGCGTTGCATGCCGCCATTGGCCATCGGCGGCATATTGGTCTTGCCCAGGCAGATCGCGCCACCGGCGCGCAGGCGTTCGATGGTGAAGGCGTCGCGATGCGCAACGAGTTTGGCGAACGCCGGGCTGCCGGAGGCCGCGGTCAGGCCTTTTACCAGGTAGCTGTCTTTGGCGGTGTAGGGGATGCCATCCAATGGCCCCAGGGTTTGGCCCTTGGCGCGGCGCGCATCGGACGCCTCGGCTTCTTCCAGGGCTTGCGGGTTGCGCACCACCACGGCGTTCAACGCGGTGGCGGTCTGCGGGCCGTCGTAGGCCTCGATCCGGGCCAGGTAAGCCTTGACCAGTTCCACCGCAGTGGTCTGGCCGGATTCAAGCGCAGCGCGCAATTGGGCAATGGAGACTTCGGTAACTTGCATGACGTTTTCTTCGCCGCCTTCAGTTGTGGTATCGCCGCAGTCTACGTACAGATATTTCACAAAACCAGCGCGGCATAATCGGCGTAGGCGCCGCGCATCACCTGCCAGGTCGCGTCGTCCGCAGGAATCAGATGCTCGATACGCAGTGACGTCAGGGTGATGTCCTGGGGCATGCCGAAAGTGGTGAACGTCGACAGAAAGCTCAGCTCACCCCGGCTTGAACGCACGCGGGTCAGCACCAGCGGTGGCATTTCGTTGGGCAGTTGGGTGTGGGTGGGCGGCGGCAGGCGCGCCAGCAACGTGGCCAACGCCGGGTTGCCCAGCGCCTCGCGAGCTGCCCGTTGCCAGGCCAGGGTGCGGATCTCTTCGGCGTTGAGCAGGTGGTCACCCAGGCCGCCGGGTTGCAGCAGGGTGGTCAACAGGTTGAGGTCGTCGGCCGCCCGGGGCTCGATGCCCAGCAGCGCAAACAGCACGGCGGCGCTGGCATTCGCCGCCAACACTTGCCACTCACTGCCCAGCAGAATCGCCGGCGCCGGGTTGTTGGCATGCAGTACATGGCTGACCGCTTCACGAATCGCGGCCATGGCCGGGGACGCGAGCGGGGTGGCGCTATAGCGCGGGGCGTAACCGGCGGCGAGGAACACGCGGTTGGCGCGTTCCAACGGCGCATCCAGTGCGGTCAGCAATGCATGCAACGTAACCGGGCTGGGCCTGGCGCGGCCGGTTTCGAGGCAACTGAGGTGGCGCTGGGACACGCCGGTGATCAAGGCCAGGTCGAGTTGGCTGAGCTTGGCCTGTTTGCGTAACTGGCGCAGGTGTTCGCCGGCGGTGGCAGGGTTGTCCATGGCGTATTGATGACCTCCGAGGTCATTGCGAGGGGCCAAACCTTATCACTAAGGTGAGGCTCGATCACGTCAAGGAACAGACCATGCCCAGACCCTTTCTCGCCCTGGCCGCTTTGCTCGGGTTTTCGCTGTATACCCTGGTGACGATGCTCACCGCCGAGCAATCGCTGCCGGCCTTTGGACGGGAACTGCTATCACGGCCCGACACCGCGCAGGTGGTGATTGATCTATACCTGATGGCGGTACTGGCGTGCGTATGGATGTATCGGGATGCGCGTCGGCGAGGGCGCAGGCTGATGTCGGTGCTACCGTATTTTCTGCTGACCGCCGTGTTCGTGTCGGTGGGGCCATTACTTTACATCGTGGTGAATGGGCGGCGAGATGACTGACCCGATTAAGCTCTACGCCCTGTGTGTGCGGGTGCTGGGCGTTAATTTGTTCGGACTCGGCGGCGTGAGCATTGCCCGGTTGCTATGAACGGCCTCCAAGACCGCCGCTCCCTCATCCGCATCAGGCCCCCGGCCCGGTCCTATCCACCAACCGAATACTGTCGCGCCCACCCCGCTTGGACTCATACAACGTCCAATCCCCTTGTTCAATCAACACCGCCAGGCTCTCCGGCTGATCGAACAGATTCGCGCCAATGCTCAACGTCACCGGTTGCGGCGTGCTGAAACTCTGCGCGGCCAATTGCTGGAATTGCCCGCGCAAGTCGCTGCCCAGCTCAACAATCTGCTCGGTAGACGCCGGGCTCAGCAGGATCACAAATTCATCGCCGCCCAAGCGTGCCGCCAGTGCGCCCTTGGGCACGACGCCGCGGATCATCTCGCTCAGGGCGATCAACAGACGGTCGCCCGCCGTGTGGCCGTGGAGGTCGTTGACCCCTTTGAAGTTGTCGATGTCGATCAGCAGCAGGGCGCCGGGTTGGGCCGGCGAGATCTGCGCCAGCAGGCGCGGGGCGCGCAGGTCGAGGGCGCGGCGGTTGTAGAGGGCGGTGAGTGGGTCGCGGGCGGCGAGGCGGGCGATCTGTTGTTCGCGGCGGTAGCGCTCGGAGCCGGTCATGGACAAGGCAATCAACATGATCGCCATCGCGCCTTCCACCAGGGAAACCTGGATGATTTCGCCCTTGAACGCGGCAAGGTCGATCAGCGTGCCGGGGACCACGACCGAGAGGGCCTTGATCACGTAGAACAGCCCATGGATCAGCAGCACGAAACGCAGTTGCACCGCACCCACGCTCAAGGACCGGCCATGGGGCCGCAGCAGCAAGCTGGCACGCAAGGTGGGCAGGGCGACCAGCAGCGACTGCACCACCAGCATGGCTTTGGACCATGACGGGTCGGCCGGCAGGGCCAGCATGCCAAACCAGACGGCGACCATCAGCAACCACGCCCGCGACACGCGCACCTGGGTAAACCGTGCCACGCCGAGCAAAAACAGAAAATGTGCGCTCACCAGCAAGCCGTTGGCGAACCAGATACCGATGACTAAAAAACCGTTGATGCGCAGCAGCGCCAGCGTGGAGCCAAGGCTAATGGTGGCGAAACCGGCGCTCCAGAACAGCAGCGACGGTTCGCGCACGCTGCGCCATTCCACCGCGAGGTACAGGGCGGCCGCGGCGGCCAGGGCGACGGTGAGGGCCAAAATGGTAGGAGGGTCGAGTGTCATGTGTTGCCGGGTCTGCCTGAGGTGCGTGGACAAACGCGATTGTAAGCGTTTCACAGGCATTTCGGAGCATTAGTGGCAATCGGCTATCAAGCTGCTCCAGCGCCGTTGAGGGGCACCGTCACACGAAACACCGTGCCGTGCCGGCTGTCGGATTCGACCTCAATCAAACCCTGGTGGGAGGCGACGATTTCGGAGGCGATAAACAGACCCAGCCCCAGGCCTTCCGTCGGGCCATGCTCAATCACCGAACGTTGGGAAAAGCGCCCCATGGGGTTGAAAATGAAGGGCAGCACGTCATTCGGGATCGGCGGGCCCTGGTTATGCACGCTGAACACACAGTGGTCTGGCGTGACCGTCAGCGCCACCGCAATGGGCGAATGCAAGTCGCCGTGATGCACGGCGTTACTGATGATGTTGGAAAACACCTGCTCCATGCGCGCGCCGTCGAACAGTCCCGCCGCCGATGGGGCCGACTCGAATCGTAGCTGGGCGTGCGGATCAAATGCCTGGATCTCGGCAACGATACGCTCGCAGATCGGCACGAGGTCGACCTGGGTGCGTCTTACCGGAATACCGGGGCCCATCTGGCAGCGTGTCAGGTCCAACAGGTCGCCGACAATTTGGCTGGCACGCTGGACGCTGGTGTAGATCTGGGTGGCCACGCGGCTGTCGCGTTCGCCCCCCAGTTGTGAGCGTCTGAGGCTATCGGCACCAAGCAAGATAGCGCCCAGTGGTGTGCGCAGGTCATGACCGAGGATGCCGAGGAACACGTTGCGCGAGGCTTCCACTGCCCGCGAATAACTGGCGATGGATTCGGCGAGGGCCTGGTCGATAGCTTCATGAAAACGGTTCATGTCATCGACATCCAGCGCTGTACCGCCCTTGACACGCTTGAGCCATTGGCGCAGCACACTGGTACGCAGCGCACGGTATTCGGACACCATCTGGTCGATGGAAAACCCCGCCATCAAGCGTGTGACCGCATGGGTTTCGGCGGGGGTTTCCGCGTCTCCCTGGGGGGCCAGGCCCTGGGCCTTGTCCAACTGCTCCTGCACGGTCTGCGTGGTGCGCAGGTCCTGGACGATGGCGTGCAACATCTGCGCGGCATGATCGCGCAGGCCGTCCTGGTCCAGTGCCGCGCCGGGTGTCTGGATCGTGCTGGCGAAGTCTTCCCAGTCCTGCAGGATGGGTTCGAGGTTGCTAAGGATGAAGTCTGACAGGCGCATGCGGTAATCCTAGCGAGTGGCGATACGCAGAGAAGCGCACGGGGCTGCCAAACGGGGATTTAAGCACGATTTAGCCTGCATGACGCTGCGCAGTGCAAAGGCACTGCGCAACGGGTCGGTCACACGCCTTTGGTCGACGGCAGCAGGATCGTCAGGATGCCTACCAGCGGCAAGAAAGAGCACAGCGTGTAGACATACTCGATGCCATGGCTATCGGCGAGCAAACCCAGCAAAGCCGCGCCGATCCCGCTGAAGCCGAACATCAGGCCGAAGAACACGCCCGCGATCATTCCCACGTTGCCTGGCACCAGCTCCTGGGCGAATACCACGATGGCCGAGAACGCCGAGGCCAGGATAAAGCCGATCACCACGCTGAGCACGGCGGTCCAGAACAGGTCGACGTAGGGCAGGGCGAGGGTGAACGGCGCGGCGCCGAGGATGGAGAACCAAATGACCTTCTTGCGCCCGATCCGGTCGCCGATCGGCCCGCCAAAGAAGGTGCCCGCCGCCACCGCGCCCAGAAACAGGAACAGGTACAACTGCGAGTTGGCCACCGACAGGTTGAATTTTTCGATCAGGTAGAAGGTGAAATAGCTGGTGAGGCTGGACATGTAGAAGTACTTGGAAAACACCAGCACGGCCAACACCACCAGAGCAAAGGTCACGCGGCCTTTGGACAGCCCGTGGGTAGCCTTGCCGCCCTGCTTGAGCTTGAACAGGTTGAGGTGGTTGCGATACCAGCGGCTCAGGCCGTACAAAACCAGAATCGCGAACACCGCAAACAGGCCGAACCAGGCGATATTGCCCTGGCCGTACGGGATGATGATCGCCGCTGCCAGCAGGGGCCCCAAGGCACTCCCGGTGTTGCCGCCGACCTGGAACGTCGACTGCGCCAGGCCGTAGCGGCCACCGGAAGCCAGGCGTGCCACGCGGGACGTTTCCGGGTGGAAGGTCGACGAGCCAACGCCCACCAGCCCGGCCGCCAGCAGAATCGCCGGGAAGCTGCCGACAAATGCCAGCATCAAAATACCGATCAAGGTGCACACCATGCCGGCCGGCAATAGCCAGGGCTTGGGATAGCGGTCGGTGTGGTAACCGATCCACGGTTGCAGCAGTGAGGCGGTCAGTTGGAACGTCAGGGTAATCATTCCCACCTGGGTGAATGTCAGCCCGTAGTTGGCCTTGAGCATCGGATAGATCGACGGCAGCACGGCCTGGATCAGGTCATTGATCAGATGCGCCAGGGCGCACGCGCCAAGGATGCGCATAACCAAGGGGCTGGCGTGGGGTGTACTGGTTGCAGCAGCGGGTGACGCGGTGAGTGTCGACATGCAGGCATTCCATACAAGGCAGCGAACAGGGGCAGCCAGTACTTGAGCCGGCTGCCCATTTCAAATTGTTTCGGGGTTTATGCTAGATTCCTGAAAAATGCCTGTCTCGCGAAATCGGGGCAACAACTGTCGCAAAAAGGGCGAAATGATCAAATCCCTGGATAAATTCCTGCAAGAGATCGACGAGGGCGATTGGGCCGTGATCAGTTCGGCCACCGATTACCCGGAAAATTGGGTGATCCCCGACCACAGCCACGATAAGCATCAACTGCTCTATGCCACTGAAGGCGTGATGGTCGTGCATTCGGCGCAGAACCAATGGACGGTGCCTCCCCATCGCGGTTTCTGGATGCCCAGCGGGCATGTGCATTCCTTGCGGTGCGTGGGGCCGCTGAAGATGCGCAGCGTGTTTGTCCGCGCCGACAGCTTCCCCAACCTGCCCACCGAGACCAAGGCGGTGAGCATCTCGCCCCTGCTGAGCGAGCTGATCAAGGCCTCGGTCAGTTTGAAGCCGCCCTATGCCGAGGACTCGCGGGACGCCCGGATCATGCACCTGATCCTCGATGAGCTTGCCCTGTTGCCGGCCCTGCCGTTGTCCTTGCCGCAGCCTGGCGACCCGCGTATACGGCAAATCTGCCTGGCGCTGCAACAGGACCCCGGCGACGCCTCCACCGTCGCGCACTGGAGCGAACGCCTGGGCCTGGACCAGAAAACCATCCAGCGCTTGTTCCGCAGGGAAACCGGCATGACCTTCGGCCAATGGCGTCAGCAGGCACGCTTGCTGCTGGCACTGGAGCGCATCGCGCTGGGCGAGAAGATCATCGACGTGGCCCTGGCGCTCGGCTATGACAGCCCGAGCGCGTTTACCAGCATGTTCAAGAAGCAGTTCGGCAAGACGCCGAGTCACTTTTTCAAATAGCGCATCACGCCTCGCGCGTAGAACTGTCCTACTGACCCACGTGCGTTATGCCTGATGGGTTCGCTGGTGATCATCCATCAGCAGGTTGGTGAACGCATCGATATCCATGGGGCGACTGAGGAAGTAACCCTGGCCCTCATCACAGGCCACGGCCTTGAGCATGGCCAGGTGCTCGGCGGTTTCGATGCCTTCGGCGGTCACCGTGAGTGTCAGGGCGCGCCCGAGGCCGATGATGGCCTGGACAATGGCCATGTCACCCTCGCTGTCTTCGAGCCGGGTCAGGAAGCTGCGGTCGATTTTCAGCCCATCGAACGGGAAGGCGCGCAGGTAGCTGAGGGATGAATACCCGGTGCCGAAATCATCCATGGCGATGCGAATGCCCAACTGCTTGAGGGTGTGCATCACCTCAAGCGCGACAACGGCATCTTCGAGCATGACACTCTCGGTAATTTCCAGCTCAACCCGCGCCGGGTCGATGCCCGCGGTATTCAGCGCCTGGCGTACGCGTTGTACCAGGTGGCCGCGCTTGAATTCGATGGGCGAGAGGTTCACCGACACGAACAGGTTGTCCGGCCATTTGGCGGCACAGGCGCAGGCGGTGGCTAGCACCCAATCGCTGAGGGACAGGATCAACCCCGACTCTTCGGCAATCGGGATGAAGGTGTCCGGGGCGATCAGCCCGCGCACCGGGTGCTGCCAGCGCACCAGCGCTTCGGCCCCGACCATCTGCCCATCGGCGATGCGATAGCGTGGCTGGAAGTGCAGGCGCAATTCCTCATGTTTGATCGCATAGCGCAGGTCGCTTTCCAGGCGGCGGCGTTCGATGATTTTCGCGTTCATCTCACCCGAGTAAAACCGCCAGGTATTGCGCCCGGCCGCCTTGGCCTCGTACAGCGCGATATCGGCGTAACGCAGCAGCTCGGTGACCTCGCTGGCGTCATTGGGCGCCAGTGTGATGCCGATGCTGGCGCTGATAAACACGTCCTGGTCATCGATGCGGATGGCCTGCTCGATCGACCCGATCAAGCGCCGACACAGGTTTTCGACGTCGTCCTGCGTGCCGGCATCGGTCAGGATCAGCACAAACTCATCGCCACCGACCCGCGCCACCAGGTCGCCATGGCGCACGCAAGCGCTCAGGCGGCTCGACACTTCATTGAGCACGCGGTCGCCGGCGGCATGCCCGAGCAAGTCGTTGACCGGCTTGAAGCGGTCCAGGTCCAGGCTGAGCATGACCAGCGGGCGTTCCGGCGGCGGCAGCGCTTTGAGTTTGCTGTCGAGGAAGGCTTGCAGGCGCGTACGGTTGGGCAACCCGGTTAGGGCGTCATGCAGGGACAGAAACTCAATACGCCGGCGCGCCTCGACTTCTTCGGTCACGTCGGTGGCCGTGCCACGAAACCCGCCACAGGGCATTTGCCGCGCCGACAACCGGGTGGTGCGCTCTTGCCCCTTAGCATCCAGGTACAGGCATTGCACGCTGAGGTCGGGGCGGCGCCCCGGCGTGCACAACCATTGCGACAGCAAGCCGTCTTCGGTCTCCAGCAGGTCGTTCATCGCCGCGCCGATCCACGTATCACGGGCCAAGCCGGTGACGCTTTCGAAACGCTCCGACAAATACGTAAAGCGCCACTCGGCATCGATCTCCCACACCCAATCGGAACTGGCCTCCACCACATCGCGAAAGCGCGCTTCGCTGGTGGCCAAGGCGTTCTGGCTGTTTTGCAACGAGTCATGGCTGGCATCGAGGGCAAGGGCGGCCGCAGTGCTGCGCCGCAAAATCATCCAGGTCATCAGGCACACCAGCAACGCCGCCAGGCCCAGCAGCGGCAGGGCGACGCCCATCAAACGCTTGCCGGGCTGCTCCGGCTGCCAATACAGGCTGCCCGCGCTGCCGTTGTCGCCGAGGGGCAGCGACACACCCTTGGCGATGTCGGCGGCTGTGGCGATGTGCAGCTTGGCCACGCCGAAGTCATCGCCGATCACGCCCAGTTTGGCGCCGTCAAGAATATTGACGAACACCAGCACCGAGGCCCGCCGCTCATCGGCGACCACCGTGGGGTCGGTGCCTGGCGTGATGGCGGCGGCGGCCACGAGCGCAGGGTTGCCGCGCACGTTGATGAGGGTGCTCACCGATGTTTCGTTTTCAACCCCCGCCCGCGCCTGTTCGAGAAGGGCGGTGAGGGGCTGGTCGAGCCACTCGCTGATCTCAAAGGGTTGCTGTTCGCCCTCGACCACTGCATACACCGTGCGGTCGGCATCGTTGACCACAAACACGCCTTGGAAACCGAAATCCTGGTACAACGTCGCCCCGACATTGCCGCGCGTATAGGCCCAGTCTTCATCGACATGCAGGTGAAGATGCCGATAGGCATCGCTCCAGAAGGCGTAGTCCTTGACGTTCAAACGCATGGACTTCTCCATCGCCTGCATGGCTTTATGCGTATGAAATGCACTCTCGGCTTGCTCTGACCGGTCCATGTCGTGGGCAAGGTAGATCAGCGAGTACGCCGCGGCCGCAAACACACCGGCCAGCAGGATCATGAAGTTGAACAGTGAGGTGCGCGTCAGCGACAAGCTGGTGCGAGAGGAGAGCGAGCGGACGATAGGGGCGAGAGAGTTGGGCATTATTTTGCGCAGGGCCTCGCTGCAAGTCAGTGGTATGACAGGCTATCGGCGGCCCCGGCGAAATATTTAGAGGTTCAGGCGCTGCGGCAGCGCACGGCGCGGCCACTGACACGGTGTGCCGCCCAAGCGCGATATCGCCGACCTGCGTGGCCAATCGGCGCCTAGCAATCATTCGCCGTTAAATTAGCGAAGAAGATGCAGCCGATCAGCCGGGCGAACAGGCTGAGGGTTTCCGGCAGGTTGGGGTCGTCAAACAGCATCGCGCGCGAATCCAGCGCGCACAGCGCGCCGAACAGGCGACCGTCAGGCAGGAAGATCGGCGCTCCCGCGTAACTTTCGATGGCGTATTGCTTGACCACGGGCCGCGTGGCAAAGCGGCCGTCTGCGCTGACTTGGGGGATGAACAAGGTCTGCGGGTTGACGCAGAACTCGCTGCACAGGGTGGTTTCCAGGTCGAGTACATCGTCTACGTTGATGCCCATTTCCATGGGGTCGTAGGCCGAGCACACGATCCAGTCCTGGTCCGTGAACTTGGCGATGCCGGCAAATCGCATGTTGGTCAGGCGCGTGACCAGTTGCAGGATGCTGGTGGTGGCTTCTATTTCGGCAATCGCAGCGCGCTCTTCCGGGCTGAGCAGCGATTGTGGGGCGGTGACGCTCGAAAGCATGCTGAACACTCCGGCAGCGTGGTGGCCTCGGCCACCACGCGGGGTAAGGGTTTAGTTGATACGGGGATGCTGCTGCACCAGGCTCTTGCGCTTGGCTTCCAATTCGGCAATCTGCGCATCGATGTCTTCGATCTTCTGCTCGATATTGTCGTGGTGTTCCTGCAGCAACTCCTTGGCCTCTTCCATGTCCGACGCCGCCGGTGCCGCGCCGCGCAGGGGCTTGTTGGCGGTTTCCTTCATGGTCAGGCCGGTGACCAGGCCGACCAGCGCAAACACCATCAGGTAATAGGCGGGCATGTACAGGTCGTTGGTGCTTTCCACCAACCAGGCCACGGCGGTCGGGGTGACACCGGCGATCAATACCGAAACGTTGAACGCACTCGCCAGCGCGCTGTAGCGCAGGTGGGTAGGGAACATCGCCGGCAACGTCGAGGCCATCACGCCGATAAAGAAGTTGAGGATCACCGCCAGGATCAACAGGCCGGCGAAGATCAGGCCGATCTTGCCGCTGGTGATCAGCATGAACGCCGGGATCGACAGAAACAGCAGGCCAATGCTGCCGGCGATAATGAATGGCTTGCGCCCGATCTTGTCGCTGACAAAACCAATGAACGGCTGCACGAACAGCATGCCCACCATGATCGCGATGATGATCAGCACGCCGCTGTTTTCTTTGTAGTGCAGGTTGTGCGACAGGTAGCTGGGCATGTAGGTGAGCAGCATGTAGTACGTCACGTTGGTGGCCGCGACAATCCCGATGCATGTCAGCAGGCTGCGCCAATGTTGCGTGGCAACTTCCTTGAACGAGACTTTGGGGCCTTGGCTCAGGCCTTCGCGGTCGCCTTGTTCGAGCTTGTCCATGTGCTGTTGGAACGCTGGGGTTTCTTCCAGCGCGTGGCGCAGGTACAGGCCGATGATGCCCAGGGGCAGGGCGAGGAAGAACGGCAGGCGCCAGCCCCACGCTTCAAATTCGGCTTCGCCCAGCACGCTGGAGATCAGCACCACCACACCGGCACCGAGCACGAAACCGGCAATCGAGCCGAAGTCCAGCCAGCTGCCGAGGAAACCGCGCTTGCGGTCCGGCGCATATTCGGCAACGAAAATCGACGCGCCGGTGTATTCACCGCCCACCGAGAAGCCTTGGGCCATCTTGCACAGCAGCAACAGGATCGGCGCCCAGATGCCGATCGAGGCATAGCCGGGGATCAGGCCGATGGCGAAGGTACTGAGCGACATGATCACGATGGTCGCGGCAAGGACTTTCTGGCGCCCGTATTTGTCGCCCAGCGCGCCGAAGAACAGGCCGCCGAGCGGGCGAATCAGGAAGGGCACCGAGAACGTGCCGAGTGCGGCGATCATTTGTACGCTGGGCGAGGCGTCCGGGAAGAACACCTTGCCCAGCACATAGGCGACAAACCCATACACGCCAAAGTCGAACCATTCCATGGCGTTACCCAGGGCGGCGGCGGTGATCGCCTTGCGCACCTTGGTGTCGTCGACAATGGTGATGTCATTCAACCCGATGGGTTTGACGCTCTTCTTACGTAATTTCATGCGAACCACTCTAAAACTGAACAAGGGGAGTGCTATCACTGCGACAGCACCGCTCTGTCAGTTCAGATACAAGCGCACATGAAATAATTCACCTTTAAGCGTGTTTTTTCTCAATTGAGGATTAAAACCGTTTGTCATCCTACAACCTGGCTTTCCTGAAACGTTTAGTAACCACGTGATACCTCGACAATTCGCGATTTTTCAGATTGACACCCCGCGAGCGGCCCGATATAAAAGCCACAGTTGTACGACGACATATGACGTTACCTATGTCCTACCTAACAAAAATAAAAGTGATGCCATGAATCTGAACGAGCCCATCAGTGCCCATCGTGTTGGCCAGGCGGTCGGCAACTATCGCTGGACCATCTGCGCGATGCTGTTTTTCGCCACCACCGTCAACTACCTCGACCGCCAGGTACTCAGCCTGCTGGCCCCGCAGTTGTCCACGCAATTTGGCTGGAGCAACACCGACTACGCCAACATCGCGGCGGTGTTCCAGTTTGTGTATGCGATTTCCATGCTGTTCGCCGGGCGCTTTGTCGACAAGATCGGCACCAAGGCCGCCTATGTCATCGCGATTGCGATCTGGTCCACCGGCGCAATCATGCATGCGTTCTCGGTGCCGATGGGCGAGGGCATCGCCGCCGTCAGCGGGGCCATCGGGCTGGCGGTGATTCCGGTGTCGATTGCCGGTTTCATGCTGTCGCGCGCTGTGCTGGCGATTGGCGAAGCGGGTAACTTCCCGATTGCGATCAAGGCCACCGCCGAATATTTCCCCAAGAAAGAACGCTCACTGGCCACCGGTATCTTCAACTCCGGCGCCAACGTCGGCGCGATCCTGGCGCCGATTTGCGTGCCCTTGATTGCCGGCATGTGGGGCTGGGAAGCGGCTTTTATGGTCATCGGCATGCTCGGCTTCGTGTGGGTGGCGGTGTGGGCGGCGGTGTATGAAAAACCCGAGCAGCAAAAACGTCTTTCGGCCGAAGAACTGGCCTACATCCGCAGCGACCAGACCGTGCAGCCGTTTGCCAAGGCGCCCGTCGGCACGGCCGAGAAAAAAGTCTCGTGGTTCAAGCTGCTGACCTACCGCCAGACCTGGGCCTTTGCCTTCGGCAAGTTCATGACCGACGGCGTATGGTGGTTCTTCCTGTTCTGGCTGCCCACTTACCTGTCGGCGCAGTACGGCATGAAAGGCGCCGATATCGTGATGCCGCTGGCCGTGCTGTACAGCATGACCATGGTCGGCAGTATCGGCGGCGGCTGGTTCCCCAGCTACTTTATGGCGCGTGGCGATGCGCCGTATGACGGCCGCATGAAGGCCATGCTGGTGATCGCATTGTTCCCGCTGGTGGTGTTGCTGGCCCAACCGCTCGGCTATATCAGCTTCTGGGTACCGGTGGTGTTGATCGGCGTGGGCGCCTCCGCGCACCAGGCGTGGTCGTGCAATATCTTCACCACCGTGTCCGACATGTTCCCGCAGAAAACCGTGGCCTCGGTGGTGGGCATTGGCGGCATGGCCGGTGGTCTGGGCGGCGTGGTGATGACCAAGATCGGCGGCTGGGTGTTCGACTACTACAAGTCGATCAACGACATCCACACCGGCTACATGATCATGTTCGCCATCTGCGCGCTGGCGTATCTGGTGGCCTGGAGCGTGATGAAGACGCTGGTGCCGCGCCACAAGGAAATCACTGATCTGTAAAGCGGCCGGGGCTTGAGTCGATCAAGCCCCGTTTTACAGGGACGCTTGCCCCGCTCAGGATGATCCGCACCGCCATTACCACGCCCATCAGCACGGCGGCCAGGCCTGCCGTTTCCGTCGGCGTTGGCCAGCGCCCGTGAAACCCTAGGCCGAGCAGCGTGGCGAAGAGCGACTCGAGGGCAATCAATTGCCCGCTCAGTACCATGGGCAGGCGCCGGGTTGCGGCGTTCCAGGCCCAGGCGCCCACCACGGTGGACATCACCGCGATGATCAAACCCCAGGCATACAACGGTCCTGCCTGGGGCAGGCTGAAACCTGCGGTTGGCAGTTCGAGCAAGCCCAGCGCCAGCGCAACAGGCAGCAGGCACAGCGTCGCGAGCCCTGCGCCCAGCAGCATCAGCGCGCTCCAGAGCCCGGTGGCTGACGCCGGCAGTTTCATCAATTGCCGTTGGTTGATCACACTGAAGCCAACCCACAAGGCCACTGCACCCACCGAAAAAAACAACCCGGCCAGCCAGGCGACGATGCCCAATGACGGCTGATGCGCGCTGCTGAGATTCGACAGCAACAACCCTGCCGTTACGCTGGCCAGCGGCGTCGCCAGCCGACGCCACTGCACGGTCTTGTCGCTGGCATTGCCCACCAGCGCCAGCAACACCGGAACCAGGCCGACCAACGTGGGCGTCAGTACCGGGCCGCCGAATACCACACCCGCAGCGATGCACACGCCGTACCCCAGGCAACCGAGTGCGCCGAGCGCTGCGGCGACGCACCATTGGCCTGGCCCGAGCACACGCAGGTGGGCACGGTACAGCAGGGTACCCATCAGGCCCAATATTCCTGCAATCAGAAACCGCACCACCATCAGGTCGTAGAGGCTATAGGCGCCACTGACGTAAGGGGTGATGAAGTTCAGCGCCCAGCCCAGGGTCGCCACCACCGCCAGCGCCACGCCGGTGCGCATCGACGTTTGCATTGAGTTCATCAGGGTTATCCATCAGGGAGTGGGTGCATGGTGCCCAGGCCTGCCGCTGTGCTACAAACGAGTTCTCGGCCCTGGATGCATAACCTCCCATTATGAATACGCTCGGCAAAACCCTACCGCCCCTGGCCAGTTTGTTGCCGTTTGAAGCGGCGGCGCGCCTGGGTAGTTTTTCCAAGGCGGGTGATGAGCTGCACATTACTCAGGCCGCCATCAGCCGCCAGATACGCGGGCTAGAGGACAACCTCGGGGTGAAGCTGTTTTATCGGCGCAACCGTGCGGTGTTCCTCACCCCGCAAGGGCAGGACCTGGCGCGCGTGGTCAGCGACGCATTGCACAGCATCCGTGACAGCGCCGCCCGCTTGCGAGCCTCACCACACAGCAACCGGGTGGTGTTGCTCTGTCAGTTGTGCGAAGCGTTTTATTGGCTGATGCCGCGTCTGTCGAGCTTCCACCAGCAATACCCACAGATCGAAATCCAGGTAGTGACCTCCACCCGCCCTTTGACGGAATTCAATGACCCCTTCGACGTCGCCCTCCAAAGCACGCGGCGCGCCAGTGGCGCGCATCCGTTGATGTTCACCGCCTCCGACGAGGTATTTCCAGTGTGCAGCCCGGCCTATCTCGCCGCGCCAAAACCGCTGTCGCTGGCCCAATTGCAGTCATGCACGTTTTTGCACCACAGCTCCGAGCCTCCGCACCTGATGGAGTGGGAAAGCTGGTTGCAAGTGTTCGGTCAGGCATTGGCCGAGGATGCGCGCAGTGTCACGTTCGATAGCTACCCGCTGATGTTGCAGGCAGCAGTGGAGGGGCACGGAGTCGCCATGGGTTGGCAGCGTACGGCGGGCCGGTTGATTGAAAGTGGTGCGCTGGTGCGGCCATGCGCCGAGCGGGTGTACCTGCCCGAGGCGATTTCGATTTACCGGCATCAAGAGGCGGGCAGCCGGGCAGAGGTAGCGGCGTTGCTCGGCTGGCTGGAGGCGCAGTTGCAGAGTGAAGGCGACAGCTGAGCACCTTTGGGGGCCATCGTCCCCCGCGAACGCCAGTCGAAAAATCAATATTGATCGTATAAAAATCTTACAAACTGCGCAGTTTAATGTGGGAGGGGCACAGCCCTCCCACATTTGGATCTCCATCAGGCAGACAGGTATCAGCGGTTACTGAGTCCGCGTCACCCGCCACACGGTATTGGCCAGGTCATCGGCGATGATCAGCGCACCTTTTGGGTCCACCGTCACCCCCACCGGGCGCCCGCGGGTCTTGCCGTCGTCCCCGTGAAAACCGGTCGCAAAATCAATCGGCTCGCCGGATGGCTTGCCGTTGCTGAACGGCACGAAGATCACCTTGTAGCCCACCGGGTTCGGGCGGTTCCAACTGCCGTGTTCACCCACAAACACCCCGTCGGCAAACGTGTCGCCCATGGCCGGGATGGAAAAGTCCACGCCCAGCGCGGCCACGTGGGAGCCCAGGCTGTAATCCGGTTTGATCGCGGCGGCGACTTTGGCCGGGTCCTGCGGTTGGGCGCGCGGGTCGACGTTCTGGCCCCAGTAGCTGTAGGGCCAGCCGTAGAAGGCGCCTTCACGCACCGACGTCAGGTAGTCGGGCACCAGGTCGGGGCCGAGTTCGTCACGTTCGTTGACCACTGTCCACAGTTGCCCGGTGCCGGGTTGCATGGTCAGTGCCGTGGGGTTGCGCAGGCCGGTGGCGTAGGGTTTATGCGCGCCGGTGGCGGCGTCGATCTGCCAGACCATGGCACGGTCGATTTCCACTTCCATGCCGCGTTCGGTGACGTTGCTGTTGGAACCGATGCCCACATACAGCTGGCGCCCGTCGGCGCTGATGGCCAGGGATTTGGTCCAGTGATGGTTGATCTGCGCCGGCAGGTCGGTGACTTTGGTCGGCGCGCCGGCGGCTTTGGTCTGGCCGTCGGTGTAATCGAAGCGCACCAGCGCGTCCTGGTTGGCCACATAGAGTTTGCCGTCGGCAAACGCCAGGCCGTAGGGCGCGTTGAGGTTCTCGGCAAACACCGTCTTCAGTTCGTAGGTGCCGTCACCATCGGCATCGCGCAGCAGCGTCAGGCGGTTGCCGCCCTTGACCTGGGTGTTGCCCTGGGCCTTGATCAGGCTGGCGATCACATCCTTGGGCTTGAGCTTGGCCGCACTGCCGCCACGGCCTTCTGCGACGAGGACGTCACCGTTGGGCAGCACCAGCGTCTGTCGCGGGATCGCCAGGTCGGTGGCGATGGCCGTGACGCTGTAGCCTTCGGGTACCTTGGGTTTCTGCTCGCCCCAGGGGGTCGGTTCGGCGATTTTCATGCTTGGTATCAGGCTGCTTTGTTGCTCGGCCAGTTTGGGATCGGGGCCGTGGGCCTGGGTCTTGTCGCCTTCACCACCGCAGGCACTCAGCAACAGGGCGGCGCTCAACAGGGTCAATGTGCTGGACGTTTTCATCGGGCACCTCCCGAACGCAGCCCGATCCAGGTCGCCGCAAGCGTCAGTACGGCAACGATCGCCGACAGCACCAGGCCGGTGGGCATCATCGCGTAGGCGTCCTTGGCATGCTGGAACGCGTTGACCAAGCCGAGCACCCACGTCGCCAATAACAACAGGAAGTACGCAAGCGGCTGCCCGGCCTTGTGTTCGGCGCGCACCAGGTTGACCAGCGCAAACAACAGCGCAAGCCCGGCAAACACCAGCGCGCCGGCAATCAACCACGAGGCGAAGTTGGCCCACTGAATCTGGTAGGTCTTGCCGTAGGCAATGTCACTGAGCAGGGCGCCAAGGAACAACGGCACGGTGCCGGCGAGCAAGGTCGCGTGCAGCGGGCCTGGCGTAGGGCGGTAGGTGGAGAGGGTAGTCATGGTGGCGGCGACTCCTTGTTGCTTTCCAACGTTATCAACGCCCCAGGTCGGGGCAGCACATAGGAAGTGAACGCAGCGCAAGTAGGAAAGTTCAGGGCAATTGACGCTGAAATGTTAGGAAACAGCGTCAAAGATGGCATGCTTCAGTGCCACACAAAGGAAGCATCCCCATGCCAACCCTGCACCTGCTGTGCGGCAAGATCGCCTCGGGCAAGTCAACGCTTGCCCACCGCCTCACCGTTGAACACGGCGCGATACTGCTGAGCGAAGACCAGTGGCTTGCGCAGTTGTACCCCGGCGAAATCCTGTCGATCAGCGACTACCTGCGCTGCGCCCAGCGCATTCGTGGGGTGTTGGGGCCGCTGGTTATCAACCTGCTGGCGTCAGGCAATAACGTGGTGCTGGATTTTCCGGCCAATACCCTGAGCCAACGCGAATGGCTGGTTGGCCTGGCCCAGGCAGCCCAGGTGCCGCACCGCCTGCACTACCTCGAGCTCGACGACGACACGTGCCGTGCACGGCTGCATGCGCGCAATGCGCGCGGTGACCATGATTTCGCCGCGACGGATGCCGAGTTTGATCTGATCACACGCCATTTCTGTGTGCCGAGTGAGGAGGAGGGGGTGGTGATTGAGGTGCATCGCACATGAGAACTGCAGCCGCCGCCAATCCCCCTGCGGGAGATGTCGAGCTTCAGCGAGGCTTCGATGGCGGCGGCAGGGCTGGCTGGTGGGGTGGCTGGCACACCGCTATCGGAAGCAAGCCCCCACACATTTGATCTCTGTTGTTACCGACATCGGTGTTCACCGCCGGGCCGGCATCCAGCCCTTTACGATTTGAACCGCCCCACCAATCCATTCAGCTCATCCGACAGGTTCGACAACCGTCCCGAGTCGTCCTGTGCGGAGTTGGCCAGGCTTTCCACCAGCCGTGCTTCGTCGTAGATCTGCTGGATGTGCCGGTTGATCTCTTCGGCGACGCTGTGTTGCTCCTCGGCGGCGGCGGAGATTTGCAGGTTTTGGTCGCGGATTTCATTCACCGATAACTGGATACCCTCAAAGCTGTCCCGCGCGCTTTCGATGGACGACACGCTGGCCTTTGACAGGTCCAGGCAACTGCCCATTTTCTGCGTGACTTCTTCGGTCTTGCTGCCCAGGGTGCCGAGCAGTTGCTCGATCTCACTGGTGGAATCGGAGGTGCGCTTGGCCAGTGCGCGGACTTCGTCTGCAACCACCGCAAACCCCCGGCCCTGGTCGCCGGCCCGCGCGGCTTCAATCGCGGCGTTGAGCGCCAGCAGGTTGGTCTGTTCGGCAATCGCGCGGATGGTGCCGAGGATCTGGTTGATGCTGCGGCTGCCGGCCTCCAGCTCGACCATGGCCTGGGACGATTCGGTGAGGCGGCGGCCCAGGCGGTTGACGTTTTCGGTCGTCAGCTCGATCTGCTGCTTGCCTTCGGCGACGCGGCGGTGGCCATTTTCGGCGGACTCGGCGGCGCCGCTGCACGAACGGGCGACTTCGTTGGCGGTGGCGACCATTTCGTTGAATGCCGTCGACACCAGTTCCACTGCCTCGCGTTGGCGCCCGGCGGCCTCGTTCATGTTATGCGCCACCTCGCTGTTGACCTTCGAGGCGTTCTGCAAATTGGCCGAGGCCGCGCCGATGTGCTGGATCAATTGGCGAATGGCCGCGAGAAACTTGTTGAACCAGCCCGCCAGTTCGGCGGTTTCATCCTTGCCCTGCACCTGCAATTCATGACGCAGGTCGCCCTCGCCTTGGGCGATGGACTGCAAACCGGTGCTGACCTGGCCGATGGGCTTGACGATGACCTTGGAAAACGCCGCCGCGAGCAACCCGAAGATCAGCACCAGCACGCCGACGATGGCCACGGTGAGGTAGGTCATGCGCGTGGCTTCGGCCATCACTTCGTTGTGTTCGATCAGCCCGATATAACGCCAGCCCAGGCCGGGGGAGGTCCACACGTTGGCCATGTAACGCACGCCGTCGATCTCCACATCGGTAGAGCCTTGGGCGGTATTCGCCAGCTGCGCATAGGCCGCACCGAGATCCTTGAGCGGTTTGAAGCTGTGGGCGGCGTCGCGCGGGTCGACCAGCACCACGCCGTCTTCGATCAGCATCACGTAGCCGCTTTCGCCGAGCTTGATGCTCTTGACCAGCTCGGTGAGGTTTTTCAGCGACACGCTGACCACGAAGACGCCTTTGGCTTTGCCGGCGTTGTCCAGCAACGCGCGCGCGGTGCCGACCAGGGCCACGTCGTCTTTGTCGTAGTAATACGCCGGGGTGCGCACGGTTTTGCCGGGGCTGGCCATTGCCGCCTTGTACCAGGGGCGCGCGCGGGGATCGTATTTAGCCAGTTGCGGGTCATCCGGCCATTTGACGTAGGTACCGTCTTCCAGGCCGATGGACAGGATCGCCGCCGCCGGGTGGGTCGCGCCGAAACGCGCGAAGCGCTCGATAACCGCCTGCGCGGCCGCCGGCATCGGCTGGCTCGCGGCGTCGGCGGGTTGGTAGTTCTTCAGCGTGTCGATGGACGTGTATACAGGATCGGTGGCCATCTGATCGACGTTTTGCTGCGTGCCGTCGAAGAACTGACGGATGTTACCGTCGATCTGGCGGATTTCGCGGGTACTGCCGTCGATGAACTGATCGACCGCCTGGGTCCGTGTATTCATCACAGAGATCACCGCCACCAGGCTTACCGGGATAAACGCAACGGAGACAAAAGCCAGTACAAGCTTATTTTTAATTTTCATCGAGACGACCATCAGCGTAGAGGGCGGCCAAATCGTCAGGTTCCAGAAAAAGAACCACGGCGATTTGCTATCACTGATGTTTCGGCCCGGCCAAGGTAAATCTTTAGGGTTTTTTGTACACAATACAAAACGCGATTGTTCTGTATCCAATCAATACACATCACGCAGATAACGTTTCTGCTCGCTCAGTTGGCGCCAATACTCCACGGCGCTCTGCGCACCAAGCCCGCCGTGGGTTTGCGCCACCTGACGCAGTGCCTGGTCGACATCCTTGGCCATATGGCTGGCGTCGCCGCAGATGTACAGCCTGGCGCCGTCCTGCAACCAGCGCCACAGCTCGGCGCCCTGTTCGCGGATGCGGTCCTGCACATAGATCTTCTGCGCCTGGTCGCGCGAGAACGCCAGGCTCAGATGGGTAAGCAAACCGTCGCGTTGCATGCCTTGCAGTTCGTCCTGGTAATAGAAGTCGCTGGCGGCGTGCTGTTCGCCAAAGAACAACCAGTTGCGCCCCGGGTGCCCGAGGGCGCGGCGTTCCTGCAAAAACGCGCGGAACGGCGCCACGCCGGTTCCCGGGCCAATCATGATCATGGGCACATCGCCGTCGCGGGGCGTGCGAAAGTGCTTGGACGGTTGCACAAACACCGGCACCTCGCCGTCACCGACACGGTCGGCGAGGAAGGTCGACGACACGCCCTTGCGCTTGCCATACCGCACGGCCGCCACGGTGAGGTGCACTTCCTGCGGGTGCGCCTTGGCGCTGGAAGCGATCGAGTACAGGCGCGGTTGCAGGCGCCTGAGGGTGCCGAGCAACTCATCCGCCGAACAGTCGATGGGGTAGTGTTGCAGCACATCCACCAGTTGCCGGCCCCACAGCCACTCGTTCAGTTGGGCCTTGTGCTCGGGCCGCAATAATTGCTCAAGGCCTGGGTTGGCGCTGCGCTCGGCGATAAAGGCAAGGGTCTCGCTGCTGGGCCGGGCGATTTCGAAATGCTGGGTCAGGGCCTGTTGCAGCGGCACATCGCCGAAGGTGTCGATGTTTACCGTGGTGTTGGCGCCAAGGCGCGTCAGGTCGAGCAGTTCGCTGACCAATTCCGGGCAGTTACGCGGCCGCACGCCAAGGGCGTCACCGGGTTCATAGGTCAGCCCCGAGTCCGCGAGGTCGAGGGCGAACTGGCGGGTTTCCTTGTGTTGGCTGTGGGGGTTCAGGTGCCGGTTGAGCAGCAGCCGTGAGCCGTGCAGCTTGGTTTTGCCGGCGGGCGTGGCTTGGATAACGGATTTTGTCGGGTGCAGCGTTTGCTGCAAGCGCGTCAGCCAGGCATCGGCGCGTTCTTCAAATTCGGTGTCGCAGTCCACCCGTTCCAACAGGCGTGTGGCGCCCAGTTCCAGCAGGCGCTGGTCGAGGCGCTTGCCGTGTTTGCAGAACTGGTCGTAATTCGTATCGCCCAAGGCCAGCACTGCAAAACGCAGCGACTCCAGGCGTGTTTCGACGGTGCTGAGGCTGTGCCAGAAGGCTTCGCCATTGTCCGGCGCGTCGCCGTCGCCAAAAGTGCTGCTGATCAGCGCCAGGTTCTGCGTGTTGGCCAACCTGCTGGCCGGGAAGTCCGCCATCGCGCTCAGTTCGACGCTGATGCCGCCTTCGCGCAGGCGCTTGGCGAACCGTTCAGCCAGGGCTTCGGCGTTGCCGGTTTGCGAGGCCCACAACAGGGTGACGTCCGGGGAGGGCGCCGGGGTGGTGTGCGCGCGACTGAATAACCCCGCGAGCATACCGTCCAGCCACAGCCGCGTTTGCTCGGCCAACGGCGCGCTCGCCGGCATCACCGGTACCCCGTGGGCCTGGCTCCCGGCAACGGATTGCAGGCCGCTGAGGAACCCGGCGAGGTAGCTGCGCTCGCTATCACTGAGTGACGGTGCAGGTCCATTGCGAATACCGGCGAGTTCGGCGAAAGCGTCGGCGCGCGACATGGCGAGGTCCTCTGCAAGGTCAGGATGGGTGGAGGCCGGTTGGTCGAGGAACTGGTGATCGATCAACTCGACCCGCGCCAGGGCAACCGCGCAACACTTGAATTCGGGCTGCAGCGAAATCGGGTCGACCGCGTCGTGGGTCACCGCGTTGATCGCCAGGTGCTCGCCAAACACATCGTTCCAGTGAAACGGCGCGAAACAGCTGCCGGGGCGTACCCGCTCGGTGATCACGGCGGGCAGCACCGCGTGGCCGCGCAGGGAGCGCACCTGCACCCGGTCCTTGGCCCTGATGCCCAGCCGCGCGGCATCGTCGGGGTGGATTTCCACGAACGGGCCGGGGTTCAGTTTGTTCAGGGTGGCGACCTTGCCGGTCTTGGTCAGGGTGTGCCACTGGTGCTGCACGCGACCGGTGTTGAGCACGAAGGGGAAGGCGTCATCGGGCATTTCCGCCGGCGGCATGTGCGGGCGCGGGAAAAACTGACCTTTGCCGCTGTCGGTCGCGAAGGCGAGGGTGCCGTGATCACGGTAGCGGATCGGGTTGCGAGCCGGCGCATCCGCCGTGGCGAGCGGCCATTGCAGCGGTTGTTGGCGCAGGCGCGCGTAACTGGCGCCGCGGATGTCGTAGCCGGTCTTGGGGTTCCAGGCGCGTTTGATTTCTTCAAACACTTCGCTGGCGGATGCGTAGGTGAAGGCCTCGGCAAACCCCATCGCGCAGGCGACCTGGGCGATGATTTGCCAGTCGGGCAAGGTCTCGCCGGGAGGCTCGACGGCTTTTTGCATCAAGGTCAGGTTGCGCTCGGAGTTGATCATCACCCCTTCGGCTTCGGCCCACAGCGCGCCGGGCAGCAGGATGTCGGCGTAGCGGTTGGTCTCGGTGTCGAGGAACGCGTCCTGGGTGATCACCAACTCGGCGGCGCGCAGGCCATCGATCACGGTCTGACGGTTCGGCACGCTGGCGACCGGGTTGGTGCAGATGATCCAGCACGCCTTGATCTGCCCGGCGGCCATCTGCTCGAACAGCGCCACGGTGCCGGTGCCTGCTTCGCGCGGCAGGCTGTCGTGGGGGATTTGCCACAGGTCCTCGATAAAGGCGCGGTCGGCTGCCACCAGCACCGAGCGTTGCCCCGGCAGGCCCGGGCCCATGTAGCCCATCTCGCGGCCACCCATGGCATTGGGTTGGCCGGTGAGGGAAAACGGCCCGCTGCCGGGGCGGCAGATTGCGCCGGTGGCCAGGTGCAGGTTGCACAGGGCGTTGGTATTCCACGTGCCATGGGTGCTCTGGTTGAGGCCCATGGTCCAGCAACTCATCCATTCGGCGGCGTGGCCGATCCACTCGGCGGCTTGGCGGATATCCGCTTCGGCAAGGCCGGTGATCTGGGCGACGGTATGCGGCGGGTAATCCTCGAGGAAACCCGGCATGGCCTCCCAACCTTCGGTGAACGCGGCAATAAAGGCCGGGTCGGTATGGCCGTTTTTAACCAGCAGGTGCAGCAAACCATTGAGCAGGGCGAGATCGGTGCCCGGTTTGACCGGCAGATAAAGGTTGGCCTTATCGGCGGTGGCGCTGCGCCGTGGGTCAACCACGATCAGCTTCGCCCCGGCCTTGACCCGGTCCATCATGCGCAGGAACAGGATCGGGTGACAGTCAGCCATATTGGCGCCGATCACAAAGAACAGGTCGGCGCGGTCGAAATCTTCATAGGAACCCGGCGGGCCGTCGGAGCCCAACGAGAGTTTGTAGCCGCTGCCCGCGCTGGCCATGCACAGGCGCGAGTTGGATTCGATATTGCGGGTGCGTACAAAACCCTTAGCCAGTTTATTGATCAGGTACTGGGCTTCCAGCGACATCTGCCCGGACACGTAGAACGCCAGCGCATCGGGGCCATCGCGGTCGAGGATGTGGCGCAAGCGCCCGGCGGTTTCGTCGATGGCGGTATCCATGGCGATACGCACTGGGTCGTGCTCGCGGTTCTCCCGCAGGTAAGCGTTTTCCATGCGCCCGGACTCGGCGATGGCTTGCCCGCAGGTGGTGCCCTTGGTGCACAGGCGGCCGAAGTTGGTGGGGTGGTCCTTGTCGCCGACGACCTTGACCACTTTATTGTTCTGGACCTGCATGACGATGCCGCAGCCCACGCCACAATAAGGACAGACGCTGTGTACGTTCTGGTTTGCCATCCGTAACCCTCGAAACTTTTTTTGCCCGACAACAAAAAAGCGCCCTGCAACCCTCCGTTTGAAAACGGGGGCTGCACGGCGCCTTTGTCGTGTGTGGGCAATCAGCGTTGATTGCTCTTGAGGTGTTCCTAGCAAGTCACGCGCCAGCTTTTCCAACCCGTGGCATAAGCGGCTTTTGGTGAGGCGCGGGGCTTGCTGTACTGCGCGGGGCAAGCTCGCTCGCCACACGCCGCATCGGTAAACCGGCGGGGGCAGGTGCGCTGTTTTGAGGCGAGGCGCACCACTTGGAGGCGCAATCGCAGGTGTTGGGCGCGGTTGAAGGCCTTGCGCAGCCGTGACAACAGGCTTGCGCCGGATTGGCACAGAGCCTGCAAGCTCCCCTTCAACCCCACTCGGTCAACGACGATCGACAGGCCATAAAAGGTCATGGGCATAAAGCGATGGATCCGGCGATGTCGTCCGAACCGATCCCGCAAAAGAACAGGCAAAGACGCCTGGAACCGTAAGGTTTCAGGCGTTTTTTTTTGCTTTTTTTAACCGTGATGAGCGTCGTCGGGTGCTGATATGAATTCCAAGATCGCCAATCTGAAAGAGCTGAAAACCCTGATCGTCGTCGGCAATGGCATGGTCGGCCACCATTGCGTGGAGCAGTTGATCCAGCGCGGGGCGCTGGAGCACTACCAGTTGCATGTGTTCAGCGAAGAGCCGATGCGTGCCTATGACCGTGTGCACCTGTCCGAATACTTCACCGGCCGCGACGCCGAGTCGTTGGCGCTGTCCGAGGCGTCGCTGTACCAGACGCCGGGCGTGACCTTGCACTTGGGTGTACCGGTGTTGGAAATTGATCGCGCACGCCGCGAGGTGATCACCGCGCAAGGCTGTGTGGCCTACGACAGCTTGGTGCTGGCCACCGGCTCTTACCCGTTCGTGCCGCCGATTGAAGGCGCCGAAGGCGATTCGCGGCTGGTGTATCGCACCCTGCAAGACCTCGATGCCATTCGCGCGGCGGCGGCCAATGCCCGGCGTGGCGTGGTGGTCGGCGGTGGCCTGCTCGGCCTGGAAGCCGCCAATGCCTTGAAAAGCCTCGGCCTGGAAGCCCATGTAGTGGAATTCGCGCCGCGCTTGATGCCGGTGCAACTGGATGACTTTGGCGGCCTGGCGCTCAAGGCCCAGATCGAGCGGTTGGGCGTGGGTGTGCACCTGTCCCGCGCCACTCAGTCGATCAGCGCGGGCGAGCAGTACCGCTACCGCATGAACTTTGCCAATGACGAGTTTCTCGAAACCGACCTGATCGTGTTCTCGGCCGGTATCCGTGCCCAGGACGCGCTGGCACGCCAGGCCGGCCTGGAAATCGGCCCGCGTGGCGGTGTGGTGATCAACGACGAATGCCTGAGCTGCGACCCGCACATCTACGCGATTGGCGAGTGCGCCTCGTGGAACGGCAGCCTGTTCGGCCTCGTCGCGCCGGGGTACCAGATGGCCCGAGGGGTTGCCGCGCTGTTGTGCGGGCAGGCCGCCGAGCCGTTCGTAGGGGCCGATATGTCGACCAAGCTCAAGTTGCTCGGCGTCGACGTGGGCTCCATTGGCGACGCCCACGCCCACACGCCGGGTGCGCGCAGCTATCAGTTCGTCGACGAGGCGAGCGCCAGCTACCGCCGCCTGGTGGTGGACGCAAGTGGCAAGCATGTGATCGGCGCGGTGCTGGTCGGCGACAACAGCTACTACGACACCTTGCTGCAATACATGCAGAACGCGATTGCGCTGCCCGCCGAACCGGCCAGCCTGATCCTGCCGTCGTCCGCCGGCGCGCCCACCCTTGGGCCAGGCGCGTTGCCGGAGTCGGCCACTGTTTGCTCGTGCCACAACGTCAACAAGGGCGCGATCTGCTCGGCCATCGATGCCGGCTGCAGCGACCTCGGCCAGCTCAAGGCGCAGACCAAGGCCTGCACCGGTTGCGGTGGTTGCGCCGGCTTGCTCAAGCAGGTCTTCGAGCATGAGTTGATTGCCCGTGGCGTCAGCGTCGACAAGAGCCTGTGCGAACACTTCGCCTATACCCGTCAGGAGTTGTACGCCCTGGTGCGTGTGGAAGGGGTGATCACCTTCGAAGAACTGCTGGCCAAACACGGGCGCGGCCATACCGGCTGTGACGTGTGCAAACCGGCGGTGGGCTCGATCCTGGCTTCCTGCTGGAACCAACCGATCATGGACGCCTCGCTGGTGCCGTTGCAGGACACCAACGACACCTTCATGGCCAACATGCAAAAGAACGGCACCTACTCTGTGGTGCCGCGCATTCCGGGCGGCGAGATCACCGCCGACAAGCTGATTGTGATCGGCGAAGTGGCGAAGAAATACGACCTCTACACCAAGATCACCGGCGGCCAGCGCATCGACCTGTTTGGCGCGCAACTGCACGAGCTGCCGGACATCTGGGCCGAACTGATCGCCGCCGGCTTTGAAACCGGGCACGCCTATGGCAAATCCACGCGTACGGTAAAGTCTTGCGTGGGCAGCACCTGGTGCCGTTATGGCGTGCAGGACAGCGTGAAAATGGCCTTGCTGATCGAGGACCGCTACAAGGGCCTGCGTTCGCCGCACAAGCTCAAGTTCGCGGTGTCGGGTTGCACCCGTGAGTGCGCCGAAGCGCAGAGCAAGGATGTGGGCGTGATTGCCACCGAGAAGGGCTGGAACCTTTACATCGCCGGCAATGGCGGCATGCGCCCACGCCATGCCGAACTGTTCGCCACCGACCTCGACGACGCCACGCTTATCCAGTACATCGACCGTTTCCTGATGTTCTACATCCGCACCGCCGACAAGCTGCAGCGCACCTCGGTGTGGCGCGAAAGCCTGGAAGGTGGCCTGGATTTCCTCAAGGATGTGATCGTGCACGACAGCCTGGGCCTGGGTGCCGAGTTGGAAGCGCAGATGCAGCTTGTGGTCGACCGCTACGAATGCGAATGGGCCAATGCCCTTAAAGACCCGGAAAAACTCAAGCGCTTTCGCACCTTCGTCAACGACAAGCGCCCCGATCCGGACATCCACTTTGTCCAGGAACGTGGCCAGCGCCGGCCGATCATGGCCGCCGAACTCAACCTGATTCCCGTCATCGAGGAGATTGCCTGATGAGCCAGCCCAACACTCAGCGACACCTGGCCGCCTGGAAAAGCGTGTGCAACGAGACCGATCTGGTGAGCAACTCCGGCGTGGTGGTGTGGCTCGACGGCGCGCAGGTGGCGCTGTTCTACCTGCCCGGCGCGCAGGACCAGACGCTGTACGCCATCGACAACCACGACCCGGAATCCGGCGCGAACGTGATCGGGCGCGGTTTGGTGGGCAGTATCAAGGGGGAGCTGGTGGTGGCTGCGCCGATCTACAAACAGCATTACCGTTTGCAGGACGGCCAGTGCCTGGAGGCGCCGAACCAGCGCTTGCGGGTGTGGCCGGTGCGGTTGAATGGCGGGGTGGTGGAGCTGGGAGTCAACTGAAGCACTGCGGTCTAAAGGTGGGAGGGGCGGTGCGACGGTTCGACTTGCTCCCTCCCACGTTTGAATTGCGTTGCAGCTGAGTAATCCTACTGTTCCTTGCTGCAATCCCTCGGCGTGATGCCTTTCTCCTTCGCATACTGCGCCGCCGATGCTTCGATGATCGGCCGCAACAAGGCTCGGTCGGCCTGTACCCAGTCGCTGATCAGGTTCCAGCGTTGCCCATCCCATTGCTGAAAGCGCACCGCGCCGCCGCCTTCGTGGTCGGCGCAGGACAGTTTCAGCGGTTGCACCAGGCCTTTGGCGCCCAGGGCTTGCAGGCGTGCGTCGTCGAGGTTGAGGTGTTCGAAGCCCCAGCGGACCTGCTCGCCGGTCAAGGGCTTGTCACCGTATTTTTGCTGGGCCAGGCGTACGGCTTCGACGTTGAGAATGCCGTTTACCACGCCGAGGTTGTAGTACACCGTGCCGAAGCGTTTCGGGTCGGCCAGGTTGCCTTTGCCGGCGTCGACGACGCTTTGCTTGATGCCTTGCAGCACCGGAAAGTCGGTGCCCGACGGGTGCGTGGTGATCGCGATATAGCCCTTCGCCGCGTTGCCGGCCGGCACTACGTCTTCTTCCGAGTTGCTCCAGATATTGCCGATGATGTGATCGGCCGGGTAGCCGACTTTCTGCGCGGACTTGAGCGCCACCGGGTTCATTACCCCCCAGCCGCGCAGGATTACCCAGTCCGGCTTGAGGCGGCGGATGTTCAGCCATTGCGATTGCTGTTCGTTGCCGGGGTGTGGCACTTCCAGCAACGTCAGTTCGAAGCCGGCGTTTTTCGCGAGGGTTTCCAGCACGCCGTTGGTTTCTTTGCCGTAGGGCGAACCGTGATAGAGCACGGCGATTTTCTTGCCCTTGAGCTGGTCGGCACCGCCTTCGCGCTGGCCGATGTAGTTGATGATCGCCGAGACTTCCGAATACGGGTTCAGTTGCAGCGGAAACACGTAGGGGAACACACTGCCGTCGGTGGAGTCGGTACGGCCGTGGTTGATGGTGATCAGCGGCAGTTTGTCGGCGGTCGAGCGGTCCAGCGTGGCGTAGGCGATGCCCACCGACAGTGGGTTGGTGGCCGCCGCCGCTGCGCCGTTGAGCCCACCCTTGAGGCGCTCGTAGCATTCGACGCCTTTTTCTACCACGTACTCGGTCTCGCATTCGCTCCAGGTCAACTTGACCCCATTCACCCCGCCCTTGGCATTGATGTATTGCAGGTAGTCTATAAACCCGCCGAAGAACCCCGTACCGCCGGCCGCGTAAGGCCCGACCCGGTAGCTTTGCAGCGGGAAGTACTGTTCGTTGGCGGCCTGGGCGCCGCTGGCAAGCCCGGCGGTCATCAAGGCCAGGCTCAGTGCCAGGCGGCGCAGCGATAAGCGGTGTGTCATGAAGGCAATTCCTCGAGAGCGGTAGGGGGGAGTTCAGTAACGCAGCGGCCAGACCCTGGCCCGTTGGCGAAAGCGCTGCCACAGCCGGGCCAGCCCTTCAGGTTCCTTGATCAGGAAGGTGATGATCAGCGCGCCGAAGAGCATTTTCTGGATGTTTTCCAGCTGGCCCGCGTCCATCAACCCAGCGGGCAACCACGCGAAGAGGTTGCCCAGCAGGATCGGGAACAACACGATGAACGCCGCGCCCAGCACATTGCCGAGCACGCTGCCCAGGCCGCCGATAATGATGATGAACAGCACCTGGAACGAGCGGCTCAGGTCAAAGCCGTGGGGCTCCACGGTGCCCAGGTAGGTGAAGGCCCACAGCGAACCGGCGACGCCCAGGTAAAAGCCGCTGATGGCAAAGGCAAGCAGCTTGGCTTTGAGCAGGCGGATGCCGATGACGGCCGCGGCAGTGTCCATGTCGCGCACCGCCATCCAGTTGCGGCCCAGTTCGCTGCGCACCAGGTTTTTGCCGAGCCAGAACAACGCGACCACCACCGCCAGCGTCAGCACATAACGGCCACGCGGCGAGCTGAAATCCAGCCCGGCAACCCGCAGCGGCGGCGAAGTGATCACACCCGAGGCGTTGTCGTTGGTAAACCAACTGAAGCGGGTGAGTACCCACTCCACCACGAACTGCGCGGCCAGGGTTGCCACCAGCAAATAGAACCCTTTGATACGCAGGCTCGGCAGACCAAAGAACACCGCCACCAGCGCGGCGATCACACCGCCCAGGGCGAAGCTCACCAGCAGGGGCAAACCCGGTACGCGCAGTTGCAGGTTGTAGGCGGCAAACGCGCCCACCGCCATGAACGCCGCCGAGCCCAGCGACAATTGCCCCGCGTAGCCGGTCAGCAGGTTCAGGCCCAACCCGGCCAGGGACAGCACCAGCAACGGCACCAGAATCGCGCTGAACCAATAGTCGTTGCCCAGCCAGGGCATCGCCACGAAGGCAAAGCCCAGCAGCAGCCACAACCCGATGCGGTCCTGGCGCAGGCGAAAGGTGCGGCGCTCGGCCGCGTAGGAGGTGCTGATTTGACCGACTTCTTGATACAGCATGCAGGCAGTTCCTCAAAAAACCATCAAACCCGTTCGATTGCGCGCTCGCCGAACAACCCGGCCGGTCGCACCAACAAAAACACCAGGGCCAGGACATAAGGCACCCAGTTTTCAATGCCGCTGCCGATGATTGGCCCGAGGTAGATCTCGGCGATTTTCTCTGCCGCGCCGATGATCAGGCCGCCGACAATCGCGCCGCCGATGGACGAGAATCCGCCGATGATCAGCACCGGCAGCGCCTTGAGCACCACCAGCGACAGCGAGAACTGCACGCCCAGGCGCGCGCCCCAGAGCAGGCCCGCCACCAGCCCGACAAACCCGGCCACCGCCCACACCAGCGCCCAGATACGCGGCAGGCGAATGCCCACCGCCATCGATGCCAGCGGATCATCGGCCACCGCACGCAACGACAGGCCGATGCGTGTCTTGTTGAACAGCAGTGACAGGGCCAGTACCAGCCCGGCGGCGGTAGCGGCGGCAAACAGGTCGAATTGCGAGAGCAGCATGCCGCGGATTTCCAGCGGTTCATCGGCGATGCCCAGGTCCAGCCCGTGTACCTGGGCGCCCCATAGAAATTGCGCCAACCCTTCGATCAGGTACGACAAGCCCAGGGTCGCCATGAACAGGATGATCGGCGGGCGATTGACCAGCGGCCGCAGCACCACTTTTTCGATCAGCAAGGCCAGCGCCACCATGCTCGCCAGGGTGGCGAAGAACGCCCAGGCAAACGGAAAGCCGCGTTCCAGCAGGCTGACAAAGGTCAGCGCGGCGAACAGCACCATGGCGCCCTGGGCAAAATTGAATACGCCGGAGGCCTTGTAGATCAGCACAAAACCAATCGCCACCAGCGCATACATCACCCCCGCCAACAGGCCGCCGATCAGCACTTCGAAAAAAAATTGCATGCTCAGGTTCCCAGGTAGGCGGTGATGACAGCCGGGTTGGCGCGCACCTGTTCGGGCGTGCCGTCGCCGATCTTGCGACCGTAGTCGAGCACCACCACGTGGTCGCACAAGCCCATGACCACGCCGATATCGTGTTCGATCAACACCACGGTGGTGCCGAACGCATGGTTGATGTCGCGGATGAACTGGCTCATCTGCGCCTTTTCCTGGGCGTTCATGCCGGCCATGGGTTCATCCAGCAGCAACAGGGTCGGTTCAGAGGCCAGGGCGCGGGCCAGTTCCACACGTTTTTGCAGGCCGTAGGGCAGGGTGCCTACCAGCACGTGACGCCAGGGATGAATCTGCAAAAAGGCGATGATCTGTTCCGCATGCAGGCGGTGGGCGTCGTCCTCGCGAGGGGCGCGGCCCACGCGCAACATCTGTTCGACCCAACTGCTGCGGCGCTTGAGGTTGCGCCCGGTGAGCACGTTGTCGAGCACGCTCATGCCCTTGAACAGCGCGATGTTCTGGAAGGTACGCGCGATCCCACCTTCGGCGGCCTGGTGCGCGCGCATGCGTCGGCGGGTTCGGCCGGCATAGCGGATGCTGCCGCTCTGGGGATGGTAGACGCCGTTGATCACGTTGAGCAGCGAGCTTTTACCGGCGCCATTGGGGCCGATCAGCCCGCAAATGTCGCCGGCCTTGACGTCGAAGCTGATAGAGGTAATGGCCTTGATACCCTTGAACGACAGGGAAATATCATCGAGCCGCAGTAAAACCGAGTCAGTGGGTGCGCGCATGGAGGGCTCTTCAGGCAGTCCGGGACAGCAAGGGGTCGGTAGGTGCGTGGCGGGGGGAAGGCTCGTGCCAATGTCCGGGGTGAACACCCAGCGCGCCAAAGAATGCCGCGCTCCGCGGGGCCAGTGGCGGCCCCACCAGCAACGGCACGCGCAGGCGGCTCATGCCCAGCACATCGAGCAATGGGCGGCGCACCAGCCAGCGGCCCAGCCAACGCCGAACGGGCGACGGGGTGGGTTGCATGGCCCAGCGGTACAGGCGATGACTGAACGTACCCGGCAACGGCAGGCGTTCAGCCACCCACTGTTCCAGGCGCCCATAGGATTCGCGGGTGCCCAGCACCAGGGTCGGGCCCAACTCACGACGGTCGGTGTCGCGGGTGGCCAGCGCTTCGGGAAAATTCAGGCGGAAGCCGGCGTGCAGCCAGGGCGCCAGCAGGTAACGCGCCTGGCCGCTGGCGGCGAATACCCGCGCGGCGAGGGCTTCTTCATCGCTGGTCAGGTGTTCTCGGGCGATCAGGGTGCGGGCGCCGGCCAACAATTGGGCATGGCTTAATTGCACGGGGGTGCCTGCGTGAAACACAAAGGCGAGGGCGCTTGATTGCGTGGCGCAGGCGGGGGCGGGAGCGTTTGCGCTCAAGTCGGCATAGGCGATCAAACCGGCGGCGTGCGGATGATTCAAACCGCGCCCGTCGAGGTATATCAGCACGCGGTATTCACCGATTTGCTGCACCGCCTGCAGATCTTCCGCCAGCACGAAGCTGGGCCGCCGTTCGGCCAACACCGCGCGGTTGTCGTGCTCGGGGTCCAGCAAGGTAACGCTGGCGCCCAACCACTGCGCGGCCAATGCCAGCAGCAAGGCTTCGGGGCGTGCCTGGCTGATGATCAACAGGTTGTCGTTGCCACTCAAACCCCGCTGGTGCAGAGCAGCGGCGAGCTCGCCGACATCGCCGGCCAGTTCACTCCAGGTGCGCACCTGCCAGATGCCCAGACGCTTGTAGCGCAAGGCAACCGCTGAACCGCGCGTGTGTGCTTGGCGCAACAGCGCCTGGGGCAGGGTGTGGGGCATGGGAGCATCCTTCGGGGTTAATGCAAGGGTGATTGCACGCGCCATGCCAGAGAGGAAATTGCTTTTATTTCAAAGGGATATGAGCGTCTTGCGGCGCAATGGCGTGTGTGGATTCAGCACAAGCTGCCCGGCCACTGTTGCTGCGCCAACAGTGGCGCTGGCCCGCGTGAAAGCGGCGGTGTTTTAACTCGATATCAGGATCTCATCGGTCGCGGCCACCCTGGCGTAGTCCATCGCCAGGTTGCTCAACGACAACGCGTGTACATCCTCAGCCGGCCACAGGCGCCCCGACAGGTCTGTCTGATCGAACGTATAACAGGCGTCCGACGCCACAATCACCTCAAACCCCAGGTTGCCACCCGAGCGCGCGGTGGCCTCGACGGAGTTGTTGGTGATCACCCCGACGATCACCAGTTGCCTGATCGAACGGGTATGCAGCCAGCGCTCCAGCCCGGTGTGTGTGAACGCATCCGGGACGTTTTTTTCGACGACATGTTCGTGCGCAAGCGGTTGCAGCGCGGCCTGGAACTCACAGCCTGGCTGTCCCGGCCAGAAGACGGAGCCTGGCGTGCGGGAAATATGCCGCACGTGTACGACCGGCCCGCCCGCCTGCCGCCACGCGCCCAGCAGGCGCTGCATGTGCCGCTCGGCGTCGGGGTTGTTGCGCCGCCCAAGCGCCGGTTGGTGCATGCCTTGCTGCATGTCGATGATCAATAACGCGGCGGTTGCGGCTAATGGTTGCATGGCACTTTCCTTGGCGGGGGAGGCACGAAACATATCAGCCAATGTGCGCACCCAAACAGCGATTTGTTCGAAAACAACCGCTACACTGCCGCCCCCGAATTTCAGCAAGGATGCTTTGGATGCGTTCGCTCGTCAGCGGTGTGCTGCTTTCTCTGTCCCTGGCCACCTCGGCCATCGCCGAACCCCGTTCGTTTTCGGTCAATGACCCCAGTGGGCAGTTCCTGGTTGAGGTGCTGTTCCCGCAGGTCCCCCAGGACTTGCGCGAGCGGGCGCGGGCGTTGGTCACGGTGCGCGACAACGCCACCCTGCAGATTCTCCAACAGCTGGAAACGCCGGCAGGCAATGTGCCGCTGGACAATGACGGTAAAACCGATGCGGCGCACCTGGTGGGCGAGTCCGGCTTGCTGTACTTCGCCGATATCAATGGCGACGGTCGCCAGGACTTGGCTATCCGCCACGACACCGGCGCCGCCAAGGACTTCCAGTACAGTTACGACGTGTACCTGCAAGACCCGCACAATACGCAGTGGGTACTCAACGGCCCGCTGAGCACCCTGGCGAACGAGACCTCCGGCGGGATGTTCTCGGTCAACCCCAAGGACGGCATCATCCATTCGCAAACCGATCGCGGCTGCTGCTGGATGCGTGTGAGTCGCTGGCAAATGCGCGATGGCGAACTGGTGCAGCTCAGCTCGTACACCCAGCAAGAGGTGCCCGCGACGGACGACGACGCCAACAACAGCATGCCCAGTGGCTACATGCTGCGCACCACCGGCGAGTGGAAAGACGGCCAATGGCTGGAAACCCCGCGCTTGGAAGGGCCGGTCAATGAAGATGCGCAACGGTTGGTCGGCACCCTCGATGGCAAGATCGCGGTGCAAATCTGGTACCAGCAGCAGGGCGCGGTGGTGATTGGCGAGTTGCGCTACACCAACAGCGGCAGCGGCAAGCCGATCAAGCTGGTGGGGGACCGTGGCGAATATGGCGATGACACTTACCTTTACCTGCACGAGTACACCGACGACGGGCATCAAACCGGCATCTGGCGCATCAAGTCGGATTACACCGGTACTTGGGTCAGCGGTGCCAAGGGCGACAAGCGCGAGCGCGTGATCCAACTGCACGATGAATACCGTGAACCCGACTACGAGCTGTTTGGCGACGTTGCCCGCGACCAACGCGACGGCCATTACCAGATGCGCGATGACTTCCTCGACCGCGACGGCGACCTGGACCTCAGAATTCTCCCCGAGCGTGATGCCCAGGGCAGGGAAGTGGCCGAGTTCACCGTGACGCTCAAGGAAACCGGCACCGGCAAGGTTATCGTCAGCGCACACCACACGGTGCCGATGGAAACCGAAAACCTGATCATCGTGCGCGAACCACTGGCGACGCGACGCGCGGGGCCTTACCACATCCAACTGGTGAAGCACTTCGCAGTGATCAACCACAACTCGGCGCCGGATTTTCCGGATTACTTCACCGGGATGTATCGCAAGCAGCCCTGAGAGGGGCGCTTATCCGTTCAGCAGCAGCGACATGTCCGGGTACCTTGCACCTATAAAATCGACAAAAGCGCGCACCTTGGGTGCCGCCAGGCGCCTGGAGGTGTGCAAGACCCACAGTTCAGCCTCCACATCCGAAGCAACGCCCCACTGCACCTGCTCACCGCGGGCAAGCTGGCCCCACGCCATGGACTGCGGCAAGAGGGCAGCCCCACCACCTGCGACAGCGGCATCACGAATCATCAAGAAGGATGAGAAACGCAGCGTTGGAACCGGCTTCAGGATCAACTGGCCGCCATCGAGCGTCCAATGGCCGGGCTGGGAAGCCGACATCACGATGCCGGGAACGGGTCGGGTTGCGCCGGGCATTGGCCTGGGCACTTCAGGCGCCGCCACCACCACCAATCGGTCCCTGGCGAAGCAACGGCCGACCAGATTGCTGTCGGGGCTGGGGTTGATGCGGATGGCTATGTCGAATTGCTCCTCGACCAAATCGACCAGGCGATCCTCCGCCACCACGTCCAGCGTGATTTGCGGGTAGGCCGCACAAAAATCGGCGCCGATCCGGCCCATCGCCAGTTGGGAAAACAACACGGGGGCCGCCACACGCAAGTGTCCGCGCGGCGTCGATACGCCGTCGCGAGCAGATGCCATTGCTTCGACTACTTCGTTCAACGGCCCCTCGGCGCGAGCCATCAGCGTGGCTCCAGCCTCGGTGAGCTTCAGGCCCCGCGCGCTGCGTTCAATCAGCCTGACGCCTAGTTGTTCCTCCAGTTCGGCAATGCGCCTGGAAAGTGTCGCCTTGGACCTGCCGCTGGCACGGCTGGCTTTTCCCAGCCCGGCGTTGTTGGCGACCAGGGCGAAATCAATCAGTGCGTTGAGGTTCATGCTGTTCCACATTTGAGACGGGGTGTCTACATAGTCGCGTCTTCGTTTTGTATGTGCAGCGGCCTATCGTCTGGTCTCCACTCCTCAACATGAGCAATAGCCATGAGCATTCTTGTTACCGGTGCCACGGGCACCATCGGTTCTCTTATCATCCAGGGCCTCAGCGAGGCCGGCGCAGAGGTCAAGGCTCTTGTGCGCCAGCCCGGTAAACGCGACTTTGCGGCAGGTGTCAGCGAAGTAGTTGCAGACTTGACCGATGTCGTGTCGATGCGTGCCGCGTTGTCGTCGGTGCGCACGCTGTTCCTGCTCAATGCGGTGACGCCGGATGAAGTGACGCAAGCCCTGATCGCGCTGAACCTGGCGCAAGAGGCGGGCATCGAGCGCATTGTCTACCTGTCGGTGATCCATGCCGATCGGTTCAGCAATGTCCCGCACTTTACCGGTAAACCCACGGTCGAGCGGATGATCGAGACACTCGACATACCGGCCACGATTCTGCGCCCGGCCTACTTCATGCAGAACGAACACATGGTTTTGCAGACTATCCGCGATTACGCGGTGTACCCAATGCCGATCGGCTCGGCGGGTGTGTCGATGATCGATGCGCGCGATATCGCCGATGTGGCAGTGGCTGAGTTGCTGCGTCGCGACCGGGCCCCGTCGGCGCTGGCGCGTACGACATTGGAACTGGTGGGGCCGCAAGCGCTGAGCGGTGAGTCTGTGGCTGGGATCTGGAGTACGGCGCTGGGGCGCGAAGTGACCTATGGCGGTGATGATGTCGCCGCGTTCGAAGCGCAACTGGCCGCGTACGGTCCGGCCTGGCTGGCGTATGACATGCGCTTGATGATGGCGGGTATCCAGACGTTCGGCATGCAAGCGGCCGAAGGTACGGTAAAGCGTCTGGAGGCTATCGTCGGGCACCCGCTGCGCACCTACGAAGCTTTTGTGCGCGAGGCGGTTGCCGAGGGCTGAGCGTCAACGGCGCCCTTCAAAAGCCCTCCAGGCTGACCTTCACACCTGCTTGTTGTGCCAGCTCAACGATGGCTTCGACGCGCTGTGCATCCACGATAAACCCGACGTATTCGTCACCGCCGGAGTCCAGATGCACAAAGCGCTTGCCGAAGCCGGTGAGCCATTGGTCATAGCTGTCCAACACGGCTTGCATCGGTCGTGTGCCGGTGTGCAGGTAGGTGTAGGGTTCCTGCACGCCACTGGCCGAAGCCAGGTGGGGGGCAAGGTATTGGAACCCGTCGAAGCCACGCCAATCGACGTTGAGCAATGCAAGGTAGGCGAGTTTCTGGCCTCTTGACGGGTCAAGCAGCCCGTCGGTCAAGGCGCTGGTGGCGTCTTGATCGACGGCGTACTTGCGCAGCACACGCCGTACGAGCCTGGCTCTTTCTGGCTCGGGTGCGGCGCTTAACAGCGTTTCGGTCAGGGTTGCGAGCGCTTGCTTGCGAGCCTTGGATTCAGGTGTGCGAAATTCCCGCATGATTGCCGCATGACTGGCATTGGTTTCATCGGGAGGCGGCATCGTAAAACGGCCGCCGAACAAACGATCAAAGAACCCCATGCTGCCCCCTTTGCCTTACTTGCTTAGGCGTTGGTACCCAAGAACCATCGCCAGAATCATCGCCAACAGCTCCTGCTGCGCCTCTTCACGGCTGATTTCGCCGCTGGCCGCCGCGTGAGACAGCGCCTCTGCCGCGCCCAACATGGCGCGCAGGCCGGCTTGAGAGACGGTGCCCGTGGGCGCGAAGGGCGCCAGTGCGTCGCGGCATTTGTCGAGGAAGATCACCTCGTATTTGCGCTTGAGGGCTTCGAGCTCCGGCGAGCCGCTCAGTGCTGCGGTCACTCCCGGGATTTCCCGCCCCTGCAACAACACACAATCGACATACGACGCGGCAATCACCCACGCACGGTCTTCCAATGTCGCGCTGCTGGCGTCGATGGCGTCGGCAAACACTTGGTTCTGGCGCCCATCGAAATCTTCGTACAAGGCCGCCAGCAAGCCGGCACGGGTGACGAAATGGTCGTACACCACCGGCTTGGTCACGCCCGCCAGTTCCGCCAGGCGGCCCAGGGTCAGGGCGTCTGTGCCTTCTTCGCGCACCAGCTGCCAGGCCACTTCCAATAATTGACGCAGGCGATCTTCACGAGACAAACGCCGACGTGGGGCAGGGGATTCACTGCTTGACATGCTTATATACCAAAAGTAACTTACTAATCGTAACTTAACGCCAGCCTAAACCGAAAAGGTGTCAATGTCATGCACGCACTGATCGTTGTTGCTCATCACGACCCGCAATCCCTTACGCACAGCATTGCCGCGCACGTCGCCGCCGGCCTCGGCGCGTCGGGGCACACCTATGAAATCGCCGACCTTGCCGCCGAAGGCTTCGACCCGCGCTATACCGCTGCCGACCATCGGGTACACCGCACCCACGCCACGCCACCGGCCGATGTGCTGGCCGAACAAGCGCGCCTGGACCGTGCCGATGCGCTGGTGCTGGCGTTTCCGATCTACTGGTGGTCATTGCCGGGCCTGCTCAAGGGCTGGATAGATCGGGTATTCGTCAACGGCTGGGCGATCGATTACGGCCCGGACACCCCGGTGGTGAAAAAGCTGCGCCACTTGCAGGTGCATCTGCTCGCCCTCGGCGCGGCGGATCACAGCGCGTTTGACCGCCACGGCTATGCCAAGGCGATGCGCACGCAGATCGACTACGGCATCTTTGATTATTGCGGCGCGCAGGTGGTGACGTCCGAGCTGCTGCTGGACTCGGAAGGCGGCGCGGCGCAGGCACATTTGAAAACTGCACATACCGTGGGGCGAGGGTTGTTCAAGGCAGAGACGGTTGCCGGTTGATTCAACCGTCGCGAAACAGATCGTGGGCATCCAGCAGGCGATAGGCGATTTCCGGGCGCTTCTCCATGCCTCGGCGAATCGCCGCCGGAATCGATTGCCGGGTCTTGCGACACATGCCCGGTAACTCGTCGATGACGATCTGAATCCCGCGCATGCTCTTGACCTCGGTATGACCCGGCGCGACATGCACGCGAATGCCCAATTGCTGGTACATCAGCTGTTGCATGCGCTCCAGGTCTTGCAGGCTCTTGAGGTCTTCAAGGCGTTCGAGCAGGCGTTTTTCTTCCTGGCGCGTCAGGTTGAGGATGCGCAGGTCGGCGCCTGGGGTTGCAAGCAAATGCTCGCGGTTACAGACGCAGGCGCCGGGTGGGCAGGGTTGGCGAATTGTCATGTGTGGCCCTCCCCAAACCGACGCGGCCGGCTCAGTAGCTGAGCGCGACCCCAAGACTGCCCAGGGCCTTCCAGTATTCCGGATAGGTCTTGGCCACGCAGTCCGGGTCCTGGATGCGGATACCCGACACTTTCAGCCCGGCCAGGGCAAAGCACATGGCAATGCGGTGGTCGGCGTGGGTGTCGATCAGCGCATTGCACGATGTGCCGGCCAGCCCAGGGTCGGCGGCCACCAGCAGGTCGTCGCCGTCGATGGTGGCCAGGCCCGGGCGAATCTCATTGAGGCCGTCATGCAGCGCTTGCACGCGATCACATTCCTTGACCCGCAGGTTGGCCAGCTCGGTGAAGCGCACGGGGGTGTTATTGAATGCGGCCAATACCGCCAGGGTCGGGATGGCGTCCTGCATTTGCGAGCCGACGACCGTGGCCTGCATGTTCGGGAACTGCGCGATCACGGCCTGGGCCTTGGCGTCGGGCTGGGTGAAATCCTGCGCGGCCACGCCGATGTCGATATGGCCGGCGGTCAGCACTTCGGCGGCCCACAGGTACGTGGCGGCGGAGGCGTCCGGTTCGATCAGGTAGTCATGGGCGGTGTAGCCGGTGGGCGCCACGCGCCAGGTGGTGTCGTCGACCGCTTCGACCTGCGCGCCGAACGCTCGCATGCAATCGAGGGTCAGGTCCACGTAGCCGCGGGCGCCGATGTCCTTGCCGGTCAGCGCCACTTCAATCGGCGCTTCACCGCATGCCGCCAGCATCAGCAGGGCAGAGACGTACTGGCTGGACAACCCGCCGTCGATCTCAAAACGTTTGGCCTGGACCTTGCCTGCGCCGTGCACGGTTACCGGTGGGCAACCGGTTGGGCTGTCGACCTGGATACCGTTCTGGCCGAGGGTGGCCAGCAGCGGGCCGATCGGGCGCTTGCGCATATAGTCGTCGCCATCGAGTACCACGGTGCCCTCGACGGTGGCGACCGCTGCGGTGAGAAAACGCATCGCGGTGCCGGCGTTGCCGAGGAACAGCGGTTGTGTCGGCAATTGCAGCTTGCCGCAACCGGTCACGACGAAAGTGGTGTCATCGGGCTCATCGATGGTCACGCCCATTTGGCGCAGGGCCACCGACATATGCCGGGTGTCATCGCTCTTGAGTGCGCCGCTCAGGCGGCTGGTGCCCTTGGCCAGGGCGGCCAGCAGCAGGGCGCGGTTGGTAATGGATTTGGAGCCGGGCGGTGCGACCTTGCCATTGAGGGGGAAATTGGGCGGTGTAACGGTCACGGTTTTCTGCGAACTCAAGGTACAAGGCTCCTGGTCAAGGCAAGGTGGTACGGAGTGGCCGACGGGCGGACCCGAATAATCGGCCAAAGGTGCGGTGCTTGTCGAGGTTTAGCGCTGGGAGAGCCAGTAATCGTGCAGCGCCCGCGCGGCCGGCTCGATCTCGCTGACGCGCTGTTGGTGGGCCTGCACGTCCAGGTCGGCGGGTAACTCGAAGTTGTCCTGCTCGGCGCACCAGGAGATTTTCTCCAACTGCGCGGCCAGTTCGACCGGCAGTTGCGGCCAATTGCCGATCGCTGCGCCACGGATGTAGCCAAAGCACCACTCTTCAGCCAGGGTCACGATTTGGCCTTGATGCTCGGTGTCATCAAAGCGTGCCTTGAAGTCTTGGGCGTTGTTGGCCAACTGTGCCGCCAGGGTGTTGATGTGGCGTACGCACAGCTCCAGGAAACGCTGTGCTTCTTCCATGTTTTCCCATTCCGGATTCTGCCCGCCCCAGATGGCCGGGAACCATTGGGCGATATCCACTTGCGTCGGGCTCGACACCAGCGCGGTGAAGTAGCCGTCGAGTTCGGCCAGGTTCAGCACCGAATGATCATCGCCGTACTTGAGCAGGGTTTCTTCGATAAGGTCGAATTCGGCGGCGGCGAGGGGTTGGGCGTGCATGGCATTTCCTTAAAACATCGAGCGCCGCGTTCAGGGCGGCTTAAAGCGCCAAGGATGGCGCCTGGCAAGGTTTTTTGCCAGTCCCGCTTTTGGCCGATGCGCCGTCATGCACCCTTGTTATAGTTCGGGCCTTATCACTCGCCAGTCAGGGATCACTGCCATGTCCGAATACCAAGCTTTCGTCGTCGAACTCAGCGGCAACGTTGCCCATGTGCAGATCAATCGTCCGGAAAAGATCAATGCGATGAACGCCGCGTTCTGGACCGAGATCATCGACATCTTCCAATGGGTCGAAGACACCGATGCCGTGCGTGCGGTAGTGCTCAGTGGCGCCGGCAAGCATTTCTCCTCTGGCATCGACCTGATGATGCTGGCCTCGGTGGCCAACGAATTCGGTAAGGACGTGGGCCGCAACGCACGTCTGTTGCGGCGCAAAATCCTTGAGCTGCAAGCCTCGTTCAACGCCGTCGACAACTGCCGCAAGCCGGTACTGGCGGCGATCCAGGGTTACTGCATAGGTGGCGCCATCGACCTGATCAGCGCCTGCGACATGCGCTACGCCGCCGAAGATGCGCTGTTCTCCATCAAGGAAATCGACATCGGCATGGCCGCCGATGTGGGCACCCTGCAACGCCTGCCGCGCATTATCGGCGACGGCATGCTGCGTGAACTCGCGTACACCGGTCGCCAGTTCGGCGCCGAAGAGGCTCGCGGCATTGGCCTGGTCAATCGGGTGTACGCCGATCACGCGAGCCTGCTGGCCGGGGTGCTGGAGATCGCCCAGGAAATCGCCGCCAAGTCGCCGATTGCCATCGCCGGTACCAAGGCCATGATCAGCTACATGCGTGACCACACGGTCAATGACGGTCTGGAATACGTTGCCACCTGGAACTCGGCTATGTTGCAATCCAACGACCTGCGCGTGGCCATCGCGGCCCATATGAATAAGCAGAAACCCGAATTCGTGGATTGACTGACATGACTCCAGGCTGGATCACCACAACGCTGCTGGATAACGAAACCCCCGGCGGCTGGGCCGTCGCCCGCAGCCGCGACGGTTTTTTACATGACTCCAACGGCCCGCTGTTCCCACGCGAATGGCTCAAGCGCCAGGACCTCGCGGTGTTCGCCGAACACGGCCTCGGCCACCTCGATGGCGAGCCGGTGTACTTGCTGGAGCTCGACTCGGCGGGCGAGGTACCGGGGTGCAGCTGGCAGGGCCTGCGCGGCTTCATGCTGCAGGGCGATCACACCCTGTTCAAAGTGCTCGGTTATGCGGCGCAGATCGGCACTTGGGCGCGCGAACACCGGTTTTGCGGCAGTTGCGGCCAGGCCATGGTTCAGGTGCCTCGGGAACGCGCCATGTTCTGTGAGGCCTGCGACCTGCGCAGCTACCCACGGATTTCTCCGAGCATGATCGTGCTGGTGACCCGTGGCGATGAGATTTTGCTGGCCCGTTCGCCGCGTTTTGTCAGCGGCGTGTACAGCACGCTGGCGGGGTTTGCCGAGCCGGGCGAGTCGGCCGAGGACTGCCTGATTCGTGAAGTGCACGAGGAAGTGCAGGTGCGCGTGAAGAATATCCAGTACATGGGCAGCCAATGCTGGCCGTTCCCCCATTCGATGATGCTGGGCTTTCACGCCGAATATGCCGGCGGCGATATCGTGCCCCAGGCCGACGAGATCGAAGACGCGCAGTGGTTCAACATCCACGACCTGCCGCCGTTGCCGGCGTCACGCTCGATTGCGCGTTACCTGATCGACCTCTACCTGGCCCGTCGTTTAGGCCACGCTGAACCAGTGTTGCCAGGCTAGGCGCACCGTCAGGCCGAGGACCACGGTGATAAACACCGGGCGAATGAATTTGGCGCCGCCGCTGATCGCGCTGCGTGCGCCAAAGAACGCGCCCCCCATCACCGATATGCCCATGGCCAGGCCGACGATCCAGTCCACCGAGCCGTTGAAAATAAACACCGACAGGGCCGCCGCGTTACTGACAAAGTTCATGCTGCGCGCCACGCCGCTCGCTTTGACCAGATCGATGGGGTGCAGCAGCATCGTGCTCACCGTCCAGAACGCCCCGGTGCCGGGGCCTGCCACGCCATCGTAGAAGCCCAGGCCGAAGCCCTGGGTGGCTTGCCATTTCTTCTTGATCGGCGCCTCGGCGTCCAACGGTGTCTTGGGCGTGCCACCAAACAGCAGGTAGACGCCGCAGGCGAATACGATCACCGGCAGCATCTTGTTCAGGGTTTCGGCGGGCAAGTAGTGCGCCACCACCGCACCGGCGAGGGCGCCGACCAGCGTGCCGACGATGGCATGCACCCACTGGCGCGGGTGGAACAGCTTGCGGCGGTAGAAGGTAAAGCTGGCGGTGGCCGAGCCGAAGGTGGAACTGAGCTTGTTGGTGCCCAGTACCAGGTGCGGCGGCATGCCGGCGGTGAGCAGGGCGGGCGTGGTGAGCAGGCCGCCACCGCCGGCAATGGCATCGATAAAGCCAGCGATAAACGCGACGCAGGCGAGAATGGCGAGGGTGGTCAGGTCAACGCTGAGTTCGAAGGGCATGGGATGGGCTTATTGTTGGCGGGGCGGGTGAGGGTCGCCATCTTACCTGCCTGATGTGCGCAGAACCAACTGTGGGAGCAAGCCCGCTCCCACAGTTGATCTGTGTATGTTTGGCTACTTGTGGGTGCCCAGCCACTCCAGCGCCGTGCGCCACACGCAAATCCCCAAGAAGTACGCTGACATCAGCGACCACAACCCGAATGTCCACGGGTTGGTGTTGGGGTAGTCGACCACCATCAGAAAACTGCACAGCAACCAGATCGTGGTCACCGCGATGTTGATCGGCATGAACCGCTTGACCCGGAACGGGTGCAGGAACTTCATCGGCGTGACGGTCAGCAGCGCCAGGCCGATCACGGTCAGCAGCGTCACCCAGGCCTGCGGCTGGATGATGTATACGCATAAGGCAACTACGTTCCAGGCGGCGGGGAAGCCGACGAAGTAGTTGTCCTTGCTCTTCATGTTCACGTTGCAGAAACAGAACAGCGACGACACCAGGATCACCGACACCGTGAACAGGTGAGTGAAGTCCGGCAGGTCGATGTAGCGGTAGATAAACAGTGCGGGAATGAACACATACGTGAGGTAGTCGATTACCAGGTCCAGCACCGAACCGTCGAAGCTGGGCAACACCGTGCTGACATTCAGTCGTCGCGCCAGTGAACCGTCGACGCCGTCCACTACCAGCGCCAAGCCCAGCCAGAGCAGGCAGGCCTTGGGTGAGTTTTCCAGCAACGCCAGGGTGGCCAAGAAGGCCAGGACCACGCCGGTGGCGGTGAAGCCGTGGGCGCCCCAGGCTTTGATTCTGGCTACATGCAGGGTCGATATCACGGGCGGTTCTCCAAAAGGTCAAACGGGGCAGCCGACAACGTGACGCGGTCGAGTCTGGCCGGGGAATGCAGGTATCGACCGGGAAGGGGGTTATAAGGTTCACCGCCCGGTGTATCGCTAAGCGTAGCAAGCGTAGGACGTTTCGACATCAACCCTGACGGAACACCAGTGCTTTCAAGCCACTTTGCGCGTCGATATCGGGAAATTCCGGCGGGTTTTCCAGGCGCTCGACAAAGCGCAGGCCGGGGGCCTCGCGGGTCACGCCGTCGATCAGGAAGTCCTCGCCGTAGGCCGGGTCGTTCATGCACGCCAGCACCGTGCCCTGGGACGTGAGCAGATCGGGCAGGCGGCGCAGCACGCGTTGGTAGTCCTTGGTCAGCAGGAAGCTGCCTTTCTGGAAGGACGGCGGGTCGATGATCACCAGGTCGTAGGGGCCGCTGTTGGTGACTTTGGCCCAGGACTTGAACAGGTCGTGGCCCAGGAAGGTCACTTTGCTCAGGTCATGGCCATTCAGGCGATGATTGTCGCGGCCACGGCTCAGGGCGCCGCGGGCCATGTCCAGGTTGACCACGTGGTCGGCACCGCCTTCGATGGCCGCCACCGAGAACCCGCAGGTGTAGGCAAACAGGTTGAGCACGCGCTGGCCGTGGGCCTGTTCGCGCACCCAGTTGCGGCCGTAGCGCATGTCGAGGAACAGCCCGCTGTTCTGTTTTTTACCCAGGTCGATCAGGTAGCGCAGGCCGCCTTCGGTGATGACCCGTTCCTCGATGGCGTCGCCCACCAGCCATTCGGTGGTGCTTTGCGGCAGATAACGGTGTTGCAGGGCCACGGCGTGTGCACCGAAGCCGGCCCAGTCGATCTGCGCCAATTGGTGCTTCAAGGCTTGCAGATGTTCGGTTTCCTTGAACAGGGCGACCAGCACGACGCCTTGCAGCCAGTCCACCGTCACCTGCTCCAGCCCTGGCCAGCAGCGGCCCCGGCCATGAAACAGGCGCCGGGTCTCGGCCGGCGCGCTGGCCAGGGCGGTGAGCAGGTGGGTGTGCAGGGTAGCGAGTGCGTCTGGGTTCATCGTTGAGCGTCGGTCGTTGAGCGGGCGGCATTTTAAACACAATCGAGCGCGGTTGTTGCTCAGAGCGTGGCGATCAAGGCTGGGCCAAAGGACTCACGCAGAAAGCCGGGGGCGATGTACCGCTCGTAATGCGCCTCGGAGAGCAGGAAGAACTCGCGGTCGATCGCGTCACGCAGGTCTGTGAGGTTGCGCTCGCGAAACTCCGGCAACAGCGCCAACCCATAGGCATCCAGCTTGGAAATCACCCGCGCACCTCGGGCAATCAGTTGGTAGGCCCAGCAATACGGCGACTGGTGCGGCATAAAGCGGATCTTGCGCTCTTCCAACTGCCGGCGCAGGCGTTGCGGGTCGAACACTTCCAGCTTGCTGGTCATTACCTGCACCAGCAGTTGCTCAAGGCGCAGCCACACCGCCTGTTTTTCCTCGGCGTTGTAGCCATTCCACTGGATGACTTCATGGTGATAACGCTTGCAGCCCCGGCAGACCAGGTCACCGTAAACGGTGGAACACAGACCGATGCACGGGGTCTTGATGGTTTGGTTGGGCATAAAGGGCAATTTGCAAAGTTTACGGAACACCGCGTTCCCAATGTGGGAGGGGGCTCCCGATAGCGGCGCATCAGTCACAGAGGCTTTAACTGAACTACCGTCATCGGGAGCAAGCCCCCTCCCACATTGTGGTGTGTGATGCTGATCAATCCCAGCTCAGCGCGCCGCCAGTCTGGTACTCGATCACACGGGTTTCGAAGAAATTCTTCTCTTTCTTCAAATCCATAATCTCGCTCATCCACGGGAACGGGTTGGTCGTGCCTGGATACTCTTCCTTCAGCCCAATCTGCGACAAACGACGATTCGCGATGAACTTGAGGTAATCCTCCATCATCGCCGCATTCATCCCCAGCACCCCACGCGGCATGGTGTCACGCGCATATTCGATCTCCAGCTGAGTCCCTTGCAGGATCATCTGGGTCGCTTCTTCCTTCATCTCGGCATCCCACAAATGCGGGTTTTCGATTTTGATCTGGTTGATCACGTCGATACCGAAGTTCAGGTGCATCGACTCATCGCGCAGGATGTACTGGAACTGCTCGGCCACGCCGGTCATTTTGTTGCGGCGGCCCATGGAGAGGATCTGGGTGAAGCCGCAGTAGAAGAAGATGCCTTCCAGTACGCAGTAGTAGGCGACCAAGTTGCGCAGCAGTTCTTTGTCGGTGTCGACGGTGCCGGTTTCGAACTTGGGGTCGGAGATCGAGCGGGTGTATTTCAGGCCCCACGCGGCCTTTTTAGCCACCGATGGGATCTCGTGGTACATGTTGAAGATCTCGCCTTCATCCATGGCCAGCGATTCGATGCAGTACTGGTAGGCGTGGGTGTGGATCGCTTCTTCGAAGGCCTGGCGCAGGATGTACTGGCGGCACTCCGGGTTGGTGATCAGGCGGTACACGGCCAGCACCAGGTTGTTGGCGACCAGCGAGTCGGCGGTGGAGAAGAAGCCCAGGTTGCGCATGACGATGCGGCGTTCGTCGTCGGTGAGGCCTTCGGGGTTTTTCCACAGGGCGATGTCGGCGGTCATGTTGACCTCTTGCGGCATCCAGTGGTTGGCGCAGCCGTCGAGGTACTTCTGCCAGGCCCAGTCGTACTTGAAGGGCACGAGTTGGTTGAGGTCGGCGCGGCAGTTGATCATGCGTTTTTCGTCAACGGCGACGCGGGCGGAGGCGCCTTCGAGTTCGGCGAGGCCTTCGGCGACGTCGAGTTTGTCCAGGGCAGCCTTGGCGCGGATGATCGCAGCGGAGTCGTTGGCGGTGACGGCGCGGGCTTCGACGGCGGCAGCGGCGCCGGCACCGTCGAGGCGGTCCATGTTGGCTTCGGTGGCGTGGCCGGCGTTGGCGCCCTTGATCACCGCTGCACCGGTGTCTTCGTTGTCGACTTCATCCCAACTCAGCATTGAAATACTCCTTCCTGATCTGTTTCGGCGGGGTGTGAACCCGGTCTAAAAATAGGTGATTTTGCAGACTGCTAGGCATTGAAATATTGCGCGGAGTGTGGTCGGTAAATACCGATTCTGCACACTATGTAGTGGTCTGTCTTGTAGGTCGGCACACTATATGGGGTGTAACACCTCTGGTCAACGCACAAGAGCGGCTCGACTGTCGCAGGGGCCAAGCGCGTGCGGCGTGGGTGTGCATGCCTAAGCTAATGCTAAAAAGGTATTTGTTAGCGGTTTTTAAGATCGTTTAGCTTGGACGCTTCCCCAGGATGTTATTCAAGGAGCGAGCCGCCGATGGCCCACGTACAGTCAATTACCGCCTTGCCGCTGTTGGACCTGGCGCAGCTCGACGGCAGCCCGCAGCAGCGTCGGCAGTTTCTCGACGAGTTGCGTCTGGCGGCGCGCCATATCGGCTTTTTCTACCTCACCGGGCATGGCATCGACCGTGACTTGCTGGCCCAGGTGCAGCAACAGGCACGCGCGTTTTTTGCCTTGCCCGAGGCCGATAAACGGGCGGTGGGCATGCTCAACTCCCCCCACTTTCGCGGCTACAACCGCGCCGCCTCGGAGATCACCCGAGGCCAGCCCGACCTGCGCGAACAATTCGACGTCGGCGCCGAGCGCGAGCCCTTGCCCGCCGCGCAATACCCGGCCGCCTGGGCACGCTTGCAAGGCCCCAACCAATGGCCGCCGGCTCTGCCACAACTCAAACCCCTGGTGCTCGGCTGGCAGCAGGCGATGACGCAAATGGCCCTGCGCCTGCTACGCGCGTTCGCCCAGGCCCTGTCCCTGCCGGAAAACGCCTTTGATGCGTTGTATGGCGACAAACCCAACGAACATATCAAGCTGATCCGCTACCCCGGCCGTCATGCGCAGCAAAGTCGCCAGGGCGTCGGCGCGCACAAGGACTCCGGGTTCCTGGGCTTTTTGCTGCAAGACCAGCAGGCCGGTTTGCAGGTGGAAGTGGAGGAGGGCCGTTGGATTGATGCGGTGCCGCGCCCCGACACGCTGGTGGTGAATATCGGCGAACTGCTTGAACTGGCCAGCAATGGCTACCTGCGCGCGACCGTTCACCGCGTGGTGTCGCCGCCGGTGGGCAGCGAGCGGTTGTCGCTGGCGTTTTTCCTCGGGGCGCAACTGGACGCGGTGGTGCCGGTATACCAATTGGCGCCCGAGTTGCTGCGCGATGCCCATGGCCCCGAGAGCGACCCGCGCAACCCATTGCTGCGCGATGTGGGCTGGAACTACCTCAAGGGGCGCCTGCGTTCCCACCCCGATGTGGCTCAACGTTTCTACGCCGACGCCACGTTGCCCGAAGCACTGTCCGCCTGATCAGGAGATCACCGATGTTGAAAACCACCACCCTTACCCTGGCGGCATTGCTGGCCTCCTTCAGCGTGTCGGCCGCCGACGCGTTGCGCGTGGCCGCTGATCCGATTCCCCATGCGCAGATCCTCGAATACGTACAAAAGCTCGACCCGAGCCTGAAGCTGAACATCATCGAGATCCCCAGCGGCGTGAATTCCAACGAGTTGCTCGCCCACGGTGATGTCGACGCCAATTACTTCCAGCACCTGCCGTACCTTCACTCCCAGGAACAGGCCCTCGGCCAGAAGTTCGCCGTGGCGGCCACGGTGCATATCGAGCCGTTGGGTATTTATTCGCGTCGGCACACCCGCTTCGCTCAAGTGCCGGACAAGGGCACTGTCGCCGTCCCGAATAACGTCACCAACCTCAGCCGCGCGCTGTACCTGTTGCAAGCCAACGGTTTGATCAAACTCAAACCCGGCTTCAACGACGCCGCCAAGGAACAGGCCACGCCCAAGGACATCGCCGAAAACCCCAGGCACCTGAAGATTCTGGAAATTGAATCGCCGCAAATTCCCCGGGCCTTGGACGATGTGGACCTTGCGGTGATCAACGGCAACTTCGCCCTGGAAGCCGGGCTCGAACCGGCCAAGGATGCGTTGGGCCTGGAGCAGGCCAAGGGCAACCCGTATGCGAATATCCTCGTCACAACCCCCAAGCTGGCGGATGACCCGCGTATTCGGCAGTTGGCCAAGGACTTGCGCTCACCGGAACTGGCCAAGTTCATCAGTGAGAAATACGCCGGCTCTGTGATCCCGGTGGCGGTCGAATGATCGTTGTCGAGGGCGTCAGCAAAACCTACGCAAACGGCCAGCCGGCGGCATTGGATAACGTGTCGTTGCAGATCGCCGATGGGGCGATCTTCGGCATTGTCGGGCGCAGCGGCGCGGGTAAAAGTACCTTGCTGCGCTGCTTGAACCTGCTGGAGCGACCGACGTCCGGGCGTATCCTGCTGGATGGCCAGGACCTGACCCGGCTGAACGACAAACAGCTGCGCCAGCACCGCCAGCGTATCGGCATGATCTTCCAGGGTTTCAACCTGCTGCATTCGCGCAATGTGGCGGATAACGTGGCGGTGCCGCTGGAGATCGCCAATGTGCCCAAGGCCGAGCGCGCGGCGCGGGTGTCGCAGTTGTTGGCACTGGTGGGGCTCAGCGACAAGGCCCAGGCGTTTCCCTCGCAGTTATCGGGCGGGCAGAAACAGCGCGTAGGCATCGCCCGCGCCTTGGCCGCGCGGCCCGCGTACCTGCTGTCGGATGAAGCCACCAGCGCGCTGGACCCGGAGACGACGGCGTCGATCCTTGAACTGCTGCGCGACATCAATCGGCAACTGGGCGTGACCATCGTGTTGATCACCCACGAGCTGGAGGTGGTCAAGGCGATCTGCGACAGCGCGGTGTCCCTGGCCGACGGCCGCGTAGTGGAAAGCGGCACGTTGCTGCAACTGCAGAGCGACCCGTCGTCGCGCCTGGGCCGTTCGCTGGGCCACAGCCTGCACGTGGTGAGGGCCGTATGAAGACCGATTGGAACGACATCCTGCAATTGCTGCTCAACGCCACCGGCGAAACCTTATACATGGTGCTGCTGGCCGGGCTCTTCACCTTGCTGATCGGCCTGCCCCTGGGCGTGCTGCTGTTTATCAGTCGACGCGATGGCTTATTGCCGCTGCCCCGCCTCAATCGGGCGGTGGGCGCGGTGATCAACCTGGGGCGTTCATTGCCCTTTGTGGTGCTGTTGATCGCACTGATCCCGCTGACCCGCTTGATCGTCGGCACCACCCTGGGCAGCACCGCCGCCGTGGTGCCGATCACCATCGGCGCCTTTCCGTTCTTTGCGCGAATTGTCGAAACCGCGCTGGACGAAGTGGACAAGGGCCGCATCGAAGCTATCGTGGCCATGGGCGGGGATATCCGCCATGTGATTCTCAAGGTGTTGTTGCCCGAGGCCTTGCCGGCGCTGGTCGCCGGGGTGACCTTGACCCTGGTGATGCTGATCGGTTTTTCATCCATGGCCGGGGTGATCGGCGGCGGTGGGCTGGGTGACCTGGCGATTCGCTATGGTTACCAGCGCTTCAATAACCAGATCATGGTGGTCACGGTGATCGTGCTGGTGCTGCTGGTGCAAGGCGTGCAAAGCCTGGGCGATCGTTGTGTGCATTCATTGGCCCATCGACGCTGAGCAGCCCGCGAGGCGGGTGGCCTTGAGCAGCGCTTCAAACACTTGCTGCACCCGTGGCTCATCACTATGGGCCACATTGAAACGCATCGAATCGCGATGGGCCGTGTCGTAGCCGAAGAGCGCACCCGGCGCCAGGACCATGCCGCGTTTCAACGCCTCCTGGGCCAGCCACTCGCCGTCCACCCCCGGCGGCAGGCGCGCCCAGATAAACATCCCGCCTTCGTAGGCCATCGGCAGTTCGCAGCCACAGCGCCTGAGCCATTGTTCGACGCGCCCGCCAGCCTCCATCAAACGCTGGACCATGCGCTTGCGATGCCTGGCGTAGCTGCCTTCGCTGAGCATGCGATACACAATGTGCTCGAACAGCTCCGAGGTCACGCCGCCGCTCATCAACTTCATGTTGGTGAGGTTGGCCGCCAACTGTGGCGCGGCCACCACGTAGCTGACGCGGGTGTTGGCGCTGAGGATCTTGGAGAAACCCGACAGGTAGGTGACGTGGTCCAGGCCGGCGATGGCGGCCAGGCGTGGCGGTGGGTTGGGGTGCAGGTCGCCGTAGAGGTCATCCTCGACGATATGGCAGTGGTACTGCTGGGTCAGTTGCAACAGGCGAAACGCCTGGCTGGGGCTGAAGGAATGGCCCGTGGGGTTTTGCAGCACGCTGGTGGTCAGGTACAGGCCGGGGCGGTGCTCGGCCAGCAGGTGTTCAAGCGCGGCGAAGTCCAAGCCGTCGGGACGGCGCTGAATGCTCACCACCTTGACGCCATGCAAGGCCAGGTTGGCGTGGAAGTTGAAATAGCACGGCGCGTCCAGCAGTACCGTGTCGCCGGGCCTTACGAGCAGACGCATCAGCATGTCCAGGCCCTGCACGGTGTTGGGGGTGGTGATGACCTGTTCCACCGGCACCGACAAGCCTTCGCCATGCAGCTTCTGTTGCAGGGCCTGGCGCAATGGCAGGAAGCCCGCCGGCGTGCCCAGCCCGGCGATGCGCAGCGACGGCGCGCGCACCACGCTGCGCATCGCCTGGCGCAGGGGCTCGGCGTCCAGCCATGCTTCCGGCAGATGGCCGCCGCCGGGGCGCAGGTCGCCATCGGCGGTGGCCAGTGGTCGGCGCAATACGCTGAGCAGGTCCTGGGGCAGCAGGTCGACCCACGCCACCGACGCCGGACGTGGGCTGTCCATCGTCACAAAGTGACCACGGCCCTGGCTTGAGGTGAGCAGGTTGCGCCCGCGCAGGCGGTCCAGCGCTTCGTTGAGGGTGAACTTGCTGACGCCCAGGGTCTGGGCCAGTTCACGCACCGAGGGCAACTTGCTGCCGGGTGCCCATTCGCCGTGCTCGATGGCCTGGCTGAACGCTTCGACGATCTGCTGCACCTTCGGCGTGCCTTCCACGAAGGCAATAGCGGATACAAACATAAATCTTCCTTGTGTTTGCCGGTGCTTTTACCGGTGAAGTATGGCCGGATTAGGCATTACTTTACCTGCCTTGCGCAATGCTGCTTGCCTAGACTGCACGCTCCGTTTCCCTAGGTCACAGGCCATGACAAGTGCGTTAACGCTGTCTTCGTTTCTCTATTTCCTGCTGTTTTGCGCCACCATGACCTTCAGCCCCGGCCCCATGACCCTGTTGCTGTTGAGCCTGGGTTTGAAGGACGGCCTGCGCAGGTCGATCCCGGCGCAGATCGGCGCCAGTGTGTCGTACCTGATTTCAATCCTGATCTTTGCCGTGGGCTTCTCGGAATTGATCAAGGGTAACGTCGCCATCGCCCAGGGCATCCAGTTCGTCGGCGTGGCCTACATTCTGTACCTGGCCTACAAACAGTGGACCAGCAGCGGTGTGTCGATCGACCAGGGCGCTGCCGCACAGGGTTCGCGCAGCCTGTTCGGCAAGGGCTTGTTGACCGGGTTTTCCAACCCCAAGGCCCTCATCATGTTCAGTGCCGTGTTCCCGCAGTTCGCCGGGGCAGGGGAGCAGAGTTCGGCGGCCGACATCGCCATCCTCGGGGCGACCTTTCTGCTGCTGCAATTCGCCAGTGGGTGCCTGTATTGCTATTTCGGCCAGCGCATCAAGCATGTGCTGGAAACCCCCAGGCGCCGGGTGCTGTTGCAGCGGATCGCGGCCGTGTTGCTGTTGGGGGTGGCGTTGATGCTGGCGCGCGGGTTTTCCCACTGAGTGTTTTGGACGAAGGGCGCACGAGCGATGGTGGCGATATGCCCGTATGCTGATAGACTCCGAGTATTCTTCCTGGATGACACCCCACCATGCCAGCCAACGGAGGAAAAGGACTTCCGCTCGCTTTGCGCCTCTACAAATCCCGCTCCCTGGGGCTGACGCTCGGTTTTGTGTGCGTAGTATTTGGCATGTACCCGCTCAATCCTCCCATGTGGGTCTGGGCGTGGATGGTGATCAACGCCTTTGCCTGGCCTCATCTGGCCTTCCAGCTGTCTTTGCGCACCACCCAGGCACTGCGCAGTGAGCGCCGCAACCTGTTGTTCGATTCGTTTTGCGGCGGGTTCTGGGTGGGCGCGATGCATTTCAACCCGCTGCCGAGTGTCACCACCTTGTCGATGATGACCATGAACAATGTCGCCATCGGTGGGCCGCGCTTCATGTTCGCCGGCTTAATGGCGCAGACCCTGGGCATCGGCACGGCGCTGCTGATCTTCGCTCCGGCGTTCATGGCCTTGACCACACAGGCGCAGTTGTATGCCTGCTTGCCGATTCTAATGCTGTACCCGTTGGCGCTCGGCTGGATCTGCTATCGCCAGGCCGTGACCCTGGCGCGCCATAAACGCGAATTGCTGGCCCTGAGCCGCACCGACAGTTTGTCTGGCCTGCTCAACCATGGCGCGTGGAAAGATCACCTGGAAATTGAATTCCAACGCTGCCGTCGCGATCATCAGGGCGCGACGATTGCGCTGATCGACATCGACCATTTCAAGCTGATCAACGACACCTACGGCCACGTCACCGGCGACATCGTGCTGCGTCAACTGGGCAAAATACTTCGCCAGAACCTGCGCGTCACGGACCTGGCCGGGCGCTACGGCGGCGATGAGTTTTGTGTGATCCTGCCGGGCATGCCGCTCAACCACGCCACCGACGTGATGGAGGCGTTGCGCGATCGCTTCAACGCGTTGGCCTATGCCCAGGACCCGGCCTTGCGCGCCAGTTTGAGCATCGGCCTGGCGCCTTATCAACCCGGGCACGCCGATTCCACCGGTTGGCTCAACGACGCCGACCTGGCCTTGTATGAAGCCAAAAGCAGCGGGCGCAACCGCGTCAACGCGGTGCAGGGGGCTTGGTTGCGGTCTGTCTAGTGGGGTAGGGTGTGGCGGCCCCTACACCAAACAAGGATCGGTTTATGCGCTTCATCTTCCCGCGTACCCTTCTGGCCGCCACCCTGGCCTTGCCCTTCGCACTCCCGGCCTACAGCGCCGAACCCCACAAGCAGATCCAGGCGCACGCCGAGCAGTACAAGGCCGAGGCGTTGAAACTGCTGGAACGCCTGGTGAATATCGATTCGGGCTCCGGCTACGGGCCGGGCCTGACCCAGGTCAGCGACATCGCCGTAGATGAGTTGAAGCAGTTGGGCTTCAGTATCGAACGCGTGCCGGACGCCGCCGCCAACAGCAACCATGTGATCGCCACCCTCAAGGGCACCGGCAAGGCCAGAATCCTGTTGATGGCGCACATGGACACGGTATTCAAGGAAGGCTCCGCCGCCGAGCGCCCGTTCCATATCAAGGACGGCCGCGCCTACGGCCCGGGCGTGATGGATGACAAGGGCGGCATCGTTGCCGGCATCTATGCGCTCAAAGTCCTGAAAAGCCAGGGTTTCACAGACTACGCACAGATCACCTTCCTGCTCGACGCCAGCGAAGAAACCGGCTCCGACATCGCCTCCGAACTGATCCGCAACACCGCCAAGGCTCACGACGTGACCCTGAACCTCGAACCCGGCCGCCCGGCCGACGGCCTGGTGGTGTGGCGCAAAGGCAGCGCCACCGCAGTGGTCGACGTCAAAGGCAAAGCCGCCCACGCCGGCGTCGCCCCGGAACTGGGGCGCAACGCCGCCATGGAAGCCGCGCACCAGATCCTGCAATTGGGCAAGTTGGGCGATGAAGAGAAGAAAACCACCATCAACTTCACCGTGATCAAAGCCGGCGACCGCACCAACGTGATTCCTGACCAAGCCACGGCCAAGGCGGATGTGCGCGCGGCATTGCCGGAAGAGTTTGATCGCATCGAAAAAGACCTGGTGCGCGTGTCAGCGAACAAACTGATCCCGGACACCGAAGTGACCACCAGCCTCAAGCGCGGCCTGCCACCGATGCCGCAAACGCCCGAGTCGGACAAGTTGGTGGCGATCGCCCAGGGGATTTATGGGGAGTTGGGTAAGACGTTGACCATTGAAGGCAGCGGTGGCGCGGCGGACGCGAGCTTGTCGGCCGGGGTGGGAACGCCGACGTTGGATGGGTTTGGGATTGTGGGCGGGAATATTCATACGCCCGAAGAGTATGCGGAGGTGGAGAGCGTGGTGCCGCGGGTTTACCTGCTTAGCCGGATGATTATGGAGCTTTCGACGCGGTGATTCGAAATCAGGCCGGGCTCACGCTGATGAGTGAGCCTTTGTGGTGAGCAGGCTTGCCCTGCGCGAGCAAGCTCGCTCGCCATAGGGGCAGATGGAGATGCTAGTCTTGAATTGATTCGGACCATCGCTGGCAGAACTCATGTTGCTTCTTTATGTCGTTAGTGAGGTCACGTTCCTCGTAAGCAAAAATATGCACAAACTCACCGTCTGGATTTCCCATAGTAAGCTCGTAGGCGACAAGCCCATTCGACATATGTGAGGACATTCCAGATGGGTGAACATTCATTTTTGCGCCCTTGCATAAAAAACTGATCTCTTTCAACTCCGCTCTCATTAAACCAAAGCTGTTGAACAGGTCTAGTGCTGTGTAGGTTTTCCGTAACCCATTGTTAAGCAACAGAGTAAGAGTTGGTTTTCCTCCCTCATATTCGAGCAATGCGCTTTCACGTACACCGTTGTTGATGATGATTATTTCGCGTGTCTTCATGGAAGTTCTCTGTTGGGGTTCAATATTGTGTATCCCTTAAAAGTTCCGTCTTCGTTGACTGGCGAGGCTCCTAAAATATTTTTGGCGTCTATATGTCCTGGAATAGCGATTTCTTTTTCATTCTTGTGCTTCGATCGCATACCTAACTCTTTGTTTACGTCTCTTCCAGGGATTCTTTTGAGTGTGTATAGAAAGCCTTTTTCAAATCCGAAGCCTGACGCGAATACCAGCGCTTGTTCCCTCGATGTTGAGGTAGGAACAAAATTGCTGGGAGGGCTTGCATTGTTTAACGAGTGCAGGAAAAGATCAGTGCTTGCTCCTCTGCTTTCAAATCCTTTTTCAAATATTTCCTCTGGTTCTCTCAAATCTCCACGGTATAGGTAGCTTCTCTTTTTATGAAGTGCCGGAGGTGATGGTAAGTGGCTATCAACTTTGACCTGTTCGTTGGTGGACTCACCTTTTGACAGTTGTTTACAGCCATCTCCACCTGGGCATGTGCTTAAGCCCAACGGGTCGACCCACCCCGTAGGGTTGGGCACGTACCGGTAAGCGTTGATCCCACCCGCCAGCTTCACCGGGTCTGGCGTCAGGTAGCGACCAATGTCCGGACTGTAGTAGCGATGGCGGTTGTAGTGCAGCCCGCTTTCCGGGTCGAAGTACTGGCCCTGGAAGCGCAGCGGGTTGTCGATTTTTCCGATGTCGAGTCGGCTGATTTGGCCGTAGGCGCGGTAGTGGGCGGACCAGACGATTTCGCCATCAGGAGCTGTGAGTTCCTGCGGCGTGCCGAGGTGGTCGAGTTGGTAATGGTAGGGCTTGGTGTCTTGTGGGCCGAAGCCTTCCAGCAGGGCGAGCGGCCTAAAACTATCGGGTTCGTAGAGGTAGCTTCGATGACGATCTGCATGGTGTTCGGCGATCAGTTTGTCGCCTTGCCAGAAAAACTCGGTCGTTATGCCATCGACGGTTTTGCTGATGCGTCGCCCAAACGGGTCGTAGCGGTAACTCGCGGTTTGGCCGTTGGGCTGGGTGAGGCCGATCAATCGATGCTGGCAGTCGTAGCGGTACTCGGTAACGAGTTGATGGCCCTTGCCGCGCCGTTCACGGATCAGGTTGCCGAAGGCGTCATAGTCGTAGTGCCGGTCGCCCTGGATCATCAACCGATTGCCGGCGACGATGTCCGGGCCGGGGCGGTCGTGCATCAGCAGGTTACCGGCAGGGGTGTGGCCGAAGCGTTCTTGCAGGTCTTGCGAATGGTCTGCGCGGGTGAGGCGGGCTAGCGGGTCGTAGCGGTAGTGGTGTTCGCCCTTGCGGGTGTCGTTCAGGCGGGTGAGGTTGCCGGATTTGTCGTAATCGTAATGGCGTTGGTAGAGGTGGTTTTCCTGTTGGGTGACGGTGTGGGCGTGCAGGCGGTGTTGGTCGTCGTAGTGGTAGTGGCTGAGGAGTTGGCCTTGTTGGCGTTGGTGTTCTTGGCCGGATTTGAAGAGGTGAGAAGTCAGTAGTGCACCGTTGAGTTCGACGGTAGCGGGGTCGCCGCCTCTACCGTGACTAAAAACCAGTCGGTTGTTGTCCGGCAGGCGCAGGTGTTGCAATTGGCCGCAGGCGTCGTAGCCATAGCGCAAAGTGCCCCAGCCCTGATGCTCGCCGGTGAGGCGGTTTTGCGAGTCGTACTCGTACGCCAGCGCCCAGTGGCCGTCGTCGACGCTGAGGAGGTTGCCTTGGCGGTCGTAGGCGTAATCAACGGTATTGCCGTCGGGTAAGGTTTTTCGTACGAGTCGGCCGGCGTGGTCGCGCTGGTAAAAGGTAACTAGCTGACGGCTATCGTCGCCGTGTTCGGTTTTTTCCTGAAGGTTGCCGTTAAGGTCGTAGACGTAGGCGGTGCGCTGGCCGTCGAAGCCGATTTCCTGCTGGATTAGGCCGTTGGGGTGGTAATCCAATCGGTAGATTTCGCCGACTTCGTTTTCGATTTCGGTCAGCAGCAGTCGAGCGTTGTCGTAGCGGTATTTGACCTGGCTGCCATCGGCGTTGAGGCGGCGGCTGATCAGGTGCAGGCCGTTGGGGTATTCGTAGCGGGTGACGTGGCCGAGTTCGTCGCGTTCGGCGGTGATTTTTCCGTAGGGGTTGTAGCTGTATTCTCGCGTGGCACCGCCTGGCAACACGATGCGAATCAATCGGCCGACGCTGTCCCATTGGTATTGGGTCAGCGCGCCTTGTTCATCCTCGCGGGCAATCTGGCGGCCCAGATCATCGTAGCGATAGCGCTTGGCGCCGCCATTGGGCAGTTGCTCTTCAATGAGCTGGCCGCGTTCGTTCCACACCAGCCGATGACAACTGTGGTCGGGATACCAAACGCCCGTTAGTTGCCCGTACTTGTTGTAGCTGTAGTCCGTCACCTCACCATCGGGATCGGTCCTACGCGTCACGTCGCCCTGGTCGTTACGCTCGTATTTCCAGACCGCCTCACCACGCCGCACCACCCGTACGAAGCCGTTGTCATGCTCGTAGGACGTCGGTTCATCATCTCCCGGAAACAACGCCACCAAGCGTCCGGCATCGTCGTACTGATACGCCGTCACCGCCCCGAGCGGATCCTGCTCGACCGTCAGTCGACCCTTGTCATCGTAGGATTTGAAGTGCTGAGCGCCGTCCGGGTCGATACGCTGCACCAACCGCGCCCGGTCGTCATGCACATACACTTCCTGACTGCCATCGGCGTTATGCACGACCACGCGGCCGTTGTCCTCCCAGACATACCGCGTATCCATCTGCGAAAAACTGGCCCAGTGCCGGACACACCGCGCCGCCTTGCCAGAGCGTTCCCATTCCCAGAAGAAACTCGCCCCGCCGGCCAAGCCCCGCTCCAGAATGACGTGCTGCTCGTCGTACCGATAAACCTCGCTTTCGCCGACGGCGTTGGTTGCCGAAAGCAGTCGTCCCGCGTCGTCATAGGCGTAGGAAACAACGTTCTGTTCCGTGATCCATTCGTAAGGCTCATACCCCTTGGCCCGCTGAACCTGGTAATCCACCGCCACCATGCGGCCCAGTTCATAGCGCAAACACAACGAGCGCCCGACGCCGTTATCCAGCCGTGCAATACGCCCCACCACATCCCGCGAAATCCGCAGGCGGTTGTCATACGCATCGCTGATCGAGACCAGCACCCCGTCACGAAAGTGATAAAACCGCGAGGCCTGGGCCAGCACTAACTCATCCGGCGAAGCCCCCAAATAGATCGCCGCTTCAGCCAGGCTGTTGGTGATCGCCGGTCGCGCCTCGGTCGGCAGTGGAAACTCAGTCGACCGGTTTTCATGGTCGGTCCACACCACCGAATCGCCCGAAACAGAAAGCCGCTGCGCCAGCGAATGACTCCAGCCAAACCCCAGCCCAACATCCACTTCCACCGCGCTGGTGCGGTACAAACGGGTCCACTCAAACGGCAATATCCCGTCCAAAACACCATCGGTGAGGGTGAGCAATTCCTCCCCAGTGACCATCGACACCGGGCAGCCATTGGTCGCTGTTTTGTCCGCCGAAGTCGCCGCGTCACCCTTGGGATTCGTAGCCACGACCGGCACATCATCGACAGACTCCTGCCGAACCAACGCCGTCTGCTGGGACTTGTTACGAACCAACGGAACAGGGTTCGAAACCACCTGATCCCCAGCCTTCAACGGCGCAACCGGAATCGTCTTGATCGGCGTTGGCGCGCTGCCCAGCAGCAATGGCCTGGCCACTGCGACATGCGGTTCCAGACCCGGCCCTACCATCTGCTTGGCCAGCAGTTCCAATAACTCGCGCGCCCGGGCGGACTTGATCGAGCCCAGCACCTGAGCCCCCAGCCGAACTGCGATGCCCATCGCACCCATTACACGCATCAACAGCAGATTGATCAGCACCTCGCCGGTGATCTCACCCCACAGTTCATTCATCTGCGGCGGCGGCAACATGCGCGTCCAACTGACTATCGCCGACAGGTAGATAAACAGCAGCGGCTCATCGCTGAGCACCAGTAAGCCGTTGGCAATCTTTTCGTTGCCCAGTTTCAGCAGCGCATCAAGTTCTGCCTGGGAGAGGTAGGCCAACAGCTTCTCGCTGTTGGCCTTGAGGTCCGCCAGCAGCTCATACAACTGCGTGACGTTGTCCCACAGGTTGAAGAGGGCTTTTCCGAGACCGCTGATAAACGCCGCTTCCAGCATGCGCCGCCGATCAAGTGGCTTGGCCTCGGCATAGTCTTGCCACTGGGCCTGGAAGGTAGTGGTCCACGCTTCACGCAGACGGATGTCCAACCCCGCGATCACCGACTGATAAGACGCATACAGCGCCTTGACGTGATCCTTGGAAACGTTGGGATAGAAGTTGATGCGGTATTGCTGGTTGCGATCACACTCGGTGACTTCGAGGATGCCGCTGGGGCCAATGGTCTTGTGGATCGGCTCGCCCAGCGGGCCACCGTTTGGGTCGATGCGTTGCAGTACCACCGGCGTATTGCCGATGGGCACAAACTGCGTGCTTTGAAACAGGTGCACCAGGGTCAAGGTGCCGTTGGCCGGGCACGTGGCGACGGTGCTGTTGGGAATAATCGAACGATTGATGGGGGCGGCCAATGCCACCTGATCGCCCACCTTGAATACCTGCTCGACGTCCAGTGTCGAGAAGCTCCAAAAGCGCTCGGCCCAGTCGTCAAACGTATTCAGGCATTCACGAAAATCACGCAAGACGCCGTCGATATCGACTGTCTTGACGTCCATTGGGGTCAGGGCCAACCGGCCTATGGCCGGGTTCAAAACACGGCCCCATCAACCTGGGCCATCACAAAACAAACCATCTGCACTCCCTCGCGCTGTGTATTCAGGCGAGGGACTTTGCAGAGGTTCTCAGGGGAGGGGAGTAGAGCTTATCCGGCGCTTACGTGGGAGGTTTCGACAACCTTTGTCTTCTCACGCCCCAGTACCAGGCTGCACAGTGCCGGCAGGAACAACAGCGTCAACACGGTGCCCACCAGCACGCCGCCGATCAGCACAAAGGCGAGGGACGACCAGAACACCGACAACGTCAGCGGAATGAACGCCAACGCGGCCGCCAGCGCGGTCAGGATCACCGGCCGTGCGCGCCGTACCGTGGCTTCGATGATGGCCTCGCGAATCGGCATGCCGTGGTCCTGGTTCTGGCGGATCTGGTCGGTAAAGATCAGCGTGTTGCGCATCAGGATCCCACCGATGCCGATCAGCCCCAGGATCGCGTTGAACCCAAAGGGCTGGTTGAACAGCAGCAAGGTCGGCACCGCGCCGATCAAGCCCAGTGGCGCGGTGGCGAAGACCATGAACATCACGCCGAAGGAGCGTACCTGGAACATGATCACGGTGAGGGTCAGCAGGATCATGATCGGGAACAGCGCCGCCAGGGCCACGTTGGCCTTGGCACTTTCTTCCACCGGGCCGCCGATGTCGATCTGGTAGCCGGCAGGCAGCCTGGCGATCAGCGGTTGCAGGTCTTTGTATACGGCCATTTCCACATCGGGTGGTTGCACGCCGTCGATAATGTCGGCACGCACTTCCACGGTGGTTGCGCGGTCGCGGCGTTTGAGGATCGGCTCTTCCATCACCGCCTGGAAATGCCCGACCTGGGCCAGCGGTACCGAGGTGCCGGCGCTGTTGGTCAGGGTCATGTTGTTGAGGTTGCCGAGGTTCTCGCGCTGGTTGCCCTGGGCGCGAGCGACCACCGAGACGGTGCGGTTGCCTTCGCGTACTTCGGTGATGGGGTTTCCGCTGAGCAAGGCGTTGAGCTGGGACTTGACCTCATCGGGGGTGAAACCCAGCAGGCGCAGGCGGTCTTGGTCCAGCACCAGGCGATAGCTGCTGGTGCGCTCGCCCCAATCGAGAAACGCGTCCTTGGTCAGTGGGTTGGCGGCGACCACTTTGCGCACGTCTTCGGACAGGCTGCGCAGCACGTCCACGTTCGGGCCGGACACGCGGAACACCACAGGGAACGGCACCGGCGGGCCGAACAACAATTGCGTCACACGTACCCGCGCCGCCGGAAACTCACCGGCGGCGATGCGCTCGAGCATCCGCAGTTTCAGGGCGTCGCGGGTGTGGGAGTCCGGGGTTTGCACGATCAATTTGGCGAATGCCGGGTCGGGCAACTCAGGGTTCAGCGACAGGAAAAAACGCGGAGCGCCGCCGCCCACATAGGTGTCGACCATCGATGTCTGCGGCTCTTGCAGCAGGGCTTTCTCCAGCTGCGCGGCCACCGCCTCGGTGCTTTTGAAGGCACTGCCGGGCGGCATGTACACCTCAAGGATCAGTTCGGAACGGTCGGAGTTGGGGAAGAACTGCTTCTTCACCACGCCCATGCCCAGCCCGCACAGCACAAATGCTGCGACCACCAGGCCGGTCACCAGCCAGCGCCGGCGCACGCAGGTGTCTACCAGGTTGCGCAGTTTCTGGTAATAGCGCCCGGCATAAATTGCGTCGTGGCCACCCGGCACTGGTTTGATCTGCGGCAGCAACTTCACCCCCAGATACGGCGTGAACACCACCGCCACCAGCCAGGATGAGATCAGCGCAAAGCCGACGATCCAGAAAATATTCCCCGCGTATTCCCCAGCGCCCGACCGCGCAAAGCCCACCGGCAGAAAACCGATGATGGTCACCAGCGTACCGGTGAGCATGGGCGCGGCGGTGGAGCTCCAGGCGAAGGTGGCGGCGTGAATCCGATCAAAACCTTCTTCGAGTTTCACCACCATCATTTCAATGGCGATGATCGCGTCATCCACCAGCAAGCCCAGCGAGATGATCAGCGCACCGAGGGTGATGCGGTCAAACTCGCGGCCGGTCATCAGCATGATCACAAACACGATGGATAAGGTCAGCGGCACCGCAGCCGCCACCACCAACCCCACGCGAAAGCCCAGGGCCAGCAGGCTGATGACCATCACCACCGCCAGGGCGACGAAGAATTTGAGCATGAATTCATTCACCGCCAGGCTGATGTTCTTGGCTTGGTCGGAGACCTTGGCGAAGTTCACGCCCAAAGGCAGGTCAGCCTGGATCCTGGCTTCCTGGGCCTGGAGGCTTTTGTCCAGCTCCAAGCCGTTCCAGTGTTTTTCCATGATCACCCCGAGCATCAGCGCCGGGTCGCCCTGGTGGCGGATGCGGTAGCTGGGCGGGTCTTCATAGCCACGGCTCACGCTGGCCACGTCGGCGATGCGCAGCACGCGGCCATTGACCACCAGCGGCACGTTTTCAATCAGCGCCAGGCTGTCAAATGCGCCGTCGATACGGATATAGGCGCGGGCACCGGCGGTTTCCACAAAGCCCGACGGCGCCACCGCGTTTTGCGCGGCGAGGGCGGCGAAGATCTGATCGGGCTTGATGCCCAGGGTTGCCAGCCGCTCATAGGAAAATTCGACGAAGATGCGCTGGGCCTGCTCGCCGAGGATATTGACCTTTTTCACGCCCGGCAGGTTGAGCAAACCCTGGCGCAGTTCCTCGGCCATCTGCACTTGTTGGCGATGGGGCAGGTGTTCGGCTTCCAGGGCATACAGCGCAAAGTACACATCGGAATACTCATCGTTGAAGAACGGCCCGATCACGCCCTTGGGGAGTCTGGCGGCTTCATCGCTGAGTTTTTTGCGGGTCTGGTAGAACAGGTCCTGGATCTCGCTGGGGCGCGTGGATTCGAGAAATGTCATGCGCATCGACACAAAACCTGGTTGGGCGATGGTCTCCACGCGGTCGTAGTAGTCCAGTTCCTGCAGGCGCTTTTCCAGGCGGTCGGCCACCTGTTCCTGCATTTCCTGGGCGGTGGCGCCGGGCCAGGCGGCGGTAATGGTCATGACCTTGACGGTGAACGATGGGTCTTCGGCGCGGCCCAGTTTGCCGAACGAGAAGATACCGGCGGCCAGGATCGCGATGATCAAAAACAAGGTGACCGCGCGATGCTTGACCGCCAGCTCAGAGAGGTTGATGCCGCGCATGATCATTGGTCCTGTTTGCGGTTGAGGGCCAGCGCCTGGGCGGGCTGAAGGCGCACAACGTCGCCGTTGTGCAGCAGGTGCGCGCCGAGGGCGACGACGGTAGCGCCCGGGCTCACGCCGCTGTCGAGCAGGGCGTCTTCCTGGCCCAGGCCGGCAACTTTGACGGGGGCAAAACTGACCTTGTTGTCCTCGCCGATCAGCCACACGCCAGTTTCCTGCCCGGCGTCATGCAACGCACCAATGGGCACGCGGGTCTGCTGGGCCTGGCCGTTGCCCTGCAGGCGCACGGTGATGGTGGAGCCGAGGGCGAAACGCTCGACATTGCCATGCAGTACATACCGGGCGCGGTAGGTGCGGGTGGTCGGGTCGGCGCTGGCGGACAGCTCGCGCAAGGACGCCGTCACGGTTTGGTCGGGAGCGCCGAAGGGGAACGCCAGGGCTTTCTGGGCGGCCAGGTCGCGTTGGTTTTCCGGCAGGTTGACGATGGCTTCACGGGCCCCGTCATGGGCCAGCCGCGCGACGATTTGCCCTTCGGCGACCACCTGGCCGCGATCCACCCGCACATCGGTGATGATGCCGTCGCCATCGGCCTTGAGCACTGAGTAGGTGCGGCGGTTGTCGATCTGGCTGGCGTCCGATTGCGCCGCGGCCAACTCGGCCTCGGCAACCCGCAGGTTGGTCGCGGACTGGTCGAAGATCTGCCGCGACACGGCGCCGGTACTGGCCAGGCGTTGGTAGCGGTTTGCATCGTCGCGGCGTTGGCGTAATTGCGCCTGTGCAGCGTTGACGCGGTTCCTGGCCGAGCGCAGGGCCAGTTCGAAGTCACCGATATCCAACACCAGCAGAGTGTCGCCACGGGACACATGTTGGCCGGGATCGACCTTGCGCTCGATCACCTTGCCGCTGACGCGAAAGCCCAGGTCACTTTCCGTACGGGCCGCGACCACACCGGTATAGGCGCTTTGCTGGCTGCCGGCGGCTTCGACATGGGCGGCAAGTACCGGGCGCGGCTGTGGCGTTTGGGCGGCGGTATCCGCCTTGCTGTTGCAGCCATTGAGGATGATCAACAAAGCCAGGGGCGTGAGAAGACGCAGGGGGAGAGGGGGCATGGCGGACTCCGGGGTAACCAGTGGGCAAAAAATTATGGACATAATTTTTTACGCATATTATGGTCGAAATATAAATTAATCCAGCCCCCCGGATGATCCCCATGCTCAATACCCCGGCGCCCTCACGCAGCTTGTTGTGTTTATTGGTGGCCCTGACGGCACTCGGCGAAGTCTCGACCCAATTGATCATCCCCGGTCTTGGCGTTATCGAGCAGGCGCTGGTGGCGCCGCCGGGCTCGGCCTTGATGGCGTTGTCGGCGTTTGTCGCGGCTTTTGGCCTGGGGCAGTTGGTGTTCGGGCCGCTGTCGGATCGCATTGGCCGCCGCCCGGTATTGCTCGGCGGGTTGGTGCTGTATGGGGTGGCGACCTTGTCGATGCTGTTGGTCAACGATATTCATCAGTTTATTGCGGCTCGCGTACTGCAAGGCCTGGGCGCCTGCGCGGCGCTGGTGTTGGCGCGCACGGTGGTGCGGGATGTGTGGAAGGCCGAAGCGGGGCCGGCATTGGCGTTGACCATGATCGGCATGCTCTATGCCATCGTGGTTGCGCCGATGGTCGGCGGCCTGCTGATCAAGCTGGTGGGGTGGCGCGCGCCGATCATGCTTGCGCTGGCGATCGGCAGCGCGGTGTTGCTGCTGGCGCTGTTGTTCTTTCGAGAAAGCAATCACTACCTGGACCCCAAGGCCGGCCACTGGCGCACCCTGGGCGGGCACTATCTGGATTTGCTCAAGGGTCGCCAATATCGCGCATTCGCGGTGGCGTTGGCGTGCACCTATGGCGCGATGTTCGCGGTAATTGCCGGGTCATCGGCGGTCTTTATCAACCTGCTGGGCTTTAGCAGCCTGGAGTACGGCATCAATTTTGGCCTGATCGTGTCGATGCTGATCGTTGGGTCTACTTACACCCGACGCAATATCCTGCGCCTGGGGCCGCAACGGATTGTGGCGATGGGGGTGACGCTGGTCGCCATCGGCGGGGTATCGGCCGCGCTGATTTACGCGCTGTTTGGTTTGTCGGTGCTGGGCCTGGATATTCCAATTGCCCTGGCCACCTTGGGCGGCGGCTTGGTGTTACCTGGCGCGGTCACCGGCGGGGTCATGCCCAACGCGCACCGCGCCGGCCTGGCCGCGGGCTTGATGGGTTTTGCGCAGATGTTCGGCGCCACCTGTAGCGGCCTGTTGCTGAGCCAACTGCGTGATGCAAGTGCGACACCGATGATCATGATCCAGGCGGGTTTTGCGCTGATGGCGTTTGTCGCGTTTCACCTGTTGCGTAACCGGCGCGGGGCCCTGGTCTCAGCGGCGTGAGGCGACGGTTAATCGTTCTATGCATGGAACACTCAAGGCTGTTTATGCCATCTAGCGCTGAATTGGTATCAGCTATAAGGTGTATGCACTTTGGAGGATTACCATGAAAAAACTCATCGGCATCTACACCAGCCCTCGCGCCCACTGGGTCGGCGACGGTTTCCCGGTGCGCACGTTGTTTTCCTACGACAACCTTGGCAAACACATCAGCCCGTTCCTATTGCTGGACCACGCCGGCCCGGTCGATTTCACCCCGACCGAACAACGTCGTGGTGTCGGTCAACACCCCCATCGCGGCTTCGAAACCGTGACCATCGTTTACGCCGGTGAAGTCGAACACCGCGACTCCACCGGCACCGGCGGCACCATTGGCCCAGGCGATGTGCAATGGATGACCGCCGCCAAAGGCATTCTTCATGAAGAGTTCCATTCCGAAGCTTTCGCCCGTAAAGGCGGCGCAATGGAGATGGTGCAACTGTGGGTCAACCTGCCGGCCAAGTCCAAAATGGCCGAGGCCGGCTACCAGACGATTGTCGACGGTGATATTCCCGCACTGCCGCTGGCCAATGGCGCCGGCAACCTGCGCTTGATTGCCGGAGAGTTCGCCGGGGTCAAAGGGCCTGCACGGACCTTCACGCCAATCGACGTGTGGGACATGCGCCTAAACGCCGGTAAGCCCGTCACGCTAGACCTGCACGCCGGACGTAACACCGCCCTGGTGATCCTGCGCGGCACCGTGCTGGTCAACGGCGAAGAAGTGGCACGTCAAGGGCAACTGGCATTGTTCGAACGTGACGGTACGCAACTGGTGTTGGAGTCCAACGATGACGCCATGGTGCTGCTACTCAGCGGCGAACCGATCGACGAACCCATCGTTGGGCATGGGCCGTTCGTGATGAATACCGAACAGGAGATTCACCAAGCGTTTGCGGACTTCCAGTCGGGAAAATTTGGGCGTATGGGTGCATGAAGCCTCACCGCGACCCCTGTGGCCGCTGGCTTGAACTGCGATAGCAACGCCGTGGCGTTACGCATACGTTGAGGCGTTTGCATCGCGGATAAGTTGGCGCCCACATTTTGTTTTCCAGCGTTCTCAATTCATGCGATCTTCACGCCATTCGCCCTGGAGTCGCCTGGATGCCCTCATTTATCTCTGATCACCCGATGCTGTGCGCCCTGGCGTTGATCCTCATCGACATCGCTGTGTGGCGCTTGATTTCGGTCAGGCTCGCCAATTGGAAACTCGTCGCACGCCTGGTCATTTTTGCGGTGTTCAGCGCTGTACTGTTCAACGACGGCATGAACCCCATGCTGGTCCCGCCGTATGCCGACAACACCGCCTTGCATATGGCGGCCACGGCCTTGCAGATCGGCTGGTGGCTGTTCGCGGCGCGTACGCTCACGGTGTTGCTCGGTGCGCTGATGGTGCAGCGGGTCGGGCATACCGGGCGGTTGTTGCAGGACCTGATCGGCGCGGTGATTTTTCTGATTGCGATCATCGCCGCGCTGGCCTACGTACTCGACCTGCCGGTCAAAGGCGTGCTGGCCACGTCCGGGGCGGTGGCGATCATTGTGGGCCTGGCGTTGCAAAGCACCTTGAGCGATGTGTTCTCCGGGATCGTGCTCAACACCACCAAGCCTTATCAGCTGGATGACTGGATTTCCATCGATGGTACTGAAGGCCGGGTCACCGATATCGACTGGCGCGCCACGCGCTTGCAGACCTCGCAGGGCAGCATGGCGGTGATCCCCAACTCCCTGGCGGCCAAGGCCAAGATCATCAACTTTTCGCGCCCGGCGGATATGTTCGGCCTGGCCGTCAGTTTGCAGGTCAGCCCCCACGCGCGCCCGCAAACCGTGATCGAAGCATTGGAGCGCGCGATGCAGGGCTGCCGACCGTTGCTGGCCAAACCGGCGCCGAGCGTGGCATTCAAGACCTCGGCCAGTGGCGGAGTGGAGTATGAAATCAGTGGGTTCGTGCCCGCCATGCCCCTCAAGCGCGAGGTGCGCAACCAACTCTATGACCTGGCCTTCCGGCATTTGCAGGCGGCGGGCGTGAGCCTGTTGTCGGCGGTCGAAAGCGCCACGCCGGTAGCGACTTCACGGCCACGGGCGCTGCTGGACAGTTCGTCGATTTTCTCCACGTTGCGCCAAGAAGAAAAGGAAACCTTCAGCCAGAACATGACCCTGCATGCCTACCGCGCCGGCGAGATGATCCTGCCGGCGGGCGAGGTGAGCGACCACTTGTTTATCGTCGAGTCCGGCGTGGTCTCGGTGATGCTGATCAAGGGCGGGCACGCGTTCGAGGCCGGGCGCATGGGCCCGGGCGAGGTGATTGGCGAGGCGGGTATTTTGACGGAGCAGGCGGCCCTGGCGGACTTTACCGCCAAGACCTTCTGCACGTTGTACCGCATCGAAAAGGAATACCTGACCCCGTGCCTGGACGCGCGCAAAGACATCGCCGACGCGATGAAAACCCTGCTGGATTTCCGCCTGCACGCCGCGCAGGCCCTGACCCAGGAGGCGCCGGTGGTGCCGGTGAAGAAGGGCTTTATGCAATGGCTGCGCAAGCGCGGTCTCTGAGCACTGAAGGTTTGGAGCTTGATCCGACTCACCGACTACATCGCCAACGTTGCCCAAACCCCCGCTGATCATCGGCGCCCATTGTTTTATTGCCGGCGGCTCACTGCTGCGTGGCGGTTGCGGGGTGGATGCGCACTGCATTATCGGTCCGGGCGCCGAGTTGAAAACCAGCTTTTTGTTCAGTGGCAGCAAGCGGGCTCATTTCAATTTTGTGAAGGACGCTGAGACGACCTTATAAACGCAGCGTTGAAAAGACCATGGTGCAACGGCGCGATATTAAATAGAATGAATCTCATTTGAGACTCACTCGCGCCGCGCAGGTTGCTTGCCATGAATGATGCTGTTGCCCCGACGCACGCCCCTGAACCGACGCTATCGAGCCTGTACCGTGACCACCGCAGTTGGCTGGAAAGCTGGCTACGCAGGCGCCTGGGCAACGCCTGGGACGCGGCGGACCTGAGCCAGGATACGTTCCTGCGCGTGTTGGCCAGTGCCCAGCCGCTGGCGCAGTTGCACGAACCCCGCGCTTACCTGGTGACAGTGGGCAAGCGCCTGCTGGTGAATTTTCATCAGCGCCGCAGCCTGGAACAGGCCTACGTGAACGCGCTGGCCAATTTGCCTGAAGCCTGCGTGCCATCGCCCGAACAGCGCTGGCTGGTGCTGGAAACCCTGCAAGCCCTGGACGAATTGCTCGATGGCTTGCCGGTGCTGGTACGCCGTGCGTTTTTGTGGAGCCAGTTGGAAGGCCTGGGGTACCGCGAGATTGCCGAGCGCCTGCAGGTTTCCGAACGCACGGTAAAACGCTACATGGCCCAAGCCTACGAACACTGCCTGCTGGTGGACCTGTGAGCCGCGAGGTGGCGCGTGCCGCCGCTCAGTGGCTGGCGCTGCTGGAATCCGGTGCCGCCACCGAGCGTGACCACGCCGCGTTGCAGCATTGGCGCGACAGCCATCCCCAGCATGAGCACACCTGGCAGAAAGCCCAATCCCTGCGCCGACGTTTCAGCGATTTGCCTCAAGCCTTGGCCATGGCCAGCCTCGATCGCCCGCAACCCGGTCGCCGCGCGGTGCTCAAACGCGCCCTGGGTGTGGCGGCGTTGCTGCCGGCCGCCTGGTTGATCAGCCGTCAGTTGCCCGTCGACACCTGGCGCGCCGACCTGCACACCGCCACCGGCGAACGCAAACGCCTGCCGCTGGCCGACGGTGCCAGCCTGCAACTCAACACCGCTACGGCGGCTGACGTAGACGTGGCGCAGCGGCGTATCAGGTTGGTCGATGGCGAACTGGCGTTGAATGTACCCGGCATGGCGCCGATGACGCTGCAAACCCGCTATGGCGAGTTGCTGGTCAGCCAGGCTGAAGTCTGTGTGCGCCAACTGGCCGCCGGCTGTCGGGTGTCGGTGCTCAAGGGCGCGGTGCAAGTGCGGGATTTGAACGGCAAAAGCACGACCTTGCAGGCAGGGCGGCAAGCGCCGTTAAAGGCCAGTGGGCTCGGCTCCTCGGCGCCATTTGATGTACTGCAACTCGGTTGGCGCGATGGTGTGCTGAGCGCTCAGAACCAAACGCTCGGCGACTTTTTGCGCGAACTGGAGCGCTATCGTCCCGGCGTGTTGCGCTGGGAGCCGGGCCTTGAAACCTTGCGGGTAACCGGCAGTTTCCGCCTGGACGACACCGACCGCATCCTCAGCCTGCTGGCCTCGACACTGGGCCTGGAGGTGCAAGCGCGGACGCGGTATTGGGTGAGCTTGCGCAAAAAATTGGCGTGATACCTGTTGGGTGGCGAGGACGGCAGCGGCTTGATCGGTTGTCATGCATATATCTAAAAAGAATAAATAAAGAGTTATATATTCCTTTTAATGTGTGTGCCGATGGCGCACTTTGGGGGCCTGCGCATTCGTGCGGATTGACCCAACAGCCAAAAGGAAAGCCGACATGACCATTAAAGCGATCAACGTGCGCAACCAGTTCAAGGGCGTGATCAAAGAGATTCTGCTGGGGGAAGTGGTGTCGGAAATCGACGTGCAAACCGCGTCCGGCATCGTGACGTCGGTGATCACCACCCGTTCGGTGCGTGACTTGGAATTGAAAGTGGGCAGTGAAGTGATCGCCTTCGTGAAGTCGACCGAAGTGTCTATCGCCAAGTTGTAGGCGCAGGCCCCCGCGTACCGGCGGGGGCTGTTCTTGGGGCGTGCTTTAGCGGTTTTGCAAGCTGCGCTCCAAGCGCTGCAAGCCTTCTTCCAGTATCGCCCGCGGGCAGCCGAAGTTCAGGCGCACGAACTGTTGGCTGTCATCGCCGAACTCAATTCCCGCACTCAAGCCGACCTTGGCCCGGTCCAGAAAGAACTGCTGCGGGTCTTCCAGGCCCAGGGCCGTGCAATCGAGCCAGGCCAGGAAGGTACCTTGCGGCGCATGCATCACCACACCGGGCAGGCGAGTGTTCACGGCATCGAGCAGGTAGTCGCGGTTGGCTTGCAGGTAGTGCTTGAGCGCTTCAAGCCATTCGCCGCACTGGCTGTAGGCGGCGCGGGTGGCTTCCAGGCCCAGTGGGCTGACGCTGTCGACCATGCCGCAACGCGCGTTGTTGAAACGCTCGCGGATCTCGGCGTTCTGGATCACGGCAAAACAGGTTTTCAAGCCAGCCACGTTGTAGGCCTTGCTCGCCGACATCAGCGTGATGGTGCGCTGCGCGATCTCTGGGCCGAGGCTGGCGGTAGGGATGTGGCGGCGGCCATCGAAGCACAGTTCGGCATGGATTTCGTCACTGATGATCAGCGCGCCTTGCTCCAGGCACGCGTTGGCGAGCGCCAGCAGTTCTTCACGCGGGAACACTTTGCCTATCGGGTTGTGCGGATTGCTCAGCAGCAGGGCGCCGGCGCCATTCAGCGCTTCGTTCATGGTGGACATCGGCGTGACATAGTCGCCGTCGACCAATTGAAACGGCACTTCAATACGCGGCAAATTCCAGTGCCCGGGCGCCAGGCGAATCGGGCGATAGTTCGGGGTTTGCAGCACCACCGGCTGGCCAGGCGCTACAAACGCGTGCAGCGCCATGTTGAACCCCGGTTCGACGCCGGGCAAAAACAGCAGTTCTTCAGGCAGCACGCGCCAGGCGTACTTGGCCCACAGGTCGGCCACGATGGCGTCGCGTACCTCCGGGCCGGCCACGCTGTAGCCGAGGATCTGCTGGTCCAGGCGCGCATGCAGGGCTTGCAGCACGGCGGGCGGCGCGGCGATATCCATGTCGGCGATCCACATCGGCAATACATCGGCCGGGTAACGGTTCCACTTGGTGCTGCCGGTGCCGAGGCGTGGGTGGATCTTGTCGAAATCAAAGCTCATGGAGGCGCTCGTGTCTGGGAGGCGGCGGAAAGTGGCGCGAAATATAGCATGGGTGTTTTGATGGCCGTTCTGTGACCGACAAGTTCTGTAATAAAAACGCCATTGCGCTGGGGATTAAACCCGCCACGGGCTATTTTGGTGCATCTCAATAACCAGAGTAGCCATGGATGAAATACCAACCCTTCAGCCGTACCTTGATTGCCACCGCGCTGGTGTTGACGGTCAGTGGCGTGCACGCCGCGTCCCAGGCCCCGGTGGCCGGTGAAAATGGCATGGTGGTGACGGCCCAGCACCTGGCAACGCATGTGGGCGTGGATGTGCTCAAGGCGGGCGGCAACGCGGTGGATGCGGCGGTGGCCGTGGGCTACGCGCTGGCGGTGGTCTACCCGGCGGCGGGTAACCTGGGCGGCGGCGGCTTCATGACCGTGCAACTGGCGGATGGGCGCAAGACCTTCCTCGACTTCCGCGAAAAAGCGCCGCTGGCGGCTACCGCCAATATGTACCTGGACAAGGACGGCAACGTCATCGAAGGGCTCAGCGCCAAGGGCCACCTGGCCGTCGGCGTACCCGGCACGGTTTCCGGCATGGAGCTGGCCCTGAGCAAATACGGCACGCTCAAGCGCGCCCAGGTGATCGCCCCGGCGATCAAACTGGCGGAAAACGGCTTCGCCCTGGAGCAAGGGGATATCGACCTGTTGCACACCGCCACCGGCGAGTTCGAAAAAGACAAGGACCTGCGCGGTATCTTCCTGCACAACGGCCAACCGATGCAGGTGGGCCAGAAGCTGGTACAGAAAGACCTGGCCAAGACCCTCAAGGAAATCTCCGCCAAGGGCGCGGACGGCTTTTATAAAGGCTGGGTCGCCAAGGCGCTGGTGGATTCCAGCCAGGCCGGCAAGGGCATCATCACCCAGGCGGACCTGGATAAATACAAGACCCGCGAACTGGCGCCCATCGAATGCGACTACCGTGGCTACCACGTGGTCTCGGCGCCGCCTCCAAGCTCGGGCGGCGTAGTGATCTGCCAGATCATGAACATTCTCGAAGGCTACCCGATGGCCGACCTGGGCTATCACTCGGCCCAGGGCCTGCACTACCAGATCGAAGCGATGCGCCACGCCTACGTGGACCGCAACAGCTACCTCGGCGACCCGGACTTTGTGAAGAACCCGATCGAGCATCTGCTCGACAAAAACTATGCGACCAAGCTGCGCGACGCGATTGAGCCGCAAAAGGCCGGTGACTCCCAGGCGATCAAGCCGGGCGTGTCGCCCCATGAAGGCAACAACACCACCCATTACTCCATCGTCGACAAGTGGGGTAACGCGGTTTCCGTCACGTACACCTTGAACGACTGGTTCGGCGCGGGCGTGATGGCGAGCAAGACCGGCGTGATCCTCAACGATGAAATGGACGACTTTACCGTCAAGGTCGGCGTGCCGAACATGTATGGCCTGGTGCAGGGTGAAGCCAACGCCATCGCCCCAGGCAAGGCGCCGCTGTCGTCGATGAGCCCGACCATCGTTACCAAGGATGGCAAGGCCGTGATGGTCGTGGGCACGCCGGGCGGCAGCCGTATCATCACGGCGACCTTGCTGACGATCCTGAATGTCATTGACTACAAGATGAACATCCAGGAAGCGGTCGACGCGCCGCGTTTCCACCAACAGTGGATGCCGCAAACCACCAATCTGGAGACCTTCGCGGTCAGCCCGGACACGCAAAAGATCCTCGAAAGCTGGGGCCATCAGTTCGCGGGCCCGCAGGATGCCAACCACTTGGCGGCGATCCTGGTAGGCGCGCCATCCCTGGGGGGCAAACCGGTGGGTAACAACCGCTTCTACGGCGCGAATGACCCGCGTCGCAATACCGGGCTGTCGCTGGGTTACTAAGACGGAACATCGACCCACCTTCCAGGCTCTACCCAAAGAGCCCTGGAAGGAGCCCGTTCCATGAAAGCGCTTAAAATTGCCACCTTCAACATCAATGGTCTGCGGGCGCGCCTGCCCAACCTGCTGCAATGGCTGGCGCGCGAGCAGCCCGACATCGTCTGCCTGCAAGAACTCAAGGCACCGCAAAGCCTGTTCCCCTACACCGACTTCGAAAGCGCCGGCTACGGTGCGATTTGCCTGGGCCAGGCGGCGTGGAACGGTGTGGCGATCCTGGCGCGGGACGCCCAGCCGCTGGAAAGCCGACGTGGTTTGCCCGGCGATGACGACGACAACCAAAGCCGCTATATCGAGGCAGCCGTGCACGGCGTGTTGGTTGGCTGCCTGTATTTGCCCAACGGCAACCCGCAACCGGGGCCGAAATTCGACTACAAACTGGCCTGGTTCGAGCGCTTGATCGACTACGCGGGCGCGCTGCAAGCCAGCAAGCATCCCGTGCTGTTGGCGGGGGATTTCAATGTGGTGCCCACTGACCTGGACATCTACAACCCGCGCTCCTGGCTCAAGGATGCCTTGCTGCAACCCGAGAGCCGCGCCTGTTACCGGCGGCTGCTCGACCAAGGCTGGACCGACGCCCTGCGGCACCTGTATCCCGAGGAGCGTGTGTATACGTTCTGGGATTATTTCCGTCAGCACTGGCAAAAAAATTCCGGCCTGCGCATCGACCATCTGCTGCTCAACCCGGCACTCAAGCCGTACTTGAAAGACGCGGGCGTGGACGCCTGGGTGCGTAACGAGCCCCACGCCAGTGACCATGCGCCGACCTGGATTCAACTGGGCACGCGTAAAAAGCGCTGATGCCCGCGCCGATCAGCATCCGGCCTGCCGTCAGGCGGGTGAGGGCGTGGCGAGCAACTGCGTCACGGCGGCGAACGCCTGGGCGCGCCGCGCGGCCCAATCCCCGCGAATCACCACTACGGGCTGGCGATGCTGCTGCATCCAGTGCAGGCTGGCCTGGAAAAACGCGCGGCGGTCCGCCAGCTCCGGTTGGCAGCGTTGGCCGTCGGCGGTCCATTCGACATCTTCGGGCGAGAGCAGCAAGTGCAGGTCGTAGTGGCGCGCCAGCAACTCGTCATCGAGCCAGGCGGGGTAATCGCCGAACAAGGTCTGGCTCCAGAGCTTGTTGGTGAGCAGGTGAGTGTCGAGGATCAGCAGCCTGGGCTTTGCTGCGCGCGCGGCGTCTTCCCAGGCCAGTTGGCCGTGGGCGATAGCGGGAATATCCGCCAGGCAGGTGTCGCGTTGATGAACATCGATGAAATGCCGCACATATTCGCCGACCATCAAGCCGCCGAAATGCGCGTGCAGCTGCGCCGCCAACCAACTTTTACCGCTGGATTCGGGGCCGGCCAGCACCACTACCTTCATGGCTGCAACGCCGGGTCGGCGCGCCATTCACGCCAGCCTTGCACGGCGATCACAGTGAACAGCGCATAGAGCGCGGCGGTGAGATAGAGGCCTTTATAGAGGAACAGCCCGACGAAGATCACATCCACCGCAATCCACAACGGCCAGCATTGCACGCGCTTTTGCGCCATCCACATTTGCGCGACCAGGCTGAAGCCGGTGAGGGCGGCGTCGAGCCACGGTTGCGCGGCGTCGGTCCAGTGGGCCATGGCGGCGCCTAGCAACAGGCTGCCCACTGCGCCCACGGCCAGGCTGGCCATCACCGCAGGCACTCCCAGCCGGGTGACCTGGCGGCCGTGCTTGACTTCGCCGGCGCGGGTCCATTGCCACCAGCCATACACCTGCAGCGCCGCATAGACCACTTGCAGCAGCATGTCGGAATAGAGTTTCACGTCGTAGAACACCCAGGTATAGAGCAGCACCATCACCAGGCCGATGGGCCAGCACCACGGGTTTTGCTTGACCGTCAGCCAGACAGCGATCACCCCCAGGGCGGCGGCGATCAGTTCAAGCCCGGACATGGCGGATCCTTGGGGGAGTGGGAGAGGGCGGTGATTGTAACCAGAGGTAAGCAATCTTCAAAACACTGAAGGGCAAATGTGGGAGCAAGCCCCCTCCCACATCTTGATATGTACGTCAGACCTTGAATTGGCGGAGCAGGCCGTCGAGTTGGTCGCTCAAACCGCGCAACTGGGTACTGGCCAGGCTCGACTGCTCTGCGGCTATCGCCGTGCTGTGGGACAAGCCCGCAGCCTCGGTAACGTTCTGGTTGATGTCTTCCACCACGTGCGCTTGTTGCAGGGTAGCGCTGGCAATCGAGGCGTTCAGGCCGTTGAGGTTGCGCAGGGCCTGGCCGATGGCCGTGAGGCTGGCGCCGGCCTGGCCTGCTTGCTCGATGGTGAGTTGCGAGGCGCTGTGGCTGTCGCTGATCACCTTGACCGCCGCTTCCGAGTGGCCTTGCAGGCGCTCGATCATCACCTGGATTTCGGCGGTGGATTTTTGCGTGCGCTGGGCAAGCAGGCGCACTTCGTCGGCCACCACGGCGAACCCGCGACCTTGCTCGCCGGCACGTGCCGCTTCGATGGCGGCGTTCAGGGCCAGCAGGTTGGTTTGGTCGGCGATGGAGCGGATCACTTCCAGCACGCCACCGATCTGTGTGCTTTCGCTGGACAGGGTGCGGATCACTTCAACGGCCTGGCTGATGGTATGGGACAGCTGATCGATCTGCTGCAGGCTGCCGTCGATATTGACCTGGCCTTGTTGGGCCTGTGCTTCGGCTTCGCGCATTTCGCTGGCGGCATGTTCGGCGTTCTTGGCCACGTCCTGCACGCCGTAGGTGACTTCATTGATGGCGGTGGCCACCAGTTCCATCTGCTGCGACTGCTGTTGGCTGCGGTCATGGGCCTGGCTGGCGTTATTGCCCATCTCCGTGGACGATTGCCCAAGGGCGTTGGCGCACGACTGCAACTGGCTCACCACCTGGCGCAGCTTCGCGGTAAAGCTGTTGAAGTGCTGGGACAGTTGGGTGACTTCGTCGCGGCCGTGGGTGTCGAGGCTGCGGGTCAGATCGCTTTCGCCGCTGGCAATATTACCCATGGCGTTCACTGCGGCCTGCAACGGTTGCACGATGCTGCGGGCAATCAACGCCACCAGCAAACCCATCAGCAGCGCGATGCCCAGCACAATGAACGAGGCTTTCCACACTTGGGCGCTGAACTCGGCTTGCACATCGTCCACGTATACGCCGGAGCCGATGATCCAGCCCCAGGGTTCAAACAGTTGGATATACGAGGTCTTGGCCACCGGCGCTTCGGAGCCGGGCTTGGGCCAGCGGTAGTTGACGATGCCGGCGCCCTTGGCCTTGGCCAGGCTGACGAACTCGTTGAAGATCGCAAAGCCGTCCGGATCGCGGATAGCCGAAAGGTTCTGGCCGTCGAGCTTGGGGTTGGTCGGGTGCATGATCATCACGGGCGTGAGGTCGTTGATCCAGAAATAATCATCATGGCTATAACGCAACCCACGCACTGCGCTCAGGGCTTGTTTTTGCGCGGCTTCGCGGGTCATCACGCCGGTGGTTTCGAGGCTGTGATAAAACGTCAGTATCCCGCTGGCGGTCTGGACCACGTGCTGGGTCTGTTGGCTTTTGGCCTGGTAAAGATCGTCATGAATCTGCTTGAGCATCAGCAAACCCAAGGCCAGCAGCATCAGCACGGCGACTATCAGGATCAGCCAAAGGCGGCGGCTGATCGACATATTGCGCAAACTGTTCATCGTCCTGTCACTCCGGGCTTTTTATAATTGTGGGCGTCGCATCGACTTTTACGCCTTGTCTGATAGGCTTTCGGCCTGAAGTCGCAAAACCTGAGTACTGTCTGATTTTTCACGAAATTTTGCAGGCCGGCATTGATCGCCATCAACGCCGGGCCTTTCGCGCGCTCGGTCAGTGAACCATTAAAAAAGATTGATAAGGCATGCCACCGCGCATGACCTTTGGGGGAAGCATGGATTTTTGGACCGCCATTCAGGCATTGATTCTTGGCGTAGTAGAGGGGCTTACAGAGTTCCTGCCGATTTCCAGCACCGGTCACCAGATCATCGTCGCCGATTTGCTCGACTTCGGCGGCGAACGCGCGATGGCGTTCAATATCATCATCCAGCTCGGCGCCATCCTGGCGGTGGTCTGGGAGTTCCGTCGCAAGATTCTGGATGTGGTCACCGGCTTGCCCACCCAGCGCAACGCCCAGCGTTTCACACTCAACCTGTTGATCGCGTTTTTGCCCGCCGTGGTGCTGGGCGTGATTTTCGCCGACCTGATCCACCATTACCTGTTCAACCCGATCACCGTGGCCACGGCGCTGGTGGTGGGCGGCATCATCATGTTGTGGGCCGAGCGCCGCGAGCATGAGGTGCACGCCGAGAGTGTCGACGACATCACCTGGAAAGACGCACTCAAGGTCGGCTTCGCCCAGTGCCTGGCGATGATCCCGGGTACGTCCCGCTCCGGCTCCACCATCATTGGCGGCCTGTTGTTCGGCCTGTCGCGCAAGACCGCCACCGAGTTCTCATTCTTCCTGGCCATGCCCACCATGGTCGGTGCGGCGGTGTACTCGGGCTATAAGTACCGCGACCTGTTCCAACCGGCGGACCTGCCGGTGTTCGCCATCGGTTTTGTGACCTCGTTCATCTTTGCGATGATCGCGGTCAAGGGGCTGCTCAAGTTCATCGCCAGCCATAGCTATGCGGCGTTTGCCTGGTACCGCATCGGGTTTGGCCTGTTGATCCTGGCGACCTGGCAGTTCGGCTGGATCGACTGGGCAGCGGCCAAGGCATGAGCATCCAGCATCCGCGCTTGAAGGCGGCGATCTTTGCGCTGTTGTGCGCGGCGCCGCTGCTGGGCTCGATAGGGGTGTGGCGGCGCGGTGAAACCGTGATCCCGCTGGCGGCCTACGGTCTGGTCAGTGTGGTCGCGTTTTTGCTGTACTGGAGCGATAAGCGCAAGGCGCGCACCGACAGTTGGCGCACCCCGGAAAACATCCTGCATGCGGTGGAACTGGCAGGCGGTTGGCCAGGCGCGTTGATTGCCCAGCAGGTGTTGCGCCACAAGACGCGCAAAGTGTCTTACCAGGTGCTGTTCTGGGTGATCGTGCTGCTGCATCAAGTATTCTGGCTGGACCAGTTGTTCCTGGGCGGCAGCTGGCTGTCAGTCCTCTAGCAGCAAGCCGATCTGCGTGCGCTTGGGCAGTTTGCTCACCACCAGTTGGTGGGAACGCCGCAACAAGCCGCGCAGCTCCTCGGCGCCGAGCGGGTAGGGCGTGTTCATGATCACCCACTGCGCACGCGCCAGGTACGGCGCGGGGTGGATGCCGGGGCGGTCCACGTGGCCCAGGAACAACGCTTTATCGACCTTGAACGCCAGCGAGTCGCCGCGCAGGTTCTGTAACGCGAACATCTTGTTGCCGGCAATTGAAAACACCCGCACGCCACCCCATTTGTAGTCCTCCCGCGCGCCGGGCAGGCTCAGGCAGAACGTGGCGACGTGTTCTTCGGTCATCTTCATAGCAGGCGGTCTCCGCAGCTTTTAAAGCCTTCTTCCAGATAATCGATCCAAGCGCGAATGGCCGGCAGTACGCCACGTCGATGGGGGTACACCGCCTGTAGCCAGCCGCCGGGCAACGACCATTCGGGCAGCAGTTGCACCAAGCGACCGCTGGCCAGCTCTTCCTCGCAATACATCATCGGCAGCACGGTAAAGCCCAGGCCCATGATCGCGCTGGCCTTGCGTACGTTGAAGTCATCCACGCCCAACCGCGCTTCCATCACCAGGTCGTGCGGGTTGCCCCGAGGGTCGAGCATACGCTGGTGCACCATGCGGTCGGCCTCCAATGCGCCAAGTATCGGCAAGTGCTTGAGGTCATCGAGGGTGCTGACCTGGCGGCCGTTTAGAAAGTTGGGGCTGGCAACCAGCACGGTCTGGGCCGGACGCAGGCGCTTGGTGACCAACAGCGGGTCCTCGTCGCCCAATTCGCGCACGCGCAGGGCCACGTCGATGCCTTCGGCCACCAGGTCGACACGGCGATTGACCAGGGTCATTTCCAATTGCACCTGGGGGTGGGCGGCGAGGAACCCGGCAACCACGTCGGGCATCATGTTTTGTGCCAAGCCCACCGGGCAAGTGACTCGCAACCGCCCGCGCGGCTCGCTGGACATACTCGCCACGGCCTCATCGGCCATCTCGGCTTCCAGCAGCATTGCCTGGCAGTGACGCAGGTAGCGCTCGCCAACGGCGGTCAGGGTCAACTGCCGGGTAGTGCGTTGCAGCAGGCGCGCGCCCAGGCGTTCTTCCAGCTCGGCAATGCGCCGCGACAGCCGTGACTTGGGAATGCCCAACAGCCGACCGGCGGCCGCGAAACCGCCGGCTTCGACAACTTTGGCGAAATAGTAGAGGTCGTTAAGGTCTTGCATGGTGGAGCCTATTGTCCTGTCAGTGGGACAAACTATCGCATTTCAGACGGCTTATCGAACATTGGTTTCATACGTAGTATCACCACCATCTGATCGCCACCGTCGATCCCATTCGGAGACCTACCATGAAACTGTTGCACATCGATTCCAGCATCCTCGGCGACAACTCGGCTTCCCGTCAGCTCAGCGCCGGCGTTGTCAAAGCCTGGCAGGCGGCCGAACCGGGTGTGGAAGTGACTTACCGCGACCTGGCCGACGACGCTATCAACCACTTTTCCGGCGCCACGCTGGGTGCATTGGGCACCGCCGCTGAGCTGCGCGATGCCGCGCAAAAGCACGAAGCCGAGCTGAGTGCCTCGTCGTTGGCGCAATTTCTTGCCGCCGACGCCATCGTGGTGGGCGCGCCGATGTACAACTTCACCATCCCGACTCAGCTCAAAGCCTGGATCGACCGCATCGCCGTGGCCGGCCAGACCTTCCACTACACCGAAGCCGGCCCGGAAGGCCTGTGCGGCAACAAAAAAGTCATCATCGTGTCTACCTCCGGTGGCATGCATGCCGGTCAAGCCACCGGTGCGGCCCACGAGGGCTACCTGAAACTGCTGTTCGGCTTCCTTGGCATCACCGATATCGAAATCGTGCGTGCCGAAGGCCTGGCCTACGGTGATGAAGTGCGCAGCAAGTCCATGAGCGACGCCAACGTACTGATCAACGAACAATTGTTCGCCGCCGCGTAAGGCTTGTGTAAATTTCGCTGTCCCCCGGTTTCAATCTGAAACCGGGCGCCTAAACTCTGTATTCTGCTCGCCTGAACGCGACCGGAGTGCGGAGTTTTTTCGTTTGCCCGCGGTCTTTTTTAATGTGGCCCAGGTTGTGCAAGCATGGGTTCGACACCCTGGGCTTTTCATTCGACATGTCGGTTCTCACGCAGCAAAGGTGGACATCCCCATGATGCGTCTTTGTGCTGTTATGGTTCTTTCCCTGCTCGGCAGCCTGATTTCAGTGCACGCCGCGCCCGCGCCGCACCCTCATTGGAGTGTGGGCTTTCATCGCATGACGTTTCTCGACCCGCTGGATTTGCAGCCAATGAAGGCCGTCGCGTTCTATCCCTCCACCGACACCGAGCACAGCACGCAGGTGGGCGCCTATCACGTCGCCGCCACGGAAGACTCCAAGATCGCCATCGGCCGTTTCCCGATGCTGATGCTGTCCCATGGCAACACCGGCACGCCACTGGCGTTGCATGACCTGGCCACCTCGCTGGCGCGCAAAGGGTTTGTGGTGGTGGCGGTGCTGCACCCCGGCGACAACTATAAAGATCACAGCCGCCTGGGGACGCTGAGCAACCTATATGGGCGGCCGATCCAGATTTCCGAAGCCATCACCGCGACCCTGGCGGACCCGATGCTGTCCCCCTTCGTTGACGTCGACCAAGTGGGCGTTATCGGCTATTCCGCCGGCGGCGAGACGGCATTGATCCTGGCGGGTGCCAAGCCGGATTTCGATCGCCTGCGCCGCTATTGCCAGGAGCGCCCCGAAGACCGTGATGCCTGTACCACCAAAGGCGAGCTGGTGGTCGACCGGGATGACTTGCAGCCGCAGTCCGACCCACGTATCCACGCGCTGATGTTGATGGCACCCCTGAGCCTGATGTTTGGTCGGCACACCCTGGCCGACGTGCATGTGCCGGTGCTGCTCTACAGCGGTGACGGTGACAAGCTGGTGGCCGTGGACAAAAACGCTGCGGCCCTGGCGCGCAAACTGCCGCAGCCGCCGGATTTCAAACTGCTGGCCGGGGCAGGGCACTTCGTGTTCATGGCTCCGTGCGACAGCGACCAACTGGCGGCAATGCCGGCCATCTGCACGGATGCCGACGGCGTCGACCGCGAAGGCATTCACCGCGACCTTATTTCCGAGGCCGGACGCTTTTTCGCCCACACCCTCAGCGAACCTACCCGCGCCGGCCTGCAAACGGCTGATCAGTAAGCGCGCCGCTGAAGCAGCAAGGTCAAGCCCAATGCCGTGACCGACAGCAGCGCGGCGCAGAAGAAAATCCAGCCATAGCCAAGGTTCAGCGCTACAAAGCCCATCAACGGCCCGGCAATCGCCAGGGCCAGGTCGAAGAACACCGCGTAGGCGCTCAACCCGGCGCCACGGCTGCTGTTGGGCACCTGCTTGATGGCTTCCACGCCCAGCGCCGGGTACACCAGCGATAAACCGAAGCCGGTCAGCCCGGCACCGATCAACGCTACGCCGGTGGTAGGGGCCAGCCAGAGCAGCGTGAGGCCCAGGGTTTCGATGACCATGCAGGCAATCGCCGCGCGAAAGCCGCCAAAACGGCTGATCGCCGAGATAAACACCAGCCGCGACAGAATAAAGCACACGCCAAACACCGTGAGGCAGTACGCCGCGCCGGTCCAGCCGCGATTGAGGTAATACAACGTGATAAAGGTGGTGAGGGTGCCGTAGCCGATGGACGCCAGGCACAAGCTGGCGCCAAACGGGGCGATACGCCCGAACACCGCCCAGAACGGCAGGCGTTCGCCGCGCACCACCGGCACCGATGGCTTGTTGCGGATCAGCACCAGGCCCAACGCCGCCAGCACGGTGAGTGCCAGCCCCAGGCTGTTGTAGCCGTACTCGGCGACCATCACCACGCCCAGCGGCGCACCAATGGCGATGGCGCCATAAGAGGCGATGCCGTTCCAGGAGATCGAACGCGCCGTATGCTCCGCGCCAACCTGGCCCATGCACCAACTGATGGTGCCCACGCCGATTAACCCTTGGGCCACGCCCAGCAACAGCCGGGCGACGATCAGAATGCCCAGGCTCAAGCCGGGAATGCCGTGCAGCAGCGTCGCGAAAAATGTCAGCACGCCACTGATCAGGATGCCGGCCAGTCCCAGCACAATCGCACGCTTGGTGCCGACGTTGTCCGACATCCGCCCGGCCATCGGGCGGCTGAGCAGGGTGGCCAGGTACTGCGAGCCGATAGTCAGCCCCGCTACCACCGCGCTGAAACCCAGTTGCTCATGTACATAGCCAGGGATCACCGCAATCGGCAGGCCGATGCAGATAAAGGCGATAAAGGTGTAGAAGACGATGGAGACGATCTGCAGGGTGATCGACAGGGAGGAGGGGGCGGCGTTGGGCATGGACATTCGTTCGCTGGCGGGCGGTAAGGGCCATGATGGCATAACCCGACTCTGACGCCACCGCAATATCAATGTGGGAGGGGCTTGCCCCTCCCACATGTGGGTCCTGCGTTGTGCTTGCCGCTGAGCGTTGTACTTAGAACACCACGCCCTGGCTGCGCAGGTAATCGTCATAGGTGCCGCTGAAGTCGATCACGCCATCGGCGCTCAGCTCGATGATGCGGGTGGCCAGGGACGACACGAACTCACGGTCGTGGCTGACGAAGATCAGCGTGCCCGGGTAGTTCTCCAACGCCAGGTTCAGTGCTTCGATGGACTCCATGTCCAAGTGGTTGGTCGGTTCGTCCATGATCAGCACGTTCGGCTTTTGCAGGATCAGCTTGCCGAACAACATGCGGCCTTGCTCACCACCGGAGATCACCTTGACCGACTTGAGGATCTCGTCGTTGGAGAACAGCATGCGGCCCAGCGTGCCACGGATCATTTGTTCGCCCTGGGTCCACTGGCCCATCCAGTCGAACAGGCTCATGTCGTCTTCGAAGTCGTGGGCGTGGTCCTGGGCGTAGTAGCCCAGCTCCGCGGCGTCGGTCCACTTGATGCTGCCCGCGTCCGGGGTCAGTTCGTTGACCAGGGTGCGCAGCAGGGTGGTCTTGCCGATACCGTTCGGGCCGATGATCGCCACGCGCTCGCCGGCTTCAACCTGGAAGCTGAAATCCTTGAACAGCGGCTTGCCGTCGAAACCTTTGGCCATCTTTTCGACCATGACCGCCTGGCGGTGCAGCTTTTTGTTCTGCTCGAAACGGATGAACGGGCTCACACGGCTCGACGGCTTGACTTCGGCCAGCTGGATCTTGTCGATCGCCTTGGCACGGGAAGTCGCCTGCTTGGCTTTCGAGGCGTTGGCCGAGAAGCGGCTGACGAACGATTGCAGCTCGGAGATCTGCGCCTTTTTCTTGGCGTTGTCCGACAGCAGTTGCTCGCGCGACTGGGTCGCCACGGTCATGTATTCGTCGTAGTTGCCCGGAAACAGGCGCAACTCGCCGTAGTCCAGGTCAGCCATGTGGGTGCACACGCTGTTCAGGAAGTGACGGTCGTGAGAGATGATGATCATCAGGCTGGAGCGCTGGGTCAGGATGTTTTCCAGCCAGCGGATGGTGTTGATGTCCAAGTGGTTGGTCGGTTCGTCGAGCAACAGCACTTCAGGGTCGGAAAACAGCGCCTGGGCCAGCAATACGCGCAGCTTCCAGCCAGGCGACACTTCGCTCATCGGGCCGAAGTGTTGTTCCAGGGGAATACCCAGGCCCAGCAGCAGCTCACCGGCGCGGGATTCGGCGGTGTAGCCGTCCATTTCGGCGAACTCGGTTTCCAGCTCGGCCACGGCCATGCCGTCGTCTTCGCTCATTTCGGGCAGCGAGTAGATACGGTCACGCTCGGCCTTGACCTTCCACAGCTCCTCGTGGCCCATGATCACGGTGTCGAGCACGGTGAATTCTTCGTAGGCGAACTGGTCCTGGCGCAGTTTACCCAAGCGCACGTTCGGCTCGAGCATGACCTGGCCACCGGACGGATCAAGGTCGCCACCGAGGATTTTCATGAAGGTCGACTTGCCGCAACCGTTGGCACCGATCAAACCATAACGGTTACCGGCGCCGAACTTGACCGAGACATTCTCGAAGAGCGGCTTGGCGCCGAACTGCATGGTGATGTTAGCTGTGGAGATCAATTACTTTACCTATCAATGGGTTGCGAGCATGGCGGCAAGCGCCGTCAGGCAGGCATCAACAGCGACATCAAGGCGCGAAACCCGGTCGCTGAGCAAAAAATGGGGGATGTGTGTTGGAATTTGGCGCGCATTGTCGCATATGTCAGGCGACAGTTGTATGGCACGCGAAAGATGGTTTTGCCAAGGTTTCCGGCATCGCCAGCCACAATAGCGCCAATGCCACGGCTGCTACGCCGGCCAGGGTCAGGAACGCCGCGTTGTAGCCCGCCTGTTGCACCACGAAACCGGCCAGGCTGTTGCTCAACGCCGCGCCCAGGCCAAACACCGTCGACAGGGCACCCAGGCTGACGTTGAAGCGTCCGGTGCCTTGAGTCAGGTCCTTGACGATCACCGGGAACAGCGCGCCGAAGATTCCCGCGCCCACGCCGTCGAGCAACTGCACCGCCACCAGCCAGTAGGGATCACCCGACAAGGTGTACAGCACGCCGCGCAATGGCAGGATCAAGAAACCGGCGAGCAGCAGCGGCTTGCGCCCCCACACATCGGCCTTGACCCCCACCAGCCAGGCCACCGGCACCATCACCAATTGCGCGGCGACGATGCATGCCGAGGTCAGGGGCGTGGCCATCTGCAGGTTGATCTGCGACAGCTTCTGGCTGACCAGCGGCAGCATCGCGGCATTGGCCAGGTGAAACAGCGCGCAGCAAATGGCGAACAGCAGCAGCGGGCGGTTGGCCAGCAACACCTCAAGGCCCGAGGGTTGCTCGTGGTCGGTGTGATGGGCCGGGTCGAAGCCGCGCGCGACGTCATGATCGATTGCCCTGGCCGACACGCAACTGACTGCGATAACGCTGGCCACCGCCATAAAGGCCATCAGGTAAAACACCACCACGGGACCGAACAGATAAGCCAGGCCGCCGGCCAATAGCGCGGCCACCGCATTACCGGCGTGGTTCAAGGTTTCGTTGCGTCCGGTACGACGGGTAAACGCGCGCGGCCCGGTAATGCCCAGGGAAATCGCCGAGATTGCCGGCGCGAACACCGAGGCGGCGACGGCACTGGCGGCCTGGGTCAACGCGACCCATCCGAATGAACTGACAAACGGCAGCATCAGGCAACTGGCCGTCACCAGCAGCGCCGCCACGGCGATCACCGCGCGCTTGCTGCGGGTACGATCGATCAGCGCGCCTGCCGGGCCCTGGGTGATCAAGGCCGCGATACCGGCGAGCGTCATGACCACACCGATGCTGGCCGGGTCCCATTGGTGCACCGCCAGCAGGTAAATTGCCAGGTAGGGGCCAAGGCCGTCACGCACATCCGCCAGGAAGAAATTCAGGCTGTCCAGGGACAAGGTATTACGCAGGTCGGAGCGATGGGCCACGGCGAGATCTTCCGAAGCGCGTTCAACGGCTGAACACGGATTGCTTTAATGACTTGTAAGGCTGCGGATTAGTTTCGCGCGCGGCCCAGTGTTTTCAATCCCGGGCCGTCGGGCTTCTTTTCTAGGCGCCACGGTTATGCGGGGCACGCCGTATGAACGTACGCATGGTTTGGCCGGGGCCCGTGCTGAATACCTGCGGTCTGGGCTGGTGCTCGTCCGCTGCAATAAACACAAACTCGTCCTGCTCCAGGCGATAACTGGCGGGCAGGTATTTGCCGGCGTCATCCCCGATGGCGTCTACCCAGGTAATGCTCTTGGGCGTGGTGGTGCTGTCGAGCAAAAAACGGCCCTTGAGCAACACCGCGCCGTCGACTGTTCGGACTTCGAAGCGGTCACCCGAAATAGTGGTAATTGCCCCAGGGGCGCTGTGGGCGTCGGCGGGGTTGAGCACGCCGCTGTCTTCGAGGCGCGTTTGCTCCCAGGTACCTTGCAGGGCTTGAAAATCGGGGTCTGAAAGGGATGACATGCAACTTCCTTTTTGCTGAAGGGCTAAGCGACGGCGGTAGCCGGTTGCCGCGTACTGAACCGGCTGAAGTGTAACCGGGCGTAGAAAAATGTCTGCTTTTTTGCGCGCGGCGGCTTGGCCGACTTGACTGGCCAATAGACAGCTTTTCACAATTCTTGATTAACTTTTGGTTACAATCTGTGGCTAAATAACTACCACTGGTCACGAACCGGCGCCCTCCAACCGCTTCGTGATGACGGTTTGAATTGTGATTTCAGGTGCTGCATCCATCCCCGGCCGTCGTGGGCACGCGGGAGCAGCCTGTTCTCTTCTGACGTGTGACGAAATCCCTTGAAACTCATCATTGTTGCTCTCTATGTTGCCTCCATTGCGTATGTTCATCTGCGCGGCCGGGTGCGACACAAGCTGGGCCGCCAGCTCAGTGATCATTCGACCTTCCTGGCGCCGGTCAATTGCTTGCTTTATCTCTTCTCCAAGCTGCCCAGCCGACCTTACCTGTCGCCCAGTGACTTCCCCGACCTGAGCCCGTTGCAGGAACACTGGGAAGAGATCCGCCAGGAAGGCCAGGACCTGATGCGCGCCGGGGCGATCAAGCGCTCCGAGCAATATAACGACGTGGGCTTCAACTCGTTTTTCAAATCGGGTTGGAAGCGTTTCTATCTCAAGTGGTACGGCGACAGCCACCCATCGGCGATGAAGCTGTGCCCGCGTACCACGCAGTTGGTGCAGAGCATCGGTTCGATCAAGGCGGCGATGTTCGCCGAGTTGCCGCCGGGCTCCAAGTTGGTGCGTCATCGCGACCCCTATGCGGGTTCCTACCGTTATCACTTGGGCCTGGACACGCCGAATGATCCGGGCTGCTACATCAATGTGGACGGCGAAAACTACTACTGGCGCGACGGCGAGCCGGTGATGTTCGACGAGACCTATATCCATTTCGCCGAGAACACCACGCAGCACAACCGCATCATTTTGTTCTGCGATATCGAACGCCCGATGAAGTACCGCTGGGCTGCCGCGTTCAATCGCTGGTTCAGCCGCACGGTGATGGCTGCCGCGGGCTCCCCCAACGATGATGGCGACAAGACCGGCGGGCTTAACCGCGCCTTCACCCGGCTGTACAAAATTCGCTTGCGCGGCAAAGAGCTGAAAAAGCGCAACCGCATGCGCTACTACCTGGAGAAGTGGGCGATCTTCGCGGCATTGGCGCTGGTTTTTATCCTGATCTGAGACCTGGCCGGGGCGCCCTTTACTGCGGGGGGCGGGCGCCCAGCTTGTCCCACATTTTTTTGCTGATCTTCTGCCGGTTGGCATACCCCGCCCAGGGATCGTCTTTCAACGCCTGCAAGCGCTGCTGCAGGTTGGCCACCGTCCACTGTTGGGCGCCGCGCACGTGCTCCAACTCCTCGCGACTGACCGGCACCGACACTGGCAGCCCCGGCCGCGCACGCACGGAATAGGCGGCCACGGTGCTGGCGCCGCGAGCATTGCGCAGGTAGTCGATAAAGATCTTGCCCACCCGGTTTTTCGGCCCCGAAGTGGCGGTAAAGCGCTCGGGCAGTTGTTGCGCCATGAACTGGGCAATGGCTTTGGCGAAGGCCTTTATCGTGTCCCAGCCATCACGCCGCGCCAGTGGCACCACCAGGTGCAGGCCTTTGCCGCCGCTGGTTTTGACGAACGCATCAAGCCCCAGCTCGTCGAGCACCGACAAGCTCAGTCGCGCCGCTTCCAGCATGGTTTTCCAGGGCAGGGCGGGGTCCGGGTCGAGGTCGAGTACAAACAGGTCCGGCGTTTCGATTTTGTCCGTGGTGGCGCCCCATGTATGCAACTCGACGGTGCCCATTTGCACGGCGCCCACCAGCGCTTGGGCATTGTCGATCTGCATCAGCCGCGCATGGCCTGGATCCAGCGCAGGGTCCAGCTGGGTGATATTGGGAATCGCCAGGCGTTCGGCGTGCTTCTGAAAGAACTGCTCGCCCTCGATGCCCTCCGGCGCCCTTAACAACGACACCGGTCGATTGCGCAGAAAGGGCAGGATCCACTCACTGATGCTGTCGTAAAACTGCGCCAGCTGCTGTTTTTGCGTGCCGCTTTGCCGGTCGATCACGCGCTCGGGGTGGGTGATCTTCACCCCGCTGGTGGCCTTTTTGGCGGGCTGCGCCTTGAGCGATTTGGCCGTGCGCGGCTGTTCATGCACGATCTGCGCGGCGGGTTTGTCGCTGCGCAGCGCCACGAAAGCGGCCTGCCGCACCACGCCCTCGCGGGTCCATTCGGCGAACTGCACCTCGCCCACCAGGCTCGGTTCTACCCAATGCACTCCGCGCGCCTGGGCGCTGGTCAAGGGTTTTTGCAGCGGCGAAGACGTACGCTCCAATGGCTTGAGTTGCGCGTGGATACTGGCCAGCGACGCCTGGTCGAAACCGGTGCCCACCCGGCCGGCATAGACCAGCCCGGCATCGTCATTGACCGCCAGCAGCAGGGCGCCAAAACCGCTGCGCGAACCCTGGGGGCGGGTGTAACCGACGATCACAAACTCCTGGCGCAAGCGGCATTTGAGTTTGATCCAGTCAGCGTTGCGGCTGGACACATAGGGGCTGCCCCGACGTTTGCCGATCACGCCTTCCAGGGCGAGGTCACAGGCGCTTTCAAAAATATCCTGATGATGGGCGGTGAACGCTTCGGAAAACCGCAGCAGCTTGCTCTTGCTGCCCGCCAGCGCCGACTTGAGTGCCGCGCGGCGTTCTTCTACGGGTTTGTGGCGCATGTCTTGCCCCGCGAGGAACGGCGCGTCAAACACGTAATAAACGATGTCCAGGCTGCGGCCGATGTCGAAGGCATTTTGCAGCGCCTGGAAATCCGGCAACCCCTCGCCGTTGAGGCTGACCACTTCGCCATCGAGCCAACTGTCCTTGAGCTTGAGCGCCTGCAGCGCCTTGGCCTGGCGCGGCAAGCGGTCAGTCCAGTCATGGCCGTTGCGGGTAAACAGGCGCACTTCGCCATCGCGTATGCGCGTCAGCATGCGATAACCGTCGAACTTGATTTCATACAGCCAGTCGCCTTCCGGTGCGCGGTCCACCAGGGTCGCCAACTGCGGCGTGAAGTGTTCGGGGAGGTCGGCCGCGGCCTTTTGCGCTGTTGCCCGGCGCTTGGGCTTGGGCTTGGGTTTGTCGACCTTGGATGTGCCGACCGAGGCATCGCTGAGCACGCTTTTCGGTTCGGCCTCTACGATGTCGTAGTCGGCGGCGGGGCGTGCCTGTGTGTCTTTTTCCTTGATCAGCAGCCATTGTTGCTTGTCGCCGCTGGCCCTTAAGCGGGTGCGTACCAAGGCCCAGTCCCCCGAGAGTTTTTCGCCGACCAGGGTAAATTTGAGCTTGCCGGCGGCGTAGGCCTTGTGCGGATCGTCATGGGGTTGCCAGACGCCACGGTCCCAGACGATCACATCGCCGGCGCCATACTGGCCGGCCGGGATGCTCCCTTCGAACGCGCCATAGCTCAGCGGGTGATCCTCCACATGCACGGCCAGGCGTTTCTGGCTGGGGTCCAGGCTGGGGCCCTTGGGCACCGCCCAGCTCTTGAGCACACCGTCAAGTTCCAGGCGAAAGTCATAGTGCAGGTTGCGCGCATCGTGTTTCTGGATCACGAACGACAGCGCCGACGCCTTGCGCTTGCCGGCGGGCGCGCTGCCGGAGGGTTCGGCGGTGATGTTGAAATCACGCTTGCGGTTGTATTCACTCAGAGGCTTTGCCATGGCTTTCTCCAACGTACGGCGGGCTCAGGAGGCCTTCTTGGTGGACTTTTTCGCGGCCGTTTTTTTCGCCGCCGGCTTACCCGCCAGGCTGCGCTTGAGCAGCTCGGTGAGGTCAACCACATCGGCCGACTTGCGTTCTTCGCCGGCCTCCTGGGATTCCACGTCTTCGATCTTGCCGGCCTTGGCCTTCCTCGCCACCAGGGCCATGATTTTTTCCTGGAAGGTGTCGCGGTATTCGTCAGGCTGCCAGTCGGCGCTCATGTCTTCCACCAGGCGCTTGGCCATGTCGAGTTCGCCTTTGGCCAGGCTCGGCTGGGTGACGTCGCTGCCCAGTTCCAGTTGGTCCAGGCTGCGCACTTCGGCGGGCCAGCGCAGCATCACCAGCACCATGGCGGACTCCAGGGGCATCACGGCCGCCAAGTGCTGTTTGGTGTGCAGTACCACGTTGGCCAGCGCGACCTTGCGGGTTTTCTTGAGGGTTTCGCGCAGCAACGCATAGACCTTGCCGCCACGTTTATCCGGGGCCAGAAAGTACGGGGTGTCGATGTTCGGCAAGGGGATCTGGTCGCTGGCGACGAAGGCGATGATTTCGATGGTCTGGGTGGACTTGGGGTGCGCCGAGCGAATCTCCTCTTCGCTGAGTACCACATAGCGGCCTTTCTCAAACGCCACGCCCTTGACGATGTTCTCCTTGGTCACCTCTTTGCCGGTGGTTTTGTTGATGCGCTTGTAGCCCACCGGGTCCATGCTGCGCTTGTCCAGCCAGTCAAAGTCCACGCCCTCGGCGGATGTGGCCGAGACCAGTGACACGGGGATATGAACCAAGCCGAAGCTGATGGCGCCTTTCCAGATTGCCCGTGGCATAAGTACGATTCCTTTATAAGAAGCCTGTGTGTTCTGGTGACTTGAACGCGGTGGGAAAAGTTTCGCCGGACGGATATGCGGACAGATCGTGTTACATCTGATGAGGAAGTATTTAGTTACCAAAGCCGAACCCCAGGCGTAGCGTGGCATCGAAAGCACGTACTCCTCGTCCCAGAGAGGCTTTGTCATGAACACCTGTGTACGCCATGTCGCCGCGTTATTGCTGGGCCTGAGCCTGGGGCCGTTCGCCCAGGCGCAAAACCTGCCCGGCAACAACAACCCGAACAACGGCCCGATCCACCGGGCCAACCCCAACAGCATGCAGGGCACCCAGCCCAGTGCGCCGGCGGTTCGGGGTATTCAGACCGGGCCGACCACGCGCCCGCCCACCCTGGAAAACCGCGGCATCGGCAACCGCTATCCCCAGCGCGAAGCCGCCCCCAGCCGCCCGGCCACCGAGACCAAAGCCCCCACTTATGATGCCAACGGCAATCGCCGGTAAGGATTCCTCTATGTTGCTACGCAAAACCCTGTCAGCCGCCTTGTGCGCAATGATCCTGACGCCTGTTTATGCGGCCGATATCCAGCAGTTCCCCAGTGAGCAAGGCAGTATCACGGTAACTCCGATCGCCAAAGGCCTGGACCACCCCTGGGCGGTGGCCTTCCTGCCGGACCGGCAGGGCTTTCTGGTTACCGAACGGCCAGGGCACCTGCGGTTTGTCGGCCCCGACGGCAAACTCTCCGCCCCGTTGAGTGGCGTGCCTGACGTCTGGGCCAAGGGGCAGGGTGGTTTGCTTGATGTGGTGCTGTCGCCGGACTTCAAGCAGGACCGCACGGTGTATTTGTCTTATGCCGAAGGCGGCGGCAAAGGCGGGACGGCCGGCACCGCCGTGGGCCGTGGACGCCTGGCGGCCGACCTCAGCGGCTTGGTGGATTTCAAGGTGATCCTGCGCCAGGAGCCGAAGCTCTCCACCGGCAACCACTTCGGTGGGCGCCTGGCGTTTGATCGCGATGGCTACCTGTTCGTGACCCTGGGAGAAAACAACGAACGGCCTACCGCCCAGGACCTGGACAAGCTGCAAGGCAAGGTCGTGCGGATTTTCCCGGATGGTCGCGTGCCGGATGACAACCCTTTTGTCGGCCAGCCGGGCGTGCGCCCCGAAATCTGGTCCTACGGCCAGCGCAACCCGCAGGGTTTGGCGCTGAACCCCTGGAGCGGCACGATTTGGGAAAACGAACATGGCCCACGGGGTGGCGATGAGGTGAATATCATCGAACGTGGCAAAAACTACGGCTGGCCGCTGGCCACCCACGGCATCAACTACTCCCTGGCGCCGATTCCCGAAGCCAAGGGCAAGACCGCCGAAGGCACCGTGGCGCCGCACCATGTGTGGGAGAAGTCGCCGGCCATCAGTGGCATGGCGTTCTATGACGGTGACCGCTTCAAGGCGTGGCAGCACAACCTGTTTATCGGCGCGCTGGCCAGCCAGGAACTGATTCGCTTGCAGTTCGAGGGTGACAAAGTGGTGCATGAGGAACGCTTGCTAGGCGGCTTGAAGGCACGTATTCGCGACGTGCGGCAGGGGCCTGACGGGTTTCTGTACGTGCTCACCGACGAGGATGACGGCGCGCTGTATCGGGTGGGGTTGAACCAGGACTAGCCACCACAGGCAAGGGGGCCGGCTCCCGATGACAGCAGGGCAGCTATCGGGAGCAAGCCCCTTCCCACAGGTTTACAGGCCCAGGTCGGACAGCCCCGGATGTTCGTCCGGGCGCCGGCCCAACGGCCAGTGGAACCTGCGTTCGCTTTCCTTGATCGGCCTATCGTTGATGCAGGCAAAGCGGTGGGCCATCAGGCCGTTCTCGTCGAACTCCCAGTTCTCATTGCCATACGAACGAAACCAGTTGCCCGAGTCGTCGTGCCATTCATAGGCATAGCGCACGGCGATGCGGTTATCGGTGAAGGCCCATAGCTCCTTGATCAGCCGATAGTCCAACTCCTTGGCCCACTTGCGCGTGAGAAACGCCTTGGCTTCTTCGCGGCTGGAAACGAATTCGGCGCGGTTACGCCATTGCGTGTCCGGGGTGTAGGCCAGGGATACCCGTTGCGGGTCCCGGGAGTTCCAGCCGTCTTCGGCCAGGCGGACTTTTTCGATGGCCGATTCACGGGTGAACGGCGGCAGCGGCGGGCGTGTTTGTGGGGTGGCTGACATTTGACGGCTCCTGTTAAAACGAAGTTGCGCAGCGGTGTATTCATAGCCCCAATAAGGTTCGCGCCATGCATTGCGCGTTATCGGCGGCGGTTGAGTCGCCCATCACCAGGGCAACGGTAATGGCGCCATCGATCAGGATCAGCAGTTGCGCGGCCTGCCGTTCGGGCTCGGGGGTGCCATGGACTTGACACAGTTCGAGCGCGTACTCGAACAGTTTCTGTTTATGGGCCTTGGCCAGCAGGCGGACCGGGTCGTGCGGGTCGCCGGTTTCACCGCTGGTATTGATAAAGGCGCAGCCGCGAAAGTCCGCTGAGGCAAACCAGGTTTTCAGCGCGCCGAACAGCGCCAGCAAGCGCTCGCCGCTGTCGTCGACGCGTTCCACTTCGCCACGTAGCCAATCCATCCAGCGCTGATCGCGACGTTGCAGGGCGGCCATCACCAACTCGTCTTTATTGGCGAAGTAGCGGTAGATACTTTTGCGCGACACACCGGCGGTTTTCACCAGAAAGTCCATGCCAGTGGCGGCGATGCCATGGCGATAGAGCAGTTTTTCGGTGACGTCGAGGATGATGTCGCGCGTTTCATTACGGGTCATGTCGTTCATGCTCGTGACAGTAGAACGATCGTTCTTCTTGGTCAATCGGCTTTTTCCATGTCAGGCAGCGAGACCTGAGCACACCCATGGTGTAAGCTCGGGGCCTCTTCGGATTCGACCCATTGCGAGCCTTATGCCGTCGTTCTTCAAACGCTCCCTGTTGCCCAAACTACGTGGTTTTGCCCTCACGCCAGACACCCTTGAAGTGCTGTCCGGTGCTGACGCGTATCGTCGTCGCCTGCTGGAGCTCATCCCCCAGGCCACCCGCCGCATCTACATCGTTGCGCTGTATTTGCAGCACGACGAAGCGGGGCAGGAAATCTACGACGCGTTGCACGCCGCCAAGGCCGCGCGCCCGGAACTGGACATCGTGGTGGTGGTGGACTGGCTGCGCGCCCAGCGCGGGCTGATCGGTGCCGGCAAACAGCCGGGCAACAGCGCCTGGTACCAGGCCATGACCCAACGCCACGCCAGCGAAGTGCCGGTGTATGGGGTGCCGGTGCAAACCCGCGAACTGTTCGGGGTGCTGCACCTCAAGGGTTTTGTGATCGACGACAGCGTGCTTTACAGCGGCGCCAGCCTGAATAATGTGTACCTGCACAAGTTCGACAAATACCGCTTCGACCGGTACCACCTGATCCACAGCAAACCCTTGGCCGACTCGATGCAACACCTGGTGGAACACGGCCTGGTGGCGTCCAAGGCCGTGCACCGCCTGGACCTGCCGAACCCGCCGACTACCCGCAGCCTGCGCAACGACATCGGCGACCTGCGCAGCCGTCTCAAACACGCGGCCTATGACACCACGGCGGGGCAGTTGCCCAACGGCCAGCTGTCGGTCAGCCCGCTGCTCGGCGTGGGCAAGAACAACCCGCTGAGCCGGGTGATCCTGGAGCTGATTGCCGGCGCCCAGCATCAACTGACCATCTGCACACCGTACTTCAACCTGCCGCTGCCGGTGACCCGCGAGATCAACCGCGCCCTGGCGCGTGGCGTGAAGATCGACATCATCGTGGGCGACAAGACCGCCAACGACTTCTACATCCCACCCAGCGAGCCGTTCAAGGTCATCGCGGCCTTGCCTTACCTGTACGAAATCAGCCTGCGTCGCTTCGCCAAGCGCCATCAGCCGATGATCGACAAAGGCCAGCTCAACCTGCACCTGTGGCGCGACGGCGATAACACCTACCACCTCAAGGGCATGTGGGTCGATGAGCGCTACACCTTGCTGACCGGCAACAACCTCAACCCGCGTGCGTTCCGCCTCGACCTGGAAAACGCCTTGTTGATCGATGACCCGCAAGGGCAGTGGCTGGCGCCGCGCCGAAGTGAGCTGGGGCAGATTTTCCAGCACACCACGCGTATCGAGCGCTACCAGCAACTGGAGACGCTGCCGGATTACCCGGAGGCGGTCGGCAAATTCCTACGGCGTGTCAGCCGGGTGCGGATTGAACGTTTGCTCTATCGCATCTTGTAAGCCTGGGTCTATCGCGCGGCTCAGGCATTGCACTCACAGCGTTGGGAATTTCCCTACGTTTTGTTTAGGTGTTGGTCTGTACGTTTTCTGCTGACAGTTCTAGGGACAGGACTCTCGCCATTCCCTTGGTATAGAGAGCGTTCGTCAGAATGATAGCCATAAACAGAGCTCCTGTTGCGCCGGCGTTGTCCGTTCTCCATGCGGCTGAAACGCCGCTTCCCGCCGTAGAAACCTCCCAGGCTCACGCGGCGCCACAACCCGCGTTTCCAACTCAACCTCAAGGTCTTGCACACAACAGTCGTTCGCTGCGCGCGTTGCGTATGGACGGGCTCGCCGGCCCGTCGAGCGAATCGAAAACCCGAGTCAAGCGTCATGCGGGCTCTGTGACGGAGGAGTCTCCCGCCAGCGCTGCCGGCGCGGGAGGTCTTTTCCCGGTCGTCGCAGATGCTCAGGATGCCGACAAAAGGCTGCAAAAGAACCTGATGCGGTGGCTGCATTCCGGTACCGCTCCTGATAACGCAGTGCCGAAAAAAGCCTCAATCGCGCCCTTTATTTCCTTATACAACGATGCGATAAAAGAGCCGGCCCTGCAGGCCTGGTTCAAATCCACAGGCTTCAAGCCCGCCACGATACGGGTGCTCGACGACGCCGTGGTGGGGATAGTGGTGCGCGAGGGCAAGGAAACGTTCCAACGTTTTACCGCCACTGACGGTTCCGGCTGGGGGCAAGTCGGCCTAAGAGTATCCGCACTGCAAAGGATCCTCTCGCCGAACAACCGAGGCATTCCGATCGCCACGGGTGCGGCCCAGGCGAATATCCCACTGACCGTGCTGTTGGAGTTTTACGGGGTTGCGCCACCGCACAATGAAAAAGCCGCACCCCTATTGGGCAAACAGCTCAAGCGTGGTGGCTGGCCGCAAATATCACAGGCGCAGCGTGATCAGTGGGAGGCGCAATTCAAACAACAGCGGCGGTCCCACGAGGACAGTGCCTTACGGGGGCGTCTGTCCGAACTGTTACAACCCTTGGTTGAGGGCAAAGGTGACAACGACACGCTGAATCTGAAAGAGCTGAGCTTGGTTGCCGCCCCCGGCTCCACCTTGGACCAGCGCAGTAAAAAGCCCCGTGAACGGTTTCTGAAATTCCTGGCATCGCCCCGGTTCGAAGCCTTTTTGCATAAGGCCGGCTTTCAAAGGCAGGACGGTGAATTCAGGCGGCATGAATACAGGCTGTCCGACGGTGACTTGCAGGCGCGCGACGGTGCAGGTCAGTGGGTATCGCTGCGGCGTGCTTTCGACGACGAGGTCGGGAAGCTGTCAGGCTGGGAAAGTGCGCAAGAGCAAGCTGCAGCGCGAACGATGGGGGCGGAGCTGGAATCGTTAGTGGTGCTGAGTAAAAAAATCGGTGATGCATTGTATTCCACGCGTACTTATGACGCCCGTCAGGTCATGGCGCACTACGCCCTCGACGTTCCGCAGACCGTCGGCCAGATGCGCGCGGCCCTGAGCGGTTTCAACGTGAAATTACCCAACCCTCCACTGGCCGGTAATTACGCAAGCATGACGCCCTATGGGCAGGGCACGGAAGCCCTGTCTGACGCCTCCAGTCAAACATTCAGAAGCGCCTCGACGCAGGTCATGGCGTTGTTCAAGGACTTTTCCCCTGCCTCGTCGGGTTTCCAATCCTTTCCCGATCCGGACAGCCAACTCGCGGCTTTTTTTGATTCCCCTGGCGCCACCGCGCTGGCCGACACAATCGCTAAATCCCTCAAGCTGTTTGCCGTGGCCGATGGTCAAGCGCTGACAAGGGCCGACCGCCATCAAGTTTTGGCTACGGCCCTCAAATTCAGTGTGAACGCGCCGGTGCCGGGCCTGCCAGGGGTTGTGGCAGGCTACGATCTGTACCAGCCCGCTAATAGGGGCCGCACGCTTAAAGAGGTACGTGGCGACGTCGAGCGGCACTTGGCAGACAAAGGCGTTGATCCCAAGGTCTTGGCGCTGATGGCTCACCTGTATCTGGCCCAGGCGGCGCCGGAGATGCTGATCAAGAGAGACCCAGGCTTGGCTGCCGAACCCCTGAACGTACTCAACCCAGACCCGGGCGCTATCAAGGTTGGCTCCACGGCCTGGATGAACTTACGCCTGGCCAGTGCAATGGCAGGCGATTCGCGGTTGAACCTTCAGCAAGCCCTGGCTTTGGCACGCCAGGAGTCGGCAGGGCCTAACCAAGAAAAATTGATCAAAGCGTTGGGGGCCCGGGCACTGTTGGACTGGGGTGTCATGGTGGGCGTCTATCCGGCAACTTCGGATCGCACCTACTCCAGTACGGATTATGAAGCGGCATCTAACGCCTTTACTGAGCGAGAAAACACCACGCGCGGTGCATTCGAAGTGTTGACGGGTGCGCCGCCTACCCGAGCCAGTGTATTGGTCAAACAACTGGCCTTGTTGTTTCCTGAAATGACCGAGGAAGAAATTCGCACGGCTAAGCTGGACCTCATTACCGATGAACCTTATGACCCTCGCAATCATGGACACCTGGAGACTCGCCAGCCGTTGCTGGTTGACTTCATTTTGGCGGGGCAGGCCGAAGATGAGAGCTTTTGGCTCAAGCTCAGTTCTTCTCTCGACGCTCTGTTCATAGGTGACAAGAAATACAACTTCAATCACCCCGCTATTTCCCAGGCGACTTTCTTCCAGCGTATTAGCCAGCTGCCGCCGATCGCGCCCCTGGTGGAACCCGCCGTTGACAAATACATCGCCGACATCCGAAAGGCCCAGGCTACGGCGATGAAACTGGCTTTCGCTGAATTACCACTGAAACAGCGCATGGCGCTGGAATCGTCAAACGAGATCCAGTTTTTTAGCCTTCGGACAGGGACCGGGGAACGCCTGGAAAAAGATAAGGCGCCGGACTCGAACGTGGCCAACAAACGCGGCACTCACGGCCTGTTGATGCGCTACGAAACGGGTCAGGCCAACCCCAAATATGGCTATTACGAAGTGTTCCCCAATTCGATGAAAATGATCGAACGAACGGACTTGCCCGATAATCTTCCGCTTGGCGACAAGATCACCAAAGGCAGTGAGCCCACTGGGCTGGGTGGCTATTATCAAATCAACGTGCAGGACGGTGTGTCGCTGCCCTATGATTTTGAGGCCTATCGCTCAGGCTCCGTGCCACGCCCCGGGATGAATTCGCAGGTGATCATTGAAAAGTACGGCAGCCCATTGCGCGGAGCAGTGGACAAGACAAATCAACGCACACCCGATACCTTCGTTTCTTCCACGACCTCTAAGCTTGTGGAAACAATGTTGGCCTATGGCTTTGACGATAAGCGTGAGGCGCTGATCGACTACGCCAACCAACCCACCAACCTCGAATGGCGCCGTGCCTACCCATTCCCCTCCGGCAAGAATATTTTTACCGCTGAAAATGTGCATACGGTACTCAGCCTGATCCCTTTTGTGGGCGCATTGACTGATTTGGTCGAGGGCAATACCGGCGAGGGGGTAAAAGGGCTGCTGATAGACTTGGCATCTTTTGTCGCCACCGGTGGGCTGGCGGGAGCTAAGAGCTTTGCCAAGGGGGTGAAGTTGCTGATGCGCTTCAATGGCAAGCCGTTCAGCACGGTTGCATTGAAAGGGGCAGGTACATTTTTGCGTGGGGTATTCAATCCAGTGGAAAGCGTCCCCGAGATTTTGCGCGCGACTCCGAACGCCCTTGCAACGTTTGCGCTAGGGCGCCCATTTCGCATTGGATCAAGCGCCCTATTGCCGGTGAAAACCTTTGAGCAGTGGCGATGGACCATGGGTGCGCGCGATGCCCTCTTCGCCGGCCCAGGCACCTCGGCCAATCACTGGGCGGGATCGCGCAAAGGCTTCATCGGTAATCAACAGGTCGATGCGGTTCAGAAACAGGGTTCCTGGTATGCGATCAATCCCCTGACCCAAAGACCCGAAGGGAGCCCTCTGGAGCGGTTCGTGCCGCAGGCAAGTTGAGACCACGGCGGCCGAGGCCCCGCGGCAGCCCGTACAGGCTGCGCGCATGTCGAGGCGGCCAATCAGTTCAAGCCCAGCTTGCCACGCAACATCGAGAGGTCTTCAGCCAGGGTATTGACCGGGCCGACCAAGGCTTTACGGTCGGCTTCCTTGACCTTGTCATAGGTCTGGAACCCGCCGTCCTTGGTTTTGTACTTGGCCAGGATCTTGTCGACGCTGGCGAAGTTCTTGTCGACCTTGGCCAGGAAAGCCTTGTCTTGCTGCCCGATCTGGCCACGGAACAGGTCGACGATTTTCTTCGCGCCGTCGATGTTGCCCTGGAAGTCGTACAGGTCGGTGTGGCTGTAGCGGTCTTCTTCGCCGGAGATCTTGGTGGCGGCGACTTCTTCAAGCAGGGCGGCGGCACCGCCCACGACTTTTTCCGGCGGGAAGGTCAGGCCATCGACGCGGGTCTTGAGGTCGTTGACATCGGTGTTGAGCTTGGCGGTGAGCGCCTCCAGGCCTTTGGTCGAGTTCTGCGAAAACAGCGCATATTCGATGCGGTGGAAACCGGTGAAGTCTTCGGCGGTCACGCCTTTTTCGTGGTCGTCCACGCGGGAGTCGATGGACGCGTCGAGGTCGCTGAACAGCTCGGCGATCGGTTCGATGGACTCATAGTGCACACGGGTCGGCGCATAGAGTTTTTTGGCGGTGGCCAGGTCGCCTTGGTTGATGGCGTCGGTGAAGGCCTGGGTCTGGGTCACCAGCTCACCGATTTCTTCGGTGACGTAGATCTTGTAGTCCGACACCGGGCCTACCAGGTCCAGCGGCGCCGTGGTGGCGGCGAAGGCGGCCAGGGGCGAAAGGGTCATTAACAACGACAACGCGAGAGTCGACTTCTTCATGGGACGGTTTCCGCTGTGGGGTTTGTTTTAGGTATTGGCAGTGGTTTGAGGGTGCGCGGCCGCAAGCAGTGTGCGTCCAAGAAAATCCTTGGGCCCGGTGACCCCCGGCAGGCTGAAAAAGTACCCGCCGCCCACCGGCTTGAGGTACTCCTCCAGGGGCTCGCCGTTGAGCCGGGTCTGCACGCTGATAAAGCCTTTCTCCAGGTCAGCCTGGTAGCAGATGAACAACAGCCCCATGTCGAGCTGACCGTTTTTATTGACGCCGTTGGAGTAGTTGAACGGCCGCCGCAGGATCAGGTTGGCCTGGGTCTGCGGGGTACGCGGGTTGGCCAGGCGGATATGCGCGTCGAGCTTGGTCAACTTGCCGTGCGGGTCCTGGCTGTAGTCGGGCACCTGGCTTTCTTGCTGGCCATCCATGGGTGCGCCGGTGGTCTTGACCCGACCGATGATGCTTTCCTGTTCTTGCAGGGGCGTGCGGTCCCAGCGCTCGACGAAGTTGCGGATGATGCGCACCGCCTGATAGCTGCCATGAGCCGCCCAGGCTGGCTCGTCGCTGCCCGGCTGTACCCACACAATCTGGTTCATCGCCTTGTCGTCGTTGGAGTCGGGGTTGGCCGAACCGTCACGAAACCCCAGGAAATTACGCGCGCTCTGCGCAGGCGTGCCGGGTTTGGCAGGGGCCTGGGGCGGCACGCTGCCTTCCTGCTTCCAGCGCACCAGCAGCAGGTCGGGCAGGTTCTTCACGATGTCGCGCAGGGCATGGATATTGGTGTCGGGGGTGTTGGAGCAAAACTGCACGCTGAGGTCGCCATGGCACTGCGTCGGCTCCAGCGCGTCGTTGGGAAAACCCACCATGCGGCTCAGGCGCTTGGGCTTCACCGCGCCAAGGCCAAAGCGCTCATCGAACAGCGATTCACCGACCGAAACCGTGATGGTCAGGTTGTCCGGCGTCACCACCGGGCCGAGAATCCCGGAGTCGGTGGGCGGCAGTTTCGGGTCGACTTGTGCCACGGCGCCGCCGGTCATCAAGAAGCTGATGCGCTCGTTCAAGGTGCGAAACAGCCGCTCCAGGTCGTCGCGGTCGCCGGCCAGCACGTCGAACGCCACGAGCATGCCGCAGGCCGGGCGCGGCGTGACGATGCCGCTTTGGTGCTGGCCGAAAAAGTCATGGTGGTCCTGGGTCTTGTCACTGCGTGGCGCCGTGGTGACTTGCTCGGCGGCGGCGGCCATCGCCGGGCAGGCCAGGCTGCTGCCGGCAATCGCCGCGCCGGTGGCGGCCATGCCCAGCAGGACGCGGCGACGTTGTGCTGAAAAGTGTGCTGAATCGCTCATAAATTCGGTCGTCTTCACTGCAGGCCGGAAAGGCCAAGGGCGGGGTCGATTCCATCGAGTGCAACGGCCAGAGCCTTGGCCTTGTCGGCGATCTGCTGACGCTGATCGGCGGTAACGCTGTCGTACGTGCGGTAAGTGTTATTGACCTTAAAGCCTGCGAGTTCGGCATCGAACGCGGCGAGGGCACTGTCGACTTTGGGGAGCAGGTCAGCGGCAGACTTGGCCAGCAGCGGGCGCATCAACTCGACCACCTTGTGCGCGGCTTGCAGGTTGGCGGCGAAACCGTTCAGGTCGATGTGGCTGTAGCGCTCTTCCTCACCACTGATGGCGCGCACATCCGCCAGGCTGTTGAGGTTGCGCACCACGATGCTCACCAGTTGCTCCGGCGGCAGCGACTGGGCCAGCAGTTGTTGTTTGAGGCCGCTGACGTCGGTCACCAGGCGCTGCGCCACCGGGGCCAGGCCAGCGAGGCTGCGTTGCTGGAACAGGCTGTATTCGAGGCGATGCAAGCCACTGAACGCCGGGTCCTGTTCGCGTTTTTCAAAATAATCGGCGCGGGCGTTGATGGCGTTGTCCAGTTCCGCCAGGCGTTGCGACGCCGGCGCCAGCCGTTGATAAGCCTCACGGGCTGGTACATACGCCGCCTGCGCCTGGGCCAGGTCACCGGCCTCGATCGCCTGTTGCAGCGCCGTCGTGGCCTTTATAAGCGCATTGCCCTGGCTGCTCAGGTACACGCGGAACTCCGACAGCGGGCCGATAAACGCCACCATCGACGGCTTGGCCTTGGCCTGGGCGTCGGACTGCGCCGTGGGCGTCACATGCAAAGTGCCACGCGGGTTGCTCAGCAGGCCGCAGGTGATGGCATAGTCGCCGGGCAACAGGTTGGCGTTGATAACCTGGCTAAGGCCGGGGGCGATGTTTTCGCGCTCCTCGACCACCAGCACGCCGTCGAGAATTTCCCATTCCACGGCACGGTCGGAGCGGTTGATGATACGAAAGCTCGCGCGCCCGGCCGGAACGGTCAGTGCGTTGGGCTCGCAGGCGTGGCCGTGGATGGTCACGGCAATTTCATTGCCGTTGGCCTGGCGCTTGGCGGCGGCCATCTGCGAGGCGTAGTAGAACAGGCCACCGGCGGCGATCATCACGACCACCGAGCCGGCCACCGCCCAGCGCAGGGCGCGGGGTGGCGAGGCAGGTTGAGGCGTTGGGCTGGACAAGAGACGGTCCTTACTGGCTGGAAACGGAGGAGGGGGTGGCGGCAGGCTTGGCCGGCGTGGCTGGCAGGAAAAACATCACCAGCGCCACCACCAGGTAAATCAGGTAGGCGCCCAGGGTGCTGACGGTCGGCGCTTCCTGATAGCCGAACATGCCGGCCAGCACCGAACCCAATGGGCTGTCCATCGGCAATACAGCGCTGAAATCGAAGAGTACGGTTTGCCAATGGTTCCACACCCCGGCCTCGTGCAGAGCCTGCACCGAGTTGGCGAGGATGCCGGCCGCGACCACCAGGATGAACAGGCCGGTCCAGCGGAAAAACGCACCCAGGTTCAGGCGCATGCTGCCGGTGTAAATCAGCCAGCCGACGACAATCGCCAACACCAGGCCGAGCAGGGCGCCCATCGGCGCGCCGGGGCCTTCGCTCTGCTGGAACACCGCCAGCAGGAAAAACACGGTTTCCAGGCCTTCGCGGGCCACGGCGAAAAACACCATCAGGATCAGTGCGGTGACCTGGTGCCTGGAGCCGGTCAACGCCTGATCAAGGGAGGCGTGCAACGCATGCTTGATGGAGCGCGCAACCTTGCGCATCCAGAACACCATGGAGCTGAGGATACCCACGGCAACCAGGCCGACGATGCCTTCGAACAGCTCCTGTTGTTTCTGCGGGAACTCCGCGCTGACCCATTCCAGGCCGCCGCCCACCAGCAAGGCCAGCGCAGCGGCGAGGAACACCCCAATCCACACGGCGGGCATCCACTGGCCGCGGCCTGTCTGTTGCAGGTAACTGGCGATGATGCCGACGATCAATGCGGCTTCAATGCCTTCGCGCAGCATGATGAGAAAGGGGACAAGCATTCGGCACCGCAGGGCAATTAGTTAGGGTGCTAAGTTGTAACATAATGATACTCATTGCCAAACAGGAAATATTGACTTTAGCTGAACGCCGGCTGAACGGTGGTGGCAAAGCGCAAGCGCCCTTATGATGCACGCCACCTCATGCACGACCGGATTGCCCAACTTCCATGGCGGAAAAAGACACCATCTCCATCCACCTCGTGCGCGAGGCCTTGTCGCAGAGTTGCGCGCCGGGGGCGGCCACCGTCGAGGCCCTGAGCAAAGTCGGGATCGACCCGGCGCTGCTGCAAGAGCCCGCCGCCCGTGTACCGGCCACGGCCTATGCACGCCTGTGGCGCTTGCTGGCAAGGCGTTGCGACGATGAGTTCTTCGGCATGGACCCGCGCAGGCTCAAGTCCGGTAGCCTGGCGTTTCTCTGCCGGGCGGCCATCGCGCAACCGACCCTGGCGGCCGGCCTGGAAACCGGTTTGGGGTTTCTCTCACTGATGCTGGAGCGCCTGCCCGCCCAATTGGTGCGCCAACAGAGTCTGGCGGAAATCGTGCTGCTGGAACCGGATGCCGAGCCCAATCGCGCCTTCACCTACTTCACCTATTGGATGATTGTCCACGGTGTTGCCTGTTGGCTGGCGGGGCGGCGCATCCCCATCCTGGCCATCGAGTTGCGCTGCCCGCCGCCGGATTATTGTGATGACTACCGGGTGATGTTTTCCGACAACCTGCGCTTTAACCGGCCACGCACGCGCATGATCGTCTCCGCCGATTGCCTCGACCTGCCGATCAAGCGCAGCCCGCAAGAACTGCAACGTTTCCTGGCCCACGCGCCGGCCAACATCCTGGTCAAATACCGCGACCCCGACAGCCTGGCCACCCGCATCAAGCACGACCTGCGCCAAATGCCGCCCGACACCTGGCCGGAAACCGATGGCCTGGCGGCGGCCCACTGTATCTCCGCCTCGACCCTGCGGCGGCGCCTGGCCGAAGAAGGGCAGACGTATCAGGGGTTGAAGGACAGCGTGCGCAAGGAACTGGCGATTGTGTGGCTGGCCGAACCGCAGATCAGCTTTGCCGAGATTGCAGAGCGGCTGGGGTTTGCCGATACCAGTTCGTTTTATAAGGCGTTTCGCAAGTGGAGTGGGTCGAATCCGGGGCATTATCGGAGTTTGATTCTTAACGATGCTATGTAGGGCGTAAGGGTACGGACAAAACAGGTCAGGTTTTCAGTCGGATGCCTGTCAGTGTGATGATCAGCTCGCAAATGAAACTGCGTATCTCAAGCGTTTTGTTGGTTTAAACGGTTTTTTTGTCCACCTAACAGCAACGTGGCGCTTACACCCAACAAACCAACCAGGCAGAAGGCCGCAACTATGATCAACGTCAGCGAGAAGCCGTAGACATCTACTAGTCCTCCAAACACGCTGTAGGAGATGCCGATGATGATCGAGTTGACTAGATTCGCAACAGACAGGCAAGAGGCTCGAATACGTGACTCAACATTGTCATGAATATAGGTTTCATAGGAAGTCTCATATAGAGCAGGCAGCGACATAATAAGTAGGAAGGCAGCAATTGAAGTAACGATGCCGATGTTGAATGACAAAATGAAAAGCAGAAGCGTGACGATGCCGGTTGTAGTGAAGGCAATGATGCCCAGAGAAAGTCGGCTGCAAATAAAACCCGCAGCCATGAACATCAATGCCGAGACGGCTTCAACGGCAGCATAAATGCCGGCAATGGTAGGTATCTCCAATCCCTGCATTGAAAAAAATGGCTGACCATAAATAAACAAGGGGATCGTTGATAGCTCGAATAACGCGAATCCAATAAACAAGGGTATAAGAAAGGCACCTTTTTTCGAGCGGAAAAACCTAGTTAGTGAAGTAAAAACCCCCTCGGTTTCCTCATTGCGTATATTGATTTTTTCATTGGGCGTCAGTGAGGTGGGCGGGGGCTTGGCTTCAGTAATGAATGTAACAACAAAAGCACCGATCAGTTTTGATACCGCAAAAACGATGTAAACACTGTTCCAGGACAAGGTGTCCTGTAGTACGCCGCCCACAAACATGGACAAGCCTAATGATACAGCGCCAATAGCACGGGCGCGTGACAGTATTTTAGGATATTCCGCTGTGCGGTTCTCAGCGAGTAAGTTGTCATACAGTAACGCCCTATCGGAGCCGGAGCCCATGGCAATACTTGCGCCAAATAGACAAAATATAATGGCGAAAGGAATAAAAGAAGAAAACAGTAAAAAGCCAATGCCACTTAAAAACAACCCTGAAAAACCAATGATAAGAGAGTATTTACGCCCATAGCGATCTGCGAGTAAACCGGATGGGATTTCCAAGGCTACGCAAGAGAAGAATAAAAAGGATTGCAGAATGCCTATCTCGCCCTGTGTGATACCCAGCTGCAGCAAGTAAAGTACAAACAGGCTTCTCTGAACGTCCAGGTTCATAAATATCGATAGAGAATAATATAAGTTGTCGTTTTTGTTTTTTAAGAATCCCCATCTTCTCATTTTTTTGTTGGCGCCCTAGACATTGAGCTTTAAGGTTAAGGCATATTTCTGTTTTTGAAAGTCCATTTTTCGACGAATAAATGACTTGAGTCTGATCGCCAGGCGCAGCGCAGTATTAAGAGTTTTCTTACAAGGTACTTCGTTTTTAACTTACAGAAGCAACCTTCAACATTTTAGGACGCTCCAAACAAAAAAAGCCCCATGGCCGAATGGACCACGGGGCTAAAAATTGGCTGGATGCGACCAACCAAAGGAGCTCTTTACATCATTTGGCCGTCGCGACGACCGTATCCGGCTGCCATCCACCGCCCAGCGCCTTGTAGATCGCCACAATCCCGCGATACAGGTCCACTTCGGCCTGGGCCTGGGTGTCTTCGGCGGCCAGGCGTTCGCGCTGGGCGTCGAGCAGGACCAGGAAGTCCACGGTGCCTTCGCGATAGCGGATGGCGGCGAGGTCGGCGGCGGCGCGGCTGGACTCACTTTGACGAATCAATGAGACCAGACGCTGTTGGCGTTTGCCGTAATCACTGAAGGCATTTTCCGATTCTTCCAGCGCCAGCAGCACTTGTTGCTCATAGGTGGCCAGCGCGCCATCCGCTTCGGCATCCGCGCCGCGCAAGCGAGCACGCACGCTGCCCAGGTCAAACGCGGCCCAGGTGATGCTCGGGCCCAGGGCCCAGGCATTTGCGGCGGACGAGCCGATCTGCGAACCGCGCCCGGCGGTAAAGCCGAGGAAGCCGCTGAGGCTGACCCGTGGGAACAGGTCGGCCTTGGCCACGCCGATGCGCGCGGTGGCGGCGGCCAGTTTGCGTTCGGCGCTGAGGATGTCCGGGCGCCGTTGCAGCAGTTGTCCTGGATCGCCGATCGGCAACGCCTTGGCAATCGCCGGCAGGTCTTTGGGGCTCAGGTCTACGCTCAGTTTGTCGGGGCGCTGGCCGAGGAGGGTGGCGATGCGGTTACGCTCGCGCACCTGCTCGGCCTGCAGTTGCGGCACGCTGGCTTCTACCGCCGCCAGGCGTGCGTCGGCACGTTCCACGTCGAGCTGGTCGCCCACCCCGGCATCGCGCAGGCTGATGGTGATGGTGCGCGATTCCTGTTGGTTCTTCAGGTTGTCCAGGGCAATGCGTTCACGCAGTTGCGCGCCGCGCAGTTGACCGTAGGCGTCGACCAGTTCGGCAATCATGCTGACTTGCAGTTGGTACAAGTCAGCTTCGGCGGCCTGCTGGTCGGCGTCGGTGGCTTCCAGGTTGCGCTGGATGCGGCCGAACAGGTCCAGTTCCCACGCCATGTCCAGGCCCAGGTCGTAACGCTCGGTCTTGACCCTGCGCGTGGTTTGCCCGGGGATCTGGCCTTTGCCCTGGTCACTGCTGACGCGGCTGGTGATGGTCGGCATGGCGTCATTGCTGGCGTCATCGCGGATCGCCCGTGCCGCTCGCAGGCGGGCAAAGGCCACGCGCAGGTCACGGTTGCCTTGCAGGGATTGCGTCACCAACTGGTTCAGGGTCGGGTCTTCGAACTGCTGCCACCAGATGCCTTCGAACTTGGCGTGGTCATATTGCTTGGCATCCGCGGCGGCGGTGATGTTCGCCGCCTCCGGGGTTTGGGCATTGTAGTCCGGGCCCACGGCACAGGCGCTCAGCGCCAGTACCAGCAAGCTTGGCAAAAACACGTTCACACTCATTGCTGTGTCTCCAGCTTCAAGGCCTTGGCCGCTTTGCGCGCTTCCTGGCGCTCCACATAGCGACGGATCAGTACGTAGAACACTGGCGTCAGCAACAGACCGAAGAAGGTCACCCCGATCATCCCGGAGAACACCGCCACACCCATGGCATGACGCATCTCGGCACCGGCACCGCTGGAGAACACCAGGGGTACCACGCCCATGATGAACGCGAACGACGTCATCAGGATCGGCCGCAGACGCAGACGGCAGGCTTCCAGTACCGCGGCGAGCGGGTCGAGGCCTTCCTGCTGTTTGTCCTTGGCGAACTCCACGATCAGGATCGCGTTCTTACAGGCCAGGCCCACCAGTACGATCAGGCCGATCTGGGTAAAGATGTTGTTGTCGCCGCCCGACATGATCACCCCGGTAATGGCCGACAGCAGCGTCATCGGCACGATCAGGATCACCGCCAGCGGCAGGCTCCAGCTTTCGTATTGGGCGGCCAGTACCAGGAACGCCAGCAATACGCAGAGCGGGAACACGAACAGCGCGGTGTTGCCCGAGAGGATTTGCTGATAGGTCAGGTCGGTCCACTCGTAGGTCATGCCGTTGGGCAGTTCATCCTTCAACAGTTTTTCGATCGCGGCCTGGGCCTGGCCCGAGCTGTAGCCCGGTGCGGCGTTGCCGTTGATTTCGGCGGTGATAAAACCGTTGTAGTGCATCACGCGGTCCGGCCCCGAGGTGTCGCTGACCTTGATAAAGGTCGCCAGCGGGATCATCTCGCCCTTGTTGTTGCGCACTTTCAATTGGCCGATCTGGTCTTCGTCCAGGCGGAACTGCTGCTCAGCCTGCACGTTGACCTGGTAGGTGCGGCCAAAGCGGTTGAAGTCGTTGGCATACAGCGAGCCCAGGTAGATCTGCAGGGTGTCGAAGATGTCGCTGATCGCCACGCCGTGGGTCTTGGCCTTTTCGCGGTCGATGGCGGCATCGACCTGGGGCACGTTGACCGTGTAGCTGGTGAACAGGCCGAACAACTCCGGCACGTTATGGCTCTTGGCGATGATGTTCTGGGTTTCTTTGTACAGCTCGTCGTAACCCAGGTTGCCACGGTCTTCGATCTGCAGGCGGAACCCGCCGATGGTGCCCAGGCCCTGTACCGGCGGCGGTGGGAAGATCGCCATGTAGGCTTCCTGGATGTTGCTGTACTGGCCGTTCAAGGCGCCGGCAATCGCACCGGCCGACATGCTCGGGTCTTTACGCTCGTCGAACGGCTTGAGGGTCACGAACACGATGCCGCTGTTCGGGCTGTTGGTAAAACCGTTGATCGACAGGCCGGGGAACGCCACCGCGCTGTCCACGCCCGGTTGTTTCAAGGCGATCTCGGACATGCGCTTGATCACGTCTTCGGTGCGGTCCAGGCTCGCGGCGTCCGGCAGTTGAGCGAAGGCCACCAGGTATTGCTTGTCCTGGGCCGGTACGAAACCGGTCGGGGTGTGGGCAAAGCCGAACCAGGTCAGCACCATCAGGCCGGCGTACAGGAACAGGGCGATGCCGCTGCCGCGAATCACTCGGCGTACGGTGCCGACATAACCGTGGCTGGCTTTCTCGAAGAAGCGGTTGAACGGACGGAACAACCAGCCGCCGAAAATCTTGTCGAGCACCTTGGAGAAGCGGTCCTTTGGCGCGTCGTGGCTGCGCAGCAACACGGCGGCCAGGGCAGGGGACAAGGTCAGCGAGTTGAAGGCCGAGATCACCGTGGAAATTGCGATGGTCAAGGCGAACTGTTTGTAGAACTGCCCGGTCAGGCCGCTGATGAAGGCCGCTGGGATGAACACCGCACACAGCACCAACGCGGTGGCGATGATCGGGCCGGTCACTTCGCTCATGGCTTTTTCAGTGGCCGGGAACGGTTCCAGGCCCAGCTCGATGTTACGTTCGACGTTCTCCACCACCACGATGGCGTCGTCCACCACGATACCGATGGCCAATACCAGGCCGAACAATGACAGGGCGTTGAGCGAAAAGCCGAACAGGTGCATGACCGCAAACGTACCGATCAACGATACCGGCACCGCCACCAACGGAATGATCGAGGCGCGCCAGGTTTGCAGGAACAGAATCACCACCAGCACCACCAGGATCAGTGCTTCAAACAGGGTGTGCACCACCGCTTCGATGGAACCCCGGACGAAGATGGTCGGGTCGTAGACGATGCTGAAGTCCATGCCTTGCGGGAAGCTCTTTTTCAGCTCTTCCATCTTGCCGCGCACTTCGTTGGAGATCTCGATAGCGTTGGAACCCGGCCGCTGGAAGATCGGGATCGCCACGGCCGGCTGATTGTTGAGCAACGAACGCAGGGCGTATTGGCTGGAGCCCAGCTCCACCCGTGCGATGTCCTTGAGGCGGGTGATTTCACCGTTATCGCCGGCGCGAATAACGATGTTCTCGAACTCTTCCTCAGTGACCAGGCGGCCTTGGGTATTCACCGACAACTGGAACGCGGTGGCATTCGGTGCGGGCGGCGCGCCCAGGGCACCGGCAGCCACCTGGCGGTTTTGTTCGCGAATGGCCGTTACCACATCGGTGGCGGTCAGGTTGCGCGAAGCGGTCTTGTTCGGGTCCAGCCATACACGCAGCGAGTAGTCGCCCATGCCGAACAGCTGCACATCACCCACGCCCCCCAGGCGCGCCAACTCATCCTTGATATTGAGCAAGGCGTAGTTGGACAGGTAGAGCATGTCGTAACGCTGATCCGGGGAGGTCAAGTGCACCACCATGGTCAGGTCGGGGGAGGCCTTGTCCACGGTAATACCGATGCGGGTCACTTCCTCGGGCAGTTTTGGCTGCGTACGGGTGACGCGGTTTTGTACCTGCACCTGTGCGTTGTCCAGGTCGGTACCCAGGGCGAAGGTGATGGTCAGGGTCAGCTTGCCATCGGCGGTCGACTGCGAGGACATGTACAGCATGTTCTCGACGCCGGTGATGGCCTGCTCAAGCGGGGCCGCCACGGTTTCACCGATGACCTTGGGGTTGGCGCCCGGGAAGTTGGCGCGTACCACGACGGTCGGCGGCACCACTTCCGGGTATTCGCTGATCGGCAATTGGAACAGCGAGATCGCGCCGGCGATCAGGATCAACAGCGAAAGTACCGCTGCGAAGATCGGCCGCGAAATGAAGAACTTGGAAAAATTCATCTTGAGTCGTATCCCTTAACCGCGTGGAGTCGCGACGCTGGCCAGCTTGGGCGCGGGTTTTTCCGGCGCCACTTGTTCCAGGTTGCTGGCTTCAAGCGCTTGTCGTTGTTGGGCCAAGGCGGCGAGGGTTTCCTTGCTGGCCATCGGGATGGTTTCCGGGGCGACCGGCGAGCCTGGGCGCACACGCTGCAGGCCCTTGACGATAATGGTGTCGTCCTTGTTCAGGCCGCTGCGCACGATGCGCAAACCTTCGATCTTCGGCCCCAGCTCTACCGAGCGATACGCCGGCTTGTCGCCGTCCATCACCAGCACGAACTTCTTGCCCAGGTCGGTGCCCACGGCTTCGTCGTTGATCAGCACGGCGGAGTAGGTGCCGCTGCCCACCAACTTGAGGCGCGCATACAGGCCTGGGGTGTATTCGCCCTTGCTGTTATCGAACACCGCGCGCCCACGGATGGTGCCGGTGGCCGGGTTGACCTGGTTGTCGACGAAGTTCATTTGGCCCAGGTGCGGGTTGCCGGTTTCGTTCGACAGGCCCAGGTACACCGGGGTGGTGGCGCCACGACGGCCCTGGCGGGCCAACTCGGTGTACTTGAGGAACACGCGCTCATCGGCGTCGAAGTAGGCGTAGACCTTGTCGGTGGAGACCACGCTGGTCAGCGCGGTGGTATCGGCGGTCACCAGGTTGCCGGCGGTGATTTCGGCACGGCTGACGCGGCCGCTGATCGGCGCGGTCACGCGGGTGAAGCTCAGGTTCAGCTTGGCCAGGTCCAACTGCGCCTGGATCCCGGCGACGGCGGCGCGGGCCTCCTGGGCGGCGGTGGTGCGCGAGTCGGCCAGTTCGGCGGAGATCGCATTGCTCTGGCGCAGGCGTTCGCCACGCTGGGCTTCGTTGTCGCTGCGGGTGGCAGCGGCTTTGGTCTGGGCAAGCTGGGCTTCAAGGCGGCGCACTTCAGCCTGGAACGGACGCGGGTCAATCTGGAACAGCAGGTCGCCTTTCTTGACCAAAGCGCCTTCAGTGAAAGCGACTTGGTCAATCTGGCCGGAAACCCGTGGGCGGATCTGTACGGTTTCCGGTGCTTCCAGGCGCCCGGTGAACTCGTCCCACTCATTGACCGGTTGCTCCAGCACCTTGGCCACGCTGACTTTGGCCGCCGGCATGGCGGCCGCTTGTTCCGGGGTCTTGCCGCACGCGCTCATCACCACCACGGCCAAAATCGCCAGGGGGAAGCGCAAATGTTTGAGTGACTGTTCCATGAGGTGCATCCGCCAATGTATTTGAGATGGGCGGATCATGCGCGGGGACGCGGTATGTCACGAATCGAATGAAGCAAAGGTAACTATCATTCGGAATGATATAAGCACGGGATGAGCCCTCTAGCCTGGGGCTTTCGTTAGGGTGCTATCGATGGCCGTGATAGCAATACCGACGAAGCAGGGGGGCCTGGCGGCCGAGCTTACTCCTGTGACGCCCTGATAGCCGACACATATCTGGCTCACGGGTAGAGATCCAAATGTAGGAGGGGGCTTGCTCCCGATGGCAGTGGGTCAGGAACGGATGCATTCACTGACACGCCCTCATCGGGAGCAAGCTGCCTGCGCCACGGGCGGTTTACTTATGCAAAATCGCCTGGTGAATATCCTGCAACGCCATGATGCGCTGGGCGGCATTGAGTTTGATGGCTTCCTTGGGCATGCCGAACACCACGCAACTGGCTTCGTCCTGGGCCACCGTGGCGGCTCCGGCGTCGAGCATTTCCTTGAGGCCGCGGGCGCCGTCGTCGCCCATGCCGGTCATGATGATGCCCGTGGCGTTCTTGCCGGCAAACTTGGCCACCGAGCGAAACAGCACATCGACGGAGGGGCGGTGCCGGTTGACCAGCGGCCCGTCGATGACCTGGGCGTGATAGAAGGCGCCGCTGCGGGTGACCATCAGGTGCTTGCCGCCAGGGGCGATCAGCGCAAGGCCGGGGAGTATGCGGTCGTTGTTGCGGGCTTCGCGCACCTCGATCTGGCACACGCTGTTGAGGCGCTCGGCAAATGACGCGGTGAATTTCTCCGGCATGTGCTGCACGATCACCATGCCTGGGCACACCCTGGGCAGCGCCGTGAGTACCGCTTCCAGCGCTTGAGTGCCGCCGGTGGAGGTGCCGATGGCGACGATGCGTTCGGTGGTCTGCGCCATGGCCTGGCCGTTGGCGGCGGGCAGGATCGCGTCGGCACTGAGTTTGCCCGCCGGTGCGGGGGCGGGTGTCAGCCGTGCGCTGCGCTTGCCCAGGTTCTTGACGTTGGAATGGGCCGCCGCGCGGATCGCGGCGACCAATTCCGGCGCCGACTCGATCAGGAAATTTTTCAAGCCCGTGGTGGGTTTGGTGATGACTTCCACCGCGCCGGCCGACAGCGCCTGCAGGGAGGTCTCCGCGCCTTTTTGGGTCAGTGAGGAGCAGATCACCACCGGCGTCGGCCGCTCGCTCATGATTTTGCGCAGAAAAGTGATGCCGTCCATGCGCGGCATTTCCACGTCCAGCACGATCACATCCGGCCATTCCCGGGCGAGTTTGTCCATGGCGAAGATCGGGTCGGAGGCCGCGCCCATGACGTGGATGTCCGGCGTGTCGTTGAAGATCGCCAGCAGCACCTGGCGTACCACGGCCGAGTCATCGACCAGCAATACACTGATTTTTTTGGAAGGCATGGTTTTAACGTTTTCCCATTGGTTGATGCCGGACCCAGACGTTGCCGTTCCACAGGTCGAACACAATAGTGCGATAGCCGGTACTGCCCATGTCCTGGGCCGTGAGGTGCAAATCATGGCGCTCGGCGAGGGCCAGCGCCGCGAGGACGTTCAGGCTGGCCACATTGCGCGCCGGCAGGTACACCTGCGTGGGGAACATCTCGCCGCCGCCGAACACCTTTACCTGATAATCCTGTGGCCGCGTGCCGTGGGCGTGCGCGTGTTGAAGCAGCAGCTCCAGCGCTTCGTCACCGTATTTGCCATCCAGTGGCTGATCAACCCGCATGCGCGCCGGCAACATGAAATGGCACATGCCGCCGATCAACCGTTGCGGGTGCCAGAAGGTGAACGCCACGCAGGATCCCAACAGCGTGCGCAGGCGTGTCGGCCGCGTCACAAAGCTGACCTGGCCTGGCGCCAGGACCACCTCGGCGGCATCGACCGGCTTTTTCATGGCTTGCGGTAAATCGACGGCGCCACCAGCTTCAAGGTGTCGTTCACACCGTTGAGGCTTTCGGAGTGACTGATGATGAAGTGGCCGCCGGGTTTAAGCTGCGGCAACAAGCGCGCAACCACTTGGCGCTTGGTCTGCTGGTCGAAGTAGATCATCACGTTGCGCAGGAAAATCACATCGAACTCACCAAGGCCGGGCAACGGTTCGTTCAGGTTGACCTGCACGAAGCTCACGCGGTTGCGCAGGCTCTTGTCGATCAGGAAGGTGCCTTCCTGGCGGCCGATACCTTTGAGGCAGTACTTGGTCAGCAGCGGCTGGGGCAGGGTGCCGGCGCGCTCCATCGAATAATGCCCGGTGCGCGCCTTGGCCAGTACCTGGGTGCTGATGTCCGAGCCGATCACTTCCCAGGGCGTGGTGCCCAGCGCCTCGGCCAGGGTCATCGCCAGGCTGTAGGGTTCTTCGCCCGATGAGCTGGCCGCGCTCCATACGCGAAACACTTTGCCTGGCGCGGCCCTGGGCAATACCTGCTGGCGCAGAAAGTCAAAGTGCTTGGGTTCGCGAAAAAAGTAGGTCTCATTGGTGGTCAGCAGGTCCAGCGCGACTTGCAGCTCGCCCTGGCGCTGGTCACTCATGATCAGTTGGAAATAATCCCCATAGCTCTGCAGCTCATAGTGCTTTAGGCGCTTGGACAGGCGCCCGGCCACCAGGGCTTTCTTGGCCGACGACAGGTTGATGCCTGCCGCACGGTACAGCCAGGATTGGAACTGACCGAATTCACGGTCGTTGAGCGAGGCGGTGTCTGCCATGATCGAGCCTCAACGCGCGTCGAGGTCGAGCGCCGGCGCCTGGGCGCTTTCGGCCAGGCTGGACATCTCATCGATAGACAGCACTTTGTTCACCTCCAGCACAATCACGAACTTGCCATCGACCTTGGCCATGCCACCGATAAAGTCGGCGCGAATCCGCGCGCCGAAGCTGGGCGGCGGCTCGATCTGCGCCGCCGGGATCTCCTGCACGGCAGAGACCGTGTCCACCAGCAGCCCAATGTCCTGGTGCGGGCCATCGTCAGTGCTGGCTTCGATGATGATGACGCAGGAGCGCCGGGTAATCGACGAGTTAGCCCGGCCAAAACGCGCCGACAGGTCAACCACCGGCACCACGGCGCCGCGCAGGTTGATCACGCCGCGCACGAACGCGGGCATCATCGGCACCACGGTCAGGCTGCCGTATTCGATGATTTCCTTGATGCCCAGAATGCCGATGGCGAACATCTCGCCGCCAAGCATGAAGGTCAGGTATTGCGCATCCTCATCGGCCGCAACCACGGCCTGCCGGGTAGTCATTACTGCACCCATGTCATTCTCCCTGTGAGCCCGCATTGAGGGTTGCCATCAGAAACGGGTGAATTCCGATTCGTCCGGGGCGCTGGCCATGTTGTAGGCGAAGGCTTTGCGCGGGGCCTGCGGGGCCGGGCGCGGTGGCTGACGGCTGGGCTTGCTGCCCGGGCTGTCGGGGTTGCTGTTTTGCACCACGGCCTTCGGGGCGGAGTCGAGCACGAAAAAGCTCATCGCTTGTTGCAGTTGCTCGGCCTGGCTGCTCATTTCTTCGGCGGTGGCGGCCAGTTCCTCGCTGCTGGAGGCGTTCTGCTGGGTCACTTGGTTGAGCTGGGTCATGGCCGTGTTGATCTGCGCGACACCGGCGGCCTGTTCCTCGGAGGCGGCACTGATTTCCTGCACCAGGTCGGAGGTCTTGTTGATCGAGGGCACCATTTCGTCGAGCAACTTGCCGGCTTTTTCGGCCATGTCCACGCTGCTGGACGACAACTCGCCGATTTCCTGGGCGGCCACCTGGCTGCGCTCCGCCAGTTTGCGCACTTCGGCGGCCACCACGGCAAAGCCTTTGCCGTGCTCGCCGGCCCGCGCGGCCTCGATGGCGGCGTTGAGCGCCAGCAGGTTGGTCTGGTAGGCAATGTCATCGATGATGCTGATGCGCTGGGCGATTTTCTTCATCGCCACCACGGTTTGCTGCACCGACTCGCCGCCGTCGGTGGCTTCTTTGGCGGCCTTGCTGGCCATGCCATCGGTGACCTTGGCGTTTTCGGTGTTCTGGTTGATGCTCGCGCTCATCTGCTCCACCGACGCGCTGGTTTCCTCGACGCTGGCGGCCTGTTCGCTGGTGGCCTGGCTCATCGACTGCGCGGTGGCGCTGACTTGCTCCGAGGCGCTGGCCAGGTTGTCGGCGGCGTTGCGCACTTCGCCGATGATATGCGCGAGCTTGCCGACCATATCGCGCATGGCGTTGAGCACCATGCCGGTTTCATCCTTCGAGCCGGGCGCGATGGGCGCAGTGAGATTGCCTTCGGCCAATTGTTCGGCGGCGGTCGCGGCCAGTCGCAGCGGGCGCGAAATAATCCGCGCGATGAACAGGGCCAGGCCCAGGCCGATCAGCAGCGCCGCGCCCAGTACCACGATGATCAACAGGCGTGATTCTTCATACAGCACCGAGCCCCGGTCACCGGCTACCGTGGCGCCGGCATCGTTGAGTTCGACCATTTTCTGCAGGCGGTTGGTCAACTCATCGAAGTGCGTCTTGGATTCGCCGCGCAGCAGGGCGCGCGCCTGGGCTTCCTGGTTCTGCCGGGACAGCTCCAGCAATTGCTGGCTGGCCGCGAGGTAAGCGTTCCAGGCGCTTTTCACTCCGGCCAGCAACTGACGGTCTTCGTCGTTCGACAGCAGTTGTTCGTAGGTGTCCAGCCGGGTTTCGAACTGCTGGCGCGCTTCCACTGCTTCGCGCTCGGCCTGGGCTTTCTCCTCGGCCACTTCGGTACTGATATTGCGGTTTTCCTTCAGCCGGTAGTTGGCGGCAAAAAAGCGCATGCCGGCCGCCGCGCGCATCGACGGCATCCAGTTGCCCCGGATCTCCTGCGCCGCATGGTTGACGGCGCCCAGTTGGAGGATGGCGAACGCGCCCATCCCCGCCGTGAGCGCCAGGACCACCAGGAATGAGCTGATCAACTTGGTGGAAATTTTAAGATCGTAGAACCATTTCATCGGGGAACCTCCATGGAAATTGCAAATGCTTCAGCGCACGACGACCGAGGCCTGGGGGGGCACCTGAGGCGTGCGCGCTTCTTGTTGTACGATTTGATTGAGCAGTGCCGGCACATCCAGGATCAGGGCCACCGCGCCGCTGCCCAGGATGGTCGAGCCGCTGATGCCGCGCAGCGCGCCGAACAGCTTGCCCAAGGGTTTGATCACGGTCTGGAACTCGCCGAGCAGGTCATCCACCACCAGCCCGGCCTTGTGCTCGGCATAGCGCACCACCACCACGTTCTGGCGGCGCGCCGCCGGGCCTTCGTGGCTGAAATGCTCGCGCAGGTCGACCAGCGGCAACACCTCGCCACGCAGGTCCAGGTAGCCCTGGTCGCGGCTGGATTGGCGCTGGCGTTCGTCCAGTTCGATGCATTCCTGAACCATGTCCAGCGGAATCACGTAAGTGGATTGGTCGATGCCCACCAGGAAGCCATTGATGATCGCCAGGGTCAGCGGCAGGCGAATGCGCACCACGGTGCCCTGGCCAGGGCGGCTGTCGAGGTCGACGGTGCCGCGCAACAGGGTGATATTGCGCTTGACCACATCCATGCCGACGCCGCGTCCGGAGAGGTTGGTCACCGCCTCGGCCGTGGAAAAGCCGGCTTCGAAAATCAGGTTGTAGATCTCCTGGTCGCTGAGCTGCGCGCCGCTGGCGACCAGCCCGCGCTCCTGGGCTTTTTCCAGGATCCGTTCGCGGTTGAGCCCGGCACCGTCGTCGGCGATCTCGATCACGATGCTGCCCGAATCGTGATATGCGTTCAGGCTCAGGTGGCCCTTGGCTGACTTGCCTGCCGCGCGCCGGGCGTCGGCATTTTCGATGCCGTGGTCCATGGCATTGCGCAACAGATGCATCAGCGGGTCGCCGATTTTCTCCACCACGGTTTTGTCCAGCTCGGTTTCCGCACCGTTGATGATCAGGTCGATGTCCTTGCCCAATTCCTGGCTGACATCGCGTACCACGCGGCGGAAGCGATTGAAGGTGTCGCCGATCGGGATCATGCGCAGGTGCAGGGCGCCATCGAGGATCTCTTCCACCAGCCCCGACACGGTGGAGGTGGCTTCCTGCAACGGGTCGTTGTTGCAGGAGCGGGCCAGCAGGCTGGCACCGGCGCTGGCGATAACCAGCTCGCCCACCAGATTGATCAATTCGTCGAGCTTGTCGGCATTGACCCGCACGTAGGCGCCATCGCGGGGCTTGGCGTCGCTGCCCGTGGCCACGCGCTGTTGCGCAGCTTGCGTGGGGCTGGCGGGCGCGGCCTGGGTGACCAGCTCGGTGCCGGTGGCGGGGCCACTGTCGCTCGGCTCATCAACGGCGCAAATCTGTACTTCACAGTCATCGCGCACGAAATCGAAGACTTCGTTGAGGGTTGTGTGGCTGGCATTCGAACGCAGGTCGATCTCGAATCCCAGGTAGCAGCTTTCCGGGTCCCAGGCGTCCACGGGTGGAATGCTGTCGGTCAGGGTAGTGACCTGTAGCACCTGGCCCAAGGTGTCGAGGTAACGCAGGAAGGACAACGGGTCCATGCCGTTGCGAAACACGTCCACGCCGAAGCGCAGGGAAATATGCCAGAGCAGCTCGGCCTGAGGCGCGTCATCCGTCACGGCGATTTCGCCGCCGGCGGGGGCGGCCTGCAGCGGCTGATAGGCGCTCAGCGCCTCGCGCAACACCTCACCGCGTTCCAGCGTGGCAGGCTGCAGCGCGCCGTCGTGATGGTCGACCGCCTCGATCAGTTCGAGCATGTGGTCGCCGCACTTGAGCAGCAGCGCGATCAGCGCCGCATCCACGGTTACACTGCCCTCGCGCAGGCGGTCGAGTACATCTTCGACGATATGCGTGAACCCGACGATGGGCGCCAGGCCAAACAACCCAGCGGAGCCCTTGATGGTATGTGCGGCGCGAAACACCGCGCCGATGGCATCCTCATCACCTGGCTCGTTTTCCAATTGCAGCAGGGATTGCTCCATGACCTGCAACAGCTCGCGTGCCTCGACGATAAAGGTCTGCTGTGCCTGATCGAGATTAATACTCACCTGGACATTCCTTTGTCGCTCATTGATCGGCTATGGCGCGCTAAAACAGCGTGCCGCCACATAAATGCAATGTTTGGGTAATCGCCTGGCTCTGCCCTACAAGGCTGACCGGCGTGCCGCCGGCGGCGGCTTCACGGCGGATCACCGCCAGTAATTGCAGGCCGGCGCCGTCGATTTCCGTGACCTCTGACAGGTCGACCTCCAGGCGCGGCGCAGTGCTGATCCGGGGCAGCAGCGCAGCGGCCAGTTCGGCCACGGTGTAGATCGTCAGCTCGCCCTCGATGCCCACGCGGGCGGCGCCGTCGAGTGTTTCATGGGTGATAGGCATGGGGCCTCCGGGCCGTCGGCGATCAGGGCAGGATCAACTTGGACACCGCCGCCAGCATCTGCGCCGGCTGGAACGGCTTGACCACCCAGGCTTTGGCGCCCGCGGCCTGGCCCTCGGCTTTTTTCGATTCCTGCGATTCGGTGGTCAGCATGATGATCGGCGTGAACTTGTAGCTGGCCAGCTTCTTGACCTCCTTGACGAAGGTGATGCCGTCCATGTTGGGCATGTTCACGTCGCTGATGATCAAGTGCACCTTCTGCCCGTTGAGCTTGCCCAGCGCGTCCTTGCCATCGCACGCCTCGATCACCTCATAGCCGGCGCTCTTCAAGGCAATGCCGACCACTTGGCGCACGCTGCTGGAGTCGTCCACCACTAATACATTCTTTGCCATGCTGTGCTCCTAGAAAAAGGTGATGTCTTGTGAAGTCTGTTGCGCAGCGGCGTCGCCATGGTGTGTGCGCCGCTGCTCGTCGGTGGCGTAAGTGGCCTCCATGCGCGCCAGCCATTGCCGCGCATCCACGTTGACCGGCTGGTCCGGCGACTGGCTGGCCTGCAGCAGGTGTTCATGCAGGGCATGCATGTTGTCGCGCACGTGACTGAGGATCTGGCTGACCCGGTCCTGGAATTGCAGGTTGACCAGCACGTCGGTCATCTCGTCGCGAATCCCGTAGCTTTCCTGCTTGAGCAGATCGGCGGAGTCGGCCAGGCGACCGGTGATGTTCTGAAAGCGTTCGAGCACCTGCTGGATACTCTGCTCGGACGCCGCGACCGAGTGGCTGTCCTGGTCGGCGCTGCTGGAGGCCGCTTGCACCAGTTGGGTGATGGCGTTATTGATGATGTCGACCTTGGCCGACATCTGCTGGCCGGTCTCGCTGGACTTGCTCGACAGGCTGCGTACCGCATCGGCCACTACCGCAAAACCACGACCGGCTTCACCGGCGCGTGCCGCTTCGATCGCCGCGTTGAGGGCCAGCAGGTTGGTTTGTGCCGCAATGGCCGCCACGTCGGCGGCCATGCTGCGCAACTCACCGGTATAGGCAGTGAGGCTGCGCACTTGGGACAGGGTCTGGTCACGGCTCGATTGCGCGGCCTTGAGGGAGTCGATCACTTGGCTCAATTCGCTGTCGCTGCGCGCCAACACCTTGAGGGCTCCGTCGGCGGCCTGCCCGTCGAGCTCGCCGGCGGCTTGCTGCGAGGCCTGCACGGTGTCTTGCAACCGCGTGGAAATACCGGTGAAACGATTCGCCAGGCTGACAATGGCGTCTTCAGTCTGCTGGCGCGAGCTTTCCACGTGTTTGGCCCAGATCGGCATGGCGCCCAGCAAGACTTCGTCGAGTTGTGCCCGTGCATCCGCGCTCTGTTGCCCGGCCTGCGCCGCGCAAGGGGCGGCCAGCGCAAGGGCGCGCTGCACGGCTTGGCGCTGCGCCCGGGCGCTCCAGGCGCACGCGCCCAGGCCAACCAACGCCAGCCCCACGCAGGCCGCCAGGTTGGCCGGGGAGGCGGACTGCACGAGTATCCAGGCGGCGCCGGGGATGACCGGGATGAAAGCGAACCAAAGAAAACGCGGATGACCAGGAAGGGCAGTACGGCTGGATTGACTCTGGGTCATGAGTTCGGTCCCTGAACAGTGTTGCGGATATAAACAACATAGGAGTTATCCGCCCCAACCGCCGTAACTTTAGACCTCCCTGTATGCCTTCCGTCTGGTTTATGACCGCTACGTTACGTTCACTCCGTTGTTTCAACCCGTGCCGGCGTGCGAATAAACGTGCGAAACACGTGGTCCCACAGCGGTGAAGAGACCCCGAAGTTTTTTTCGATGCCTTGGCGGTGATGCAGGTCGTGGTTGGCAACCAGCCCCGGAATATAGCGATACGCCCAATGCTCGGGGCGGTGCATCACGTAATGCACCGAGATGTAATAGAAGTAGCCGGTCACCGCGCCGATGAACGCCGAGGTCAGGCCGGTGTACCAGGCAAACAACAGCAGCGCGGCAAAGGTGGAGCTGGTTTTCCAGCTCGACACCCCGATATAGGCCAGTACATCAATGTGATGGGTCCAGTGCTCGCGGCGATACAGCGAATGGAACAGAAAACGGTGCGCGCAATACTCCACCAGCGTCCAGGCCAACAGGCCGGCGAGCAATTGCCACGGGGCAAGCGGCGCCAGCCAGAGCGCAAAGCCGATGAACAAGGGGATGGTGAAAAAATCCAGGTAATACGCGACTGACGACATCAGCCATTTGTTCGAAGCCGCCATGTGCGGGTCGTCCTTGAGGTGCGATCGATGGGGGAACTAGACCGGAGCGTCCCCGGCGGCGTGGAGATTGCCCGTTGATTCACGCCGTTGCAACAACTCGATCTGCTGCGCGGGTATCAGCTTGCGCAGGGTTTTGTACAGCGCGCGGGTTTCCAGCAGGTTCCATACCCGCAACATGGTTTCCAGCGCGTCCAGTGGTTTGCTGATGAAGTCGCGTGCGCCCAGGGCCAGGGCGCGCAGGCGGGTGTCGCGGGTGGCGTCGGCGGTGAGCACCAGGATCGGCAGGTATTCGCCCTGGGGGATGCGTCGGTTGAGTTGTTCGAGCACGGCAAAGCCATCGAATTCGGGCATGTGCAGGTCGAGGATCACCAGGTCCGGCTCGAAGCTGTTGAACAGTTCCAGGGTGCGCAGCGGCTGGGTACTGCTCAGTACATGGGTCAACCCTTCACGGGCGAGCAGTTGCTCCACCAGTTCAAGGTTCGGGCGTTGGTCGTCGATGATCAGAATGCGCAGGTCGGTGTTCACGCGGGCTCCGGAAAATACTGGTCGAGGTGGGCGAGAAACGCCGGGATGTTGATGGGCTTGCTCAGCACCGCCGTTGCGCCGGCGTCCTGCAAGGCCCGGCGGGTAGGGTCGCTGGCATCGGCGGTGATCATCAGTACCGGGATGTCGCGGGTGAGCGCCGAGCCGCGCAAGCGCTGCAGCACTTTCAAACCGTCGATGTCCGGCAGCGAAACATCCAGCAGAATCAGCTGCGGCCGATGCTGTGCGGCCAGGTCCAGGCCCAGTTGGCCTTGCATGCTCGACAGCAGCTTTATCCCCGGCCGGCGTTGCAGCAGGGTTTCGATCAGCGCCAGGCTGGAGAGGTTGTCTTCGATGCACAACACGTTGCCCTGCACCCGGCAAGCGGCGGGGGCAGGGCGCTTCCATTCGCTGTCGATCACCGTGGGCACCCTGAGCGGTGAGCCCGGCAGGCGCGCGAACGGCAGCTCCAGGGTAAAGCGTGAGCCGATACCGACCTGGCTTTGCACGGTCAGCCGGCCGTCCATTTGCTCCAGCAGGCTTTTGCTCAGCGCCAGGCCCAGGCCGCTGCCTTCCACATTCGGGTCGGCACCCAGGCGCTCGAACGGGGTGAACAACTGCCCCAGGTGACCCGCCGCAATGCCTGTGCCGGTATCGCACACCGCTACACCGATACGCGGCCCGTCGACCGTGACCTCGATGCTCACCTGGCCTTCGCGGCGGTTGTATTTGATCGCATTGGACAGCAGGTTCAGCAGCACCTGGGTGAGGCGTTGGCGGTCGGCAACGATGCCGATATCGGCCGCCAGCGGGGGCAGGGGCTGCAATTGGATAGCCGCGTCGGTCGCCATGGGGGACACCAGCGTCAACGCCTCTTGCAACACCTGCGTCAACGGGATCGGGGCAATGTTCAACGCCAGGCCTCCCGCTTCGATCTTGGCAATGTCCAGCACCTCGTTGATCAGCGTCAGCAGGTGCTGGCCGGCGCGCAGGATATGCCCGACCTGGGCCTTTTGTGTCTTGGCCGCGTCCATGTCCAGCAACTGCGCAAAACCCAGGATCGAATTGAGTGGCGTGCGCAGCTCGTGGCTCATGCGCGACAGAAACTCGCTTTTGGCGCGGCTGGCGCGTTCGGCTTCCTCGCGGGCGGTGCGCAAGGCGATTTCGGCGGCGCGGCGGTCGGTGATGTCGCGGGTGATCTTGGAGAAGCCACGCAACGCGCCGGTGCCGTCGTACTGCGCGGTGATCACCACACTGGCCCAGAAGCGCGTGCCGTCCTTGCGGCAGCGCCAGCCCTCTTCGGTGTAATCGCCGTTGCCGGTGGCCTCGCGCAAGGCCATGTCCGGGTGCTGCGGGCACTCCTGGGGCAGGTAGAACACCGAGAAGTGCCGCCCGATGATTTCCTGCTCGGTGTAACCCTTGATGCGCTCGGCGCCGTTGTTCCAACTGGTGACATGGCCCGCGGTGTCGAGGGCAAAGATCCCGTAGTCCTTGACCCCGTCGATGATCAGCCGCAAGCGTTCCTCGTTGTCGCGCAAGGCGCGTTCGCGTTCGGCCAGCAGCAAGCCGGCTTCCACCAGGCGCGTGCCCAGTTGGCCGATTTCGTCGTGTTCCGGCGGTTGCGGCAACAGCGGGTGGCCCAGCGCCAGGCGTTGCGCATTGCGTTGTACGTTCTGTACCCGCGCGACAATCCCCTTGGACAGGAACAGCACCGCGACAATGGCGCCGAACAAGCCGCACACCGCCGCCAGCCAGGTCGACAGCAATAAGCGCTGACGGGTCTCGTACGCCGCCGCGCTGCGCTCGGCCAGCAAAGACGCTTCCAGGGTGAGCATGGTGCCGATGTGTTGGCGCAAGGCATCGAGGATGTGTTTGTTGCTGATCAAAATGGCGCTGATCGAGTGCGGTGTGGCGTGGCTGTCGTCGAGCATGTCTTGCAGCCCGTCGATCTTGCCGTCAATCAGCGGCTTTATCGCGTTGAGTTGCTCGCGCACCCGCTGATCGCGAACGTTGCGGTCGAGCCGCAGCAGCGCGGCGTCAATCTGCGGCCTGGCGTTGCGGTAACTGGGCAGGAAGTCCTCGCGCCGGGTCAGCAGGTAGCCGCGCACGCTGGCCGCCGCTTCGGCGAGCAGGGTGTGCACGGCCTGGATATCGCCTTGCACGCGCAGCACCCGGCGCACGTCTTCTTCGGCGCGCGCGGTCTGGCGTTCGGTGGTGTAGATCAGCACCAGGGACAGTAACAGCACCACCAACGGCAACGAAATAACCACCAGCGCCTTACCCCGCAGGGGCAGGTCGGCCCAACGGCGCTTCATGGTTGTGCCACCAGGCCCAGGGCGATACCACGCACGGCCGCCTGGGTGCGGTCGGCCGCGCCGAGCTTGCCGATCACCCGTTCCACATGGGCCTTGGCCGTGCCGGTGGTGATGCCCAGGTGTTCACCGATGGCGCGGTTGCTCATGCCGTTGGCCACCAGCCCCAGGACCTGGCGCTCCCGTGGGGTGAGGTGTTCGCTGGGCGCCACGCCGCTGGCCTGGCGTTCGGCCATGCGCCGTAACAGGCGTGCGCTGACAGCCGCGTTGAGCGCTTCGCCGCCGGCGGCCACTTGCTGCAAGGCTTGGATCACCTCGGCACGGCTGGCGTCCTTGAGCAGGTAGCCCAGCGCGCCGGCATTCATCGCCGCTTCCAGGTGGTCGGGGCTGTCGTCCATGGTGAATATCACCACTTTCACCGTCGGCAGGCGTTGTTGCAGCACGCGCGCGGCGCCCAGGCCGTTGAGCACCGGCATGCGGATATCGAGAATGACGATATCCGGCAGCAGTTGTTCGCACAGCTCCACGGCATGTTGGCCGTCACACGCCTGGCCGACCACTTCGAACTGCGGGTGGCCGGCCAGCAGCGCGACAAAACCGGTGCGCGTGACTTCATGGTCGTCCGCCAGGACCAGGCGTAACACCTTGCTCATGGTGCAACTCCGTTGAGGCCGGCCGGCACGCTGGCCTGCAGGCGGGTGCCGCCATCGATCACGCTGGCGCAGGTGAAGCGCCCGCCCAGCAGGCTGGCGCGCTCGTGCATGGTGGCCAGGCCCAGATGCCGGGCCTCATCCCGGGGGTGGTCGTGTGCGAAGCCTTTGCCGTTGTCGTCCACCTGTAAAACGGCCATCTCGTCGCGCAGCCCCAGGGCCAGTTGTACCTGGCTGGCGCGCGCATGCTTGAGGACGTTATTGATGGCTTCCTGGCCGATCCTGAACACAGCAATTTCCACCTGGCTGGGCAGCCGCTGCGCACAGTGCGAGCGCCACACCACGTTGATGCCGGCGTCACGCAGGCGGTCGGCTTCTTTGTCGAGGGCTTTGAACAGGCCGAAATCGTCCAGCACCGTGGGGCGCAGGCCCGCAATCAGTTGGCGGCCTTCGCCGACGGAGTGCTGGGCCAGGCTGAGAATCGCCTGCAAGTCCGCGGCCAAGGCGTGTGGCAGGGGCGGGCAGCGGCCGGCGAACCCTTGCAGCCGTTGATGCAAACCGGCGAGGGTTTGCGCCAGGCCGTCGTGCAGGTCGTAGGCTACGCGTTTGCGTTCGTCTTCCTGGGCGCGAAGCAAGCGGTTGACCAGGTCGGACAGCGTACGGTCGCGCGCCTTGAGGGTGGTCAACAGCCGATGGTTTTCCAGGTGAGTGGCCAGCAGCGTGGCAAGCAATTGCACGGATTCGCTGTCTTCATGCTCCGGCGCGCGCAGGCTGACGCTATTGGCCAGCACCAATACGCCAAAGGCCTGGCCGTCACTGCCGCGCAAGGGTACTTGCAGCACGCTGTGCGGCTGGTCGTGCCAGCGTGGCGCACGCAGGTCGCGGTCGGCAAGGGCGGCCAGGCTGGCCACCCGCGCGGGGCTGCCATGGCGGGCGGTGGCACTGGCGCTGCCCTCGGCATCCCATTCCTGCAGCACCCCGTGGTCCATCGCGAGGAACGCACAGGCCCTGACAAGCACCTGTTCGCGCATGGCCTCGGGGGCCAGTTGAGCCAGTTCCTGCCCGGTCTCCACCAACAGGCGCAGGCGCGCTGCGCGGCTTTGCGACTGGCGAAAATGCGCGCGCATGGCCAAGGCGCTGCCGGGATCATGAGGTGTGTCGTGCATGCTGAATGTTCCGGTCGCGAGGACGCTTATTAGACCTTGCTAGGCCCTTGGGCGCTATCTGCCAAATGGCATAGGCAAATGACTCCGGTTGGCCGATGGCGGCGGCTGGGCAGGTTGGCAAAGTGGGCTCACCGATCACCACTGGAGTTTCGTCATGCAATTCAAACCCGCCGCCATCGCCCTGATGTTTGCCTTGAGCGCACCGTTTGCCCAGGCCGCCGAGACCGCCCCGTATGTTTACCGTGAGGTGGCGCAGGCCCCGACCAACCTCAAAGACCGCGAGATCGCCGGCTTGTTCGACCGCTGGAACAGCGCCTTGCAGACCGGCAACGTTGACTCGGTGGTTGCCCTGTATGCGCCGGGCGCGGTGTTGCAGCCTACGGTGTCGAACCAGGTACGCACCACGCCAGACCAGATCAAGGATTACTTCGACCACTTCCTGGCGCTCAAGCCGGTAGGCCAGATCAATTACCGCGAGATCCGCCAGTTGGGCAGCAATGTGGCCATGGACAGCGGGGTCTATACCTTCACCCTGACCGAAGCGAACGGCAAGAAGCGTGAGGTACAGGCGCGCTATACGTTCGTTTACGAACAGGTGGGCGGGCAGTGGAAGATCCTCAACCATCATTCGTCGGCGATGCCCGAAATGCAGGTCAAGCACGCCAAGCAATAAAGGCGTGTTTATTGTGGCGAGGGGCAAGCTCCCTCGCCATAGGTGCAGGGTTCGTTCTCAACTGAACTCGGCGGCCACCTGGCCTGGGATCGCCGCGATCAGCTCACGGGTGTACGCGGTGGCTGGGCGGTTGAAGATCTGCTCCACCGACCCCTGTTCCACCACTCGGCCATTGCGCAGCACCAGTACCTCGTGGGCAAAGTTGGCGACCACCGACAGGTCATGGGAGACCAGCACATAGGCAATACCCATGTCCCGTTGCAGCGTTTCGAGCAGCTCCAGAATATGCGCCTGCACTGACACATCCAGCGCGCTGACCGGTTCGTCGAGCAGCAACAGGTCGGGTTTCAAGGCCAGGGCGCGGGCGATAGCGACGCGTTGGCACTGGCCCCCGGACAGCTCGCGCGGCAGGCGGTCGAGGAAGCTCACCGGCAGGTGCACGCGGCTGATCAACTCACGCGCGGCGTGTTCCAACGCCGCCCCCTTGAGCAGGCCGAACGACACCAGCGGCTCAACGATGCTGTCGAACACCGTAAAGCGCTGGTCGAGGGCGGCGAACGGGTTTTGTTGCACCAGTTGCAGGCGTTGGCGCAACGGGCGGAACTGGCGCCAGCTCAGGTCGGTGACGTCCTGTTGCTCGAAGCAGACGCGGCCCTGGCTGGGTTTCTCCAGGCCCAGGGCGATACGCAGCGCGGTGCTCTTGCCCGATCCGGACTCGCCGACGATGGCCAGGGTCTGGCCGGGGTACACCTGTAAGTTGAGGTCCTCCAGGGCCAGCAAGGTAGCGGCCTCGCCCTTGACCTTGGGCAACGCGAAGGTCTTGCCGACGTGGTGCAGGCTCAGGATCGGCTGGCGCCCCAGGTCAAGATTGATCAGCGGCGCACGGCGCTTGGCGAAGGCGGGCGCGGCGGCAATCAGGGCGCGGGTGTAGTCGTGAGCGGGCTGGGCGAGGATCTGGCGGGGCGGGCCTTGTTCGACCACTGCGCCGTGTTGCATCACCAGGATGCGGTCCGCGCGGTCGGTGGCCACGCCCAGGTCGTGGGTGATGATCAGCAGTGAAATCCCGCGTTCACTGACCAAGCGTTGCAGGTGGTCGAGGATTTTGCGCTGCACGGTGACGTCGAGGGCGCTGGTGGGCTCGTCGGCGATGATCAGGCGCGGGTTGCCGGCCAGGGCAATGGCGATCAGTACGCGCTGGCGCATGCCGCCGGAGAGTTCATGGGGATACTGGCGCGCGCGCAGTACCGGCTTATCGATGCCCACCTGTTGCAGCAACGCGACAACGTCCGCGTCGATGCCGGGGTAGCGCTTGCCCTTGGCCGATATCAACGCTTCGCCGATCTGCTGGCCAACGCGCAGGGTGGGGTTGAGGCTGACCATCGGGTCCTGGGGCACCAGGCCGATGGTACGGCCGCGCAGGTTGCGTTTCTGGCGCTCGCCGGCGTGGCTCAGGTCGCTGCCATCGACCCACAGCTCACCGGCGCTGATCCGCGCATTATCCGGCAGCAACCCGAGGATGGCGTTGGCCAGGGTGGTTTTGCCCGAGCCGGACTCGCCGACAATTGCCACGGTTTCGCCCTGGGCGATGCTAAATGACAGCCCGCGCACCGCCGGGTTGAGCTGGCCGCCGGCGCGGTAATCGACCGCGAGCTGGCGTACATCGACCAGAAACGCGCTCATCGCTGGGCCTCCTCGAACGTACGGGCGATATGGTTGAGGCTGAACACCACCGCGACCAGGAACAGGCCTGGCAGCAACGACACCCAGGGCGCGGTGATCAGAAAGTGCCGGCCATTGGCGATCAACGTGCCCCATTCCGCCGCCGGTGGCGCGGCGCCGAAACCGAGGAAACTGAGGCCGGCGGTGGCGAGGATCGCCGCGCCGAAGTCCAGCGTCGCCAGCACCGCCACCGGCCCCCAGGCGTTCGGCAGGATGTGCCGCAGCAACGTGCGGCTCCAGCTGGCGCCGCCCAGGCGCGCGGCTTCGACGTAGGGCAGGGTTTTCACGCGCAAGACTTCAGCGCGGGTGGTGCGCGCAAACCCCGGGATAATGCCGATCCCCACGGCAACGGCCACCGGCACCGTGCCGAAGCCGATGGCCGTGACAATCGCCAGGGCCAGCAACAGGCCGGGCAGGGCCAGCAACACATCGACAAACCGCATGATCACCGCGTCGACACGCCCGCCGGTAAACCCGGACAGAATGCCCAGGCCCAGCCCACCCACCAGCGCGATGCCCACCGCCAGCGACGCGGCCAGCACCGACAGGCTGGCGCCATGCACCACTCGGGTAAACAGGTCGCGGCCCAGCTCATCGGTGCCGAACCAGTGCGTCAGGTTCGGCGCGCTGAGCTTGTCCGCCGGCGCGGTGGCGTAGGGGTCGAAGCTGCTCAGCAGTTGCGGCGCCACGGCGGCAACCAACGAAAACAGCACCACCAGCACGGCCAGGCTGAACCCCGGCCGACGCAGCAAGGGCCGCAAGGTGGCGGCAACCCGTTGCAGGGGGCTGCGGCGGCGCCAGAGCGGCGCCGAAAGCGCCAGGTTTCGATTAAGTGTGGTCATGGTTCAGGACACCTTTGGCGTGTGTGAAATACGCGGGTCGAGCCAGGGGTAAAGCAGGTCCACCAACAGGTTCACCAGCACAAACGCAGCCGCCGACACCGCGACAATCGCCAGCACCACCGGGATGTCCTGGCGCAGCACCGCTTCCTGGGCCAGGCGGCCGATGCCGGAGCGGGCGAAAATGGTCTCCACCAGCACCGCGCCGGACACGGTATTGCCGACCTGCAAACCGATCAGCGTGAGGATCGGCAGCGCGGCGTTCTTGAACCCATGGCGGGCCTGCACCTGGCCCCGGCTCAGGCCCTTGGCGTAGGCGGTGACGATGTAGGCTTCTTTCCACACCCCCTGGAAGCTGCGTTGCAGCACCTGGGCGTACACCGCCGCGCTCGGAATCGCCAGGGTGACCGCCGGCAGTACCAGGCTTTCAACGCCCCGGCTGCCGGTGGCGGGAAACCACCCCAGGCCAAACGCAAACACTTGGATCAACAGCAGGCCCATCCAGAACACCGGCACCGAAAAGCCCAGGGACGGCAGGCGCGCCAGCGCTTTCTTCAGCGGTTGCCAGCGGATATACGCGGTGAGGTAAGCCAGGCCGATGCCGCCCAGCAGTGACAGCACAATGGCCAGGCCGGCCAGGGATAACGTCTGCGGCAAACGTTCGACCAACAGCTCGGCCACCGGGCGGTTAAGCGATAACGATTGGCCGAAATTCCCGCGCAGTGCCCCCAGCAGCAAGTCGACGTACTGTTCGAACACGCCTTTGTCCAGCCCGTAATAAGCCCGCGCCTTGGCCAGGTCTTCCACCGACAGACCATCGGCCTCCATGCCCGACGCGCTGAGCATGATCGACAGCGTGTCACCCGGCAGCAGATACAGAATGAAGTAAGTGATGCTATACGCGCCCCAGAGCACCAGTAGCGCCTGGCCGACACGGCCGATCAGGTAGCGGCTCATGGCGTGCTCACGTCGATATCACCCAGTAACGCAAAGCCCTCGGCGGTCCAGCGAAAGTTCTTCACCCTGGGCGATGTCGCCGCCTGCCACACGCGCTCGTACACCGGGAACGCCGAGCCTTGTTCCACCAACAGGTCCTGCAGGTCGCCGTAAGCGGTGGCGCGTTGTTGCTGTTGGGTGGCGGTGATGCCTGCATCGAACAGGCTCTTGGCTTTGTCCAGCGCGGCCGGTTCGTAAAGGTTGGTGGCCAGGGTCGAGCTGTTGGCGGTGCGCGGGTCGAGGATGGTTTGCAGGATGATCGGATCGGCGCGAGTCATGTAGGTGCTGGTCAGGTCATAGTTGCCGGCGCTGTTGTTGGCGACCCATTCGGCACGGGTGACCACGTTGAGCTTGAGCTCGATGCCGACTTTGCGCAGTTGGTCCTGGATCAACACATCGCCGGCGGTCTCGGCCGGTGTGATGTTGTAGCTCAGGCTCAGGCGCTTGCCGTTCTTGCTGCGATAACCGTCCGCGCCCTTGGCCCAGCCCGCCTGGTCCAACAGGTGCGCGGCAGCGGCCGGGTCATACGCCAACTTGCTGCCTTGGCTCTTGAAGTAAGGCGTGGTCACGTCATAGATGCCGTCCACCACCGGGAAGTCGGCGTTGTACACGGTGCTGGCATAGCTCTTGCGATCGATGGCTTTTTGCAGGGCCTGGCGTACCTGTTGGTCGGCCAGTACCCGCTCGCCACGGGTGTTGGGGTACAGGTTCAGCGCCGGGCCCGGCAACGAGCGGCTCTGGAGGGTGGCGCCCTTGGCCTGGAACAGCTTCAGGTCCACCTCGGAGAACGGGTTGCGCGGCCACAGGATGTCGGCTTTGCCTTGCAGGAACAGGCCGTTGCGCACGCTCTCTTCGGGGATATAGCTGACGTCGACGGCATCCAGGTGCGCTTCGCCCTGGTTTTGCATGTTGGCCGAGGCCCAGGCGTAGCCCTTGCGTTTGGTCAGGTGCGCGCCGACTTCCGGCGTGTAGCTGGCCAGCACGAACGGCCCGGTGCCGATGATCTTGCCGAGCGAGCGCTCCTTGGCGCTGAGCGCGTAGGAGGCTGGCGCCAGGATCGCCAGGTTGGTGGTGGACGTCGCTTGCAGGAAACCGGCGTTGGGCTTGGCCAGCACCAGCTTGACGGTCAGGTCGTCCACCACTTCGGCGTGGTCGAACCCGGCCAGGTAAGTGGCGCCGAAAGTGGCCGGCAACTCGCGGGCCAAGGCCTTGTTACTGTCGAACGCGGTTTTCACCGCCTGGGCATTGAAGCGCTCGCCATTGCTGAAGGTCACATGGTCGCGCAGGTGGAAGGTGAAGGTGAGCGCGTCGTCGCTGACTTCCCAGCGTGTGGCCAGCCACGGGATGATCTTGCCGGTCTGTGGGTCCTGGTCGGTGAGGGATTCGGCCACATTGCGCAGCAGCACACGGTGTTCGAGCCAATACACCTGGAACGGGTCGACACTGACCAAGGTGGTGTTGTCGCCAAAAAAGGCGATGTTCAGGGTTTTGCCCGCCGGGGTGTCGCTGCCCGGTGAACAGGCGACCAGGCTCAAGGCCAGGGCGCCGGCGGCCAGCAGACGGCTTGGCAGATGCGATTTATTCAATGGAGTGCCCTCGTGTTCGGTTTGGCTTAAAAGTCGTAGGCCAGCTTGGTGTACCAGTAGCCACCGCCCGGGTAGAACGGCGGGTTGCCGTACGCCGCCAGGCCGAGGTTGCTGTACACCGCGTGTTGGTCGGGGCGTACGTCGAAGATGTGGGTGCCGTCGACGCTGACAGTCAGGTGATCGGGGGCGGTAAGGTCTGGCATGAGGGGAGGGGTCCATGTCTGCTGGGGGTGTGTACGTCCTCCGCCGGGCATGGGGTCGGTCTGTGAAGCGAAGATAAGCCTATAAAAAACCGGAGTGAAAGTCTTTTTAGGAATAAGCTAATTATCAGATATTGTTATCTTGCGTAATCATAAAATGATTTGTTTTTATGTTGAGGTCCTTGCATGCCGCTTCCGATGTGGCCTTCACGTGTTGACAGGACGGCGTTCGGGGCGTGGTGCAGTGGGCAGAGCATTGGTCTTCCCGCATCCGCGCGAGGGCATGTGCGGCGGCCTGCTGTTTCCAAGGGGCAGCGGCTCGTGCGGAGGGGCATAAAGAAGGGGACGTCATATTGAAGTGGATGCAACTTAAATTGCACTTCCCAGCGGTGGGTATTTATCAGCGCGGGCAAATATCTACAGCGATGAAGTTGTGTCAGGAGAAGAAGGCTTAATAGGTACAGTTAGGCATGGGCAGGCAGGGTTAGTTGTCCACGGCAACCTAGAGCGTGCGGGTCAAATGACTAACTTCTTTGCCCAGTAAGAAAGGGGCAGCCAAGGCCGCCCCCTTTTCGCTCACTTACGATTTGCGGCCGCCACCATGGCTGTGTTGGCCGCCTTTGCGCCCGGCCTCGGAGGCTTTTTCCCGATCGTTGGCAAAGTTGCCACCCGATGCTTGACCGCCTTTTTTACCGGCCTCGGACGCTTTTTCGCGATCGTTGGCGAAGTTGCCTGGGTTCTTATTACTAGTCGTCATGGTCTTTCTCCAATTGAATAGCAGGTAGCGGGTTGTCGCTTCGCTAGTTGCCCGTGAATGTCACAGGTACTTATTCCGATAACGCCGCTTGCGAAAACGTTTTGTGAATGTATAAAAACGGCGATGAACGGTCGGTCGTGTGAAAGAACTTATACAAGGTGCATAAAATACCGCCGCTTCGTCTAACTTTTATCAAGGCCTGGGAGAGTGCATGGATAGCGTTCGTGCCGCTTCGCTGAGTGGATACGTTTATCTGTGAACAGCGAAAAAGAGTGAACTCCGGCCATCCTGGTTAAACCAAACCTGTATCAACGGGAGGTGCATCATGCCATTCACTTATTTCTGGATTTTCCTGGCCGTCATCCTGCTGTTGCTCGACCTGTGGGTCATCAACAGCGTCTGGCGAAGCGACAATTCAACCGGCAACAAGGCGGGCTGGACGGCTATGGTCGTGCTGCTGCCGTTTTTAGGGCTGGCGATCTGGAGTATCGCGGGGCCGCGCGGTGTGACCAAAGGCCCATCTTCGCCCGAACATAGCAAAGGCTGAGCCGAAGGTGCCCTATGAAGCCCCCTGCGCATAACGACTTGCACAGCCGGAGCTATCCGGTGAATGAAGACATGACCCTGCAGCGCAAGGTCTGGCGCTTCGAGCGGTGGGGTTGGTATGGGTTGGTGGTGTTGATGGCGCTGACCTTGGCCGGGCTGTTCTCCAAGGGGCCGCTCAGCACCGCCGACGTGCGCAGCGCCGATGGGCAACTGCGCGTCGAGCATCAACGGTTTCTGCGCAACGGGTCTTCCGATGTGCTGGTCATCCATCTGCGGGGCAAGGCGCGCGAGCCCCTGGAGGTAGCCCTCAGTGGCGAGTTGTTGCGTGGCTTCAATGTTGAAATGCTGCAGCCGCAACCCCTCAAGGCCAGCACCGCCGGCGAAGGCGTGAAACTGTGGCTGCTCACCGATGATGACGGGCATGCGGTGTTGTACCTGACGTTGCGCAGCGACGGCGTGGGTAGCTTCGACACCCAGGTGGCGCTCGCCAACGGCGCGTCCGTGCGTTTTTCACAATTCATCTATCCGTAGGGGGCGCCATGGACTCGGTATTGCGCGCAGCCGCGATTTACCTGGTGTTGATGATTCTGTTCAAGATCGCCGGCAGGCGCTCCCTGGCGGAACTCACCACCTTCGACCTGGTGCTATTGATGGTGATCAGCGAGGCGACTCAGCAGGCGTTGCTGGGCGAAGATTTTTCGTTGACCAACGCCGTGCTGGTGATTGTCACGTTGATCGCCATCGATATCGGTTTGTCCTTGGTCAAACAGCGTTCGCGCTGGTTTTCCAGGGTGTTGGATGGCGGGCCGACGATTGTGGTCGAAGACGGCAAGGTGCTCGCTGAACGTCTCAAGCACGCGCGCCTGGATGAGAGCGATATTCTCGAAGCGGCCCGCTCCGCCCAAGGCATTCTGGCGATTGATCAGATCAAATTCGCGATCCTTGAGCGCAACGGCAAAATTTCGATTATCCCCTTTGAATAAGCCCCACCTACCGCTGTGAGCGGCAGAGTTTTTCGATCAGGCTGATCAACGAGTCATGGGCCACGGGTTTGCTGACATGGGTGTTGAAGCCCGATTCGGCGTGCTTTTTCTGGTCCGTGCTGGCACCGTAACCGGTCAGGGCAATGGCGGGAACCTTGTGCAGATGGTCGATCGTGCGCAGTTTGCGCATCAGCTCATGACCGTTCATTTTCGGCATGCCGATGTCGGAAATAATCACGTCGTATTGAGCCTCGCGGGCGTTTTCAAGGGCGTTCTGCGGATCACTGAACGCACTGACCTCGGCGCCTTCCATTTCCAGCAATAAATTCAGTACTTCAAGCACCTCCGCCGAATCGTCCACCAACAGCACCTTGACGCCATTCAAACGCTCGTCCTCGGCCTGAGTGTCGCTGGCGTCCGGCAGGTGGTGTTGTTGCGGGCTCAGTGGCAACAGAATGGAGAAGGTGCAACCAAAGCCCAGGCCTTTGGAGTGAACACTCACCGTGCCATCGTGCGCTTCGACCAATTGGCGTACCAGCGACAAGCCGATCCCCAGGCCCTCGCGCTGATGGGTCTGGTGCTGGTTTTCGGCTTGCCCGAACAGGTCGAAGATTTTTTCCAGGCTGTCGTCGGCGAGCCCGGCGCCGCTGTCGATCACGTCCAACTGGGCGTGCCCGTCCTTGCGGCTGACCACCAACTGCACCTGGCCATTCTCCGGCGTGAACTTAAGCGCATTGTTGATCAGGTTCCAGATCACTTGCTCGATGCGCGTCGGGTCTGCGTCGACGATCAGCGCTCCACCTTCGGATGGCGTTTGCAGGGTCACCTGGCGACGATGCCCGTCTGCGAGCACCACGCTATGGATATCCTGGAGTGTGCGAATCAGGTCGACCGGTTGTTTTTTCAGCTTGAGCTTACCGGTACGCACCCGAGCGACGTCCAACAGGTCGTCGATGATCCGCGCCTGGTTGGACACGGCCTCGCAGATGGTATCCACCGCCCTGATCGCAGGGCCCGCCGACTTGGTGGCGGGCAGGCGCCGCAGCAATTCGGCGTTCAGCTGGATCAGGTTCAATGGGTGCTTGAGTTCGTGCGACATCACCGCGAAGAACTCATCCTTGAGATGGCTGTTGGTCTGGGTTTCCATCAACCGCTGACTCTGTTCGTCCTGGGTGCGTTTATGCCCGGTGAGGTCACGGGCAATCTTCACGTAGCCCTGCAAGCTTGCGCTCTTGAGCAGGGTGACTTCGCCGCTGCAATAGAACCGGCTGCCGTCCTTGCGCACATGCCAGCGTTCATCTTCGCCACGCCCATGTTCGCGGGCCGCGCGCAGTTCGCTCTCCGGCACGCCGGCGGAGCGGTCCTCGGGCGAAAAAATCAGGTCGTAATAAGCGCCCAGCACTTCGTTCTTGGTGTAGCCGAAGATCAGTTCGGCGCCGGTGTTCCAGTCGGTAATGGCGCCGTGGTCATTGAGGATGATGATGGCGAAATCATGGGTGCTTTCGGCCACCAGGCGCATGCGTTCTTCGCCCAGGCGCAGTTCCTCTTCGGCCTGGCGCCGCTTGGTGATATCGATAAAGGTCAGCACGGTGCCGTCGATGTGGTCTTCGCTGGAGCGGTAGGGCAGCAACCGCGCGATGTACCAGCGCGCATCCTTACTGCTGATCTCGCGTTCGATCATGCTCAGCGACTCAAACACGTTCGTCGCGTCATCGCTCATTTGCGGGTAGTCGAGGCGGCGCGTGATGTCCATCAGCGAGCGCCCGGTGTCCACCGGCAGCATGCTGAAAATATCGGTGGCACGCGGGGTGAACCAGCGGATGCGCATGTTGCGGTCGACGAACACGGTGGCGATGTCGGTGGAGGCGATCAGGTTGGTCAGGTAGTCGTTGACCTTGTCCGTCTCTTCAACCTTGGTCTTGAGCTCGTAATTGACCGTCAACAGTTCCTCATTGATCGATTGCAGCTCTTCCTTGCTGGTTTCCAGTTCCTCGGTGGCCGAGCGCAACTCTTCGTTGATCGCCTGCATTTCCTCGTTGGAGGCCTTGAGTTCCTCGCTGGAGACTTCCGCCTGCTCAATGGTGTCCTGCAGGTGCAGCTTGGTGCGTTGCAGCTCGCGCTCCAGGTTGCTCATGATCTGGTTTTCCGCATGGCTGACGGTGTCGGCCTCGGACTGTTGCGGGTCGATTTCGGCTTCCTGGAACATCACCAGCACATAGTCGTTTTCGGTGGCCTCGTCGCGGTAGGGGCGGGCGCTGATGTCCACCAGGTAAGTGCCCTGTTCGCGTTGGATGCGAACCTTGCGCGAAGTCACGCAGGTGTTCGATTGCTGGACCTGGAACAGGGTGGTGCGGATATCCAGGCGCAGGTCGGGGTGGACCAGCGCCAGCAGGTTGTGGGTGATTTCCCCGGCGACATAACGCAGGAAGCGTCCCGCGCCTTCGCTCATGTGCAGGATATCGGCGTGGATATCGACAATCACGCTGGGCGGTGCGGCCTTGGCCAGGGCGCGCAGGTGGATATCGGCGAACGAAACCTTGTTGGGCGCCGGCGCCGCGGCGGCAACGGCGGTGGTGTTCGGGCGCAGGTAACCGCCACGCGGCATGGTGGGCGCGCGACGCACCGCGGAGGAGCCGGCGCGCACCCGGAAGATACGGTTGCGCTTGTCCACCGGCACAAACAGGTCGAGGCAACCGTCGGCCGACTCCGATGAACCCAGGAACAGGTAGCCACCGGGGCGCAGCGCAAAGTGGAACAGTTGCAGGATGTCGCGCTGCACGTCGCGGTCCAGGTAGATCAGCAGGTTGCGGCACACGATCAGGTCTATCTGCGAGAACGGTGGGTCAGCCAGCAGACTGTGCTTGGCGAACAGCACCTTTTCGCGAATCTCCTTGCGCACGCGGTAGTGCTGGTTTTTCTCCTTGGCGAAGTACTGGCGCAAGCGTGACGGCGGCACGTCGGTGATGATCGCTTCGGGATACACACCGTTGCGGCCGTGGGTAATCGCACGCTCATCGATATCGGTGGCAAACACTTGCATCTTGGCGTTGCTGGCATCCAGCGCCAGTTGCTCGGTCACCAGCATCGCGAGGCTGTAGGCCTCCTCACCGGTGGAGCAGCCGGCCGACCAGATACGCACTTCCTCGCGGTGCGGCGCGCTGTCTTCCAGGGACTTGACCAGGTTGGGGATCACATCCCGCTCAAGGGCTTCGAAGGCCTCGCGGTCGCGGAAGAAGTTGGTCACGCCGATCAGCATATCGCCCAGCAATGCCTTGGTTTCTTCCGGGTGTGATTGCAAAAAGTTGTAATAGGTCGCCAGGTCCGGTTGCGCCGTCACTTGCAGGCGACGCTCGATACGGCGCAGCACGGTGGCGCGCTTGTAGTGCTTGAAGTCATGGCCGGTACTGGCGCGCAGTTGGATCAGGATGTCCAGCAACAACTGCTCCGCCACGGCCGCATCGCGCTCGTTGGCCGGCGGGATGGTGCGGATCTCGGGGTCATTGGCGGTGGGCAGGATGATCGCTTGGGCATTGCGCCACAGCTCCAGCAACTTCTGTGGCATCTCCACCACGGATCGCCATGGTGCTGTTGACCTGGGTGACCGGCATGCCGGTCGACTCCTGGATGATCTTGTCCGCCACGCTCTGATGGTCGGGGGACAGGTGCAGGATCACCACGAACGCCATGCCGCAGTCTTTGGGCATGTGTTCAAAAAAACTCTTCACCGCTTGCAGCCCGCCTGCCGACGCGCCAATTCCCACCACCGGGAAATCCAGATTGCTGGGGGTCAATTCCTTGCGTTGCGGAACGTTCGGAGACCGCAGGGGGGCAGACTTCATAAATACCAACCTTTTTAACTGCGCACGTGAAGAGTGTGTAGAGGGTACGAGTTCAAGCGTGGGGGAGGGCGCAACGGAAATGAAATATAGCTGAAAACCTACCTGTAACAGAACGCCTGCGACCTTTACCTCACGGTTGAGACGAAAAAACCTGGAAAGGTTTATCCAGACTGACGAGCGGCGCGCATGCACCTGACGGTTATCCGATTTTCTGCAAATTTGTCTGAACTAACCCTTCCGGCCCGGCCTCGCAAGAATATTCACAACCCGGAGGAACCCGCGATGAGCAACTATCCAAAACCGCCGTTCAGCCCACAGCAACAACCCGTTCCCGGTGATCAGCGCAAGATGGACCCGATGCCCGACTGCGGCGAGCAAACCTATAAAGGCTCGGGTCGGTTGGCCAACAAGATTGCCTTGGTGACCGGTGCCGACAGCGGCATCGGACGCGCCGTGGCCATTGCCTTTGCGCGCGAAGGCGCGGATGTGGCGGTGTCCTATCTGGACGAGCATGAAGACGCCAAGGAAACCGCGCGCTGGGTCGAGGCGGCAGGGCGCCAATGCCTGTTGCTGCCCGGCGATCTGGACGACGCGGCGCACTGCGCGGCGATCGTCAACGACACCGTGGAGAAGTTCGGGCGCATCGATGTGCTGGTCAACAACGCGGCCTACCAAATGACCTACGAGACGCTCGAAGACATCCCCGACGAGGATTGGCTGAAGACCTTCAATGTCAACGTCACGGCGATGTTCCGGATCTGCAAGGCCGCGCTGCCGCACATGGCCGAGGGCAGCTCGATCATCAACACCAGCTCGGTCAATTCCGATGCGCCCAACCCTACCTTGTTGCCGTACGCGGCGACCAAAGGCGCGATTGCCAACTTCACCGCGGGCCTGGCGCAAATGCTTGGCAAGCGTGGGATCCGCGTCAACAGCGTAGCGCCCGGGCCGATCTGGACACCGCTGATCGTATCGACGATGACCGAAGACTCGATCAAACACTTCGGTGGCAGTACGCCCTTGGGACGCCCCGGCCAACCGGTCGAGGTGGCGCCTATCTATGTGCTGCTGGCGTCGGATGAAGGCAGCTACATCTCCGGCGAACGCTACGGCGTAACGGGTGGCAAACCGATTCTCTGATATCAGCGAGGCATCCGATGACGATGACAGTAGGCGACTTTCTGGTCGAGCGGCTCAGCCAGTGGGGCGTGACTCGTATCTTTGGCTATCCGGGTGACGGCATCAACGGCGTGTTCGGCGCCTTGCGCCGGGCCCAGGGCAAGATCGAATTCATCCAGGCCCGTCACGAAGAAATGGCCGCGTTCATGGCTTCAGCCCACGCCAAGTTCACGGGCGAGTTGGGGGTGTGCATCGCCACCTCCGGGCCGGGTGCCTCGCACCTGATCACTGGGCTGTATGACGCGCGCCTGGACCACATGCCGGTGTTGGCCATTGTCGGGCAGCAGGCGCGGGCGGCCTTGGGTGGCCATTACCAGCAGGAGCTGGACCTGGTTTCGATGTTCAAGGATGTGGCCGGGGCATTCGTGCAACAGGCCACGGTGCCCGCGCAGGTGCGCCACTTGGTGGACCGGGCCGTACGCACGGCGGTCGGCGAGCGCCGGGTGACGGCGATCATCCTGCCCAACGATGTGCAGGAGGCGGCCTATGAGCCGCCCGCCAGGGCCCACGGCACCCTGCATTCCGGCGTGGGTTATACCAAGCCGCGCATCGTGCCTTACGAGGCCGACCTGCAGCGCGCCGCCGAGGTGCTGAACGCCGGGGAGAAGGTCGCCATCCTGGTCGGCGCCGGTGCGCTGGCCGCCACCGATGAAGTGCTTGCCGTCGCCGATGCCTTGGGCGCCGGTGCGGCCAAGGCGTTGCTCGGCAAGGCCGTGTTGCCGGATGACTGGCCCTGGGTGACCGGTAGCATCGGCCTGCTGGGCACCGAGCCCAGCTACAAACTGATGACCCAGTGCGACACCTTGCTGATGATCGGTTCGGGCTTTCCCTATGCCGAGTTCCTACCCAGGGAAGGCCAGGCGCGTGGCGTGCAGATTGATCTGCAACCCGACATGCTGAGCCTGCGTTATCCCATGGAGGTGAACCTGCTCGGCGATGCCGCCGAAACCCTTTCGGCGTTATTGCCCTTGCTCAAGCGCAAGACCTCGCGCAAATGGCGCAAGCAGGTCGAGGGCTGGCGTGCCACGTGGGATAAAACCCTGGAGAAACGTGCCCTGGCCAAGGCCACGCCGATCAACCCGCAACGGGTGGTGCACGAGCTGTCGCCGCGCTTGCCCGACCACGCCATCATCACCAGCGACTCGGGCTCATGCGCCAACTGGTTTGCCCGCGACCTGAAGATTCGTCGTGGCATGCAATGTTCGCTGTCCGGCGGCCTGGCCTCCATGGGCGCGGCCGTGCCTTATGCCATCGCGGCCAAGTTCGCTCATCCGCACAGCACCGTGATTGCCCTGGTGGGCGACGGCGCAATGCAGATGAACAACATGGCCGAGCTGATCACGGTGGCCAAATATTGGCGGCAATGGCAAAGCCCGCAATGGATCTGTGCGGTGTTCAACAATGAAGACCTGAACCAGGTCACGTGGGAGCAGCGCGTGATGGAAGGCGACCCCAAGTTCGAAGCTTCGCAGGCTATCCCGGATGTGCCCTACCACCTGTTTGCGATTTCGCTTGGGCTCAAGGGCATTTTTGTCGAGCGCGAGGAGCAGGTGGCCGCCGCGTGGGAGCAGGCCCTGGCCGCGCAAGTGCCGGTGTTGATCGAGTTCAAGACCGACCCCAACGTGCCGCCGTTGCCGCCGCATATCAAACTGGAGCAGGCGAAGAAATTCGCCACCACGTTGCTCAAAGGCGATCCGGATGAAGCGGGCGTCATTGTACAAACCGCCAAGCAAGTGCTGGCCGGCGTACTGCCGGGAGGCGGGCGGAAATAAAAGGCAGGTGCCAGGATGAATCAGCGAACACGCCGCAACCAGGCGCAACCCGAGCAAAAGGTGCGTCCCGAAACGGCTAAACGAAACGGTACACCGCAAGACGAAGCGGCCGACCGCCCAGCTGACGCGCACGTCGATCAGGGCGGTGTGGCCCCTGGTGGTCCTTCGAAAGATCCCGAGTCGGGGGCCTGACTCTCAGCCCTGCCTTGCGCAGGGCTGACGCTCACTTGTTGCGCATCGCGCGTCGGACGCGCATCCAGTCTCGATACGCTGCGGTGCGTTGCGCATCGGCAATTTTCTTGGCCTCGAGAAAGCGCGCCCAGGTCGCCGCATCGCCGCTGTAGGACTCGATGATCTGGTACGCCTGTGCGTCCAGTCGGTCGGCCTCGAAAAACATCTTGGCGTTGTGCGCCATCTCCTCGTCCCACCTTTGTCTGGTCGTGTAATCAAGAGTCTGGCTGTTCATTGTGTGAGGCCCTCCGCCCACTGGATCTCTTCGGAGCCGCTCCAGCGCACATCCGTGATGCCATATTTTTCCGCCATCGGTTTGGACACACGCTTGAGGGTGTGTTGACCAAACCTGGGTATGACTGCCACACCGGCATCGCAACTGGCCCAATGCCATGCTTCGGCATTGTTCATCTGCGCCGCACGCACGATGAAGGACTTGGGCTCACCATGGAGCTGATACCGGATAGTGAATAAGTTGTGTTTCACGAGACCTCCTTATGCTCATGAACTACAGATGTTTGGCGCCCACGAAGATTCAAAAAAGTTGTTCGACAAACCGATGGCCGAGCCGGCGGGCTTATCCAGGGCCGGGAACGTCTCAGTCATCCACCGTGAAGGTTACCCAGCCCTGGCCTTCAGCCGGCCGTTGCAGGTCGACGATGACACCGCTGACGGACGTGCCATCCGGCAGGTTGACGGTGACCACGTTAGGGTTGCCCGGCCACTGAAGGGGCGCATCGAACTTCAGGGTGGCAATGGTCGGTTTCTCTGAGCGGCTCAGGTGGATACCCACGTCGGCATTCAGACATTCATCCGATGGCGTTCCCAGATGGCGTGACGCGGTGATAACACTGGCAGAACCTTGGTAATCGTAAGACATGCGGGTACCTCCAATAACAAAGGAGGGGGCGGTTGCCCCCTGATTTATGGGCGACGCTTATGGTTCGCTTGATAGTTGCGCGCCACCGCAAAGCCGCCGACCAGCAACGCGGCGCCTGCGGCCACGAGCCAATAGGGTGGATGGCCGGCTTGTCGCCAGCCCCCTTCGACGCGACGTTCGCCGGTGGCGGGAGCGAATAGATTGCCCGACGACGTCGCGCAGCGGGGGCTGCGATTGAGGCCGAAGCGGGTAAGCCAACCGGACAGTTGCGGGAAGGCCGGGAGCACCAAGTTGGCGATTCGAGCAACGGTGGCGGCAGCGCCCACGGTGGTGCTTTTGCGCGGTTGCAGCGCACAGGCCACCATCGCTTGCGCCACACGATGGGGGTCGTACACCGGTGGCGGCGGCTTCAAGGCGTGGCCGGTAAAGTTGCCGCCGTCCCGAAAGCCCGGAGTGTCCATCACCGCTGGGTAAATGTCGCAGACGTGAATGTCCGGGAAACCCACCAGTTCGCCGCGCAGCGCTTGCGTCAAGCCCCGCAAGCCGTACTTGCTCGCTGAATAGGCGGCGGCGTAGGGCTGGGCGACCCAGCTTCCCAGCGACAGTGTATTGATCAGGATCCCGCTGTTCTGCGCCTTGAAATAAGGCCATGCCGCGTAGGCGCCTCGCAGGTAACCCAGCAGGTCCGTTTGCAGCACCTGCTCGTGAGCTTCCAGCGGGGTGTTTTCGAAGTTGCCCACCGCGCCGACACCGGCATTGTTGATCCAGATATCGATGCGGCCATTGCCAAAGGCAGCGGCCTGTTCGGCCAAGGCCAGCATCTGATCGTTGCGGGTTACATCGGTTTTAACCGCAATCGCCTCGGCACCGCGCACCGCACATTCCTCGACCACCTCGTCCAGGGCCGCCTGGTCGCGGGCGGCCAGGACCAGGCGGGTGTTTTGCTCGGCAAATGCATGGGCGGCGGCGCGTCCGATGCCACTGGAGGCACCGGTGATCACCACCGTTTTGCCGTGCAGTCGGCCGTGGTGTTTTTGCATGACGGGCGCTGGGGCCGGTGGATCCTGCGGCGCGTGCACCGGCACCGGGCGCAGCTTCAGCCGAGCACCATCGTGCAACACCAGGGTCAGGTCTTCGACCGTGCCGGCAACGCGGTCGGGGAACACCGGCTCGCCTGTGGCATCGAGTTCGTCGTAGATAAACGTCTGGCCTTCCAGCCAGCCGACCGCCGTCATCAGTTCCGGGCCCAGGTAATATTTTCCATCCAGGAAAAAACCACCAAAGTTCTTCGTTCGTTCCTGGTTCTCTACTGCGTAGCGTTCGCCAGGTCTCATTCCGGTTGCTGAGTCAATCATGAAGGCATCCTCCGTTCGCGGGTCCTGCGATAGAGGCGGGCCTGCAAATGATCGTTCAATTCAAATGACCGAAGGAGGCTGGCATTCAATGTTGCTGATCGTGGTTGGTCACCCGCGCTGCGGCGTCGTCCCGCGCCTTGGGCAGGTTCTCGCCAGCGGGGTCGTTCTGGCCCAGCGCGCTGTACTGCTCGCGCAGTTTCTTGAGCTCTTGCGCGCCCAGCTTATCCAGGGACAAGACCGTGTTGTGCGCTTCCTTGGTGGCACGGATCAACTCATCGAGCTTCAAATGCAGAATGTCGTTGTCGCGGTTCTGCGTGTTCTGGATCAAAAAAACCATCAAGAACGTGATGATCGTGGTCGAGGTATTGATGATCAGTTGCCAGGTATCGTCGTAGTGGAAGTACGGCCCCGTGAGCGCCCAGACGGCGATCAGCGTTACAGCCACGACGAAGGTTTTTGGGCTGCCGGCCCGGTTGGAAAGTGCTTGGCAAAATTTGGTGAAGTTCATGATGGAATCCCTCTGTTGTGGTCTTTTGTAGACCGCAGCAAAATCTCGAAATTCTTTTTTACAAACCCGCCGGGCTTTACCAGAATCAATCAGGAAAACGCCCTTCGCGCAGGAGTCATGAGCATGTCGGTAGCCACGTCCACCATCGATTACCTTAAACATAATCAATTGGTTATCACCACGGCCGAGTCATGCACGGCCGGCAGAGTCATCGCGTTGCTGTCGCAGGTCGAGGGCGCGGGTTCATGCATCGAAAGCGGCTACGTGGTCTATTCGCCGCAAGCCAAACAACGCTTATTGAACGTACGCGCGTACACCCTGGAAACCTTCAACCTGACCAGTTGTGAGGTGGCTCAAGAGATGGCTTGCGGCGCTCTGCGCGATAGCCCAGCGGATGTTGCCATCGCGACGACGGGGCTACTGGGCCCGGACGCGGTTGACGGCATCCCGCCCGGCACCGTGTGTTTTGCGTGGGCCTTTCGCACCGGACGCGGGCTGAGTGTGTTCAGTCGAAAAGAGCGCTTCATGGGCGGGCGTGAGCACGTTCAACAGGCCGCATCGGAGCATGCCTTGAAATGGCTGGCGCATTTTCATCAACGCGCCCTGGCAGGTGAACAGGCTTAGCGCTTCGACGAGCGGGGCCCGGCCTTGAAACCGTTACCCCGCAGATGACCGTCGGGACGACTGCCTGGACATGACCATTTCTTCGAGTATTTCCCGGGTGAGCCGGTTGATTCCCGATGGGCCGTGATAGTGCGCGCGTTGGATATTGGCGATGGTGAACTGCTCGGCATCATGCGCCAACACCGTAACCGACAGGCTGCTGTCCGGGTTGATCGCGCATTTGACCGCGCAGTTGGGCAGGCGCGCCGACAGCGCCGCTTCAATTTCTGCTTTCGTTAACGTGTCCATTAATTCACCGGGGCAAGAAGTCGGAACACGACAAGGCTAGCGCAGAAAACCGCTGCGTAAATACTGGCGAGATAGTGGCTGTTCTGGTCGACGCGCCGCGTTTAAGTGCACAAGCAACCTGAGCTGGCTGATCGGTTGGCCGGGGGAGTGCAACGCGACCCCGGCCAGTGGGCAAAAACGCCTGAAGCCCATCGTTTATTGAACTACCACAGGGCAATGTCATAGGTCAGGTAGAGGCGGTTGCTGTCGCGGCCCCGTGAGAACTCGGAGCGGTAGACATAGTTGCGCATGCGCACACCCAGCCCCTTGAACGTGCCGGCCTGCACAACGTAGGCCAGCTCGGCGTCACGCTCCCATTCCTTGACTGTTGTGGTGGACTTGCCGTCATTGCCGCTCAGGTAGCGTGCGGAGAAGGTCAGGCCCGGCACGCCGACGGCGGCGAAGTTGTAGCCGTAGTTGAGCATCCAGGTCTTCTCGTCCTCCTCGATGAACTTGCCGATACCGGCGTTGCTGAACGAGTACACGGTGGCACCGCTGATGTAGGGCAAACCGGCATCGCCGCGCAGGGTCTGGTAGCCGCCGCCGAGCGTATGCCCAGCGATTGCGTAGGACAATTGACCGCTGAGCAGGTCATTGTCGATTTTGCCTGCGTACGCCGAGCCGCTATCAACGCTGTTGAAGTAGCGCAGGTCGGCGGTCAGCACGCCACCGGCCAACGGCAGGTCGTGCTGGATACCGGCGAAGTTCTGTCGGTAGAAATTTTCGAGTTCGCCGTAGAAATAGCTCAGGCGGGTGCTCTTGCCCCATTTGTATTCGGCGCCGGCGTAGTTGAAGTCCCCTGACTTTTCGCCGCTGTAGCCATCCGGCACGATCGGCACGCTGTCGGTGGAGTCGCGCAACTTGAAGCGGTCCAGGTGCCCGCCAGTGACGGTCAGGTTCTCGATGTCGGTGCTAGTGACCTGGGTACCCTGGTAGGTCTGTGGCAATAAGCGTGCGTCGTTGTAAATCAGCACCGGGGTCTTGGGCAGCAGGGTGCCGTACTTGACGGTGGTTTTGGCGAACCGGGCTTTGACGGTGGCGCCGGCGCTGGCAAATTCACCGGCCGCGCGGCCGTCATCATGCACCGGCATCAGCCCCGTGCCGCTGCGACCGCGCCCTGAATCGAGCTTGACGCCATAGAGCCCCAGGGCATCCACGCCCACACCGAGGGTGCCTGCGGTGAACCCGGACTGATAGTCCAGCAGGAAACCCTGTGCCCATTCGGTGCGCTCGCTTTTTGCCGTCCTCGCGGCCCGTGCGCTCATGCCGTGTTCGTCGCGAAAGTGCTCGTTGAAATACACATTGCGCAGTTGCAGCTTGAGCTTGCTGTCATCAATAAAGCCTTCGGCATTGGCACCGGCGAGGGGGGCCAGGCCGAACGCGCAAAAAAGGGCCCGACGGGTATATATAGGGTTCATGGCAAACGTCTCGTTGTTGTTATTCGGCGTACAGGGCAACACGCGCCTCGTAAGCGAGGCGCGCTGGAAGGCTGCAGGGAGATGAATCAGGTAAACAGGCTGATGGCCCCGGTGAGCAAGGCCAGCGCGGTCACCACCAGGGAGGTCAGCACCGCCCATTTGACGGTGGCTTTCTGGAAGTCGCCGATATCACGGTCGACCATGCCCACCAGCAACAGGGTCGAGGCGACCAGCGGGCTCATCAGGTGCACCGGTTGCCCGAGGATCGAGGCCCGGGCAATTTCCACCGGGTCGATGCCGTATGCCGCCGCGGCATTGGCCAGGATCGGTACCACGCCAAAATAGTAGGCGTCATTGGACAGCACGAAGGTCAGCGGCATGCTGGTGATCGCGACCACCAGCGGAAACAGGTGGCCCCAGGACGGCGGAATCCAGTCGACCAGGGTCTGCGCCAGGGCGTCGACCATCTTGGTGCCGGAAAAAATCCCGGCAAAGATCCCGGCGGCAAATACCAGCAGCACCACCGTCATCGCGTTGCCCGAGTGCGCCAGGATGCGTTCTTTCTGAATGTCCAATTGCGGGTAGTTAATCATCAGCGCGAGCACGAAGCCGATCAGGAACAGGATCGCCGAGTGCATGAGGCCCATCACCAGCGCGACCATCACTGCAACCACCAGCGCCAGGTTGACGTAGGCGAGTTTCGGACGCTTGTGAGGGGTGTTTTCAAGAATGGCGTTGATGTAGCAATCGCCGCCACCGCTTTGCAGTTGCACGTTGCCGATACGCTTGCGCTCGGCCCGCCCCAGTATGAAGGCGGTGAACACCACCCACATGGCGCCGCCGATCATCGTTGGCAGCAACGGCACGAAGTATTCGCCGGCATCCAGGCCCAACGCGGCGATGGCCCGGGTCGCGGGGCCGCCCCAAGGCGTCATGCCGCTCATGATGCTCAACGACAGCATGGAGATGGTCGCCAGGATCATCGGGTTCATGCCGATGCGCTTATACAGCGGCAGCATCGCCGCGCAGGTAATCATGTAGGTAGTGGTGCCGTCGCCGTCCAGAGCCACCAGCAATGACAGCAGCGCCGTGCCCACCGCGATTTTCATCGGGTCGCCGTTGACGCGCTTGAGGATTTTGCGGATCAGCGGGTCGAACAACCCCGCGTCGATCATCAGGCCAAAGAACAGGATGGCAAACAGCAGCAAGGCGGCGGACGGCGCGACCATTTTCAGGCCGTCGAGCATCATCTTGCCGGTGGTGCCGCCGAAACCGCCAATCACCGCGAAGACGATGGGCACCACGGTGAGCGCGACGATCGGCGACAACCGCTTCGTCATGATGAGGACGGTGAATACGACCACCATGGCCAGGCCAAGGAAAGCGAGCATAGGACGAGTCTCTTGTTGTTATCGTAAGAATGGCTGACGCCGAGGCGCACGGGCCCTTGCCCGCCAGGCGGCACAATGGCGCCTGGCGGGGAGGGGGGCTCGGTCAAGTCAGGGGTAGGTGTTTGCGGTTGGCGCTAGACGCGTTTGGCGACCTTCAGGTCTTCCCAGGCTTCTGCCTGGGCCGCATCGGGCTTTGCGTCGAGCATTCGCGCCAGCGTTTCGCGGTTGCAGGCATTTTCAGACATCGACATCACCACCGTCGCGACCGCGTTGCTGGCCAGGCTGGTCAGGGCCCGCGCTTCAGACATGAAGCGGTCAACGCCGATCAGCAACGCCAGGCCGGCCAAGGGGATGTCGTGAATGACCGTCAGGGTCGACGCGAGTGCCACGAACCCGCTGCCGGTCACGCCGGCCGCGCCCTTGGAGGACAGCAGCATGATCGCCAGCATGGTAATGACCTGCGTCAGGCTCAGGTCAATGTTGCAGGCCTGGGCAATGAAAATCGCCGCCAGCGACAGGTAGATAGCCGTGCCGTCCAGGTTGAACGAGTAGCCGGTGGGCAGCACCAGGCCCACCACGCCTTTCTTGCACCCCAGCGCTTCGAGTTTCTCCAGCATGCGCGGCATGACGGGTTCCGTGGACGACGTGCCGAGTACCACCAGGAACTCTTCGCGAAAGTAACGCAGCAGTTTCCACAGGCTGAAACCGTTGGCGCGGCAAACGCTGCCCAGTACGACGAATACGAAGAAGCCGCAGGCGATGTACAAGGTCATGATCAGCTTGGCCAGCGAGCCCAGCGAGGTGATGCCGTACTGGCCGACGGTGAACGCCAAGGCGCCGAAAGCACCGACCGGCGCAAAACGCATCAGGTAGGCGAAGATCTTGAACACCATGTGCGAGGCGGATTCGAGTACGTCGAGCACCGGCTTGCCACGTTCGCCCAGTGACGACAACGCAAAACCGGACAACACCGCGATAAACAGCACCGGCAGCACTTCCCCTTTACTGAAGGCACCGATAAAGGTGTCGGGGATGATGTGCATGAAAAACTCCACCACCCCAAGCTTCGCGGCCGACTCGGTGTACTGGGCCAGGCCCTTGGTACTCAGTTGGCTGGGGTCGATGTTCATGCCGGCACCCGGCTGGAACACGTACACCGCCACCAGCCCGATCACCAGGCTGATCACCGTGAGCCCGAAGAACAGCAGCATGGTTTTGCTGAGCAGGCGGCCGAGCGAGCGTTTGTCGCTCATCCCGGCGATGCCGGTGACGATGGTGCAGAACACCACGGGGGCAATCATCATCTTGATCAGCTTGATGAACGCATCACCCAGCGGTTTGAGGGCAATGGCCTGCTGGGCCCAGAAGTGTCCGACCACGATGCCCAACACCACGGCGCAGAGAATCTGGAAGTAGAGCGATTTAACAACTTTCATGGCATCACCCATTTTTAGAATTGTGCGGATGCAAAAATGCCAACGGCCGCCGAGATTATCCGGCGAGGCGCTGCGAGTCCGTGGCATAGACGTAGCCGGAAAAAAGCCTGCGCGCAGTCCGTACGACGGAAGCCTGGATGGTCTCACCCTTGACGCCGGTGTAGGACAATACAACATCAATCCCGCCGCTGGGGTGCTCGATACGCACCGCCTCCAGGCGCGGCGTACTGACCCCGCCGAGCATCTGCGCGACGATGCTGCCGTCTGCCACGCAGGCGGTGGCCAAACCAATCGAGCCGGTAATGGCCAGGGCGCGGTGGCAGTTATGCGGCATGAAGTAGCGGACCTGGATCGTACCGCCGGCTTTGGCCGGCGAAACCAGTACTGGCTTGGGAATCACTTTGTCGCTGACATCGCCCAGGCCCATGGCCAGGCCGGCCTTGAGCCGCAATGACTCGAGGCGGCGCAGGAAGTCTTTATCGGCGTCCAGTTCAGCCGGGCTTTCATCGCCACGCTTGCCCAGTTGGCTGGCTTGGATCAGCACCATCGGCATTGCCATGTCGATGCAGGTCACCGCGATGCCTTCGATCACGTCTTGCGTGTTGCCGGTGGGGAAGAGTTTGCCGGTCTTGCTGCCGGCTGCGTCGAGGAACGTCAATTGCACCGGTGCTGCGGTGCCGGGCACGCCGTCGATGGCGGTGTCGCCTTCATAACTGACTTTACCTTCCGGTGTGTACACCTCGGAATGGATAAAGGTGCCCGTGTTGACGTTGCGAATGCGTACCCGGGTGCGCCCCGGCGTGCCTTTGACCAGGCCCTGTTCGATGGCGAACGGGCCGACGGCGCACAGCATATTGCCGCAGTTGGGCGCGCTGTCGACCCGGCGTTGCGACACCATCACTTGAACGAACAGGTAATCCACGTCTGCGTCCGGGTGCAGCGACGGGCTGACAATCGCCACCTTGCTGGTTTGCGGGCTGCCACCACCGATGCCGTCGATCTCCAGCTCGTGGCCGGAGCCCATCAGGTTAAGCAGCAGTTCGTCACGGGCCTCAATGGCCGCCGGCAAATCCCAGTCGAGAAAAACCGGGCCTTTGGAGGTGCCACCGCGCATCAGCACACAGGGAATTCTTTGCATGGGACTGACTCTTGTTGATCAATCGAGGTAATTGATGCTCTGGAGGCAAGAGTCTCAAGCTTTCAGAAATGTTTCCAATGCAAAGATTGACGGGATTATTGCGTTTGACGAATGAAAAATGTGCGCTAAATTACCTCCCGTCGCCCTCTGCCGATGAGAACAGCCATGGACTATGAGCTCAACGATATTCGATCTTTCGTGAAGATCGCCGAACTGGGCAGCTTCCACGAAGCCGCCGATGCATTGCACCTGTCGCAACCCGCGCTCAGCCGCCGCATTAAAAAACTCGAGGAAGGGTTGGGCACCGCATTGCTTGATCGCACCACGCGCAAGGTCAGCCTCACGAGCGTCGGCCGCGACTTTCTGCCCAAGGCGCGCCGCCTGCTGGATGACTTCGACGAGTCGATTCTCAACATCCGCGAACTCGCCGAGCGCCAGATCGGCCGGGTCACCCTGGCGTGTATCCCGACGGCCGCGTTCTATTTCCTGCCGTCGGTGATTCGCCTGTACAACGAGCGCTACCCGAAAATCCGCATCCGCCTGTTGGACTTGAGCGCCAACGAGGGGCTTGAAGCGGTGCTGCGCGGGGAGGCCGATTTCGGTATCAACATGATGAGTGGCCAACACCCGGATATCGAATTCGTACCCTTGGTGATAGAGCCGTTCGTGCTGGCCTGCCGGCGTGATCATGAGTTGGCCGGGCGCACGTCGGTCACCTGGTCTGAACTGAGCGATTACCGCCTGATCGGAGTCGGGCGCCTGAGCGGCAACCGCATGCTGCTGGATCACGCCCTGTCTGGCTTGAGCTGGCGCCCGCAGTGGTTTTACGAGGTGCAACACCTCTCGACGTCGCTGGGCCTGGTGGAAGCCGGGCTGGGCGTTTCGGCGATGCCAAGCCTGGCCATGCCTTCCCACGATCACCCGACCTTGGTCAGCGTGCCGCTCATCGAACCCGTGGTGAACCGTTCGTTGGGCCTGGTTTACCGGCGCGGGGCATCACTGTCGCCGGCGGCGGAAAAATTCGTTTCGATACTGCTTGAACAATGGCCGCAATAGTCACCGGTTAAAGGCATTGCGCCCATGCCATTCGTCCTTTTCGTTGCACTTGGTCTTCAGCGGTCGCTCCAAACGGGTTCCTATCCTGTGAACTGGAGATTTTTCCATGAAACATGAGCCATCCAACCAACAGTACCGGCCCGTTGAAGAAGCTGGCACACCCAACGAAGACGGCTGCGTGATCGGTACAGCCGGCCGTGACGAAGACCCTAACGCGACAACCGATTGGGACCACCCCGAGAGCAGTCCTCCCGCGGGCGAAGACAGCGCCAAGCCTGCCAACGGCACTCCCGGGATTGACCGCGTGCCCTCGTCCGATAACGACGCAGCTGACTGAACGTCAGGCGTCGCTTGGCCTGGAGCATGCGTTGAGCCCGATCAATAAGGGGGTGCGAGCACGCACTCTGTTGCTGCGGCCGCGTCGCACTGCTTGTATGCTCGCGCCTGGGAACACGTGGCCACCGTAAAGTGCCGATGTTCAAATGATGGCTGGAATGGAAACCGGACTTCCTTAAGGTACTGATGTGAAGCGTGATACCCGCCTTGTAATGCTCTTGCTGCTGATGATTGGCTGCTCGCTGACCTCGCTGACAGTCTGGAAAATCCTGTCGTCCCGTGAGCGGGCGCTGGCCGAGGTAGACGTTCATGGCTTGAACCTGACCCAGGCACTGAACACCTACACCGAAGGCGTCGTGCGGCAAAGCTCGCTGTTGTTGCTCGGGCTGGTCGAGCGCCTGGAAACCGAAGGCGATGGCCCGGCGCAGATCCAGCGAATCAGTGCGCTGATCAACCGCAAGCTGCCCTTGATGCCGCAGCTCAGTGGCATCACGCTCTATGACAATCAGGGGCGCTGGTTGATGTCGTCCAACCGGCCGATTCCGGTGGGGGCCAACAGCCGCGACCGTGCTTATTTCATTCACCATCGCGACGATCCCAGCCGTGAGCCGTTTATTGGCCCGCCGATCCAGAGCCGTTCCAATCGGGAGTGGGTGATCACCATCAGCCGTCGCTTCAATGACGCTCAGGGGCAGTTCGCCGGGGTGGTGGCCGTGACGCTGGGGGTGGAGAATTTCTTGCGCGTGTTTGGCAAAATTGACGTCGGCCGGGACGGCGCCATTGGTTTGTCCTACACCGATGGCACCTTGTTGGTGCGCTATCCCTTCCGCGAGCAGGACATGGGCCGCAACTTTTCCAAGTCGCCGATCTATGCCAAATACCTGGTCGAGCAATCCGTTGGCACCGCCTCGTACACCTCCAGCCTGGATGGCGTGGAGCGGCTGTATGCGTATCGCAAAAGCGAAACCTTGCCACTGATCACCACCGTGGCGTTGGGCAAGGACGAAGCGCTCGCCGCATGGCGCACCGAGGCGGCGCTATCGGCGGTGGTGGTGGCGGGGCTTTTGGGGTTGACCGGGCTGATCGGCTGGCTCCTGCTGCTGGACATACGCCGACGCACCCTCGCGGAAGCGGCGTTGCACATCGCTCAGCAACAATTGCTTGAGTCGAACCGGCAACTGGAACTGTTGGCGATGAAGGATGCGCTGACCGGCCTGGCGAACCGGCGCTGTTTCGATGAAACACTGGCGGTGGAAGCACGCCGGGCACAGCGCGACGGTTTACCGCTGGCCTTGCTGATGATCGATATCGATCACTTCAAGCGGTTCAACGATGCGCTCGGCCACGTTGCCGGCGATGCCTGTCTGCAAGCGGTCGCCACGCTATTGCAAGCGTGTGTGCGACGCCCGTCCGACCTGGTCGCACGTTACGGCGGCGAGGAAATGGCAATCATCATGCCCGCGACCGGCAGCCAGGGCGCAGAGGTGGTGGCGCAATTGATGCTCGACCGTCTGCACCAGGAAAACATTCCCCATCCGGGCAGCCCGTTTGCGCGCGTGAGTGTGAGCATTGGCATTGCTACGGCGACTGGCGCGCAGTTGCAGCCGGTGCTCGGGTTTGTCGAAGCCGCCGATCAGTCGCTTTACCGCGCCAAAGCGGCGGGCCGCAATCGGTTTTTCCTGCAGGGCGACACCCCAAAAGGCGACCCACTCGCGAGCTAACTGCGCTAGCCCGTCCAGTGCTCACCCGCTACTTTGCGGCACAGAAACGGGCAGTCGCTGTGCCATTAGGTAGCACGTAGCGCGCCCTTCGGTTGCCATCTCTGCTGCGAATAAACGAACGAATCCATTCAAATCAGCCGCTTAACGCGGCACTGGGTCGGCTGGCACAGATTCTGCTTTATTGTATCCGTGGATAATTGGATACAAAAATACAGAGATCCCGCCCATGCAATTTGCTCCCGCTTACATTGACCGTCGACAGCCCCTCACTGCCGAGGAGGAGGCCTACAACTTCCTGCTCGACGCCATCTGCGGCGGCCGCTACCGCAAAGGTGATCGGCTGATCGCCGAGGACATCGCCAGCGAGATCGGCATGAGCCGCATGCCGGTGCGCGAAGCGTTTCGGCGCCTGGATGCCCAGGGCCTGGTAACCCTGCGTCCCAACCGCGGCGCGATTGTCAGTGGCCTGGATATCGAAGAACTGCACGAGGTGTTCGAGATGCGTAGCGCTCTTGAAGGCTTGGCGGTGCGGGTTGCCGTCGGGCGCATCGGTGAGCGCCAACTGGCCGCGTTGGAGCGTCTGCTGGACGAAATGGATGACTACCGCGACGAGAGCGCCGCGTGGGTCCGCTGCCACCGCGCCTTCCACGAGTACCTGTGCAGCCTCAGCGGCCGCCCGCGCCTGATGAAGCAGATATCGGCGCTGTATTCGCTGGTGGAGGCGCCCATGCGCTTGTGGCTGCAGCACAGCGAAAAACCCCTCAGCGCGCGTCAGGAACATGCCGTGATCCTTGATGCGATTCGCGCCGGCGACGCCGCTCGCGCCGAAGCCGTGGTGCGCGAGCACATCGAAGGCACGGTGCCGGCGCTGATTCAATTTCTGCAATCCGAACACTAAGAAAGCTGTCGTGTTTTGACGTTGTGTCCTGCCCCGTTATTCAACGAACTGGAGTGTCTGGTCATGCATAAACAACGCCGCGCCTTGCTGGTGGCTATCTCTCTCGCTTTCTGCAGCCAATGGGTAACTGCCGCACCGCAGGTGCCGGAGCGCCTGCAAAAAGTCGACAAACTCACCTATTGCTCGGGGATGGATTCACCGCCCCTGGTGTCCTTCGACGAAGCCCAGAAACCGCGTGGGCTTACCATTGACCTGGGCTTGGAAATCGCCAAACGCCTGGGCGACAAACAGGTGCAGTGGCGGGTGATTCCGTTCTCCGGCCTGGTGCCCGCGCTGCTCGCCCAGCAGTGCGACATGATCGTCGACCAGCTGTTCGACAAGCCCGAGCGGCGCCAGGTAATCGACATCGTCAACTACATGTACTCCAGTCAGTCGGTGGTGGTGCCCAAGGGCAACCCCAAGGGCATCAAGACCCTGGATGACCTGTCCACGCACAAAGTGGCGGTGCTCAACGGCTCCACCATCAAGACCCTGCTCGACGCCCACAACGAGAGCCTCGCCAAGGCCGGCAAGCCACCGATGAAACTGGTGGTGTACAACACCGACACCGATGCCTTCCAGGCCTTGCGCATCAGCCAGGTCGATGCCTATGGCACCACCGTGGAAACCGCCGGCTATTACGCCGCGATGGCCCCGGACCTGTTCCAGGAAGGCGTGCCCGCGTTCAGCCGCATCCTCACAGGCCTTGGCATGCGCAAGGACGACCCGCAACTGAGCGCCGCCGTGCAGCAGATCATCAGCGACATGCGCAGCGACGGCAGCTACGTGCAGTTGCTAAACAAATGGCATGTCAGCAGCGACACACTCGACTGAGGCAACCGCACGATGAATTTCAATTGGGATGTGTTCTGGCAGTACCTGCTGCAGCCCAGTGGGGTGTACCTCACCGGGCTGTGGCTGACGTGCCTGATCAGCGTGCTGGCGATGCTGCTCGGCTGCGCGCTGGGCCTGGGGGCGGCGCTGTTGCGCCTGTCGAAGAACCCGCTGCTGCACCTGCCGGTGCGCTTTTACGTGTGGCTGATGCGCGGCACGCCGTTACTGGTGCAGATCGTGTTTTTGTACACCGCGCTGGCGGCCGGCGGGATCTTCCGCTTCGAGGACATCGAGCTGTTCGGGCTGATGATCCCCGGCAATATCCAGGCGGCGATCATTGCTCTGGGCCTGAATGAAGGCGCGTACATGGCCGAGATCATCCGCGCCGGCATCGGCGCGGTGGACAAGGGCCAATACGAAGCCGGACGTTCCCTGGGCATGGGCTTTGCCAAATTGATGCGGCGCATCGTGCTGCCCCAGGCGTTCCGGGTGATCGTGCCGCCGCTGGGCAACGAGTTCAACGTGATGCTCAAAAACACCACGCTGGTCAGCGTGATCGGCGTGCAGGAATTGCTGCTCAGCACGCAGATGATCACCTCGGCGACCTTTCGCGTGTTCGAGTTGTACCTGGTGGTGGCCCTGTATTTCCTCACGCTGACCACGCTGTGGGGCTTTTTCCAGCGCTGGCTCGAACACCGCTTCGGCCAGTCCGATCGACCGTCAGCGCCACCGCCGGCCGCCAGCCGCATGTTCGGTCGCAGCACCCTCAAATTGCTGAGAGGACGTTAAGCATGGCGCACCAAAGTGAAGAGCTGATCATTGAGGCCCTGGATGTTCAGAAGGCGTTCGGCGAGTTGCAGATCCTCAAGGGCATTTCCCTACAAGTGCGGCGCGGCGAAGTGGTGGTGCTGATCGGTGCCTCCGGCTCCGGCAAGACCACCTTTATCCGTTGCATCAACCTGCTTGAAGACATTCAGGGCGGGCGCATACGCGTCAATGGCCGCGCCATGGGGTATCGCGAACGCAGCGACGGCAGCCTGGTGCGCGAGTCGGAGCGCAACATCGCCCGCCAGCGCCGCGACATCGGCATGGTGTTCCAGCGCTTCAACCTGTTCCCGCACATGACGGCGCTGGAGAACATCATCGAAGCGCCGATCCAGGTGCTCGGCGTGCCGCGCGCGGCGGCGCTGGAGCAGGCGCGTGGCTTGTTGGCGCGGGTCGGCCTGGCGGACAAGGCCGGCCATTATCCGTCGATGCTCTCCGGTGGCCAGCAGCAACGGGTGGCGATTGCCCGTGCGCTGGCGATGAAACCCCAGGCGATGCTGTTTGACGAACCCACCAGCGCCCTCGACCCGGAAACCGTCGGCGAGGTCTTGCAGGTGATGAAAGAACTGGCCGAGGAGGGCATGACCATGGTGGTGGTCACCCATGAAATGGGCTTCGCCCGTGAAGTGGCCGACCGCGTGGTGGTGCTTGATCAGGGCGAGCTGATCGAACAGGGGCCGCCGGAACAGATTTTCAGCCACCCCAGCCATCCGCGTACCCGGGCGTTTCTCAGCCGCGTGTTATGACCCTTTTTCAAGAGCCTTAGCCATGTTGAAATTCTCTGCTCACGAATACCCTTATCCGTCGCAACGCCAAAGTGTGTTTGCCAGACGCGGCATGGTCGCCGCCTCCCAACCACTGGCCGCCCAGGCCGGTATCCAGATCATGCAGAACGGCGGCAATGCCATCGACGCCGCCATTGCCACGGCGGCGGCGCTTACGGTGGTTGAACCCACCGGCTGCGGCCTGGGCGGCGACGCGTTTGCCCTGGTCTGGTGCAAGGGCCAGTTGCACGGCCTGAACGGCAACGGCCATGCGCCGGCGGCCTTGAGTATCGAGGCGGTCAAGGCGGCGGGGCACCCACAGATGCCGCTGTACGGCTGGACTCCCGTCACCGTGCCGGGCTGCCCATCGGCCTGGGCTGAGCTGTCGCAACGCTTCGGCAAGTTGCCGTTTGCCGAGTTACTGCAGCCGGCCATCAGCCTGGCGCGCGAGGGGTTCCCGTTGTCACCGGTGGTTGCCCATCAATGGCAGCTGGCCTTGAACGAATTCAGCCCGCACCGCGATGACGTGCTGGCGGCCTGGTTCGACACGTTCCTCATCAACGGCCGTGCGCCCCAGGCGGGGGAGATTTTTCGCAACCCGGCCCAGGCCCGCACCTTGGAAGAACTGGCCGCCACCCGCTGCGAAAGCCTGTATCGCGGCGCCCTGGCCGAGCGCCTGGATGCGCACTCGCGCGCCAGCGGTGGTTACCTGCGCGCCAGCGACCTCAAGGATTACCGCGCGCAGTGGGTCGCGCCGATCCACATCAATTACCGGGGCGTCGACGTTTGGGAAATCCCGCCCAGCGGCCAGGGCCTGGTCGCACTGATGGCGTTGAAGATCCTTGAAGGCTTCAGCTTCGACCACCGCGACAGCCAGCAAACCTGGCATCGTCAGTTGGAAGCGATGAAGCTCGCCTACAGCGACGGCCTGCACTACATCACCGACCCTGCGCATATGCGCGTGGCGGTGGCCGACCTGCTCAGCGACGACTACAGCACGCGCCGGCGTGGCCAGATTGGCGAACAGGCCCAGCCTCCCAAGCCCGGCGACCCCCATGCCAGCGGCACGGTGTACCTGGCCACGGCGGATGCCGAAGGTAATATGGTCTCGTTTATCCAGAGCAACTACCACGGCTTCGGTTCCGGCGTGGTGCTGCCCGACAGCGGCATCGCCCTGCAGAATCGCGGGCAGGAATTCAGCCTTGACCCCACTCATGCCAATTGCCTGGCACCCGGCAAGAAAACCTTCCACACCATCATCCCCGGCTTTCTCAGCCAGGGTGGTCAGGCGCTGGGGCCGTTTGGCGTAATGGGCGGCTATATGCAACCCCAGGGCCACGTGCAAATGGTGATGAACCTGGTGGACTTCGGCCTCAACCCTCAGGCGGCATTGGACGCGCCGCGCTGGCAATGGCTGGGCGACATGAAGGTCGGCATCGAACATGGCGCTTCCCGCGACCTGGTCAATGCGCTGGCACGGCGCGGGCACAAGGTGCAGACCGACAGCGACCTGACCGACTACGGGCGTGGGCAGATCATCCTGCGCGATCCGCTCAGCGGCGTGCTGTGCGGCGGCACCGAGCCCAGGGCCGACTCACATATCGCGGTGTGGTAAGCGGCTGCACAGGCGCTGCGCCGACCATGGCCTCCAAAAATATCGAACTGTCGGCGTTTGCCTATCGTCCATTTTGTTGAGGGCAGGCGACGTCACAAACGTGTGGGAGGTGGCAATGGATCAGCAGAACAACGGCCTGGTGGTGATCTGCGGTGCGAGCGCGGGGGTAGGGCGGGCCACGGCGCATCGTTTCGCCGCCGCCGGTTACCGCATCGGCCTGCTGGCACGCGATGAGGCCGCTCTGGCGGCAACGCGCGAAGAGCTGGCGCAGTACGGCCAGGCGGTCACGGCGATAAGTGTCGATGTGGCCGATGCGCAGGCGCTTGAAGCGGCGGCCCTTGCGCTTGAGGCGCAACTGGGCCCGCTGCAGGTGTGGGTAAATTCCGCGATGGTCACGGCGTTCTCACCCATTGAAAAACTCACCGCGCAGGAAATCCGCCGCGTCACCGACGTCACTTACCTGGGCACCGTTAATGGCACGCTGGCCGCCTTGAAATTGCTGCGCCCGCGCAATAGCGGCGTGATCATCCAGGTGGGCTCGGCGCTGGCCTATCGCGCCATTCCTTTGCAATCGGCTTATTGCGGCGCCAAGTTCGCCGTTCGCGGGTTTACCGACGCGCTGCGTTGTGAGCTGCTGCACGAGCGCAGTCGCATTCGTGTGTGCATGGTGCAGTTGCCGGCGATCAACACGCCGCAGTTCGACTGGGCGCGCAACAAACTCGACAAACGCCCGCAACCGGTGCCACCCATCCACGACCCCGACGTGGCCGCTCGGGCGATCTTCAGTGTGGTGCGGCGCACGCCGCGCGAGTTGTGGCTGGGCATGGAAAGCATCAAGGCGATTGTCGGCAGTTGCCTGATCCCGGGGCTGCTCGATCATATGCTCGCGCGGCAGTGCTATCCGGGCCAAATGAGCCAGGAAGATGAGAGCGGCGACCACGGCGACAACTTGTGCCAACCGCTGAGCGCTGAACTGCACCGCACTCGCGGCCGTTTCGTCGGCCGCTCCCGCGACAGCGCGCTGGCGCTGAGCTCCACTCAGGTGTCGGCGTTATCCGCGGTGTTGGCGCTGGTCGGTGCGATGGTTCTGCTGTGGTTCTGAACCGTGGCATCGATACCAGCGATAGCCAAAGCCGTTCAGCGTCAGCGCGGTGTTTGCGAGGCTGTCGCTGTCATGCTCCAGCGTCCGGCTTTGCGGCTGGTTGTCGTGGATGAAACTGACGATGTAGCGGGTTTTTTTATCGAACATGATTGCCATCCTTTATGCGCGATAGCGGGGCCAAATGCCCCGCGTTTTTAATGATGACGCTGCACTCGACCGGTTGTTCCCTTGGATCGACTGACGTGCCGGGCAGGCTCGGATGGCCAGCGCCGCGTTCAATGCTGATGGGCCGTTGCGGTCGGGTCGATGATCTGGATGACAGTGCCCTGGCGCCATGCGTCGGCGCCGGGTGCGATCGGCGGCGCGACGATGTCGATGCGCGCCTGCTTTTTTTCGGCGCTGTCGATGCCCATGCGCTGGTCGCGCTCGGCGACCATGTCCGGGTCGGCCTGGCCGTCGGCGGTGAACCCCATCATGAGCTGAGGGACACCCAGCGGCAGACGCTTGTTGAGGTCGGTATGCCAGGTGTGCCAAGTCTTGCCATAGGTATGCACGAGTTTTTCCATCAGGGCGTGCTCGGCCGTTTCGGGGATGCCGGGTGCGACCAACTGGCCTGATTTCACTTCATGCACGTGGCTGTGCCACAACGCTTTTTCAGCGGCCGGCAGCGTGCCGAACAATGGTTCGCTGATGATGTATTCCACGCCCATCAACTTTGCATCCTTGCGATTGCCGTCGTAGATCACGCACTGGATCACTTCTTCGTTGAGCACCGAGCAGTAATGATGGGCCTCCATTTGCACGTCGGGGTGGCCATTATAAAAGTGGAAGCCGTCCAGGTAAGCGTTCAGCGCATCGATGGGCGGGCGCGATTGGAGCAGCGCCGCCCCGGCGTCGAGAGATTGCAGGGTTGGTGATTTCGCCTTACCAGGCGCCACGACATTGGAGGCCGAGTTATTGCCGGCACAGGCTGTGAGCAGAGTAACGGCGGTAGTCAGGCAGAGTACGTGGAGTGTGGTGTGGTTCATTTCGGATACCTTCCATGGTCGATTGATCGAGGTGTGCATGGGGGGCGCTTGCCAGGTTCAGGCAGTGCAAGCATTAGAAGGTGCGGCCAAACAGGCGTTCAATCGCGATAACGCTGACGGCACTCGGCACGCCAGGGCCGCCGTTTCGCTTGGCCTGTGGCACATAACCGCTGGTCGAAATGCATCGCTTTATTTTGAAATTTCCTCTGGGTGCTCGCTTCACATAAAAGTAGGCGCGCCTTCCAAGGGGCCGTCTCCTTTTCAATAAGCCTGAGGAGATTTGTTCATGTTTCTACATAACAAGCGACTTCAATACACCGTGCGCGTGGCCGAGCCTAACCCGGGGTTGGCGAACCTTTTGCTTGAGCAGTTTGGCGGCGCTCAGGGTGAATTGGCGGCAGCGTCGCGCTATTTCACCCAAGCGCTGGCCGAGGACGATCCGGGGCGCAAAGACCTGTTGATGGACATCGCCACCGAGGAGCTCAGCCATCTGGAGGTTGTGGGATCCATCATCGTGATGCTCAACAAGGGCGCCAAGGGGCGCATGGCCGAGGGCGTGGAGGAGGAGGGCGAGTTGTATCGCGCGCTTAACGGCGCGGGCAATGACTCGCATATCACCAGCCTGCTGTATGGCGCCGGTTCGCCGTTGACCAATAGCGCCGGCGTGCCATGGACAGCGGCTTACATCGACACGATCGGTGAGCCTACCGCCGACATGCGTTCCAACATTGCCGCTGAAGCCCGCGCCAAAATCGTGTATGAGCGCCTGATGAACGTCACGGACGACCCGGGCGTCAAGGAGGCGCTGGGCTTTCTGATGACGCGCGAGATTGCGCATCAACTGTCCTTTGAAAAGGCGTTGCATGCGATTCAGCCGAATTTCCCCCAAGGCAAGTTGCCGGGCATGCCTGAGTTCACCCAGGTGTACTTCAACATGTCGCAGGGCGAGGGGAATGTTCGCGGGCCCTGGAACCAGGGCGAAGAATGGACGTTCGTGGAAAACCCGCAACCCGCGGTGGATGGCGGCGACGGCATGGCCACGGTGCAACTGGACGCCGACGAGGAAGCGCAACTGAGTGCGATGAAGATCCGCACGCTCTCGGACCCCGCCAGCGACCCCACTACCGGGGCTGACCTGGGGGCGGGTATCCCGCCCAAGCCTGCCATTTGACTCAAGGCAACCGCACGCTTGCCGGCGTGCGGCGGTTCAGCATTTTTTTGACGAGGATTAACGACATGGCAACTCCACAGGAAAACCTGCTCGACTGGCTACGCGATGCGCATGCGATGGAGCAACAGGCCGAAAAAATGCTCAAGGCACAATCCGAGCGCCTGGAGCACTACCCACGGCTCAAGGCCCGCATCGACCAGCATATAGAAGAGACTCTCGACCAGCAGAGGTTGATTGACGAATGCCTGACGCGCCTGGGCGGCAGCTCCTCGACGCTCAAAGACATCGGCGGCAAGTTGATGGCGTTCGGGCAGGCGGTCGGTGGCTCACTGATGAGCGATGAGGTCATCAAGGGCGCCATGGCCGGCTACGTATTTGAAAATATGGAGATCGCCAGCTACACGGTGCTCATCGCGGCCGCGCAGGAGGCCGGTGACGCCGAAACCAAAGCGGCCTGTGAAAAGATCCTGCCGCAGGAAGTCGCCATGGCTGACTGGTTGCGCGAACATTTGCCCGAGCTCACCCAAGCGTTTCTGCAGCGCTCTGCGGCCCCCGATGAAGAGGCCAAGCGCTGACGTTGCGTCAGGCGCCCGACCGCATGATGGCGGGCGCCTGCACCCCGCATGAAAGTGAGCCTTGGCGCCCGCTGTTCAACGCCAGCGAAAGATCCAGAGCCAGTATCAGCAGAATCGAAAAACCAAATAACGTGCGTGCCCAGCGTGTCGGATCAATCAGGCGCACAGGGCTGTTGGCGAGTGCCAGCCAGTAAGCGCTAAGGCCGCTTACCACGGTGAAATACAGCACGTTCATTTGGGCCACCACACCCAGCAACACAGCGCTGGCCAGGAAGGCCAGCATGTACGCCTGTATTTGCCTGTGGGTTTGGGACAGCGTCAGTAAGGGCAGGCGCGCCGCGCGAAAATCCTCGCGCCGCATCACGGTGATGGCGTGTGAATGAGGCATCTGCCAGCAGCCGAACACCGCGATCAGCAGCATCGCCGTGGCATCAAACCGGCCGGTGACCGCGGCATAACCTATAACGGGCGGCATCGCCCCGGAGAGGCTGCCGATCAAGGTTGCCCAATGCGACCGTCGCTTCAACCAGTAGGTATAAGCCCCCAGGTAGATAACCACGCCGACCATCGCCAGGATGCAGGCCAACACATTGCTGGCAGCCCACAACAAACTGAAGCCGGCGATGCCCAGCGCAAGGGCATAGCTTACGGCGCTGGGCACCGTGATCGCTCGCAGGGCCAGCGCCCGGTGACAGGTGCGCACCATGCGCCGGTCGATGTCGCGGTCAATGCAGTTGTTCAGCACGCAGCTGCAACCGATCACCAGCGCGGTGCCGAGCAGGGTCGCCAGCAAACGCAACGGTGCCACCGAATGACCGCTGGAGGCCAGGAAATAGCCGCCGAGCACTGACGCGAGGTTACCGAAAATGATGCCGGGCTTCGTCAATTGAACCCCGACATTGAGTAGCCCCATCCAGTGTTTCAGTGCGCCAGCATATTGTGATGAATATTGTCCATGATCCATAGCGAGAGCCCCACCAGCAGCAAAATGATGACCACTGAAAAAACCAATGCGATCAAGTTCCAGCGTTGTTCTGCCGCCGTGTCCAGGTGCAGGAAGTACTTGAGGTGGGCGATGACTTGTATCGCGCCCAGCGCCACCACCAGCCATGCGGTAACGGTGCGCGGCAGTGACGGGAACATCACCAGGGCGAACGGGACCAGGGTCAGCAGCACCGAAACGAGGAACCCGACCAGGTACGAACGGCTGCTGCCATGGCTTGTACCGGCGCTGCTGTGAATCGAACTTTGTTTGTACATGTCACACCACCCCTAACAGATAGACCACGGTAAACACGCAGATCCACACCACGTCCAAAAAGTGCCAGAACAAACTCAGGCAACTGAGGCGCGTGGCATTGGTGTTGGTCAGGCCACGTTGATAGACCTGGGCCATCAGCACCGCCATCCAGATCAACCCCGTCAGCACGTGCGCGCCGTGGGTGCCCACGAGCGTGAAGAATGCGGTCAGGAACGCACTGCGGTCCGGCCCATGGCCTTCTTCGATCAGGTGGTGGAATTCGTTGAACTCCATGGCGATAAAGCCCGCACCCAGCACAAATGTGAGCCCCAACCACCGCAGGACCTGGGCTTGCTGGCCACGGTTCATGGCGAGCATCGCGTAGCCGTAGGTGATGCTGCTCAACAGCAGCAGCATGGTTTCACCCAGCACATAGGGCAGTTCGAAAATATCCACGCTCGAAGGGCCGCCGGCCACGCTGTCGCGCAACACGGCATAGCCTGCGAACAACGTGGCGAACAGGATGCAGTCGGTCATCAGGTAGATCCAGAACCCGAACAGGCTCAGGGAACCGGCGTCTTCGTGCCCTTGTTCGTGGGTATGCGCAACGTCTGTTTCGATGATGATGTTGGACATGGGTCAAGCCTCTGCCAGGTCTTTCAGGCGTGCCTTTTCGATGCGCGCGACCTCTTGCGCGGGCACGAAGTAATCGGTGTCTTCGTCGTAGCTGCGCACCACGAATGCAACCACCGATGCCACCAGGCCGAAGGCCGCCAACCACCAGATATGCCAGACCAGGGCAAAGCTGCAGACCAGTGCGAACAGGCTGATGACCAAGCCCGAAGCGGTGTTGCGCGGCATGTGGATGCTTCGGTAGTCGGTGTGGCTGAGGGTGCTGACGCCGCGTTCCTTCATGCCCCAGTACGCATCCAGGTCGCTGACCTTGGGTTGCTCGGCGAAGTTGTACAGCGGTGGCGGAGAGGCGGTGGCCCATTCCAGGGTGCGGCCGTCCCAAGGGTCGCCGGTGAGGTCGCGATAGCGATGACGGTAGCGGATGCTGACAAACAGTTGCAGGGCCTGGGACGCGACACCGCAGAGGATAATCGCCACGCCCACCAGTTCGAGCAGCAGCCAGGGCCGCCATTCCGGGTTGTTGAAGTGGTTGAGGCGGCGCGTCATGCCCATGAAGCCCAGCACGTACGAGGGCATGAAGGCGAAATAAAAGCCGATGAGCCAGCACCAGAATGCGATACGCCCCAGTTTGTCGTACAAGCGAAAACCAAAGGCCTTGGGGAACCAATAGGTCAGGCCGGCCATGTAGCCGAACACCGCGCCCCCAATGATCACGTTATGAAAGTGAGCGATCAGGAACAGGCTGTTGTGCAGCATGAAGTCGGCGCCGGGCACGGCCAGCAGCACGCCGGTCATGCCGCCGATGCTGAACGTCACGATAAAGCCCAGGGTCCACAGCATCGGCGTCTCGAAGCGCACCCGTCCACGGTACATGGTGAACAGCCAGGTGAAGATTTTTACCCCGGTTGGTACGGCGATGATCATCGTCATGATGCCGAAGAACGCGTTGACGTTACCGCCCGAGCCCATGGTGAAGAAATGGTGCAACCACACGATGAACGACAGCACGGTAATCGCGATCGTTGCCCACACCAGCGACACGTAGCCGAACAGCCGCTTGCTGCTGAAGGTGGCCGCGATCTCGGAAAACACCCCGAACGCCGGCAGGATCAGGATGTACACCTCCGGGTGCCCCCAGGCCCAGATCAGGTTGACGTACATCATCGGGTTGCCACCGGCTTCGTTGGTAAAAAAATGCATGCCCAGGTAACGGTCCAGGGACAGCATCAGCAGGGTGGCGGTCAGGATCGGGAACGACGCCAGGATCAGCACCGAGGTGCACAGTGCGTTCCAGGTGAACACGGGCATCTTGAACAGGGTCATGCCTTCGGTGCGCATCTTCAGGATGGTCACGAAGAAATTCACCCCCGTGAGTAACGTGCCGATGCCGGATATCTGCAGTGACCAGATGTAATAGTCCACGCCGACGCCGGGGCTGTAACCCAGCTCGGACAACGGCGGATAGGCAACCCAGCCGGTGCGCGCAAACTCGCCCACCCCCAGCGAAATGTTGACCAGTGCCGCGCCGACCACGAACAGCCAGAAACTCAGCGCGTTGAGAAACGGGTAGGCCACATCGCGCGCGCCGATCTGCAACGGCACCACGATATTCATCAAGCCGACCACGAAAGGCATGGCCATAAAGAAGATCATGATCACGCCGTGGGCGGTGAAGATCTGGTCGTAGTGTTCAGGCGGCAGGTAACCTGGCCCGCCGCTGGCGGCCATGGCTTGCTGGGTACGCATCATGATCGCGTCGGAGAAGCCGCGCAGCAGCATCACCAGCGCCACGATGATGTACATGCAGCCGATTTTCTTGTGGTCCACCGAGGTAAACCATTCGCGCCACAAATAACCCCATTTGCGTTTCCAGGTAATCGACCCCACCAACGCCACACCGATCAGCCCAACGAAGGCCAGCGTGTACATCACAATGGGCTCGCTTGTTGGGATCGCCTCCCACGAAAGTTTTCCGAACATTGTTAACGCTCCTGCACCAGGTAGTGATCCGCGCGCTCGCCGGTGCTGTTCAACCGGGTCTGGCGGCGCTGGGTTTTGTCGGCCTTGTTCATGCCTTCATATTTGTCGACGATGTCCAGGAACAGCCGCTCCTGTACCGCCGAGTAATAGGTCACCGGGTGCCGGGTGCTAGGCTTGGCCAATTGCGCATAGCTGGTGTGGTCCAGCTGCGTCGGCGCACCCTTGACCTTTGTCAGCCAGGCTTGAAAGTCGGTGTCGCTCAGTGACAGCGTGGAGAAGTGCATGTCGGAAAAACCGGGGCCGTTGTAATTGGCGGCAATGCCTCTGAACTCGCCGGTCTCGTTGGCGATCAGGTGCAACTTGGTCTGCATCCCGGCCATGGCGTAGATCTGCCCGCCCAGGGCCGGGATGAAAAAGGAGGTCATGGCGGCGTCGGACGTGATGGTAAAGCTCACCGGCGTATGCACCGGCAGGGCAAGCTCGTTCACGCTGGCGACACCCAGGTCGGGGTAAATGAACAGCCACTTCCAGTCAGTGGCCACCACCTGAACATTGAGCGGTTGTTTGTCGGAGTCGAGCGGGCGATAGGGGTCGAGGGCGTGGGTGGTTTCCCACGTCACCCATCCCAGGGCGATGATGATGAGCAACGGAACGCCCCACACCACGGCTTCGATTTTGTGCGAACTGGCCCAACGGGGCGAGTAACGGGCTTTTTTGTTGGTCGCGCGATAGCGATAGGCAAACACGAACGTGAGCACGATCACCGGCACGACCACCAGCAACATCAGGCCGGTGGCGAGGATAATCAGGTTGCGCTCGTCGGTTGCAATCTGGCCCTTTGGGTTGAACACCACCAGATTGCAGCCGGTTAATAAGAAGAGGCTGGCGATATAGGCCAGGCCATAACTCGCGCGTTTCATGCCGTGCTCCTGTGTTGATAAATATCCGCGATGAGTGCGTTGCGCTTGTATGCCCAAGTCATTCAAGCGAACCGCTGACGCTGTGCGTGTTAAAACCCCTTACCCGAACAATTTGAATTGGACGTGAAGGGTTGGTTTAACAATTTGTTACTTCGCCTGACGAACGGCTTAACAAGCGAAACACGGGTGATTTTGTATAAGCGCTTGTTCGAATCTCGTGCAAAAAAATACGGAATCCCGGATAAGGATTCAGGTCTCACGTAACGGCCGGCCAACTAACGATGCGGGAGATGACTTATGTTTATTCGAGGTAATGCCTACAATGCTTGGATCGAAAAGCAATTGAAAGAAGAGTGTTTTACCCAAGAGGTGGAAAACGGTTGTCATATCGAAGTCAGGGCGCGAGAGCGTACGGACGCGGATATAGAAGTGTTGGTCTGCGTCTATACCGCTACGGGGCAGTGTGTTGCCGAGCGCAGCCAACAATTGCCGGGCGCTGAATGGACAGTGCGGGATGCGCTCAAACGCGGTATTGATCAGGCGGAACGAATCGCCGGCGGAGAGTCGGGGCGATTACCTTGCGCGGATGCTCACTTGCACGAAGATGATTGACCGGGTTCAAGCCCACAGAGGGCCTCTATCATTCGGCAAAAAAAAGCCCGTACTGAGTACGGGCAAAACAGGAGTTCTGGAAGTTATAAGTGAGCAGGCTGCGCGCTGAGAAACATACGGCACACTTATCGGTCCTCGATAATGATGGACGTGTTCCGTTACTTATTGCCGTGCTCCCCTCTGAATAACTAGGAGTGTATGAAACTACTCACGAACTCTGCCTTGATAACAGGCAGCTCGATGGCATGGATCAATCCGGCGGTCATGGCATTCGGCGGGTCGAGAATGCGCGGCGCGGCGATCAGGTATTTTTCGGTTTCCAGTTTTTCGGCGGCATCCAGCGTGCGCTCGGCGACGATGCGTGCGTACAACTGTAAGTCGTAGTCAAGACTCATCGCATATTCGGACATGCGCGAATGGTCGATAGAACCTTGCAAATGCCAATGGAACGGGTGGAACAGAAACTTGCTGTGCTTGCAGGCGGTCCGCCGCTCACCGGCCAGGAAAATAATATTGCCCATCGATTCCACGGTGCCCAGGTTGTGGGTGTGTACCGGGATCGGCAGTGACAGCAGGAAGTTATACATCGTGAAACCGTAGCTGCATTCACCGCCCATGGTGGCAATGTTCAGGACCAGGCCAGAGGCGTCTTGCTGCACGGCCAGCGAGGCTTGTTGGATAAGCTGGCTGCAGGTCGACGCGGTGATCGGTCCGGTAAAGTTGATAATGTGTAAAGGCATGGTGTCCCTCATCCATAAAGACAGGGGAGCGCCGCTCCCCTGCATCCAGCACATCAACTGTTGCGGCCGCCACCATGGCTGTGTTCGCCACCTTTACGCCCCGCTTCAGAAGCTTTCTCACGGTCGTTGGCGAAGTTGCCGCCACTGTTCTGGCCGCCCTTACTGCCCGCTTCGGCGGCGCGCTCAGGGTCATTTTTGAAGTTACCGCCGCTGTTCTGGCCGCCTTTGCTACCGATCTCTTGATAGAACTCTTTGTCATGAGAAGCGGACGTAGCTTCGCCGCCTTTTTTACCGGCTTCATTGACGCTCATTTGGCCTTGCTTGTCTTGAGTGCTCATGTTGATTTACCTCGTTGCTATGTGGGTTAGGTTACGTCGCTTTAATGCTACGAAAGCCACACTAAACAACTGTGTGTGCACTGCTTATAAGTGCCTTTCGCACAAGGGAGGTGTGTGTGAAACACCTATTGTTACTTCGGTTCTTTCTGGCATTCGCTGGTATTCATAACTCGCCGTCGTATGAGAACGTCCGCTTGTGTTTGTATCAGCGTGCCTTTCCATAACCGATCCGCGATAAAAATCGCTTTGTTGACCATCCACTGTTGTTCGCATCGTTTATTCCCTTTGATAACTAGGAGGGCGACTGGGCCGCTTTGCTATGAGGACTTACGGCCGCCGCCATGGCTGTTCTGGCCACCTTTACGGCCCGCTTCCGACGCTTTCTCACGGTCGTTTGCAAAGTTACCGCCGGACGCTTGGCCACCTTTCTTTCCCGCCTCCGATGCTTTCTGAGGATCATTGGCGAAGTTGCCCGGGTTCTTATTACTCGTCGTCATGGTATTTCTCCATCGGTGAGTTGTCGTTTCGCTAGTTATCCACTTCGCTAATGGATATCTACTCCGATAACGCGGCCCGCGAAAACGTTTTGAGCAATGAGATGAATTGGCGACGAACGGTCGACTCGGTGAAAAAACTTATACAAGCGCCGCGCAACAGTGCCGCTTCGTCTAACTTTATTAACGTCTGCAATATTAGATTGATAGCATTTAAGTGCGCGTGTGAAGTGCCAACAGCCCGTTCGACGCGCAGCGTTATAAACAGTGGCGGAACAACGTAAAGGCGGGCAACGCTTTGGAACTTTGGAGCCGCCGGTAAAATCCCATGACAGCGACTCAGTGCGTGATTGAACCCTCAACGATACGCCCGCCACCGAGGAGATAACGATGCTTGATAGGTCTACGTCCGCGCAGTCAGCCTCGCGTGGCCATTTAAGTCGTGCGTTCGAGCTTGGATGGGCGGGCGCGTTGTTCTGGGCGGCGATCCTGAGTGTGATGCTACTGCTGCTGGTCTGCGGATACAGCGCCCTGTTCAAGGCCGATGTGTCCAATTTGCGTTTTGCCCTCCTGGGTGGCCTGAGCGGGTTCAGCGCGACGGCTTTAGGCGCAATCGCAGCGATAGCGCTACGCAGCATCAGCTCACGCACTCAAGACACCATGCTCGGCTTTGCAGCCGGGATGATGCTCGCCGCGAGTTCGTTTTCTTTGATTCTTCCCGGTATCGATGCCGCACAGGCAATGACGGGTAATCAGGTCTGGGCTGCCTGCGTAGTGGTGGCAGGGCTGGGGCTGGGCGTCGCGCTCATGGTTGGCCTGGAGCGCTTTGTTCCACACGAGCATTCGCAAAGCGGACGTAAAGGCCCGCATACCGAACGGTTCAATCGGGTGTGGTTGTTTGTACTCGCCATTACGTTGCACAACCTCCCGGAAGGTATGGCCATCGGTGTCAGCTTTGCCGATGGCGACCTTAAGGTCGGGGTGCCCTTGACCACGGCCATCGCGATCCAGGACATACCCGAAGGCTTGGCGGTGGCGCTTGCATTGCGCGTCACCGGGCTCTCGGCGTATCGCGCGATGTTGATTGCCATCGGCTCTGGATTGATGGAGCCAATAGGCGCTGTGGTGGGCTTGGGCATTTCAAGTGGATATGCCTTGGGCTATCCCGTCGCCCTGGGGCTGGCAGCGGGCGCAATGATATTTGTCGTGTCACATGAGGTTATTCCCGAAACCCATCGCAATGGCCACGAGACACCCGCGACCCTCGGCTTGATGCTCGGATTTGCCGTGATGATGTTTTTAGACACGGCTTTAGGGTGAGCGGGTTTCCAGGCCGAGTTCGTCGAACACGTCGACCCGCTGCGCTAGATAGTCAAAGAAGGCGCTTGTGCCGAACAGCCGCGCGCTGTCAACTGCGGGGTGACTGATTTATGGTTGCCGATTGATCAGAACCGGCGAAGGCAGGGCTCGCCAGTGAGCAGAGCATGAGCAGCAGTAGACATCGCATCAGTGGCTAGCCAAATCCAGGTGGCCCGCACCGGCATCGCGCCGCACTGCAATTCGCGCAAGGTCGGCTGGCTGCGGTGCAACAAGGTATTGACGATAGGTCTTGAACGCCTCCAGCACAGAAGCATCCCGAGGGCGGTAGTCATCGCCACTCAAGCGCTGCCGATGACCAACCCCATGCCCTGGATACCGGCATGAGCCCCTATGCCTATAAGGGTCTTGTTCGAACCGATCTTCAAACGCTGCAACCCCTGCCTTGTCATACGTCACCGTGGCCGGCGGTTTCGACTGGCAGAAATGGTTGGCACCGTCGATTGCCCATTGCCCGCCGCCCTGGGGGCAAGCGTTGGCCATGCACCCGGCCTCTGTGACCGTGGTGCTGCCGTCGGACACAACCGAACCGCGAAAATCAAACGTATGGTCCAGGGCGATGACGCGCGGGGTGTCATCGGTGCAGTTGCCCCGTGGGTCGAAGCTTGCACACAGCGCCTTTTGCAGTGCGGCCGGTGTGGCGGGGCGCACGGCCGCAACTTGGCCACCGCCGGTTACGTCTTTGGCAAAACCCTCGGCATGGCTTGCCGCCAGAGCCGGCGTTACCAGCACAGCGGCAGCTAACACGAGGGCTGAAAGACACTGGGGAATCGGGAACGTCAACGGCATATTCCTGAAGGTTGAATACCAGCGGCCAAGCCTTGCGAAACAGGCTTGCCATGATCTGAATAGGCGCGGGTATTTATCAAACGCTTTAAGCCCGATAACCATTGCCTTCAGCTGAGGTTCAGCCGGGCGCTGTCAGCTTGCCGGAGAACTGACTGAGCCTTGCAGGCGCACGGGTTTTGCATCCGCGTCACGGCCGGTGCCGATAGGCGTGAAGGTGTTGCTGATCGCGGTACGTTGCAGGGCGCTTATTCGATGGGGTATCGCTTGAAGGCTGGGTGTTCCTCAAGACGCCTGGCATGGAGTTGCAAGTGCGGGAAGGCCTCGGCGTCAACCATCGAGGCGATTTTGAACTGGCTGAAAGACCAGGCCACTGCCGCGCTGACGGCACCTTGCGTCAGGGCTTGATTCGGCGCATGGGCCAGGCGTTTTTCCAAGGCCGAGTAGGCTGCCAGCAACTGGCCGGTTACCCGGTCGAGCCAGGGCTCGTGGAGTTTTTCTGCGGGGCGCAGGTTATGTTCGTACACGATCTGTACGGTTTTCTCACAAGCGGCCAGGGCGAGCCCCGTCAATTGCAGGTCCTGGGCTCGCGCGCTGGCTGGCTGTGGCAACAGCTTTCTATCAGCCGGAGCCAGCGCTTCGAAGTAATCGAGAATCAGGCTTGAGTCCATCAACACGGTTGAATCATCCAGCACCAGGCTGGGCGCCTTTACCACCGGGTTGATCCTGGCGAATTGTTCGTAGGTGCTGAATACCGAAAGTGGCTGATGCTCAAAATCGACGCCGTAAAGATCCAGGGAAATTGCTACGCGGCGCACGTAGGGCGAGTCCAGCATGCCGACCAGTTTCATGAAGCCTCCATTTACGTCAGGGTAATTTTCAATGGGGATACTTGAGGTACTTGTACAGGTTGAGCAGTAGCTCGCAGTTCGCGAGGTGAGGGTGGCGCGGAAAGACCCTGTGGCTGGCAGGATTGTTAATTTGAGATTACTTTAGCCTGTGTTCGGGCCGCAAAATATCGATAAATATTACCGAGAAAGGTTAGGTTGGCTTACATGAGTGCATTTCCTCCCTTGACCTGCCTGCGCAGTTTCGAAGCCACTTCCCGGTTGGGAAGCGTCACCCTCGCCGCCAAGGAATTGCACGTCACGCATTCAGCTGTCAGCCAGCAGATCAAGGTACTGGAGGAGATTGTCGGGTTGACGCTATTTGTGCGCGAAGGGCGGGGCTTGCGTGTCAGCGAGGATGGGCGACTGTATGCGCTGCAGATTCGTAAAGCCCTGGGCGACATCGCCGAGGCCACTCGATTGATCCAGGCCCAGCCCAAGATGGGGGAGTTGGTGGTGGCGGTTCTGCCGTCGTTCGGCCGGTCGTGGTTGATACCGCGCCTACCGGGTTTTCAGCAGCTTTACCCGCATATCAGCATTCGCCTGCAAGCCAGCCTGACAATTTCCAACCTGCATCAGGAGTCGGTGGATATCGGCATCCGCATGGGCAAGGGTGATTGGGAGGGCGTCGAGCAAAAACTGTTGTTTCACGATGAAGTCGTGGTAGTTGCCGCTCCCCATTTCAATGGCGGACGCCTGCCGCAGACGCCGCAAGAAATCATCGACAGCCCGATCATCTACAACACTGAATCGTGGTTGCCCTGGTGCGAAGCGGCCGGCGTCAAGATGGGCGACGCGCGCAAGGGGTTATGCAGCAATGATTCCAACCTGGTATTGGAAGCCGTTCGCCTGGGGCAAGGCATCGCGCTGGAGCGGCGCAGCCTGGTACATGACGCTATCGAGCGGGGCGAGCTGGTTCAGCTGTGTGACGTCAGTGCGCCGTACGCCTACCCCTATTGGCTGGTGTGGCCACCCAGGGAAAGTTCGCAAGACAAACAACGCGAATTCTCCCATTGGTTGTCCGGCGAAGTGGAACGTTACTTCGCGCAACTGAAACAAAACGCCTGACAGAAGTACTGCCTGAATGGATCTGTTTGAGCGCGACATAGGGGTACTGCCTTTTATCGAACTGACTTATACCCCAACACGACCCCTAAAACCGGGTGCTCTTCGCGAAAAGTATCAACCCCCATGCTGACCGCAAATATGAGCGACACGCTGCGGCGGTGAACAACATCCTGGGCAAGTGAGCAGGCAACTAAGCTAGGCTGTTCGCACGATAGACCGTCGGCATACGACGGCCTGAAAACAAAGGCGCTATTAATGTCGAAACATGTGCTGTTGGGCTGGACCCATTCCTTGTGCGTGCTTGCTGCCTTGAGCGGCGCGGCCTCCATGGCCGTTGCTGCGCCGCCTGACAAAACCGCTATGGCGGCAGCGGACATGCAATCGGTGTCCCTGGCAGGCGGCAAGCTGAAGTTCGTGCTCAAAGGCGTCGAGGCCCGCACCTTGAACAGCGAGAACGGCGGCACGATGTACTTCGATCCGAAAAGCGAGCAGGCCATCATCGTTACCGAAGGTCCGGCGTCGACTGCGGGCACCACCCCGGACGCTGCGTTTCGCCTTGCCGTGGATACCTTGAAAGAAAAGCAGCAGGCCGCGTCACCCAACTTTCGCACGACTAGCGAGAAGACCATTCAGGTGAATGGCTTGAAGATGTACCGCCTGGACGGCACCGACGATTTCAACGGCCTGAAACTACTGGTGGCCTCGTTGATGACGATGAACGATCAGACGATCACCGTTATCGAAGTGATGTCCAGCGTAAACGACCCGGCCGGCCATACCGCTGCGTTGAAGAACATTCTGGGCAAGTAAACCGCAAGTTTCCGGAGGGCAGGCTGTCGGCTCCCGACGGTCTGTCCATCACAAGGAGCCCGCATGAGCTCGTGCGCAAAGCTTGCCTAACGCGGTGTCGTACTCCCCGACCCACCCGCGCCGTACGGGGGCTATGTACCCAGTTACAAACTATCGGGGTCGCCGAAGAACATTTTGACTGGGCTCTAGAACAATGTTTTCAGGCAGAAAAAAATCAAATATGCCCCCAGTTTTGCCCCCAGTTGCATGCGATGCACTCACAATTGCGAGTGCGCGCCCTGGCGGTGATGCTACGTGGGGCTTGATGGCTTTCGGTGGCACAGCCCTTTTGAAATTGGCTGGTTCGCCCGCCTTACATATGCTCACTGGCTGCCAGTCTGCCGGTATCTACTGATGCATCTCCGTCACGGACATGGTGAACACCAACTTGGATCTGCCAGCGTTGGAATAGGAATGAGGTACATCGGTTTTCGCCACTGCCGAACTCCCCGCAGGGATGACCAACTCTGTTTCCCCTACCACGCATTTCAGCGTGCCTTTCTCCACATGAAACAGTTCAAGCGTGCCCTGAGGATGCCCCTGTGAAGCGAAAGATTCGCCTGGATGCATTTCCCAACGCCACAGCTCGATCATATTAGGGCCGGACGTTCCCGCCAGGAGGCGCGCCGTTCCTCCCAGGTCACCGGTCCAGAGCGTGGGGATGTCTTGGCTGTCGATGATATGGGCGGATGGGGCTTCGGTCACATTGACGATGTCTGCAACAGACAGTCCAAGCGCGGCGGCGATTTTGCAAAGGATGCCGATACTGGGGTTCGCCGTACATTTCTCTATTTCGACGACCATTCCTTTGCTCACCCCTGAGCGGCGGGAAAGCTCATCCAACGTGATCTTCTTTGCTTTGCGCGCCTGTTTGAGAGTGCGCGCGACGGCCAGGCTGACGGCTTGAGCGTCAGCACCAGAGGTAGTCGACAGGCTGGTATTGGTGGTCATTGATGAAGGTCATTAGAAAAAGGTGCTGGGATTTTCGGCCTTTATCAGTAGCTGCGTCAATCGGCTCAGCCGTTATATTAGATGATAATGGTCATTATATTGACTTTATTGGTCGTCGCTGACTAGCATTAAATGACATTTAGGTTCCTGGAGGTTTTTGATGCTGTCCGTACTGCCGTTGATCGATCAAGCCGTTGCAGAATTGGCTCCGGAGTTCAGGGCCCTGAGCATTGTGGTGGGAGCTGCGCCGCTGATTCATCCTGAGGTTGCTCAGTCTGCGCTGGATCGCGCTTGCAAGGCCGTGCAGGAAGGTGGGCCAAGCTGGGGAGATGCGCACCTGGCCGCATGGGCGGAGACATTCCGAAAGTTCGGCGCAAAGCCGCAGCGGACGCCTTGTTCAGCTGAGGCGCTACGTAAACGGGTTTTACGTGACGGAAGCTTGCCGAGCCTGGATCCCATCGTCGATCTCTACAACGCAATCAGTATTGAGTACGCCATCCCTGTTGGCGGGGAAAACATTGAAGCCTATGTGGGCTCCCCACGGCTGGTAGTCGCCGATGGCACCGAGCCTTTTGACACCATGAAAGAGGGCGCTCCTGCTTTCGAGTATCCAGACCCCGGCGAGGTTGTCTGGCGCGATGACAAAGGCGTGACCTGCCGTCGCTGGAATTGGCGGCAAGGTGTCAGAACCCGTCTCGGTGCTGACGCGAAGAGCATGTGGTTCATTTTGGAGAGCTTGCCGGCGATGCCGCTTGAAGCCTTGACGGAAGCGGGGGACAAGCTGATCGAAGGGTTGCAGCAAATGATGCCAGGCGTCCAGATCGAAAGCTCACTGATTGGTCTTGGGGTCAAATAGTCGACAAGCCACTGCAAGGAGTGATGACGATGTTTACCGGCCTTAGTGCATTTCCTCTGACACCTATGAATGAGCGAGGGGTGGACGAAAATGCTTTTACCCGTCTTGTGCAGCAACTGGTGGCGGCGAAAGTAGATTCCATCGGGGCTCTCGGATCCACCGGAAGTTATGCGTATCTTTCTCGCGCCGAACGCTCTCGAGTTGCGCAGTTGGTGGTAGAGGCGGCGGAGGGTGTGCCTGTGATGGTGAGCATCGGAGCGCTGCGTACACGCGACGTTTTGCTGCTGGCCGAGGATGCGCAAGCCGTGGGAGTCAAAGCCTTATTGCTGCCACCCGTGTCGTATCAAAAACTGACTCAGGACGATGTTTTTTCGATGTACGAAATGGTTTCGGCCAACGTCTCAGTCCCGCTATGTGTCTATGACAATCCGGGTACCACCCATTTCGATTTTACCGATGAGTTACATGGGCGTATCGCGGAGTTACCCAACGTCAGATCAATCAAAATTCCGGGCGTCCCCGACGCGCCGCACCTGGCCAGGGAGCGCGTGGTACGTCTGCGAAAATTGATTCCGAGCCACGTGACGATCGGAATAAGCGGCGATGCGTTAGCGGCTATTGGCATGAATGCCGGCTGCGATGCCTGGTACTCCGTCATGGGCGGTTTGTTTCCCAACACAGCGCTCGCAATCACGCGAGCTGCATTGTCAGGGGACGCCGCTGAAGCCGCGCGCCTTTCTGAATCGTTGAAGCCGCTCTGGGCTTTGTTCAGGCAATTTGGCGGTAGCTTTCGAGTGATAGCAACAGCGGCGGAGCTTCTCGGGTTTACTCACTCTCCGAGTCTACCCCTGCCGCTCAGAACCATCGCCGGGGAAGGACGAGAGCAAATTGCTGCGGTGATTCAGGCGCTTGAATTGAGCTGAATGTTGACAGGGATGTTCTGCCTCACCCTTGGTGGGTGAGGCGAAGTCCCAATATCTACAGCTTCAAAAACGTTGTGAAATGATCCTGGTGCCCCTCCAGAATGTCCCTTGGCAGGATTGTGCCAACAGCGCCTCGATGCTGCAGGCCATGAGAAAGTACATGAGCAAGGATTTGCTCCTTGGTCATGTTGCCGGGTTTGCCGTCCTTGAAGATAAATGCCACCGGGTCAGACAGCTCCGCTGCGGTGACTGATTTTGTGTAGTCAACAAACCACTGATTTGCCTTTGTGAATGCCTCTTCCAGCTGACGAATGTCTTGCCTTTGCTCGGTGACAACGTCGTCAAATTCCTCCGGTTTACCTTGCAGTCTGGCGATGAACAACTGGTCCACAATATTGATGTGCCTGAGCCAATAACAGGCCTTCTCCATTTCCACAGGGAAGGACTGTGCAATGGGTGCTTTCAAGCACCGGAATAGCGCCTCCTCAGACCATGCCTTGTACTGATAAAGCGAGTGCAGCAGGTTTTTGGCACACATGGCGTTCTCCCATTTTCTAAGCGTCTTTCTAAGCGTCGTCGGCCCTTGGCACATCACAGGAGCTGGGACAAAGGGGGGGCGTGCAACGGAGCGGAATACCGTTGGCGAGATATAATAGTCACTATATTGACTTTTATAGTCAATGGTATGAAGCTTCATCAAAGGCGATTAACGCCGCCGCATTGAACTCCAACAGAGCCCCACCTTGCAGGTGGCCCGCTCGGAAATGGCTTGAGGGTGTCTTGGATCATGAAGTACGTCAGCACACGGACCCCTGGTAGAACATTCGATTTCAGCGAGGTGCTGATGGGGTCGTACGCGCCTGACGGTGGCTTGTACGTGCCCCACAAGGTGCCTCGCTTCAAAAAGGAGGAACTCTCAAAGCTCGAATGGTTGCCCTTTCATGAATTGGCTCGCTATGTAATCGAGCCATTTTTGGGGGGCTGGATCGAGCAAGGTCAGCTGTCCCGGATGCTTGAGGAGACCTTTGATTGTTTTAAAAGCAACGCAGTGACACCGCTGTACCAGACAGCAAGTAACGAGTGGATACTCGAGTTGTTTCATGGGCCGTCAGGCGTCTATCAAGACTTTGGCCTTCAATTGATGTCTCGCTTTATCAATCACGATTTGCTGAAGTTTGGAAAGAAAACGCTGATGGTAGGTTGTACAGGCGGAGATACAGGGGTTGCTGCAATAAAAGCATTTTCGGGAATGAAGGGCGTTACTGTGTTGGTGTTACATCCCGCCAAGGGTTTAACCATGGAGGATCGCCGACGTTTACTGAGTAAGGACGAAGGAAATGTTGTCAACATTGCGGTCGACGGAGATTATTCTGATTGTCATCGTTTGTGTGAGCAGTTCCTGAAACAAAATAATGATGCGCAGCAGTATCTTATTTCTTTCAACTCAGTGCATTGGGTTCGCATACTCGCGCACCTGTCCTTCTATTTTTATTCCGCTCTTCAGCTCGGCGCGCCTAAAAGAGAGGTTGCTTTCAGTGTGCCGACTGGGAATTTTGGCGCCCTGTACGCTGGTTATATTGCCAAGCAAATGGGGCTGCCCATCCGACAGCTAATCGTTGCCACGAATGCTAACGCCGGGTTGCATAACTTTCTCCAATCAAATCTGTACAGTCGAAATGAGATTCGTACGACCAGAACGCCCACTATGAATGTTTCATTAGCCTCTAATTTTGAGCGCCTGCAGTGGAGTATTTTAAATCGATGTGGAGAAAAAGTAGCTCGTAATATGCAGTTGTTAGAAGGCGAGGGCACCATCCACTTAGAGCAGGATGAATGGTTGGAGGCGCGCAAATTGTTTGACTCACTGGCTGTGGACGATGCGGACGCATTCAGTTGTATTCATGAGGTCTTTGCACAGAGTGGGTATCTTGTCAGCCCCAATACCGCTATCGGCTTGCGCGCTGCACGTGCGAGCAGGCGCAGCTTGCTGATCCCCATGATTTGCCTGGCGACGACACATCCGTCGAAGATTGGCGTTGCAACCCATAAGTCGGAGATTGTCGGCCACCTGAATACAGGCGGTGCTCCTGCAGTCGCCGAACAAGACTGTACTTCAATTGCTAACGACATCAGGGCGCTGACCTCGCTGGTCAAGGCCTTATCCAAAGACACGGAGTCTCACTCGTTATAAGTTCGGAGCCAGAGATGAAACGTGTTTTAGATAAAGTTGATGAAAAAATTTTGGAAGAACTCACCCGAAATGCACGGTTGGCCCACAACGATATTGCCCTAAAAGTTAATTTGTCCAGGAATGCAGTCAGGCTGCGGATTGAGCGACTGGAACGTGATGGTTATGTCCGAGGCTACACAATTATTAAAGGTATGCCCTCAGCCGATGCAGGCCCCATTAATGCATTGATCTTCGTTTATCGTCAAGACCGTATGCGAGATTCAGAAGTTGTTCGCTCCGTTGGTGCAATGCCTGAAGTCATTTCCTGCAATGTGATGAGTGGCGACCTTGATATCGTACTGACGGTTCAGGCGATGAATGCAGATCGTATCCACAGGGTATGGAGTGAAATTTCGGCGTTGCCGGGTGTCCTGAACACCGTGACCTCTTTTGTGCTGTCCAGCACTAAGTAGCAAGTTGCGTTGTTGCGTGAGCATTTTGCTCGTAACAACGTTCTGTTTGCCATATTCGTAAAGTTAAGTTGGCGGATTACTATCTCAGCACCACAACATAACAATGAGAACCCTGTCGTGACTGAATACAAAATTGCGTTGCTTGGTTTTGGTGGCGTTAACCGCGCGCTGACTCAGCTTATTGCCGATAAGAATTCGCGCTGGGCGGATGAGTTAGGTTTCACGTTGAAGATTGTCGGTATCAGTGACCTTTACCTCGGCTCAATCATTAACAAAGACGGCTTGGATGCTCATGAATTGGCTGCAGTGCCTGCTGCTAAAGGCGGCTTCAGGACGCTACCCGGCGGCAGTGCTGAACCGGCGAACGAAACCGTCATCCGTTTCTCAGGTGCCGATATTGTGGCTGAAGCAACCTTCACCAATCCTGTGGATGGTGAACCGGCTACTACCTTCTGCCGCTGGGCGTTGGAGAAGGGCGTCAGTGTCGTGACCACCAACAAAGGGCCTGTGGCGTTGCATGCACAAAGCTTGAAGGCGCTGGCCGATAGCGCCGGTGCCCGCTTTGAATTTGAAGGTTCTGTCATGAGCGGAACCCCGGTTATCCGTTTGGCCAAGGAGTCACTGGCAGGCTCGGAAATCACCGGCTTCAAAGGGATCCTCAACGGCACGTCAAACTTTGTCCTCTCCAGCATGGAGATGGGGTTGGACTTCTCGAGTGCTGTCGCAAAAGCCCAGGAGTTGGGTTATGCCGAAGCCGATCCAACAGCGGATGTAGAAGGGCACGATGTGCGCTTGAAGGTCGTCATCCTCGCCAATGAACTACTGGGCGCAAAACTCAAACCAAGCGATGTCTTGTGCAAAGGGATCTCTGAAATCACGGCCAAGGATGTCGCCGAGGCAACGAAAGCGAATGCCCGTTGGAAGCTGATTGGCAGTGCAGAGAAACGGAGCGATGGCTCGATTTCGGCCTCGGTGAGTCCTCAGTTGTTGCCATCCGGTGACGCGCTGTCAGCAGTCAGCGGAGCCACCAACGCAATCACGTTCAACACGGCCATTCTCGGTCCCGTCACTGTGGTGGGGGCGGGGGCAGGTCGTTTTGAAACCGCCTTTGCCTTACTGGCCGACATCGTGAGCATTCACAACCACAAAACCACGTCAGGTAAGTAATCATGAATAGCTTGAGTCTCTCGCTCGCTGCTGATTATAACGCCATTACGGTGCTCAGCCCGTTTGACGGCAGCAAGGTGGGTGAAGTGGCAGATATACCTGCATCGTCAGCTACCACGATAGTCGACACCGCCATCCTGGGGGCCCGGATTGCCAAGGATTTACCGCGGCATGAACGCGCACGCATTCTGGAGAAGGCCGCACACTCGGTTGAGCGTGATAAGGACGCCTTTGCCAGACTGATCGTTGCTGAGTCTGGCAAAACCTTGAAACAGGCGAGAAAGGAGGTGTTGCGCTGCGTCAACACCTTGAAGTTGTCGGCCGAGGAAGCCAAGCGCAATGCCGGTGAAGTCATCCCTTTCGATGCCTATGTCGGGTCTGAATCCCGTCAGGGGTGGTTCACTCGTGAACCGTTAGGCGTCATCGTCGCCATCACGCCTTACAACGACCCGCTTAATCTGGTCGCCCATAAATTGGGGCCTGCCATTGCGGGGGGAAATGCGGTTGTTCTCAAGCCGTCTGAGCTCACACCGCTATCAGCGATCAAGCTGGTGGAGTGCTTGATCGACGCGGGCCTGCCTCCGGTTGTCGTCACTGTCGCCACAGGCGGCGCCGCGTTGGGCAAGGCCCTGGTTGCTCACCGTGCCGTGCGCATGGTGTCGTTCACAGGCGGCTTTGTCACCGGTGAGCAGATCGCTCGCACAGCTGGCCTCAAGAAACTGGCGATGGACCTTGGCGGTAATGCACCAGTCATCGTGATGGCCGATTGTGATTTGGCTGAAACCGTCGACTCCTGCGTGTCAGGGGCTTTTTGGGCGGCCGGTCAAAACTGCATCGGTACTCAGCGGATCCTCATCGAGGCCCCTCTCTACGAAGTCTTCAAAACGCGCTTTGTTGAAAAGACCCGGCAGTTGATCGTAGGCAACCCTGCTGATGAGCAGACGGACGTAGGGCCCATGATTACCGAGGCGTCAGCCAAGCGTACCGAAGAGGTGGTAAATGACGCCATTGCCCAAGGTGCCACCTTGTTGTCTGGTAATACACGCATTGGTTCGCTCTATTCCCCCACTGTGCTGGAAGGCGTCAACCGCCATTGCAAGTTGTGGTGCGAGGAAGTGTTCAGTCCGGTTGTCATCCTTCAAAGCGTTGCGTCTCTGGATGAGGCATTGACGCTGGCTAACGAACCCGAATACAGCCTGCATGCCGGGATCTTCACCAGCAATCTGAACGTTGCAATGACTGCCGCTAAACGACTGGAGGCGGGCGGGGTGATGATCAACGACTCTTCCGATTATCGCTTTGATGCAATGCCTTTCGGCGGTTTCAAGTACGGGAGCATGGGTCGTGAGGGCGTGCGTTTCGCTTATGAGGATATGACGCAACCCAAGGTCATTTGTATTAACGGTGTGAGTGGAAGCTAAACAACTCGCTCGACTCAAGTACGAATCACACAACAATAAAGAGGAATCGACATGCGCCCCGATAAGCACAATCTTTCGACATTATCTGCAGCGACACTGGCTGTTCATGGCGGGAATGTCGCGGATGTCACCAGTGGCGCCGTCCGCACGCCATTGGTCATGGCAAACTCCTATCTCCTGCCTGAAGATCCGGCGACCATGGACTGGTCCAGCCCGGATGGTCTTGTGTACACGCGCAATCAAGGCCACAACCAAGTCTGCCTTGAGAAGAAACTCGCAGCCCTTGAGGGATGTGGCGACGCGGTGGTATTCGCGACCGGTGTCGCGGCTTTGCACTCGGTGTTTTTTTCATTTTTGAAAAGTGGCGACCACGTCATTGTCAGCGACATCACCTACCAGGCGGTCTGGCGGCTTTTCGCAGAACTCCTGCCTGAACGTTACGGTATTGAAGCAACGTTCGTGGACGTCGGGGACCTGGAGTCGGTGCGTAACGCCATTCGGCCCAATACCAAGCTGATCCATACCGAAACGATCGCCAACCCGACCACCAAAGTCGCAGATATTGCAGCGCTGGCTGAGATTGCCCATGCGCATGGCGCGCTTATCTCTGTGGACGCGACATTCACTCCTCCTCCTTTTTTCCGTGCCAGTGAGCACGGTGTCGACTTCGTCATTCACTCACTGACCAAGTACATCAATGGTCATGGTGATGCCATGGGTGGGGTGGTGATCGGCTCCAATCAGTTGATCAACAAGATCAAGAATGATGCGTTGGTTGACCTAGGCGCGACCATTTCCCCGTTCAATGCGTGGATGATCATGCGCGGTTCAGTCACGTTGCCATTGCGCTTGACGCAGTTGCTGAACACGGCCGAAAAGTTGGCCCAGTTTCTGGAAGGCGACGATCGGATTGCCTACGTCTATTACCCAGGTTTGCCTTCCCACCCGCAGCACGAGTTGGCGCGTCGGCAATTTGCGGGCAAGGGGTATGGGGCCGTGATGGCCTTTGCAGTAGAAGGCGATCCCGACACCCAGAACCGCTTTGTTTCGAACCTGCGCATCATCACATCGGCTGTTTCATTAGGGCATGACGAATCGCTGATCGTGCACGTGGGCGCAGAAGGGCGGGGTGGCTTTGACAAGTACCCTGAAGAGTTCCGCCAGTACGGTCATTTGCGTTTTTCTGTTGGGCTGGAAGATCCAGATGACTTGATCAAGGATATTACGTTCGCGCTGGATGCGACATTCAACTGATTTGAATACAGGCGTCACGCAACCAGGGTTTGGTCAACCCGTCTTTACCCCCGTGCTTGCGGGGGTCTTTTTAATAAGATTGATGTGTTAATTGTGTCTATACGAACTGTCTGTTTGTTGCTTGGGAGTTGCTTATGGCTTGGGTAAGTTTGATTGTTGCAGGGCTGTTTGAAGTGGTCTGGGCTTTTTCGATGAAACAATCTGAAGGGTTTACCCGATTAGTGCCAACGGTCATTACATTTGTCACGGTGATCGCCAGTTTTGCGTTGTTATCGTTCTCGATGAAGAGTTTGCCGTTGGGTACGGCGTATACCATCTGGACCGGCATCGGCGCGGTGGGTGCGTTTGCGGCGGGTATTTTCTTCATGGGTGAACCCGCCACGCTGCTGCGGATCGTGGCGGCTGTCTTGATTGTCAGTGGTTTGTTAATGATGAAGCTCGTGTCTGCTTGAAAGGCGAGCATTTTGCTCGTGATAACGTTCAGTTTGCCATATTCGTAAAGTCGCGACACTCGGGTAATGTTCAAGTCGAGGCTCTGGCCTTGGTAAATAATAATGAGTGTCACGTTTAACGCTGTCAGATGTTTACTGCCCTTAATCCAACTACAATATCTAGGGATGTACTTATGATTTCGCTAAAAAAGTTGTACTTGATTACGTGCTTGGCGTTGTGCGCGAGTGCAGTGTCGGCCAAAGAATATTCCACCTTGCGCTTCGGCGTGGATGCCAACTATGCGCCGTTTGAGTCCAAGGCAGCAGATGGCAGCCTCAAGGGATTTGATATTGATTTGGGTAACGGGATCTGCGCCAAGCTTTCAGTCAAATGCATATGGGTGGAAAGCGATTTTGATGGCCTGATTCCGGGGCTCAGAGCCGGCAAGTTCGACGGGATCCTGTCATCCATGACCGTGACGGCCACCCGCGAAAAAGCCATCGATTTTTCAAACGAGCTGTTTTCCGGGTTCACCTCCTACGTGTTCAAGAAAGGGTCGGGCCTGAGCGCTGATGTGGCGTCGCTCAAAGGCAAAACGGTTGGCTACTTTCAGGGCAGCATCCAGGAAGCCTACGCCAAGGCCGTGCTGGACAAGGCCGGCGTAAAAATCCAGTCCTACCAGAACCAGGACCAGGTGTATTACGACCTGGTAGCGGGGCGGCTGGACGCCTCGTTGCAGGATACACTTCAAGCGCAATTGGGCTTTATCAAGTCAGCGCAGGGCACTGATTACGAAATGAGCCCTCCGGTAGAGAGTCCTTATCTTCCTTCCAAGACAGCCATCGGTATCGCCAAGGGCAATACAGAGCTCAAGGCCTTGTTGGATAAAGCGATCCAGGCCCTGCACGACGATGGCACCTATGATTCGATCCAGAAGCAGCACTTTGGCGATCTGAATCTTTACAGCGGCAAATAACCACCCAGCGCTCATCCGCCGGATGGGCGTTTATCGCTATAGGTTGTTGATCATGTTCGAAACACTAATAGGCGCATTGGGGCTCTCTGCATTCAGCCTTCAAGGCTTCGGCCCTCTGCTGCTCGAAGGCGCCTGGATGACCGTCAAGCTGTCCCTGTGCTCCCTGGTGCTCAGCGTATTGCTCGGACTCATCGGGGCCAGCGCCAAACTCTCCAGCATCAAGCTGCTGCGCGTGCCAGCGCAGCTCTACACCACGCTGATTCGTGGGGTGCCCGATCTGGTACTGATGCTGTTGATTTTCTACAGCCTGCAAACCTGGCTGACGGTCATCACGGTGGCGTTGGGCTGGGAGTACATCGAAATCAATCCCTTCGTCGCAGGAATTATCACCCTTGGGTTTATCTACGGTGCCTATTTCACCGAAACCTTCCGCGGCGCCATGCTGGCAGTGCCCCGTGGCCAGGTCGAAGCCGCTACCGCCTATGGGTTAAGTCGTGCTCAGCGTTTTCGCTTTGTGGTGTTCCCGCAAATGATGCGGTTTGCCCTCCCGGGGCTGGGTAACAACTGGATGGTGATTCTCAAAGCCACCGCATTGGTGTCGATCATCGGTCTGGCTGACTTGGTTAAAGCTGCCCAGGACGCGGGAAAAAGCACCTATCAATTGTTCTTTTTCCTGGTACTGGCTGCACTGACCTACCTGATCATCACCAGTGTCTCCAATTTCGTCCTGGGCTGCCTGGAAAAACACTACGCCGCGGGTTCACGGGAGGCGGTGCGATGATCGAACTACTGCAAGAGTACTGGCGGTCATTCGTCTACAGCGACGGCCAGCAAATTACCGGTCTAGCCATGACGTTGTGGTTGCTCAGTGCATCGCTGTTCATCGGCTTTGTCGTATCGATTCCACTGTCTATCGCTCGAGTCTCGCCGAGGTTTTACGTGCGCTGGCCGGTGCAGTTCTACACCTACCTGTTCAGGGGCACACCGCTCTATATCCAGCTGCTGATCTGCTACACCGGGATCTATAGCCTGGCAGCAATACGTGCTCAGCCTGTGTTGGATGCATTTTTTCGCGATGCGATGAACTGCACCATTCTTGCCTTCGCCTTGAACACGTGCGCCTACACCACAGAGATATTTGCCGGGGCCATTCGCAACATTGCCCATGGCGAGGTCGAGGCGGCAAAAGCGTATGGCCTCTCGGGATGGAAGCTCTATGCGTTTGTGATCATGCCGTCAGCCTTGCGTCGCTCGCTGCCGTATTACAGCAACGAAGTGATCTTGATGCTGCACTCGACCACGGTGGCATTCACCGCCACGGTACCGGACATTCTCAAAGTCGCCCGTGACGCGAACTCTGCGACCTTTTTAACCTTTCAATCGTTTGGGGTTGCGGCACTGATTTACCTGGCGGTGACCTTTACGCTGGTCGGCCTGTTTCGAATTGCCGAACGTCACTGGCTGGCTTTTTTAGGGCCGACTCACTGAGCCTTGTTTCTGACAGGGCTGCTCCCAATCCGCTTAGAGGATGATTGCGAACATGTACAAATTGACGGTTGACGGGCTGCACAAAAGTTACGGTACCCATGAAGTACTCAAGGGCGTTTCCCTGCAAGCCAAAACGGGCGATGTCATCAGCCTGATCGGCGCCAGCGGCTCGGGAAAGAGTACGTTCCTGCGCTGTATCAATTTTCTCGAAACACCTAACGACGGTGCCATGAGCCTGGATGGCAAACCGATCTGCATGGTTAAAAATCATGCGGGATTGCGTGTGGCGGATGATCGCGAGCTGCAACGACTGCGTACCCGTTTGGCCATGGTCTTCCAGCATTTCAACCTGTGGGGGCATATGACCGTGCTGGAAAACATCACCATTGCCCCGCGTAGGGTGCTGGGTGTCAGCAAAAAAGACGCGGAGGACCGTGCCCGGCGATATCTGGAAAAAGTAGGGTTGCCGGCTCGTGTTGCCGATCAGTTCCCTGCCTTTCTTTCGGGCGGGCAGCAACAGCGGGTAGCGATCGCGCGTGCCCTTGCCATGGAGCCTGAGGTCATGCTGTTCGATGAGCCCACCTCGGCGCTCGACCCTGAAGTGGTGGGCGAGGTGTTGAAAGTCATCCAAGGGCTCGCTGAAGAGGGACGAACCATGATCATGGTGACCCATGAAATGGGGTTTGCACGCAAAGTGTCGAACCAACTGCTGTTTCTTCATCAGGGGCTGGTTGAAGAGCAGGGCGGACCTGAGATTCTGGATAGCCCCCGAAGCGAGCGCCTGCAGCAGTTTCTGTCCAACGGGCTGAAGTGAAACGCCTTGGCCATGGGGCTCTGGGGCATATCGACGAAGCAGTCATCAACCTACCTCGGTATCGAATAACAACTACAACACCCCGGACCTATGGATAAACCATGATGATTGCCAACCTGAAGTTCAGTCATAAGGTACTGCTTGCGGCATCATTCGTTGTTGTCGCAGCGTTTTCGCTTTTTACGCTTTACAACGACTCGATTCAGCGCAAAACGATCCGCACGAACCTTGAAAACCATCTTGAAGAGATGAGCAAGATCACGGCCGCAAGTGTTCAGTCCTGGCTCTCTGGACGGATACTGCTGGTTGATCATATTGCTCAGACCTTTGCCAGCGATCCAGTTCCGGAAAACGTCACGCGACTGCTTGAGCAGAGGTCAGTGCTATCAACGTTTACCTTCACTTATCTAGGCAGTCGTGACGGTAGTTACGCCATTCGACCGAAGGACGATTTACCCGCTGATTACGATCCTCGCACCCGTCCTTGGTATACGGACGCGATGGCTGCCGGAGGGACTACGCTGACCGAGCCGTACTTGGATGTGACGACGGGTCAGTTGATGATGACCATTGCAACTCCGGTCGGTCGCGACGGCCAGCCGCTTGGGGTGGTAGGCGGGGATCTGACGTTGCAAACGCTGGCGAAAATCGTCAGCTCGCTTGATCTGGGGGGAATCGGCTATGCCTTTCTGGTCAACGCCGAGGGCAGGGTGCTGGTTCATCCGGACAAAGATCGGGTGATGAAGCGGCTGAGCGATATCTATCCCCAAAGCACACCGTCACTCAGCACCCACATCAGTGAGACAGAGCAGGAAGGAGTCCCTCAAATCGTGATGTTTTCACCAATCAAGGGACTGCCTTCGGTGAACTGGTATGTCGGTTTGTCTATCGACAAAAGCAAAGCTTACAAGGCACTTGGTGATTTTCGCGCTTCTGCCATTTTGGCGATGGTCATTGCCGTGGTGATCACGCTGCTTCTGCTGGGCGTACTGATTCGCGTATTGATGCAGCCCCTGAGGCTGATGGGTAAAGCCATGCGTGATATCGCTCAGGGTGAGGGCGACCTTACCCGTCGCTTGAGTGTGCATTCAAAGGATGAGTTCGGAGAGCTGGCCGGCGACTTTAACCTTTTTGTTGAGCGTATCCAGCACTCAATACGTGAGGTCTCTTTTGCCACCGAGCAGGTTAATGAAGTGACTAAGCGCGTGATGCAGACTTCCAGCTCGTCCATGGACAACTCGGACAACCAGGCCAGTCGAACCAACAGTATTGTCGCAGCGATTAATGAACTGGGTGCGGCGGCCCAGGAAATTGCGCGTAGCGCTGGTGACGCTTCCCTTCAGGCGTCGGATGCCCGACGTCAGGCAGAAGGTGGCCGCGAGGTAGTGACACAAACGATAAATGCCATGGACAAGCTATCAGGAAAAATCCGCACGTCATGCAACAACATAGAGGTGCTGAACGGCAAGACGGAGAACATCGGGCGGATTCTTGAAGTGATCAAAGGCATTTCCGAACAGACCAACCTGTTGGCACTCAATGCCGCCATCGAGGCCGCGCGGGCGGGTGATGCCGGCCGCGGTTTTGCGGTGGTAGCTGACGAAGTTCGCAGCCTGGCTTACCGGACTCAGACGTCGGCCCAGGAAATCCATACGATGATTGAAGAGCTTCAGGTGGGCGCACGGGAGGCGGTACTCACCATGAATGAAAGTGAACGCTACAGTAAGGACGGCGTGATGATCGCCAACCAGGCAGGTGAGCGGCTGGGCAGTGTCAGTCAGCGTATCAGCGAAATTGACGGCATCAACCAGTCGGTGGCGACCGCGACTGAAGAGCAGACTTCGGTCATTGATTCGTTGAACGTTGACATCACCGAGATCAAAACCCTTAACCAGGAAGGGTTGGAAAACCTTCAAGCCACGCTGCTTGCTTGTGACGATCTTGAACGGCAAGCCACACGACTCAAGCAGTTGGTGGATGGCTTTCGAACTTAGGCCATCCTCGCAAGGGTTGGCTTTGAATCACGTGCGGGAGAACAGCAGCCTAAAACCTGCGGCGCCAAAGACCAACGCAAGGGTGCCTTCAATCCACCCGCGCGCCCTGCGATACCCCCGAATCATCGGTGCCGTGGAGAAAACGATCGCATAGCCGCAGAAAATAGTAATGCTCAACACGGCACAGCCAGCCAGGATGATTACAACCGTTTCAGGCGTCGCTTGTGGTCCTAAACCCAGTGTCATCGTTGCGATCCAACCCAGTAAAGCCTTTGGGTTGGTAAGGTGCATAAGCAAGCCCCGCCGGTAGAGGCCAAAGCCCGAGACGGTTGGTGCTGCTGCCAGCGCTTTCTCAATTTGCTCGTCAGGTGTCAGAGCAGAACGTCCCGCTTTCAGGGCTAGGAACAGCAAGTACGCTCCGCCGACGATCTTGAGTACGAAGAGTGCCTGGGTGAACTGAAGCAGAATGGCCGAGACGCCTGTGGCGGCCATTGATCCCCAAAAAAAAGAACCACTGATAACTCCGGCTGCAAGTATCAGCGCAGGTTTTCTGCCTTGGTGCATGGCAACGCCCATGATCCGCATATTGCTGGGACCCGGGCTTGCAGCTCCAACAATGTAGGCGGTAAAAACGAGTAGAAGGTGGTGAAAATCAAATGACATTAATGGCCCCTTGAGTGGTGCGTAATAACCAGCAGCTTAAGTGTTCACAAGCTATCCGTCATTGCGTTCTTTACTCGCATTTTCTGGCTGATTTAATTTTCATGTCATGGGACTGGATCGCGCTGAATGTGGTGTTTTCCATCGCCAACGTCCGGGATCGTGATACACCTTAGAAAACCGCGAAGAGGGAAGAGGTCAGCATGGACCGAGCAAAGGGGAACCGCCATTCTCGACAAAACCTTCGGCGTTCTTGAAGCGACTTGGGAGCGTCTCACTGAGTGAGACGCTGGCACGGCATAGTCCTCAGCCGAGTTTGCCCACGTCAATCCCATCACCAGTGTGTGACTTTTTCGAGATTGGGCTGCTGGACCTTAGGCTGGGGGCATCCTTTTCAAACCATCCCAAACATGCCCTCAGATTTGCCCCCCAGGTGTCTCATCCTCTGGAAGTGGATAGATCTCCATGGTCTATGAAAAGGCAGAAATGATCAACTGAACAGCCTGCCCGACGACGCCTAAAGACTCTCAGGATCGCCAAAAACATTTTGACTTGGCTCTAGGACGGTGTTTTCAGGCGGAAAAAATTCAAATATGCCCCCAGTTTTGCCCCCAGTAGCGCGGGATATGCGGGCGATCGAGATTGGCGATCTCTGAGGCGGAGCAGGGTGGTCGGCGATGGCTTTCAATGTATGTCAAACTCGGCTTGCACGGGGGATGCCTGGATGATTGGTCGCCTAGGGCAGGGCACTAAGCGCCTGGTAGGACACCAAATCACATTCGGTGTCCGGTGTGTCATAGCTCAGCGACAGATATTACGGCTAGCTGCTTACGCTGCTTGCCGTAATATCTGTGTTGGGAGAAGTCTATTGATAAAGGAGCGTGCCTGTGCACTCGCCCCGATAGTTGAAGTCAATTACTCCCAGCCGAGATCAAGCGTGCGCCGCAACGAATGCTAGCGTCCGCCTCGCAGATCCAGGCGGTCTAGCTCCTCAAGAGTTTGGACAACGACCTCGACAAGTTCCCCGTCAAAGTCATCGCGGTCTGCCTCCTCATGAGTGCCTTTGTTCAGGTAGGTCCAGACAAGATTATTGACTGGAATACCCAAAATGCGGCTATACGCAGCAAGAAGTGGCTCTCTGTTCGCATGGTGGAAGGTCTGGGCATCTCCCAATTTCTTGACCAACGCTTCGCATAGATTTCTCAACGCAGGCTCGGCACCGACGCCAGCCAACATCAGATTCAACACGCCTTGGCCATGACTTCCAAGCCACCGCCAAACTTTCTCGCTCAGCATCTCCAAGGCTTGGCGAGAAGCAGCGAGCGCATCTCGGTCGTTGAGCGCTTCCCTTGCTGCCCTGGCCTTGGCAATGTAATTCGCGCTCGGTACGTTGCCGGTAAGCTATCAGCGCTGCATCTCCCTTTGACTGGCGAAGAAAAGATCGAAATCAGCTTCCGGGGAAACCCTGGGGTCCGCGTCCATGCGCTCGACGTTCTGAGCGAGGGGCATATACGCTGTCTCGGCCTTCGCACAATGCCAGCCAGCGTTCGTTGCATTCCTGGCGCACGGCCCGGTTAAAACCGTCAGGGTCGTTATCTACCAGCCAAGAGACCTCGTCGAGGTCGGCGTTGAACAGGCGCGCCATCAAAATCGCGCGCGAGCAGTTGGCCGAACCACAGCACCGCCCCTTGCAACTGGCGACAGTAGGTTGCGCCCGGGTCGTCCGCCCGCTCAGTAAAAAAGGCCGCCAACTGCGTCAGGCGCGCCAGTGCCGCCTGGGAGGGGGCGCACAAGCCCTCGGTGCCGGCATCGCCGAACACCCGCTGGGTGGTGTTTGCGCGGGTAGTTCGCTGGTGGCCAGTAGGACCTGCCACAGTGTCGGCAGGCAGTTTCTGACGCTGGCGACTTCAATAGCCAGTGTGTCGCAGTCCTGCTCCGTTTGCATATACAGCCAGGCGCGGTTGCCTGTGGTGACGGACTTGTGTGATGCGGCAGCCCACCTACGAGCTATATGCCAATGCGCCATTATGCAGATAAAGTAGCGCTTTTGGATCCAGAGGCTGTAAGCGCCTGGGTTGCAAGACGACAGACCGGAGAGCGATGTTTCATGGCAGATCTGCTGGTAAAGCACCTGAAGGAAAAAGCGGGCAAACATTCGGCACTGAGCCTGCTGGCCAGTCAGTGGGACTTCGACAAGAAGCTGATACCCAAGGCCTTGCAGAGCATCGGTGGGCTGTTCCCGCACTACAGTCGACATGATGAGTCCCACAGCAAGCAGATCCTGATCAACATCGAGCGGCTGCTAGGCGACAACATCAGGCTGCTGTCCGCCACGGATACCTGGTTGATTCTGGAAGCGGCCTACTGGCACGACATCGGCATGGTAGTACCCCATGCCGACCTGCAGAAGGCCATCGCCGAACCAGGGTTCGCAGCATATATCGACGGGATATGTGCTCAGCCCTACCACGAGCTGAACGCCATTGCACGCGCGTTCAAGTCCCGTTCGGACACCGGGCTGATATTCGATTGCGAAAGCCCGGTGGAGATGCTGGGCAAACTGCGCGAACTGCTGGCCGAATGGTTCCGCAGGCAACACGCTGACCGTGCGGCCGAGATTGTGCGTTCGCCGATGACCTCGATCGGGCTGAGCTCGCCACGCACCGAACTGATCCCGGCCAGGCTCATCCGAGTACTTGGGCGTATCTGCCAAATGCACGGTGCCGCTTTCAAGGACCTGCTGGCCCCCGAGGGCCTGCCATTCCGTGAGGCCGGCCTGGGCAAAGATGACTGCCACCCACGCTTCGTCGCCTGCCTGCTGCGTATGGGCGACTTGCTCGACCTAGACGACAACCGCTTCTGCCCGGTAATGCAGGGCATCGCCGGCGAACACCGCCCGGCGCTGAGCAAGGCCCACGAAGACAAGCACGCCGGCATGCGCCACTTGCGCCTCGACCCCGAGCGTATCGAGCTGGTGGCCGAGTGCGAGACGGTGGATGGCTACATGGAAGCGTTCAAATGGTTCAGCTGGCTGGAGGAGGAGGTCAGCAACCAGCGCAACAACTGGCGGGATATTGTGCCGAGCAGGAAGCTTGGGTTGTTGCCCATGCTGGGGCCGATTACCGTGCGGTTGAAAGGAAACTTGCAGATTCTGAAGGATGGCGTAAGGCCGGCGTTCTCACTGGACTCAGAAAAGGTCACCGAACTGCTTGAGGGCAAGAACCTTTATGGCAGCAAGTACGCGTGTATCCGTGAGCTGTTGCAGAATGCGGTGGACGCGACCTTGCTGAAAGTCTGGCTGACCCATAGGAATGATCCTGCACTGGACTGGAAACAACCAGGGTGCGAGAAGCTGAAAACAGTCTTTAATGCGCATGCGGTGACAGTCACGCTGGAAGAACTCGATACCGAGCAGGATGCCGACTCTGCATTGACGACGTGGCAGTTGCGCATCAGAGACAAAGGTACCGGTATCACCCGAAACGACCTGGAGTTCATGCTGAGCATTGGCGGCTCGCAACGGAATCAGCAGCGCCAGAGGGAAATTCGGCAAATGCCGGAGTGGGCGAAACCTTCCGGAGCGTTCGGTATCGGCCTGCACAGCGCATTCATCTTGTGCGACGAGATAAATGTGCGCACCAAAAATGTCGTCAATAACGAAATATTCGACATCGTCATGCACAAGCCTTCGGGCCCCAACCGTGGGCTCGTACTGCTGAGAAAGCTGCCTGAAGATATCGCTGAACCCTACGGGACCGAGATGACCTTGAGGTTCAAGCTGGATGCGTTCACACAGCACTGGTGGTCTGACGGCGAAGACAGGGACACGGTAGCCGCCAGGATCGCACGCAAGCGAGACCCCTTGCTGGATGAGTCATTTCCCTATGAGGCGGGAAAACTTTTCGACAAGGTAGTGGAGTTTGCAAATGATCCACTGATAAAAATAGACGGCACCTTGGTAACGAAAGGAGGACGGTTCGATATCGCGGATGTCTATGCGGGAGGTAAGTCTGGCAAAGCCGAGGGATGGCGATTCATCGACATGAAAGATACGCAACTCAAGATTCGTTACAAGCCTCTTCCTGTTGCTACGCAGCAGGAAGAGGAAACTTTTTACGCAGCTTATCGCGGGCAGCACTTTGATACCGACTCCATTTCATTCCCTCTCGTCAATGTTGAAGTCAATCTCGTTTCCGGTGGTGCGGGAACATGGCTGGATTTTAATCGCGACACATTGTCGAAAAAAGCACGAGAAGCTTTTAGGCGAGCGGTGCTTGAGGCGCTTTATCACACCGTTGAGTTTGATCTGGCACAGGGGCTGAAGGAGCAATTATTCAAGCAGCTTGACTGCACTAAAATAGACTACTCGATCTTCCTGAAGGAAATGGAGGCCTATTATGGTCCGCGCTGGGGGGTGTTGTCCGAAAAGTTCAGGGATACGTGGCAGGGTTTTAGGCCGGGCCGTCAGCCAGCGACTATAGAGCAGTTTTATAGTCGGCCAACGTGGAAACTCTGGGTTGAGGATTACTATGTGGATGCGGTTGATCACCTGGAAAGCCTGCGTATACTTCCTTATGAATTTGAAGCCATGGGGGACCTGATATTTAGAGAGTGGTTAAAAGTCCCAGGGCATTCGATTTCGGCAAAAGTCATCTACTGCCCACCGTCTGAACATTACCGAGACATGATCGGGCTTGAAGATGGTAGTACAATCGGCAGGATCTATTTTCAGTTCTCCACTGACTATCAAGAACCTTTGGATAAGGAATCATTGGCGTACTTTCTTAATAAGGCGCTGCATTCATCCGGCGGAAATTCACGGTACTACATGAACCCAGGCAAGGCTTTTGAACGTCTCTCGTTGAGAGCGGATGTCGACTTGAGACTGTTCAACCTCGCTGAGCATGACCTCTCTCAAGACAGGGTTCTCGTACCTTTGCTGTTTGTTGGCTCCAATGATTATGGCCCAGCAGAGGTTCGCTTCGATGACGAACAACTGCAGAGAATCTGCCAATGGACCGAAGGCAAGCTGAAGCAACCGATGACCCGTGAAGAAATGCGCGAGGCCTACCAGTCGTTGGCCGACTTCATCAACCTCGACGTGATGGCATGCTCGGACGCCTGGCAAAAAGCCCGCTGCTAGTGTCCTGTCTCGGAAATACGTTCACTTTTGGCGAGCGCCCAATTCGCCGTCAAAAGTGAACAGCTTATTTTCGAGCCAGACACTTAGTGTGGTGTTTCAGAAGTAACGCTGAAAATTTGGACTAGGCTCTGTAGAAACCCACTCATCAAGAGTTGTGTATCGACATGGGCCGACCAGCGACTGTCATTACCCTATCTGAAACTGAAAATGCGGAGCTGCTACGTCGGGTCAAACTCCGTAAAGGCCCCCAGGATGCACGTCTGCGGGCCGAAATAGTCCTCGCTTGTGCAGCCGGCGAATCTGGCAATGACATTGCACAGCGCTTGGGTACCAGCAAGGATGTCGTATCGCGGTGGCGGCAGCGTTTCGCTAAGTTGGGATTGTTGGGTTTGAACGATGAGCCGCGCTCTGGCCGGCCACGCACGATTTCGGATGAGCAGGTTCAACAAGTAGTAAATCAGATATTGCAAGGTAAGCCCGACGACTCCAGTCACTGGAGTACGCGCCGCATGAGCCGCGAGACGGGCCTTTCTCCTGCCAGCATCATGCGTATCTAGCACGCGTTCGGGGTCAAGCCGCATCTGGAAAAAACCTTCAAGCTCTCCACCGATCCGTTGTTTGTCGACAAGGTCCACGACATCCTTGGGCTGTACTTGAATCCGCCCGAGAGAGCCTTGGTGCTATGCGTTGATGAGAAGAGTGAGATTCAAGCCTTGAACCACACGCAACCTGGTTTACCCCTATCGCCGGGCAACCCTGCAACTCGCACGCACGATTACAAACGACACGGTACGACCTCTCTGTTCGCTGCTCTGGATGTAGCAACCGGTGAGGTCATCGGCCGCTTGAGGCGTCAACATCGCAGCATAGAGTTTCTTGCCTTTCTGAAAGAGATCGATGCGTCGGTACCTGCTGAAATGCCGATTCATCTGATCATGGATAACTACGCAACGCACAAGACCGACAAAGTCAGAGCCTGGCTTGCGGCGCTTCCACGCTACAACATCCACTTCACACCGACGTCGGCCTCGTGGCTGAATTTGGTCGAGCGCTTTTTCTCAACGCTGAGCGAGAAATGGATCAAGCGGCAAGCACACGTTAGCGTCAAAGATCTAGAAGCTTCGATTGAGTATTACCTGGAAACGTACAACCAGAATCCGAAGCCGTTTCGGTGGCATAAGAAGGCAGAAGATATTCTCGCCTCAGTCGCTCGTGCAGCACGAGCGCTAGGCAAGTGATTTTTCAGTGGTACTTCTGAAACACCACACTAGAGACTCTCAGGCAAGCCGAAAAACATTTTGACTGAGCTCTAGCTCTGTAATTTCAGATCAAAAAATATGAGTTATGCCCCCAATCTTGCCCCCAGTCGCGGCGGATCTGTGGGCGATCGCGATTGGAGATTTCTGACATGGACCAAGGTGGTAGTCGACGGATTTCAGTGTGCGTCAGTCTGGGGACGGGCGGGAGATACCTGGATGATTGGTTGCCTAGGGTAGGGCAGGGCGTTGGCGCCTAGCAGGACTACACCGCGCCAGCGCTTCGCTGGTAGCATGTGGCCATTAGTTGGGCAAGACTAATCCTCATCCTCACTCTGGAAACCGTAATGGCCGTTGAAGCAGGGAAGTACGCAGACGTCTATCGCAGCTGGCAGCAGCATCTGTTCAATTTCAACCTGGCCGTTCGGGAAACCCAGACGTCTGGATTGCGCAAGCCACAACTGGCCGCGCTGTACGCAGCGCTCGGCCACCTGGTGATGGCGCCGGCCACGACGGCGACGATCGTGATGCCGACCGGAACCGGAAAAACCGATACCATGCTCGGGCTGCTGATCGCCGGGCGGCTGGCTAGGGCCCTGGTGTTGGTGCCCTCTGACGCGTTGCGTTCCCAGATGGTCGACAAATGCATTGAGCTGAAGAAGTTGCGGGAGATTGGTGCCGTTTCGGCCACCGCACTCAACCCGGTGGTGCAGGCGATCGGCTCAGGCCTGGCGGCTGACGAGGTCCAACAGCTGGCCGAGGCCAACGTGATCGTCGCCACGCCGCAAGCGCTGCAGCGCTTCGACCGGCCGGCTTTGGAGGCCCTGGCCGCGCTCTGCAGCCACCTGATCATTGATGAAGCGCACCATGTGGCCGCCCAGACCTGGGGCAGGGTGAAAACCGCGTTCAAGCAAAAGCCTTGCCTTCAGTTCACGGCCACGCCGTTCCGTGAGGACAACCAGCCGCTGGATGGCAAGATCATCTACAACTATCCGTTGAAGGACGCGCAGAACGATGGCTACTTCAAGGCGATCGAATTCCATCCGGTGCGCGAGTACAACCTGGAACTGGCTGACCAGGTGGTGGCTGACAAGGCGGTAGCGCTGTTGCGAAGCGACCGCGCGCAAGGGTTCAACCACCTGCTGATGGTACGTGCGCGTTCGCAAAAGCGTGCTGCCGCGCTGTTTGAGCTGTACAAGCAGCATGAGGATCTTTCCCCTATTCTCATCCACAGCAAGGTTCGGAACCGAGCCAAGCTACTGGGCGAGATTGTTGAGAAGAAGTACAAGATCATCGTCTGCGTGGACATGCTGGGCGAAGGCTTCGACCTGCCGGAGCTAAAGATTGCGGCCATTCACGACCAGCACCGTAGCCCAGCCGTCACGCTGCAATTCATCGGTCGCCTGACGCGGGTCGATGATACGCTCGGTGACGCCAAGTTCGTCTCGAACATCGCCAACCAGAAAGTCGACTACCAGATGGCGGTGCTGTACAAGGAAAGTGCCGACTGGAGTGCGGTGATCCGCGATGTGAGCCAGGACAAGATCGCCCGCGAAATTGAGAAGGAAACGTTTACCGAACAGTTCCCGGAAGACGCCGACGCCGAAGACATTTTCGGTCTGAACCCCAACCCCAAGATCAGTGCGATCGCCTACCACGTGGCGCGCGAGCATTGGCGACCAGAGAGGGCCAGGCAGTTCTCGCAGAAGAAAGAGCCGCTGCAGCTCCTGTCCATCAACGACGAGGCCGACACCATTATCATGGTGACGCGGCGCGAAACGCCCGTCGGCTGGGCGCAGACGTCAGCGATCGTGGACACCAACTGGATTCTCTACCTGGCGTACTACCATGCGCCCGACAACACGCTGTTCGTCCACTCTTCAGGGGATGAGTCGCAAACTACTCGGTTTTTGAACCTGATCGCCAAGGATGCCCGACGGATCAGCGGTGAGCCGACCTTCCGCACTCTGCACGGCATCAAGCTCATGAAGTTGCAGAACGTAGGACTGTCGCGCACTCGCAAAGATCTGCGCTTTACGATGCATGTCGGGCGCGACATCAACACCGTCATCGGTGAAATCGAGAACGGCACGGCGAGAAAGTCCAACATCTTCGCAACCGGCTACGAGGATGGCCAGCGCACCACCGTTGGCTGTTCGCACAAGGGCAAGATCTGGGAGATGAACTCTTCCAGCATCATCGACTGGATCGAGTGGTGCAAGCGCGCCTCGCAGAAACTCAACGACGCGACGATCAACCCGTCTGAAGTCCTCAAGGATGTGCTTCGCTCCGAAAAGATCGAAGGGGCGTGGCCCGCAGGGCTGTTCTATGCCGATTGGCCTGTGTCCATCCTGATCGAGAATGAGCAAAAAATCTCGCTGGCGTACCTAGCGGAGGTGTTCAACCTGTTGGATGTCGAACTGGGCAAGCCCCGGCGTATCGATGCGCTGACCCTGGAAGTGCCCATCTGCGCAACGGCAGTTGATGGTGCGGAGCGCCAATTGCCTGACATCACGATACGGCTGCTGGATGACGGCTACAAATTTTCCTGCCCGGGGGTCAAGATCGTCTTTGCTGAAGAGGTCTCGTTCGAGCAGTACCTGGATACCAACCCGTTGGTACTGCTGGCTGTCGACGGTTCGATGGTCGAAGGCAATTATCGCTACTACTCTCCCAACAGTTTGGACTTGAAGCTGCCGGTCGCCCTGATCGAGCCCTGGGACTGGGGCACGACCCAGATCCACAGCGAGTCGATGCGTGCCGACCGCAACCTGGACACTGTTCAGGGATTCATCTATAGCCGAATCGAGGACGACTACACGTTCATTTTCAACGACGATGGCGCCGGTGAGATCGCCGACCTGGTGGCGATCAAGGACAGCAAGGACGCCATCTTTGTTGACCTGTACCACTGCAAGTATTGCCCTCAGCAAGATGGCGAGGCGCGACCGGGTGCGCGTGTCTCCGACGTCTACGAGGTCTGCGGCCAGGCATCACGCTCTGTGAAGTGGTTGCACACGGAGGAAAAGTTCTTTAACCGGTTGTTGCAGCGCTACCAGCATTCGTTGCCCAAAGGTTTTGACAGGATCCTCAAGGGTGAACCCATGGATTTGGAGCTGCTGCGCAACAAGTGCCACGACCACGAGATGGTGTTCCGGTTTGTGATCGTCCAACCCGGCATCTCGGCAGGCAAAGTTTCCGCTGATCAGCTGGCTGTGCTCGGCACCAGCTACTCGTATATCAAGAGCGTGTCCGGCTCGGATGTGAGAGTCATTACCAGCGTTTAAATTAAGATTGCAACCGCCTGGCGGCGGAGAACATCCACCCCAATCGCCATCTGAGGAGTCAGGGACGACCATGAACTCGAACCTGCATAAGCGCTTGTTATCCGAGGTAGATAAACTCAAGAAGCTCACAGCTGAATTGAGCCTGCAGGAGCTCACGAGCTTCGTTACCACCCAGCAACGAAACTTCAACCATGGGCGCAGGGGGCAGAACCTCGGCTCACCGCTCAAGCAAGGCATGTACTTGCTCGCCTTGGCCAGCAGTCAGCCTGAGCCGATTGTGCCCAAGCCGCTGGATGAAGGGCGCCATGTGCAGTTGATTCGCCGCCTAGAGTCGATCTTCCAAAATTATGGTTTGGCGTATTTCCCTACGGAGCAGGAGTACGCGGTGGGGCTTAGCGATGAGTGGCATCGCCAGCGCGAAATTGCCATGCCGGCCTTCATGCACTACTTCATGGCTGGATTCAAAGCTTCGAGCGAACAGATCAAGGAGTGGATCAACACATGCTTTGCTGGGTTTGAAAAAGAAACCGTCGAAGCTTTTGGCATGTCTCACATTGACCTGCTGCGGGTGGCCAGCTTCATTGAGTCGGTGATCGAGGCGAATGCAAACCCAGTGGTTGATGCTGTTCAGGCCATTGAGGCGCTTCGTCAGCAGTTTCTCCGTGAAGTAAGCGAGGGCACGAACCTTCAGGAGGCCGTCGCGCGAGTCCGTAACCAGCCGGAGCTACGGGCCCGCATCGAGGCGTTCGAGCGTGGCAGCATCATGCTGTTTGAGGTAAAGCGTCAGCAGTTGCTAGATGAGTTTGGTGTCGAGACGACCAATTGCTTGATGCAGCACTTTGTCACCGTCCGTGGTGCTGCAGCTGCGATCACTTACATTACAGAGAGCAACCCGATCATTGATCGCCCGCTGCTGACTGCAGATGGTGAGCGAATTTTCTACTTGGTAAACAACGCGTTTTATCAGGGCATCATCGAGAAACTAGAAAGTCATCTGACACAAGGGCCTAGCGCCGCTCGCTATTTCAAAGAACGCGATCGGCGACTCGAACAGATGGCCCGTAAGCATTTGCAAAAAATCTTCCCGGACACAGCGCAGTTCTATGAAAGCGCGTTTGACCGACCAGACTCCCACGGTGAGCACGATCTGGTGATCGTCCATGGAGCAAATGTCTACATCGTTGAGGCAAAAGCGTCACCTCCCAAGGAACCATTACGTGATCCCTTGAAAGCGGCGCTAAGGATTCGTGATCATTTCCGCGGAAGAAATGGTATCCAGAAAGCCTACGATCAAGCCAACGCATTGCGGGCTCGTCTTTTGAACAGTGCGTCGAGCCCGCTGTACGACAAGAAAGGCAATCTGTTGACAGAACTGCACCGCGAGCAGATCGAGAACATCTACTGCATTTGTGTTACCCGGGATGATTTTGGACCAGTCGCGACGAACCTTGCCCTGATGCTCGAGAAGGATCCCGATGTCCCCTATCCTTGGGTCGTGTGCGTCACCGACCTTGAGTATCTGGTCGATGCGATAGTTCACCTTGGACAGAGCGTCGAAACGCTGGACACTTACTTGGCGCAACGCCCTTTGCTTCATGGCAAAGTGATGGGCACAGATGAACTCGAGTATTTTGGGGCGTTTCTACGTCATGGAGGGCTACATGACTACATTGCGGCGCAGGCTGACTTCATTCCGATGGACATCACCGAATCTGACATCCTAGATGATATTCATAAATGCATTCAGAACGGTGAGCCTTACGAACTCAATGTTGAGCCTGCTAACCTGGTTCCGCTAGATAGGCGAAAGGTCCTCGGATTCAATCAAACCGCTCGACGCCAGAGCAATGCTATGAAGAAAGAGAAGAAGGCCAGGCAGAAGCGAGGGCGAGCAGCCAGGAAACAGAATCGAACGCGCTAATCTAGTGAAGAGTCCAGGGGCAGCCGAACATGCACTCCATGCACTCCATGCACTCCATGCACTCCATGCACTCGATGATGTTGCCCTGTCGATACACGGGTCGAACCACGACACGCCAGCGAAGAGTTGTGAACTCCAATACTTCGATCAACCTAACGCGAGGTGCTACGTTTGAAGGATTTATTGGCAGTCGATGAGTCAGAGGCGTCGGAAATCACGACTGATGCCAAGACGGCTAACCGACCTGCAAGTAACCAAGAAAAAGCACGCATCCTTCAACCCTCAGCAGAAGAAGCCGAATACGTACCACCTGACTTCAGCGGGAGCCGGCGAACCAGGATTGGCTCAAGTTTCATTGAGCAGTTTGTTGCAGGACATGATGCAAGTGACGTACTGCGCGAGCTTGTCCAAAACGAATTTGACGGCGGCGGAGCTTCACTGACGCTCAACTTCGGAGGCCATTCGCTTGAGGTAGTCGGTACCGGACGAAATATAGAGCGCAAAGGGTGGGAGCGGCTCTCTGTGATTGTCGGTACGGGCAATGTGCTGGGCAGCGGGCAAGAGGAGGTCGTGGCGCCGAAAGCAAATGGGATAGGTTCCAAGAATTTCGGATTACGCTCGTTGTTTCGTTTTGGCGATCAAATACACGTACGATCAGGCGGGCAGGTCGCATTACTTGATCTTCAAACACAGGAAACAGGTCGCGAACGAGACCCGGCGTCGTCCCGGCAGAAGGGTGTTCGCGTTCACGTGCCTTATAGGCTTAAATCGACAGAGCTGCTTGAGGCGTTTACAGTCGACAGAGAGGCGCATGCCCTCGATTTGATGGCAGCGGGCATGCCGGACACGCTAGTCAAACTAGCACTTACTGGAAAGAAAAGCGGACTGCGTGAGGTCATTATTCGATCGGTCCGCACAGGCCGTGTGCTTTATTGGAAACAGGACGCAAAACGCGAGCGCTCCTCTGCTGCGCGCGTCACTATGACGAAGAGGACAGGAGCGCTCGTCGATCAGGATGGCAAGCGAATACAGTTCCAGGAGGAGGAGTTTTTGCGGACGATCGAAATTCCTGAAAGGTTTTCAGGACGACCGTTTCCGGCGTATTACAAACAGCCTGGCGGAAAGTTGTGTATAGCGGTGTCGGTCCCAATCATTCGCCGGCGAATCGATCTCCGGCAGTTCGGTC